>CAZKVQ010000016.1:6839-52412 GCA_964556255.1 uncultured Actinomycetes bacterium
ACATCGACGATCTCAAGGTCGGCCGCACCGTGGCCATCGGCGACGCCGCCGAGGATCCCCGCACGCGCAGCACCGCCGAGCAGTTGAGCGGAATCAGCGCCGAAGCCTTCATCAACATGCCGCTGGTCGAGCATGTAGTCCGTCGATTCCTGGATCGAGGAGAGTCCCGCGATGACCTCGTGCAGGTCGGTTCCATCGGACTGCTGAAGTCGATCGATCGGTTCGAACTCGATCGGGGGGTGGAGTTCTCCACCTATGCCACGCCAACGATCGTCGGTGAGATCAAAAGGCATTTCCGCGACAAAGGGTGGAGCGTGCGAGTCCCCCGGCGGCTGCAGGAACTTCGAATCAGCATCTCGTCGACCACCGAGAGCCTGTCCCATCGGTTGGGCAGGACCCCGACGGTCAAGGACATCGCCCTCGAACTCGGGGTCACCGAGGAGGCGGTGCTGGAGGCGCTGGAGAGCGCAAAGGCCTACTCCTCGATGTCCATCGACTCAGCCGGCGCGGGTGGCGATGAGGGAGGCGCAACCCTCGCCGACACCTTGGGGGCGGAGGACGCCGACATGATCGGCGTCGACAATCGGGAGAGCCTGCGGGTGGCCCTCGAGGGACTCCCGGAACGTCAGCGACGGATAGTCGTCATGCGGTTCTTCGGGCACAAGACGCAGACGGAGATCGCCGAGGAACTCGGCATGTCCCAGGTGCACGTTTCCCGACTCTTGGCCAAGTCGCTTCTCGAACTGCGCGGTCTCCTCGCCACGTGAGACTTCGCGTCCCTGACGAGCGGGCGCTGAGTCGAGCGCAAAGCGCCGCCACATCGTCGAGCTGGTCGCCTCAGGTACTGGCCGAGGAGCGTTCCTCGCCATCGAGAGAGGCCACGAACGCCGGGTGGAAGGCCACGACGAGGCCAACAAGGCCGACGGCCAGCACCGCGCCTCCGGCGATCTTCACCGCTGCACCGTCACCGACGACCAGGGTGTATCCGACCACCAACACGAACAGCTGCGCGAGCAGGAAGGGCGTGCGGGCCAACGGACGTCGCCGCAGGATTCCCCGACCGATGAGAGCGATCAGGACCGCGAAGGCCAGGTAGACCAGGATCTCGACCAACGTCGCCTTGCCCGAGGAACCCCGAGAGTGACGCGACGCCAGCCACACCGCGACGATGTAACCGATCAATGCGACCACCTCCAGCCCACAGATGCACAGGGCAACCAGTCGCGGCCAGGAGGAAGTGGCGGACGGCGGAGGGACGGGGTGACCATCGCGGGAGGACTGCGGCACGCCGACGACCCTAACGAAAGGCTCTGAGCGCGCCACTAGGGTGGAGTAATGCGCGGACTCCTGGTCGTCAATCCGAAGGCCACTGCAACTACCGATCGCACCCGCGACGTCCTGATCCACGCCCTCGCCGATCAGTTCAGCCTGGAGACAGTACGAACCGACCACCGTGGTCACGCGATGGAGTTGGGTCGGCGCGCGACCCAGGAGAAGTTGGACGTCGTTGTCGTGCTCGGCGGAGACGGCACCGTCAACGAGACCGTCAACGGCATGCTTGCCGATTTCGACGGCGTCGGCAATGCCGCCGATGACCTTCCCAAGTTCGGAGCCATCCCCGGAGGCAGCGCCAACGTCTTCACCCGGGCGTTGGGATTCCCGCCGGAACCCGTCGAGGCGACTGGCGAATTGGTGGACGCGCTCCGCAACGACCGTACCCGGGTGATCGGGCTCGGTCGGTGCGATTACGTTCCCGCTCCCGCACCCAACGACGACGGCGAGGACTCGGACGACCCGGACATCGCGACCGAGACCGCATATGCGGCGGAGCCGATCAGGCGATGGATCACGTTCAATGCCGGTCTCGGGCTGGACGCCGAGATCATCCACAACATGGAACGGCTGCGGGCCAAAGGTAAGGACGCGAGCCCCACGCGCTACCTGACAACCACCCTCCGCACGTTCTTCGCCGACACCGACCGCAAGCATCCCCGGCTGACGATGGAGGTGCCCGGGACCGGCGAGGTTCCCGGTGTGTTCCTGGCGATCATCCAGAATGCTTCGCCGTGGACATACCTGGGCAACATGGCTGTGAACCCCCTGCCGGAAACCGACTGGGACAACGGGCTGGGGCTCTGGGCGGTGAGGCGATTCGGCGTATTGGACGGGCTGCGGTACTCGCGACGGATCCTGATGAAGTCGTCGGCCGGGTCCACCAAGAACGGCCTGTTCGTTGGCAAGGACCTAGCAAGCTTCGCGGCAACCGCCAACCCGCCCGTGGAACTGCAGATAGACGGGGAGGGGCTGGGGTCCGTGCAGAGTGCCAAGTTCGCGTCCTTCCCGTCCATGCTGCGGGTATACATCTAGGACCGCAAGAAACGAGAGTGCCTCGTGGAGCTTCAAGCTCCACGAGGCACTCTCGTTGATTCGTCTGATGTCCGCCGTTGGTTCAGCGGGTGCTGGGCAGACGCGAGGATCGACGCCGCAGCGCCAACCGCTCGGTCTCGCTCATTCCACCCCAGACACCTGAATCCTGGCCCGAGTCGAGCGCCCATGACAGGCAGTCCTGCATCACGGGGCAGGTGCGGCAGATCGCCTTGGCCTGCTGGATTTGCATCACCGCTGGGCCGGAGTCGCCGATCGGGAAGAAAAGTTCAGGGTCGTGAGAAAGGCAGGCAGCCTCGAAACGCCAGTCCATCTGGCGGACCTCCACACTCGTCGATGTCGTCTTCACAGGGGGCGCCGTCATGACTCGCACCGTCAATGACTTATGGTTAGCCCTCGCTGCCCTCAAGGGTCACACATTCCGCCCCGTCTCCACAAGGGGCTGCGGGCTCGGGAAGCCGCCAAACGGTGTCGGCTATGTCACACCGCTTGGGGTCACGAAGAACTCGAATCCATGCTACTCGCCTGACTCTGTGCCTGCGCGGCGGCGTCCCCGATCAGGCCGGCACGTGGATTTCGGCCCTGGTTCCACCGCCGGACCGGCTGGACCACGACACGGTGCCACTCACCTCGGAGACCAGCGCAAGCACAATGCCAACTCCCAGTCGACCGTGTTCCTCTGCGTCGAAACCCGGCGGTAGCCCGGGACCGTCATCTTCCACAGTGAGCTGCAGGCGGTCATCCCCCCGCCGCAGCCGCAAGTTGACTCTGACTTCGTTGCCGGCCCCGGCGTGCTGCGCGGCATTCGCCACGAGTTCGGTCAGTGACATGGCCAGCGGGGTCGCGAGGTCGCTGGCGACCCGGCCGATCCGACCCTCCCTGTGCACCCGCGCCAACGGAACGAGCTCGCTGACCATCGCGAGGATCCGATCACACACGCCATCGAAATCCACCTCGCCTTCGGGCGAGACCGACAGCGCCTCGTGAACCAGGGCGATGGCGCCGATCCGATGGCCGGCGTCGGCCAGCGCGGCCTTTGCTTCGCCGCTGTCCAGCCGTCGAGATTGCATCCGAAGCAACGCCGCCACCATCTGAAGGTTGTTCTTGATCCGGTGGTGCACCTCTCGAAGGGTGGCGTCCTTGGTGACCAGGGCCCGCTCGCGTCGCCGGACGTCCGTAACGTCGCGTACCAGCACCAAAGCCCCAGCTGCACGCCCGTCACGGGTCAGGGGCAGCGACTGCATCGCGACCGTGGCATCCGAGTGCTCCAACTCCACCGAGCCCGCCCATTGGCCGGACGCGATCCGCACCAGATCACCATCTGTGCCGCCGGGCCCCAGCAACCTAGGCGCCAATTGGACGAGCGAGGCTCCTTCGATGTCCACCGAAAGCCCCAACCGGCGGAAAGCCGAGACCGCGTTCGGCGAGGCGAACTGGACCACTCCGCGGTCGTCCAACCGCAGCAGACCGCCACCGACCCGCAATGGTCCGGCGGGGGCTCCGACCGGCGGAAAAGTCCCGCGCATCGTCATATCCAGCAGATCCTCGGCGGCCGCGGCGTAGGCCGAATCCAATCGGCCACTCTCCGCGCCACCGCTGGCTGAGTAGCGGCTCAGCAGGGCGATCACCCGTCCGCCTTGGATGAGCGGCTGCACCCGGTGTTCCACCCCGGGGCGCTGGTCGGGATCGGAATCCGGCCTTCCCGAGGCCAGCGTCCGATCGAGGACCGGTCGACGGCCCCGGGCGACGAAGGTGCCCACCACATCGTCGACGAAGAGGGTGCGTCCGGTGTCCGGACGCTGTTGGGCCGCCGCAACGAAGCCCCCTCCGTTCCAGGTGGGCAACCACAGGACAAGGTCGGCGAAGGACAGATCGGCGAGTAGTCCCCAATCGGCAACCAGTGCCCGCAGTCGCTCGACCTCCTCCGGCGCAAGGTCAGTGTGTTCGCGGGCCAACGTGACGATGTCTGCCATCCGGCCAGCCTAGGCGGCACCGGGCGACATCTCCGGAAGCTGCGGGGTGAGAACATGAGTGCCATGTCGGCACGCTCAGCGCGGTCGGAGACCACGGGCCCCTCCTCGCGCACCCGGGACCTCATCGCGCGGGACGCTGCGGCCGTCTGGCACCCCTTCACCCAGCAGTCGCTGTGGACTTCCGATGAACCCATCGTCGTGGACCGGGCTGCGGGCATGTACTTCTGGGACACCGATGGCAACCGATACCTCGATGGCGTCTCCTCGCTGTGGGTCAACGTCCACGGCCATGCCCGTCCCGAGATCGACGCCGCCATAGTTGACCAGCTGGGTCGGCTCGACCACACAACGTTCCTGGGCCTCACCCATGAGCCGGGCATCCGACTGGCGGAGGCCCTCCTCGCAGTAGCTCCAGCGGGGCTCTCCCGGGTGTTCTACGCGGGCGATGGCGCCAGCGCCGTCGAGGCGGCCCTGAAGATCGCTTACCAGGCGCACGCCCAGAACGGGGCGGTGCGCCCCCTATACGCGCACGTGGCCGAGGGCTACCACGGGGACACCCTCGGGGCAGTTAGCGTCGGCGGCATCGACCTCTTCCACCGCACCTATTCCTCGATAATGCTGGAAACCCGCGTCGTGTCATCGCCCGGTCTGTTGGCCCGAGGTCAGTCGCGCGCCGACCGAGCCGAAGAAGTGGTGGCAGAGCTTGCCGGTCTACTGGCAGCGGAGGGCGGGCAGGTGGGTGCGGTTGTGGTGGAACCCATGGTCCAGGCTGCCGGCGGCATGCTCACCCACGACGCTGCCTTCCTGCGGGGAGTCCGGCGCCTATGCGACGAGCACGGCGTCTATCTGATCTGCGACGAGGTTGCCACCGGGGTCGGGCGTACCGGACGCATGTGGGCAGTGGAGCACGCGGGCATCTCACCAGATCTGTTGACCACCGGCAAGGGACTCACGGCCGGCTACCTGCCGCTGTCGGCGGTGCTGGCCACTGAGGAACTCTACGAGGCGTTTCTGGGCAGTTCCGAGTCCGGCCGCACCTTCTTCCACGGGCACTCCTATACCGCCAACCCGTTGGCCGCCGCCGCGGCCGTTGCCAACCTGGAGCTCATGGCAGCCAAAGGCACAGTCGAGAGGGCTGCCGAGGTTGGCTCAGCAATCGGGGCCCAGTTGTCACCCCTCGCCGACTACGACGGCGTCGTGGAGGTTCGCCGGATCGGCACGATGACCGGGATCGAGGTTGCCAGCGTCGGCGAGCGCACCGGCTTTGCCGTCTGCCAGGAGGCCCGTCGGCACGGCGTGTGGGTGCGTCCGCTCGGAGATGTCGTCGTGCTCATGCCGCCGTTGGCGATCGGCGATGGCGACCTCGCCGAGTTGACCGGCGTGGTGTCCGATGCCATCAGGACCGTGGTCCAATGACGCCTGCCACCAGCCAGACATGGGAATGGTTACGCCAACGCGCCCGTCAGCGGCAAGCTGCCGGTCTACGCCGTCAGCTGGCGCCGCGAGCGGCTGACGACCGCCGAGTGGATTTGGCGTCGAACGATTACCTCTCGCTGGCCTCCGATCCGCGGATTGTCGAGGCAGCCATCGAGGCGGTACGCACCTGGGGTGCCGGCGCCACCGGATCACGACTGGTGTCCGGATCCACCGACCTACACCAGGAGCTTGAGGAGTCACTGGCGGGGCTGTGCGGCACCCAAGCGGGCTTGGTCTTCAGTTCGGGCTACCTGGCGAACCTGGGGGCAGTGACGGCCCTGACCGATGCTGACACCCTGGTCCTGTCCGACAATGCGAACCACGCCTCGCTGATCGATGCCTGTCGGCTGTCGAAGGCCCACGTCGCGATCTACCCATCCGGTGAGACGGCAGCCGTGGCGCGAGTGCTGGCGGCACGGTCGCTTCCCAAAGCAGTGATCGTCACCGACGCGGTGTATTCGGTCGATGGCCAGCTTGCCCCACTGGCAGAACTTCACCGCGCAGCGCGCGCACACGATGCCGTCCTGCTTGTGGACGAGGCTCACAGCCTGGGAGTTCTCGGTCCAGCCGGCTCCGGCGCAGTCGCCGCTGCCGGGCTGTCCGGGGAACCCGACATCGTCATCACCGCAACGCTGTCGAAGGCGCTGGCATCCCAAGGTGGCGCTGTACTGGGAACTCGGGACGTCATCGAGCACCTGGTGGACAGCGCTCGAAGCATGATCTTCGACACCGGGCTGGCGCCGGGTTCGGCCGGGGCCGCACTGGCAGCAGTGAAGGTGCTGCTCGCCGAGCCAGACTTGGCTGAGCGCTGCCGTAGCATCGCCACCCATTTGCACCGCGTCCTTCTGGATGCGGGATTCAACTCCGCCCCGCCCTCGGCCGCCGTGACGTCGGCGCTCATAGGAAGTCCCATCGACGCCCTCGCGGCCCAACGCTCCTGCCACGACGCTGGCGTCGCTGTCGGCTGCTTCCGACCTCCGTCGGTGCCCGATGCCTGGTCGCGGCTCCGGATCACCGCCCATGCCGGACTCACTGAGATGGAGTTGGCCAGGGGACGTCGGGCTCTGCAGGCCGCCGCCCGTGAGGTGCGCTCGGCGTGAGCATTCTGTTAGTCACGGGGACCGGTACCGGGGTGGGCAAGACCGTCGTCACAGCCGCCCTCGCCTCCGTCGCGATGCAAGCGCACAAGCGGGTGGCCGTGGTCAAGCCGGCCCAGACCGGCCTCACCCCGGATGAACCCGGTGACTGCGCCGAGGTGACGCGGCTGACCGGACTCAGCTCGGTCCACGAACTGGTCCGCTACCGGGAACCCTTGGCGCCTGAGGCTGCGGCTCGGGCGGAGGGGACGCCACCTCTGTCCCTGGAAGGCGTCGTCGACGCAGTGCAATCCTTCGCGGCTGAGGACGACCTGGTCCTGGTTGAGGGGGCCGGCGGACTGCTAGTCAGGCTCGACGACCGGGGACGAACCCTGGCCGACCTTGCCCGCATGCTGGAGGCGCCGGTCGTGGTCGTCGTGGCGGCAGCACTCGGGACGCTGAACCACACCGCATTGACGCTGGAAGCGCTGGATCGTCGCGGTCTCCCCCTGGGCGGCGCGATCATCGGGTCGTGGCCGGACCGGCCGGGCCTGGTCGAACGCCACAATGTGATCGACCTCGAGGCGGTACTGCAGGAGCCACTCGCCGGAGCCGTCCCGGCCGACTCGGCCTCGGCCACTCAAGAGGCGTTCCGTACGATCGCAGCAGAGTCCCTGGCTCCGCAGTTCGGCGGCACGTTCTCGGCTGCCGGGTTCCGGATCGCTCAGGCACCGCAGTATCCCGGCGAAGGTGAGGAACGAGGATGACCCAGGTAAGCGAACCGGACGTCGACTTGGCTGTCGAGGATGTGCTCGCGAGGGCCCGGCGAACCGTTCTGGCGGACGGTATCGGCCTGACCGAGGCCGACATCCTCGCCGTCCTCGAACTGCCTGAGGAACGGATCGGTGAGTTGCTCGAACTCGCCCACGAGGTGCGCATGGCCTGGTGCGGACCCGAGGTCGAGGTCGAGGGAATCGTCTCGGTGAAGACCGGTGGCTGCCCGGAGGATTGCCACTTCTGCTCGCAGTCGGGCCTGTTCGCCTCCCCCGTGCGCGCCGCCTGGCTGGACATCCCCAGCCTCGTTGAAGCCGCCAAACAGACTGCCGCAACCGGCGCCACCGAGTTCTGCATTGTGGCCGCGGTTCGCGGACCGGACGAGCGACTCATGACCCAGATGCGCGAGGGCGTGGCCGCCATCAAAGACGCCGTGGACATCAACGTCGCGGCAAGTCTCGGAATCCTCACTGCCGAACAAGTCGACGAGCTGGTCGAGATGGGTATCCATCGGTACAACCACAATCTGGAGACGGCCCGCTCTTTCTTCCCGAACGTGGTCACCACCCACACCTGGGATGAGCGCATGGAAACCCTGGAGATGGTGCGCGACTCCGGCATGGAGGTCTGCTGCGGCGGAATCGTGGGCCTGGGCGAGACCGTCGCCCAGCGGGCCGAGTTCGCCGCACAGCTCGCCACCCTGCTTCCGCACGAGGTGCCCCTGAACTTCCTCAACCCGCGCCCCGGCACCCCTTTCGGAGACCTTCCCGTGATGAGTACCCCGGATGCCCTGCGCACCATCGGAGCCTTCCGACTCGCCTTGCCCCGCACCATCCTGCGCTATGCGGGCGGACGAGAAATCACCTTGGGAGAACTGGGTACCAAAGAGGGGCTGCTCGGCGGCATCAATGCGGTTATCGTCGGCAACTACCTGACGACCTTGGGTCGCTCCCCCGATGAGGACCTGGAGTTGCTGGCTGAATTGAGCATGCCCGTCAAGGTCCTCTCGGACAACCTCTAGGCGAAGTGGGTACCAGATCATGATGATGGACAAGGGCTGGATCGTGGTGGTCGCCGCGATCCTGGTGGTGGTCCTACTGATCGCCGTCTTCGTCAGTTTCATTTGACGGACCGGGAGTAGACGTGACTGAACAGGTTTCCGGGCACGGCGGGCACCACGTACTGGCGGCCGCGCAGGCCTACGGTGCGGATGCCCTCTTCACCCTCAGCGGTGCGCATGTCTTTCCCCTCTACGACGCCGCCATCGGCGGTACGGAGGGCTACGAGGAGGCAGGTCGGGACAACAGCACCGCCCTGGCCGGCGGCCCGATGCGGATGGTGGATGTCAGGCATGAAGCCACCGCAGTGTTCGCCGCCGAAGGGGTCGCCAAACTCACGCGCCGACCCGGATTCGCGGCGATCACGGCAGGCCCAGGGGTCACGAACGGCATCTCGGGCATCACGTCGGCCTACTTCAATGGGATTCCCATGGTCGTGGTCGGCGGTCGCGCCCCGGAGTTCCGATGGGGTACCGGCGCCCTTCAGGAGATCGACCACATACCGCTGGTGGCGCCGGTCACCAAGCACGCGGCGACGCTCAAGGACCCGAGCACGATCGCCTTGGACGCCGGCGCCGCCTTCGCCGCGGCCACGCACGCGCACCGAGGCCCGGCCTTCATCGACATACCGATGGATCGCTTCTACGCTCCGGCGGACGCAGCCGTGCCGCATCCCATTCCGCCCGATCCACGGGTGCCGGACCCGGACTCGTTGACAGCGGTGGCCGACCTGCTCGCGGCGGCGGAGAGGCCGGTGCTCGTGCTGGGCTCGGATGTCTGGATGGATGGTGCCGCCGACACCGCTCGCGCGGTGGTGGAGTCGATCGGCCTACCGGTCGTGGCGAACGGGATGGGTCGCGGCATCCTGCCGCGGGGACACGAATTGCTGGTCTCACGAGCGCGTGGGCCGGCGTTCTCGCAGGCCGACCTGGTGATCGTGGCGGGCACCACCCTGGACTTCCGGCTGGGCTACGGCACGTTCGGCGACCCGGCTGTCCCGGTCGTGCACCTGGCGGACTCGGCGGAACAGCTGTCGCTTCACGCCAACCCGGCAGCCACGGCTTATGGGGACCTCTCCAAGGTGCTCGAAGGAATCGCGGAGGCGTGGTCCGTGCGGGCAAGCGTTGGGCGCTACCTGACGTGGGCCCAGAAACTCGCCGAACACGCGGCGGCGGCGATCGCCAAGGACCAGCACCTCCTGACGTCCGAGGCGGAGTCGATACATCCGGCCCGTATCTACGGCGAACTGCTACCACGACTCACCGACGACACCGTCGTGATCGGCGACGGTGGCGACTTCGTCTCGTTCGCGGGTCGGTTCGTGGAACCGTCCAAACCAGGGCGTTGGATGGATCCTGGACCGTACGGTTGCCTGGGCACCGGCCTCGGCTATGCCCTCGCCAGTGGGGTCGCCATGCCTAACTCGCCCTCGGTGCTGCTGCTGGGCGACGGCGCGGCCGGGTTCTCACTGATGGACGTCGACACCCTCGTGCGCCACGGAATTCCCACAGTCATGGTGATGGGCAACAACAGCGCCTGGGGGCTGGAGAAGTTCCCGATGCGGATGCTTCACACCTACGATGTGGCGGCCGATCTGCAGCCCGGCACCCGCTACGACGAAGTCGTCCGGGCGCTTGGCGGCGATGGCGAACTCGTGACCAGGCCCGACGAGATCGGTCCGGCCATCGACCGGGCCTTCGCCTCCGGAGTCCCGTACCTCGTCAATGTGTTGACCGACCCTGAGGCGGCCTATCCACGATCCACCACGGGCATCTGAGGCCTGCTGTCGACCAGCGGGCCCTCAACCAGCCTCGGAAGATATCGACGCCAGGAATCTCTCGACGTCGACAACGACCCTGTCCACGCTTCCCGTCGCGATCACCCTGCCGTTGAAGTCGTGGACCGCGCTCACGTGGAGTGTCACTCGCAGCCCGTCGACCTTCACCACCTCAGCCTCGCAGGTGACGAGACTGCCCAGGGGCGTCGCCGCCAAATGCGCGATATCGACGTGTACCCCTACTGAGGTTGTGTCCGGATCCAGCACAAGAGCGTCGCAGGTCGCCTCCTCCAGCCATGCGATCAGCGCTGGTGTTCCCAGCACCTCCAGCGATCCGGAGCCAACCGCGATAGCGGTGTGTTCGGCGCCGACGCGGTGCTCGTTGGTCGAACGACGTCCCAGCAGTTCGTGCAGATCAGCCATGCCGCCAGCCTATTGGTGCGATCGGATTCACGGGCGATGAGGACCGTGACACCGCCGAATCGGGATCCCCGGCGGATCGCTCGGCGCACCTGTGCGCCACGATGGGCGGGTGACTGAGCAGCAAGTCGTCGACGGAGTTGAGGCCGACGGCCCCTACTGTGGCCGCTGCGGCGAGCCAGAACGAACGGCTGCCCACCTCGATTGCGACGAAGCCCTCGACCTGGAGCCGCCACGATTCTGTTTCGTGTGCCGCAGACGGATGGTCGTGCAGATCCTGCCCGCCGGTTGGACCGCGACCTGCAGTCGACACGGCACCATCGACGGCGGCGAGGGCGTCAGCGGACGCTAGATGCCGTTCCTCGCGATCTCAAGCCGCACCCCGGAAGCGCCGATACCGCGGTAGTGAACGTCCACTCTGTTGCCCCAGGAGGACCGTCCGGCAGCGACCAGCCGCGAGAGGCGGGAGACCCCGCGCGGGCTCGTGAGTTCAGCGATGCCGGAAGCCCAACGCCCGAGCCGGCCCGGTCGGTGAATCCGCTGTTGCGGGCCCTGGTGGAGTTGCGGGGTTCAGACCTGCACGTGAAGGCCGATTGCGCGCCGCGCATTCGGGTCGACGGCACACTTCGCACCTTGGACACTCCTAAGCTCACCCAGGCGGAGACCGAGGCCATGGTCGCCGAGGTCATGCGACCGGACCAGGCCGAACAGTTCCGTTCAACCAACGAGGCCGACTTCGCCTACGAGCGGGAGGGCATCGGCCGCTTCCGCGTCAACGCGTTCCGCCAGCGTGGGGCCGCCGGTCTCGTGTTCCGCCATGTCAGCATCGGCGCACCGACCCTGGCCTCGCTGAACCTGCCGCCGGTACTGGCTCCGCTATCGCTGGAACCGCGCGGACTGGTTCTCGTTACCGGCCCGACGGGCTCCGGCAAGACCACCACCCTGGCCGGCATGATCGACCACATCAATGCGAATCGTTCGGTCAATGTCGTCACCATCGAGGACCCGATCGAGATCATCCATCACGACAACCTGGCGATGATCAACCAGCGGGAAGTCGGCGTAGATACCGGCGGATTCCACGTTGCGTTGCGGGGCGCGATGCGGCAGGACCCAGACGTGATCCTCGTGGGGGAAATGCGGGACTCCGAGACCGTCAAGGCTGCGCTGGCGGCAGCCGAGACCGGTCATTTCGTCATGTCGACCCTGCACACGGTGGATGCTCAGGAGACGGTGAACCGGATCATCGACTTCTTCCCGCCACACGAACAACAGCAGATCCGATTCGCGTTGGCCGGCGCGCTACGAGGGATCCTCTGCCAGCGACTGGTGCCTCGCGCCGGCGGGGCCGGGCGGATAGCAGCGATGGAGATTGCGATCAGCACCGGCCGGATCGCCGACGCCATCGTGGATCCGGCCAAGACGTCGACCCTCATGACGTTGATCGCCGAGGGCGGCTACTACGGCATGCAAACCTTCGACCAGCACCTCATCGCACTATTCCAACAGGGCCTGATCACGATGGACGCAGCCATCCAGACCTCCACCAGCCCCCACGACCTCCAGGTCGAGATGCGTCGGGTGGGCCTCGCCAGCTAGGCGCCCTCTGCTTGGATACTCCCAGGACCACCTAGGAGGACACATGGCCGAAGTTCGATCCGAGATGACAGCGAACGTGTGGAAGGTGCTGGTCACCGAGGGCCAGACCGTCGAGGACGGCGACACCCTCGTCATCCTCGAGTCCATGAAGATGGAGATCCCGGTGGTTGCTGAGGGGGGCGGCACAGTCTCTACGGTCGCGGTTGCCGAGGGTGACACAGTGGACGAGGAAGGCCTGATCGCAGTCATCGACTAGCCCTGAGCTGCGAGCACTTCGTCAGCGCATGGTGGCAACGATGCCGGTGTCGTATTGCCCGCTGACGAAGGACGGGTTGTCGAGAAGCTCGGTGAAGAACGGCAGGTTGCACTTCGGTCCGGAGACGTGGAAATCAGCGACTGCGCCGCGGGCACGATCCAAGGCTGCTGGACGATCCGGGCCCCAGACGATCAGTTTCGCCAGTAGGGGATCGTAGAAGGGCGTCACGGTGTTGCCGACGTGGTAGCCGGCGTCCACCCGGATACCGTCCCCCATGGGTTCCTGCCATTCGCTGATCGTGCCCGGACCTGGTAGGAAGCGCTTGGGGTCCTCGGCATAGACCCGCAACTCGATGGCATGTCCGCGAGATTCCGGCGGGGTACCACCGAACGTCGGGGGCTCGCCGTCGGCGATCCGCAACTGTTCCTCGACCAGGTCGAGGCCGAGCACGGCCTCGGTCACAGGATGCTCCACCTGCAGTCGGGTGTTCATCTCCAAGAAGTAGACCTGGCCGGTCTCGGTGTCCAACAACAACTCCACGGTCCCGGCATTGCGATAGCCGACCGCCTCTCCGGCAGCGACGGCGATCGCATTCAACCGGTCACGTAGTTCGCCGTCGACGGCGGCAGAGGGCGACTCTTCGGCCACCTTCTGGTGACGTCGCTGGACACTGCATTCGCGCTCACCCAACGCCACCACAGTGCCGTCGGCGAGTCCGAGGATCTGGACTTCGATGTGCCGGGCGGACGCGACGAAACGTTCCAACAGGATCGAGGGACTGGAGAAGAACCTCTCCGCTCGCGACCTGGCGGTCTCGAACGCCGACCGCAACTCGTTCTCGTCCGCGGCCGCGGCCATTCCGATGCCGCCACCACCGGCGGCTGCCTTGACCATCACCGGGTAACCGATTCTCGCGGCCTCGGCCACCGCGGCCTCGACGTCGGTCACCGGCTCGACAGTTCCCGGTGCCACCGGCACGCCCGCTGCCGCCATGGTGGCTCGGGCATCGATCTTGTCGCTCATCGCGAGCATCGCCGCCGGACCGGGACCTACCCAGGTGAGTCCGGCCTCGGCGACCCGAGCGGCGAAATCGGGACTCTCAGAGAGGAACCCGTAGCCGGGGTGGAGGGCGTCTGCGCCTGTCGACGCCGCGATCTGAAGAAGCTTGTCGGCGTTCAGGTAGGAATCGGCCGGAGCTGCGGCACCCAGCAGCACCGCCTCATCGGCGAGGTCGACGAACGGCAACTCAGCATCCGCCTCGGAATACACCGCCACGGTGGCTATCCCCAGCCGTTGGGCGGTTCGGATCACCCGGGAAGCTATCTCACCGCGATTGGCCACCAGTAGTTTCTGCATGCTCATCACTCCCGTCGGGTTGCTCCGCGCACTCTAGCCCGCCGCCGGCGGGGCACCGCGCCCCGGTCGCGCGTGGCTGTGCCACCATGAAGGCACGTTCAACGAGAGGAAAGCATGAGCAAGCGCGGACGCAAGAAGAAGGCTCGGAAGAAGAGCAAGGCGAACCACGGTCGTCGCCCGAACTCCTGACGACCATCGGTCCAACGATCGTTGGACCAGACGAAACGGCCCGCCCACTGACCTCAGTGGCGGGCCGTCGTCAATGCCGCGGTAGGTGGTTGACCGTGCCCTTCAGCGCGGACGACCCTCTTCAGTCCCGACGGATCTGTGCGCGCAGGGTCGTCTGTTCGATCCCGTAGCCGTCGGTCTCCAGCCGGATTCGCGAGATGCTCATCTGCACCCGCGTCCGCACCTCCTCGGGTACCGAATCACACCCGCACTTGCGCTGCACCAACATCTTCAACGCCAGCTCCTGCTCGTAGGCGCGGCGGCAAGTTCCGCAGGTCAGCAAGTGCGAGGCGATGCCGTCGCAATCGGCCGGTCCCAATTCGTTGTCGATGAAGGCGTCGATGTGGGATTGGGCCGTTGCGCACAGGTAGGCCGGATCCATCGGGTTCACGACGACCCACCCCTCCCGCTGCTGGACTCAGCGCCCTCCTCGGTCAGCATATCCGCCGATCCATCGCCCGATGGGGTCACTTCGCGCGGAAGGTACCCGTAGTCACGGGCATGGTCCTCAAGGAGGGCGCGCAATTGGCGTCGGCCCCGGTGCAGCCGTGACATCACCGTGCCGATCGGCGTGCCCATGATGTCAGCGATCTCCTGATAGCGGAGACCTTCGACATCGGCGAGCAGGACCGCCTCGCGGTAATCCTCGGAGAGCTGTTCCAATGCCTCCACGACCACCTGCTCGGGCAGATCCTCGAGCACTTCCGTCTCCACCGAGCGCAGACCCGAGGCAGTGTGGGATTCGGCTCGGTGCATCTGCCAGTCCTCGACGACATCGGTATCCGCCAGCAGCGGTTGCCGCTGCTTCTTGCGGTAGTCGTTGATGAAGGCGTTGTTCTGGATCTTGAACATCCATGCCTTGAGGTTCGTACCGGGCTTGTACTGGTGGAAACTCTTGAAGGCCCGCTCGAAGGTCGCCTGCACCAGATCCGCGGCGTCCTCGGAGTTCCGGGTGAGCCGCATCGCATTGCCGTACAACGGGCCCATCAACGGGATCACATCCCGGTCGAAGCGGGCCCTGCGCTCCTCGGGTGTCTCATTGTCCACATCGACGTCAGCGACATCGGTGGCCACGCTCGGCTCTGCCGCCGGCGCACCCTGCGCGTCTTCCTCCACAAGAGATGAGCGTAGCGAGTCCGACCCCGCCGAGGTCGTCACTGCACCCCCACCTTCAGGTGCTACTAGGGCGACGAGCACATGAACCTCCCGAGGTTTTCCGCGCGACCACGCGCAATCGACGTTAGAGAGGCCAACCCTGCTGACCGGCCCCGCTATTCCCCGGCAGTCGTGCAGGGCGCGATCGCGTCATTGCTCAACCTGGCAACGGATCGAGGAGTTGCGGACCGTTGTTACGCACCGAATTCACCAGCGTCGCCACCGGATAGGCGGTCATTGCCGCTGCGGAGGCAACAGGATCAAGCAGACTGGCCGGGTCACCACCGAAACCAGGATCGAGCCAGGCTCCCCGTTGCTCCGGTGGCACGTGGATCGGCATCCGATCGTGGATCTGGCCGAGCCCGTCCACCGCCTTGGTGGTCAGAACTGTCGCGCTCCACAGCCAGGCAGCTGGATCCTCGGGATCCAGCTCGGGATTGCGCCATATCTCGTACAGACCGGCCATGGCGAGCGTGGAACCGTCGGCTGGGTGGATGAAGTAGGGCTGCTTCCTCGGCTTCTCCTCACCCTGAGCGCGGCTGGTATGCCACTCATAGAAGCCATCAGCCGGCAGCAGGGCCCGGCGCTTGGCCCACGCCCGCCGGTAGGCGGGTTTGGAGGCTGCCGTCTCAAGCCTCGCGTTGATCATCCTGTTGCCGATCGCGGGGTCCTTGGCCCAGGACGGCACCAACCCCCACCGCACCTCGGACAGCAGGCGCTCCAGGACGTCGTCGACCTGTCGATCCACGACCGCATAGACCTTGCTGGTGGGTGCGACGTTGTAGTTGGGCGCCAGAACATGTTCGGGCGGCTTGGTGACTTCGAACTCCTCGACAAGCGCCGCCGGTTCCTTCGACGATGCGTACCTACCACACATGGCTCACCAGCCTATGCCCGCGCGACTACGCTGGCGGGCATGACCATGGATACCGCGCCGGCGTGGCAGGCGCCGCTGGCGGGAGGTCCAATCGTCGGCGAAGTCCGACTCCCTGGTTCGAAGAGTATGACCAACAGAGCCCTAGTGTTGGCCGCCCTCGCGTCCGAGCCGACAGAACTGCGCGGAGCCCTCGTCGCCCGGGACACCCAGCTGATGGTCAACGGCCTGATCTCACTCGGCGCCGAAATCGAGACCGAGGGAACGACAGTCAGAATCGCACCGGCACCGTTCGGTGACGGTGCCTCGGTGGACTGCGGGCTGGCCGGCACGGTGATGCGATTCCTGCCCCCGGTGGCGGCCCTGGCCCACGGTCCCGTCAGCTTCGACGGCGATCCCCGAGCCAGGCAGCGACCGATGGCACCCCTCCTGGCAGGACTGGAACAACTGGGTGTCGAAGTTCGATCCGGCACCGGCCGCTTACCTTTCACGGTGGTCGCGACCGGCGCCGTGCGTGGTGATGCGGTCACGATGGATGCCAGCAGTTCCAGCCAGTTCGTCAGCGCCTTGCTGCTCGCTGCCGCGCGCTTCGACAATGGCCTGTTCTTGCGCCACTGCGGTCCGCCGCTGCCCTCGCTGCCACATGTCGACATGACGGTGCGCATGCTGCGCGCGGCCGGTGGGGTGGTCGTCACCGACACGAGCGACCCCTCCGACGCGTCCTGGCACGTCGAGCCGGGACTGCTGACACCGCCCAGCGGCCCGATCGAGCCCGATCTGTCGAACGCCGGGCCGTTCCTGGCAGCGGCCATGGTGACCGGCGGGCGGGTGACCGTCCCCGACTGGCCACTGGACACCAGCCAGGCCGGTGACCGGCTACGAGTGATCTTCAGCGAGATGGGCGCTGATGCCCAACTCGCCGCGTCGGGCCTGACGTTGTACGGCCCCGAACGCCCGCGCGGAATCACGATCGACATGTCAGACGTCGGCGAACTCGTGCCGACGGTGGCCGCGGTCTGCGCTGTCGCCTCTGGCCCCTCCCAGATCACCGGCGTCGGCCACCTACGCGGCCACGAGACCGACCGGCTGAAAGCTGTCGTCACCGAATTGGGGCGGCTTGGGATAACCGCAGTGGAACTACCCGACGGGTTGGCCATTTCCCCCGACTCCGCTCGAGTTCGCGCCGGTGAGGTGCGCAGCTATCACGATCACCGGATGGCGACGTTCGGGGCCATCCTGGGGCTCGTCATCCCGGGCGTCACAGTGTCCGATATCGCCACCACGTCCAAGACGCTGCCGGACTTCCCTCACCTGTGGTCCGAGCTGGTGGGCGCCTAGTGGCTCGGGAACTCGACGAGGACGATGTCCGGGTCAGACCCGGGCGCAGCACCCGCCCACGTTCCAAGGTGCGCCCATCCCATCGCAAGGCGGTTCCGGGGGTGGTGACGGCCGTCGATCGCGGGCGATTCACCTGCGAGATCTCCGACGGCACCCGACTGATCGCGGTCAAGGCCCGGGAGTTGGGGCGCCGCGGGATCGTGGTCGGGGATCGGGTGAAGTTGACGGGCGATGTCTCCGGCGACGACGGTTCCCTCGCCCGCATCGTGTCCCAGGAGCCGCGTACCACCCTGCTTCTCCGTACAGCGGACGACGACAACAGCACCGAACGACCGTTGGTCGCCAATGCCGACCAACTGGGCATCGTCATTTCCGCCGCAGATCCTGAACCCCGGCAGGGTTTCGTGGACCGCTGCCTGGTGGCCGCCTACGACGCCGGCCTGCGACCGCTGCTGCTCGTGACGAAGTCCGATCTGGCCGACCCTCAAGACTTCCTGGATGCCTACCGGGATCTGGATGTCACCACGGTCCGCTGCCGACGCGGGGCTGATCTGTCCGAACTCCGGACAGTCCTAGCGGGCCATCTCACCGTTCTCATCGGACACAGCGGCGTCGGCAAATCGACAATGGTCAACGCCTTGGTGCCGGAGGCCGACCGGGCGACGGGGGTTGTCAACGAGGTCACCGGGCGGGGTCGACACACCTCCACCTCGGCGGTACTGCTTGACCTGCCCGGCGGTGGCGCAATCATCGACACACCGGGGGTGCGCTCCTTCGGGCTGAACCACGTGATGGCCCAGACTGTGTTCGACGCCTTCGAGGATCTCGCCGCCGGCACTGAGGAATGCCCCCGGGCCTGCACCCATGATGAGGCCGACTGTGCCCTGGACGACTGGGTGGCAGCGGGCAACTCGTCGCCAGCCAGGCTGGAGTCTCTCCGTCGAATACTGCGGACGCTCGCGACCGTCGACGATTACTGACCCAGCAGGTACTAACGTCAACTGCATGACCGAAACCTGGGACGACGATCTCGCACTTGCCCTCGAACTCGCGGATCTGGCCGATCGCATCACGATGGCCCGCTTTCGCGCGACCGACCTGAAGGTCGAGACGAAGCCGGACCGTTCCCCAGTCACCGAGGCCGACCGAGCCGTCGAGAGTGGACTGTGGGAGCACGTGGCGGCGGCACGACCTGGCGATGGTCGATACGGCGAGGAATTCGGCTCGACCGGCGAGCTCGTTGACCGCTGCTGGATCCTCGATCCCATCGACGGCACCGCGAACTATCTGCGAGGGGTTCAAGTCTGGGCCACCCTGATAGCACTCGTCGTCGACGGTGAGCCCGTGATCGGGGTGGCCAGTGCGCCGGCCTTGGGCAGGAGATGGTGGGCGAGCCCGGAAGGTGCCCACACCAGCGACGTCGACGGCACCTCTCGACCTCTCGGCGTTTCAGGCGTCGCGCAGTTGTCCGACGCGAGTGTGTCCTATTCAGACGACATCGGCTGGGATGCGCATCCAGGTGGCCTTGACCTGCTGCGCGCCCTCGCCTGGCGCACCCGCGGGTTCGGGGACTTCTGGTCGCATCTGCTGGTCGCGGAAGGGTCGGTGGACGTCGCGGTGGAGCCCGTGCTCAAACCATGGGACGTCGCGGCCCTGCTGCCCATCGTCACCCGCGCCGGCGGCCGCCTTACCGGCCTCGACGGTTCCGCCGCACTCAGACTGGTCGACGGCGATTTCAGCGTCCCCGACGGCGCCCTGACGACGAACGGACACCTGACCGAGGCCGCCGTCGAACTGCTCTCGGACCCCGGCTAGGCCGCCGCAGCTCCGGTGCCGGTGGGATCCACCGGGGTGTCCGGCGGGGGGCTACCCGGATTCCGCGGGGTGGTCTGCACCCAGAAACGGCCGACGGAATACACCACCGATACAACCGGCACCGCGACGACCGCTCCGACGATGCCTGCCAGCACTGTCCCGGCTGCCACGGACAGCGCCACCGCCAGTGGGTGGATACTCACCGCCCGTGCCATCACCAACGGCTGCAGCACGTGACCCTCGAATTGCCCGATCAGTGCGATCATCACGACGACCCCGAGAGCGATCAGTGGACCGTCCGCGGCCAGCGCCACGATCGCGGCGATCACCATCGCGATCGGGGCTCCGATGATCGGGATGAAGCTGCCGAAGAACACGAGCAGGGCCAACGGCAACGCGAGTGGTACTCGAAGGATGGTCAGTCCGATGCCCACCAGGATCGCGTTGGTGCCGGCGACCACCACGATGCCACGGGTGTAACCCGCGAACGTGTGCCAGGCGACATGACCCGAGCCGTCCACACGGGGACGTTGCCGCTTGGAGACCAACATCAGGATCCAATCCCAGATCTGGGGACCCCCGGCCAGGAAGAAGATGGCCGAGAACAGCGCGAGGAACAGGCCGGTGAGCCCTTCGATGATGGTGCTGGCCCCGCCGATCGCCTGACTCGCCAGGTTCGCCTGATTCTGGGTCAGCCAAGTGCGGACCTGATTGGTCAATTCGCCGATGCGGTTCTGGTCCCACTTGAGCGGCCCGTCGCGCAGCCACGTTTCGATCTGGCCGATACCCACCTTGAACTGCTCCGACAACGTCGGCCAGGAACCGGCAACTTCGGCACCGATGAAGGTGAAGATCCCCAACACGCCCACGATCACGATGAGCAGCCCCAGCGCAACTGCGAACCCCCGGGGCAGGAACTTGTCGAGCAGGTTCACCAGCGGCCCCACCAGAGCGGTGATGACCAAGCCGACGAACAAGGCGATCGCGACGAATTCCAGTCGCGCCATCAACTTCAGCGCGAAGAAGATCAGGGCTCCGATCAGGAGCAGGCGCCACGAATAGGCGGCCGCGACACGCAAGCCGCGCGGAACCTCGTCCTCATGCACGTCCCCGATCCTGCCATGTCGGGTCAACTCGCGGCGCGGAAGTAGCTCAGCAGCGTTCGTGCAGGGTCATGTGCAGCCCGCCCCGTGGCTTCAACATGACCAGGGGTTTCGCCTCCATCGGGCGGGTGGAGGTCGGCTGTAGGCGGAAACGTTGGGCGGCCATGGACAGCACTAACGCCCCTTCCGCGCGCGCCATCTCGCGGCCGATGCACAGTCGCGGGCCCGCTCCGAAGGGCAGGTAGGCACCGGACTGACGCGGCGGCGCCTCCCCCAGGAAGCGCCCGGGCTCGAAGAGTTCCGAGTCCGGGCCCGAAGCGGGATGCCGGTGAATGAGGAACGGACTGATCACTATCAACGATCCGGCGGGGATGTGGTGACCGAGGACCTCGTCGTCCGCGACTGCTTTGCGGGTTATCAGCCAGCCGGGCGGATACAGTCGCAGGGTCTCGTCGTAGACCGCTGAGGCCCAGCCGAGGCGCGGCAGGTCATCGAATCGGGGTCGGCGATCACCGAACACCTCGTCCGCCTCGACCGCGAGTTTCTCGGCGTACTCCGGGTAGACCCCCAACAGGTACCAGGCCCAGGTGAGGGCGCTGGCGACCGTCTCGTGCCCGGCGACGATGAAGGTCACGATCTGGTCACGTAGTTCGCCGGCATCCATGGCGTCCTCAGCGAGCAGCCAGTCAAGCATGTCGGCCGGTTCCGTCGGCCGGGGCTGCGCTCGCCGCTGTTTCAGGATGTCGGCCACCGCTCTGTTGAGTCTCGCCACGGCCCGATTCAGCCGCACGTTGCCAGGGGTCGGGATCCATGTGGGGGGCGCCAGCGGATTGCGCGCTCGTTCCACGACTTCGCGCAGACCATCCTGGGTCGCCTGGACCAGGGCTACGGAATCACCCTGCAAGTCCGTCCCGAAGAGGGACGATCCGACGATCTCCAACGCCGTACGCATCATCTCGTCATCCACGTCGATCACAGCGCCGGGTGGGGCCCACTCCCACCGCAGCAACATGCGATCCACCGCATCGACGGTGTGGTCCGCAACGGCCGCCACCGAGGAGGGATGGAAGGCCGGTTGGACGGCTTTGCGCTGCCCGCGCCACTGTTCCGTGTCCGCGGCCAGCAACCCGTAACCCGTGACAAGGGCCAGCCGCGAATACTGGACCGTTGCCTTGCCGTAGCCACGGTGGTTCGTCTGCAGGACCCGTCGGGCGGCGTCGGGATGCGTCAGCAGGTACGTCGGCGGCGTAGGGATGGGGAACTGCACGACATCGCCGTACTTTCGCCACGACCAATCCAGGAAGCGCAGCGGGTCATCTCGGATGGTGGCGAAGGCGCGCAGCATCTCCGCACCGGTCGGCCCGGGCGCGGTCACCGGCGTCCACCCGTGGCGCTTCCCGTCCGACATGCCCCCAGCCTATGCTCAGCCGCCCGCGCGGACCTCGACCCTCAGGTCCGAGCCGGGAGACAGCGTAAGGGTGACCGGGACGCTGCTATTGCGCGGCGTACCCGGAGGCGGATCCACGGCCGTCACGTAACCGGGCGGCAGCGGTTGGTCGAGACCTTGCGTCCGATCGGCGATCTTGACTTGGAAGCCGGCCGACTGCAGGGCCCCGACCGCCTGGCTCGCGGGGAGTCCCACCACGTTCGGCACCGTGACCGTCGGCAGCGGCGGCTTGTCGGCCCCCGGGAACGCCACCACCGGAAGGTTCTGCTGCGCGACCACCATCGTTTGGCGCCAGATGGGTCCGGGCACAAGACCGCCGTACACCTCGGGAATCGGTTCACCGTAGGCAACGACGTCGCGTAGCGGGTAGGTGGGGCCTCCCCGCGGATCCCCGACCCACACCGCGGTAGCCAACTGGGGGGTGGCACCGGCGAACCAGGCCGCGTGGAATTCTCCGGCGGTTCCGGTCTTGCCGATGGCCGGCCGTCCGATGCTCATCGCCTTGCCGGTACGAGCCTCGTCGGGGCCGTCGATCACACCCAAGAGCACGTCGTTGACCTTGGCGGCCACAGCGGGGTCGATCGTCTGCTGGCAGTCGGCGTCGGCGATCGGCAATTCCTCCTTACCGTCGCGGACTATCGACGTCACGGCCACGGGATCGCAACGAACGCCACCGGCCGCGAGGGTCGCGTAGACGTTTGCCACCTGCAACGGCGAGGTGTCGAAATCCCCGAGCGTCAGCGCCGCGTCTCTCGGCGTCACGGCCTTCGGACCCGACGTGTGGATGCTGCTCATTCCCAGACGTCCGGCCATGTCGGCTACCGGCATCACACCAGTGTTCTCGATGAGTTGGATGAAGTAGGTGTTCACCGATCGCCAGGTGGCTTGCCTCGCCGACATGGTCCCGCCCGGCCCATCCCCGGCGTTGGTGAACCCTCCCTCGGGGGCGTTCAACTCGGCCGGCGTGTACGCGGGCGGAGCGTCCCAGACTGTATCGAGGTCGAAACCTTGCTCCACGGCCGCGGCCAAAGTGATCGGCTTGAAAGTGGAACCCGGCTGGAACTTCGCCACCACCGGATAAGGCACCTCACTCTGACCCAAGGCGGCGTCTCGCCCCCAGGGGCGATTGCTCACCAGCGCGAGGACCTGCCCGGTGCCCGGCTGAACCACCGCAACACCCGCCGCCACCCGGTTGGTGGGCTCCAAAGCGGCGTTGGCCGCCTGCTGAGCAGCGGCCTGTACCGCCGGATCGAGAGGCGTCACGATGCGAAGGCCGCCTCGGAACAGCAACTCCTGACGAGCTTCGGCAGTGGCGCCGAAGGCGGGATCGTTCGTGATGGTGTCCTTGACCCATTGGCAGTAGACCGGGTAGGTGGACGCGGCACACCCGTTGGGCGGTGTGGCTGGCTTCAAGGCCAGCGGCTGCTTCTTCACGGCTGCTGCTGAAGAGGCGTCGAGGCGACCGGTCGACACCATTCGGTCCAGGACGATGTCACGGCGTCGTTGGGCGTTCGCCGGCTTCGAGGCTGGGTCGAAGATGGCGGGGGCATTCAAGACACCGGCAAGCGTCGCTGCCTGATTGAGGGTCAGTCGGGAGGCGGGCACCGAGTAGTAACGGGCGGCCGCGGCACCCAGCCCGTAGGCGCCGTTTCCGAAGTAGGCAGTATTCACGTAGCGGGTCAGGATCTCGTCCTTGCTGAAGCGCGACTCGGCCTCCACGGCCGCCCGCGCCTCGTAGACCTTCCGGGCCACACTCACGTCGTCGGCGGCGGCCCTCCGTTCCGGGGTATCGGCGGCGGCCAGCAGCACGTTCTTGATCCACTGCTGGGTGATCGTTGAGGCGCCCTGACGACTCCCGCCGGTCAAGTTGTTGGTCAGGGCACGGGCCGTCCCCTGCAGGTCGACCCCGCCGTGGCTGTAGAAGCGGTCATCCTCGATCGAGAGCAAGGCGTCGACGAAAAGAGGGGCTATCTCGGCCCGGGTCAGCGGGATTCGGTTCTCGGAGAACAGGGTCGCGAACGTCTTACCGGTGCGGTCGAGCATCACCGATCGCTGGGGAAGCGCCGCGTCGAACGGCACATCGACCTGCATGGAGTCCCAGGCGTCGACCGTACGCAGAGCTCCCAACCCGCCGGCTGTGGCTCCAGGGGCCGCACACAGGGCCACCACCACGCCGGCTACGCACGACCCGACCACGAGTGCCCCGAGGGCCTTGAGTCGTCCTCCGGGGCGCCTAACGGCACGTGTCGGAAACCTGCGGCTGAGAAAACCGCCCTGGCTCACCGAAGAACGATCAGGGCGTGCCCGACCACCGCCACCGCTGCTGACCACTGGCCGACCCGCACCTCCTCCGCACCTCGGACGAACAAATACGACTCACGGTGGAACGTTCCCGCCGTCGCCGACAACCAATCAGTAACACTGGTACCAGCAATCATCCCTGCCCCACGCGGGCGCGAGCGCACGACCTGGAGTATTTGTGGGTAAGTCATCGGACGCACGGCGGGACCCTCGCGGTTCCGCGCAGCGGCTGCCGACTGCCCGAAAGGACATCCGGAGCCTCGGTACCGCCCGCACGTTAACCCTGCTGACGGCGGGGGTGCTGGCGGTGAACGTGCTCGCTGCCGGAGGCATGTACGCGATCGGTGCCTGGCCGGGCCAATTCTCACCGGCTTCCGCCTCGGAGGTCGGAAGTGGCACCACCACCATCAATGCCACCGAACCGCCCGCCGCCGAGGTGGTCGGCGCAACGCTTGCGGCCCCCGTGCCGGGGTATAGCGCCACCGCCGATTCGGCCGTCGGAGCCGGCCAACTTGTCGCCTACCCCTGCGTGCTGACCCTTCCCACCCAACCCGTGGTGGGCCGGCATCGGACTTTCAGCTCGGGCGGCCGGACAGTCGAGGTGACCGTTTCCGCCCTTCCCACCGGATCTGGACCGTGGACCTTGGCAAGTATGTCCGGGCAGTTCAACACCTGTGCGGACCAGCACCAGGATGTCGCTGCCCTGTTGGCGCCGAAGGACCTCGGTGTCGCGGCTGCGGCCGTAGAGGTTCCCACGGGACACGCGATCGCCTTCCGCCGAGGTGACGTCCTGGTGCGGGTGTTCGGTCAACCGAGCGATGCGGTAGCGGTCTCGCGGAGCGTCGACGCCACCCTTTCGCGCAACCTCGGCACCTGCGCGTCGCAGACTGGCACCATCGGCGACGAGCGCCGTAATCCCTGGCTGGCGGGCGTCGACTACCTCGGACTGCAGGTAGACACCGATGTGACCATCCCCGCCAAGGGCAACCCGGCAGCCCCAGCCGGGACGGCGGCGGTTTCGCTGGACGCAACACCTGAGCCGATCCCCGTTGTCGAGCTACCGGAACGGCCCGCCGATCCAGTGTGGCCGGATACGGTGCCGCGGGCTGTGGCCGCACCGACACCGCCCGTCTCCCCGGGGCCGGAACCCGTAAGCGACCGGATCAAAGTCCCCCAACCGGACCCGATCGGCCCGGGCTGTGGCTGGGCGTTCACGGGGGCAGCCACCCCCACCGTGGACAAGGCGGCGCTGTCCAACAGGGCGCAGGCGCTGCAGGCCGCCGCCCGCACGTCGCTGCTACAACGGCAGGCGGCCTGGACCCCCGCGGTGGTGAACTACTACCGACAATGGGCCGCGTACCGGAAGTCCGTCGCCTCCTACACCGCCTACGCCACGCAGGTCAGCGCCGTTGCGACGGCTTGGCAGAACATCCGCAACCAGCGTGAGGACTACGACAACGCGCTGGCCGCCTATCAGCAGGCGATTGCGGATCGGTCGGACTTCCTCACCCGACAGCAGGAGGCGTTGACCGCCTATCGAGCGGCCGTTGCAGAGTGCGCCCTGCCGCTACCCACTCCATCTCCGTCACCCTCGGGGAGCGCCGCAGGGACACCGTCGTTGCCGGCGGCAACGCCGACGGGTCGGGAGGGCTGCCCGGCGGTGCGACCGAGCATCCTCGACGAATCGCCGCCGACGGTGCCCGAACGTCCGGTTCCCCCGCCCGATCCAAGGCCGGTCGACAAGCGCAATTGACCTGGTCAGACGGCACGCGCCAGGAATGTCGGGAACGCCCCGATCCTGTCCCGGTGCACGTCGATCACTTCCAGGCGGGCGTCGGCGAGTTGGTCGATCGTCTTCTGCATCGGACGAAGATTCGACCATTTGACGTCATTGATGAGCATCAGCCCACGCGCCCTACGTAGGACGTCAATGTCCACATGTGACGACTCCCATTCCGCAGGTGGAGTCAATGCGCTGACGACGAGGTGCCCGCCTGGTCGGAGGGCGGCCCGGAAGGATGCATACAGGTCGACGACCTTGGCGTCATCGTCGACATAGATGTTCAGACCGTTGGAGGTTATGACGTCGACCCCCCCGGCCATGCTGTCGTGGTAAAAGCCTGGCGACCCCTGAATGACGGTGCCCGCTGTCAAATCCCAGGCGTCGGAACGCGCCAGCACGGTCCTGTCGAGCAGTCCGCGGGTCGAAGCTGACTCGCGGGCAAGTTCAAGGGAATCCTGGTCGAGGTCGACACCGATCAGCGCCCGCGCGTCGAGGGCTCCGGTACAGCCGAGCAGGTCGTCCATGAGGCCGCAAGGCACCGACATTGCGACGGCGCCGGTCAGCAGCGCAGATAACACAACTGAGAAGATGACGGCGCGTTGCTGGGTCGCGACGACGGCCGGCGCCTGGGTGAGGAAGAAGCGCTCCACCTCGTTGTCCGTCTCCGCCTCCCCTGCGGACACCCGCTGCGGATATGTCACGCAGTAGCGGGTCCATTCTCCGTTCCAACCGCCATTGATCAGCATCCATCGCCCAAGTGCACATCGTTGCCACACGGCGAGGTCGGTCAGTAGTTGCTCCTGGGACCCATACTCCGGTCCGGCACGTCGGACACGTTCCTCAGCCGCCGCGACTGCCGCAACAAGGTCGCCGTCCCCGTGCCCGTGGGAGATCACAGAACTCATGGCGGCCATCCTTGCGCCCGACCCGGTAGGACGCGCGCCACGGTTGCCCTTCTGCAACCCGATGCGATGGATCGGGGTTGCCAATCACCTGTGTGACACAGTGGGTCGATCGATCCGTCGATCATTACAGAGCCGACACAGAACGAGCCGGATTGAGGTGGGTCACGTGCGTATTGCGGTATTGGGCACGGGAATGGTTGGTCAAGCCCTGGCGCAGCGGCTGGCCGAGTTGGGACACGAGGTGACGGTCGGGACGCGTGATGTCTCCACAGCGATGTCGCGACATCAGCCCGACGGGATGGGCAACCCCGGCTTCGGGACCTGGGCGCTGGAGCATCCACAGGTGACCGTGGCAGACCTCCCTGATGCCGCGAGTGGCGCCGACGTGGTGATCAACGCGACGTCTGGGGGAAGCTCGCTGAGTGCTCTGGAAAGTGCAGGTGAGGAGAACCTGGCGGGCAAGGTACTGATCGACGTTGCCAATCCCCTCGACTTCTCCGCTGGCATGCCGCCCACCCTGATTGTCAAGGACACGGACTCCCTGGGAGAGCAGATCCAACGCGCCTTCCCCACAGTCAAGGTGGTGAAGACCCTCAACACGATGAATGCCAGCGTCATGGTCCAGCCCGAGTTGGTCGCCGACGGTGACCACACCGTTTTCATCTGCGGTAACGATGCCGCCGCGAAGACCCTAACCGTCACCCTGCTGACCGAGTTGGGCCACACCGACATCCTCGACCTGGGTGACATCACGTCGGCCAGGGGGGTGGAGATGCTGTTGCCGCTGTGGCTGAGGGTGATGGGAGCAGTCGGCACACCCGCGTTTCAGTTCAAAGTGGTCCGGTAGCTCAGCCGGCCTGGATGAAGTTGTAGCCGACCACAGGGCCGAGGCCGAACGCAGAGAACGAGCGCACCTCCACGCGGTAGAGGGATCCCCGTCGAAGGCCTGTCAGGGTGGTCCCAGGAACTGCTGCGTAACTCCAGGTGCCGAATTGGGTCGTCGAGTTACGCACACTCAACCGCACCCAGTAGCGCGCGGTGGTGCCACCGTCGTTCAGCGGCGGCAACCAGGAGACCCTGGTCTGCCCGGGACTCAGGTAGCGCGCGGTCAGCGAGCGAACCGCCCAGGGCGGAGTGCGCAGCAGCCACATCCTCGACGTCCCGCTGGGCTGGCTGGCGCCCACCGAACTGAGAGCCGTGACCCTGAACTGATAGGGCTTGTTGGGGCTCAAGCCCGGGACGATCACGTTGGGCACGGCCGACCACGTGTTGACGATCGCCGTTCGCCACACCGTCTCGCGGTCGACCTGATACTCCACCCGGTACCCCGCGATCGGCTTGCTTCCCGGTGACCGGGGGGCAACCCAGTCGAGCCGTGCGATCCCGCCGCCGATCGGCGTGACCACCGGGGTTCCGGGCTGCGTCGGAACCGCTTTCGTGGATGTGCGTCGGTCCTGGGTGAGCACCGGGACACCCGTCAGGGTGATCGCGCCGGTACCGGAGTAGCAGGAGCCATAGACCGGGCACACCTGCTGTGCACTTGGTAGTTGCGCGACGATGGTTCCCTGATCTGCCCACGAGTACGCGAATCTTTCGTCACCCCTGGTGAAGCCGCACGAGACGAAGTACCCCATGGTGGTGCAGCCGGTGAAGGTCGATCCGATCAACTTCGAAGCCACGTCGCGCATCGCTGTCCGGGCAGCGTCGCCCTCCCTCATCTGCACGGTGAGGAAGTCATAGAAATAGTCGGTGGCCATGAACCAGTAGGACCTGTTGTAACCGGCCCGCAGGGTGTCGAGGTAGTCGCGAACCACAGCTGATGCACCCTGCGCAGGGGTTGCTTGCGGGCCATTGTGCGGCGGCAGGTTCACCTCGGTGTCCCAGAGCTCACGACTTGCGGGCATGCCCAGGGCTTTGAGGTCGTCACGCATCTTGACGAGCTGCTCGTAGCGCGCGTCCATGAATCGATCACGCGCCGGGTAGAAGTGCCCGGCCATGATGTCCACCGGCCAGCTCCGCTTGGCAAGTTCCCGGAAGTAGGGCAGGGCGAACGAGGCGTAATACGACGAATGCGTCTGGACCGATCCCGATGTGACTCGGGCCGATGGGTCGACTTGCTTGACCGTGGAGTAGGCCACCCGGGTCATCTCGGCCATCATCGCGGGGGTGCCGCGATAGAACTGCGGGGTGGTGGGCTCGTTCCACGTCTCATACGTGGCGATGCGCCCCTTGTACCTGGTGGCGACCGCGCGGACGTATGCCTGGTAGTCGGCGATGTTCGCCGGCGGATACGCAGCCCCCTTTCCCCCCACCTCGGCAATGTTCTCGAATCCCGGCACCGGGGTACCCGCCGCCCATAGCGGGGTACCACCGATGCAGTAGAGGATGTCGGTGAAGCCCCACGACTCGTAGAGGCTCAGCACGCCGTCGAACTTGCGCCAGTCATAGTGGCCACGGATTCCCTCAACCTCACGCCAACTCGGCAGCAGCGCCATCCGCACGGAGCCGGAGGGCAGATTGGGATTGCTGCTACTGATGACATGTATGCCGAACATCTCCGCCGGCACCACCGTGCCCGGACCTGTCGCCGCTACCGCAGGCACCGCCGCGGCCGCGGCCGCGCCGGAAGAGAGCCCGGCGCCGGAGACCGCGACCGCCAGAGTGACCAAGCACGCTGCGATGGCCCGTACGGATCCCCACTTCCTGACGGCGCCCATGACCCACTCCCCTTCCACCCCTTGGTGATCGTCAGCGACGCGTCCGGTCTTGACCGACCCGCGGCACCTGGGTGAAAAGGAATGCCACACCCCCGTTGCCGGTTGCTCCTGTGTGACCCAGCAGCAGCGTTACCGCGTTATTGACACCTTCGAAGATGTGGAGCTGCGCGAGTACGCGCGCTGCACACTTGCGGAGATCCAGGTCGAGGGGAGCGCCGAAGATGCGGGCAATCGCGCCTTTCGACCGCTCGTGTCCTATATCGGGGGTCGGAACGTGGACGGGGGGAAGTTCTCAATGACAGCCCCGGTCATCCAGGAACCGGCCGAGACGGGCCAGGACATGCCGAGCGCGATGCTTCAGGAACCCGCCGGTGCTGATCAGTGGACGGTTGCGTTCGTGCTACCGGGAGACGGCGGGATCGATGACTACCCGCAACCGACGGACAGCAGGGTTCGGCTACGCGAGGTGGCACCTCGTCGGGCGGCCGCCCTGCGATGGTCCGGACGCTGGACAGCAGCAAACGTGGCCAAGCGCACGCAGGAATTACTCGCCCAAGTGCAAGCCGCTGGCTGGCAGACCCAAGGTCAACCCCGATGGGCCCGATTCGACCCTCCGTGGAAGCCCGCCTTCGCCCGTCGCAACGAGATCGTCGTCACGGTCGCCGACTCCGCGCGGTCGAACGACACGGAGAACCCCCGGTAGGTCAACGGGCCGACATCACGAATTCGACAGGCTAGGCGGAGTCGCTCACAGGTCCTGCCGACTTCGGTCTATCTCCTGTTGGATGCCGCGCATCCCCTGCAGCCACCTATCGGGGTGCCGGGCCCGGAGTTCGTAGTAGTTGGCCACCTCCGGATGGGGAAGGATCAGGAACCGACCATCGGCCAGGGACGCAACCACGACCTCAGCCACGTTCTCAGGCTCGATGAGGGTCGGACCGAGAATGAGCTGGCCTTCGGGTGTGTCGAGGCGCACCATGGCGGTCCTCACGCCTTGCGGGCAGATGCACTGCACCGTGATGCCCCTGTGGCCGTAGGTGGCGCTGAGCCACTCCGCGTGGGCCAGGGCGGCATGTTTGGTCGCCGCATACGGTGCGGCTCCCAGCATCGTCAGAAGTCCCGCTGCGGAAACGGTGGGGATGAAGCGTCCTCGACCCCGCTCGAGCCATTCGGGCGCAAGCGTCCGAAATGCGCGCACATGGGACATCACGTTGACGTCCCAGGATCGCTGCCAATCCTCGTCCGAGTCTCTGCCGCCAGTCTCGATACCAGCATTGGCGAAGAAAATGTCGATCTCGCCGAGGTAGTCCCGGCTTTGGCTGATCAACCCATCGATGGCGTCGGCCGCGGCGGCATCACCGGGGAGTGCGAGTCCACCGATCTCCTCGGCGACCTCGCGGCAGGCCTCGCCGTCCAGGTCGTTCACCACCACCCTGGCACCCTCGGCGGCAAGGCGTCTGGCCAGGGCGCGCCCGATCCCATTGCCGGCGCCGGTGACCACTACCCCGGCGCCCACGAGATCTACCTCAGTCACGGATTCCTCTTCCTGGCTTTGCGGTCACGGTCCACCGAAGATCGAGTCTACGGTGCCCCAGCACCACTATCCCGTGGGCAACGGCATGCGCTTACTCAGCATCGCGACCACGCCCCCCGTATCGCCGCAGGCTCTTGGTACGACCACGACGCTTCTTTGTTTCCAATCGACGTTCCTTGGCAGCACGGCTCGGACGCGTCGGTCGCCGACGCTTGGGCGGTGGGGCTAGGGCGTCGCGCAGCAAAGTGGCCAGGCGGTTCTCGGCAGCCCTCCGGTTCTGGAGTTGGGAGCGATGCTCCGCCGCGGAAATGACCAAAGTGCCGTCCCGCAACTTCGGCGCCAGCCGACGCAGCACCCGCCCGCGCAGATGTTCCGGCAGACTCGGCGACCGTCGGACATCGAAGGAGAGCTGGACCCGACTGTCTGTGGTGTTGACCCCTTGTCCGCCGGGTCCGGAGGAGCGCGAGAACCGCCAGTGGAGTTCCGTCGCGGGAATCCGCACGGTGTCGGTGACCTCGAGGTCGTCGGACATGGAGTCAGCATGTACCACTGGGCCGGCTGGAAGGGCGACTGTAGCGTGAGGCGTTGGCGACCGTCCGCGCACATGAGGAGGTGGGGCCGTGTCTCGACATGAACTGTGGGACCAGGTTGACGGCAACCTCTACGACGTGCTCGGTGTGGCCGATACCGCTGACAGCAGTGCCATCGCCGAAGCCTGGAAGCGCGCCGCCAAGAACGCCCACCCCGACTCGGGCGGCACAGTCGCAGGATTCCAGCAGATCGAGTTGGCGTACCGGGTACTCAGCGATCCCCTCGAGCGCCGCAGGTATGACCGCAGCCTCACTCCCACCACAAGTGATCGGGAACGGCCGGGCACCACGAACAGCGAGGCCACCCGGCCGGCCCGATACCCTTCGAACCCGACCACGGTGCCGCCAAGCCGGCGCGAAGGTCCCCCGAGCGTGGGCGAGTACTGGAATCCCGGTCCTGCTCGACCGGTCGCCGGCTGGACGATCGCCCTCGTCGTGGCCCTGCTCGCTGCTGTCCTGATAGCCGTGGCCTACTTCTTCTCCGAGTTCGCAGTGGCGCTGCCGTTGATCGCGGGTGCAGGCGTGATCGCCTGGACCCTGAATAGGGGGCGTGGGCGCTGAACATGCTGTGGGCGTCAGGAGTCGCCGACCTGGTCGTTGCCCGCTTCGTGACCGGCTCAGCCTTTCCGGTACATGAGCGAACCCGGCGTCGTGAGTTCCTCGCCGGTCTCCAGCCAGGTTTTCAACCCCGACAGAATCATCGGCCAACCGCCGTACAGCAACGGGTTGGCACCCTCACGCATCTCATCGTGCACGACTAGCAGCCGTGAGGAGTCGGAACCGACGGGCTCGATCTCCCACGTCACCCTGCTGGTCCCCTCGGCTGTGACATCTTCGTTGAAGTGCATGAGGGCACTCTGCACGAGTCGCCGCGGCGGGTCGACCTCGAGATTCACTCCCTCGATGAGGAGCAGCGATGCAGCCGGACTCGTGACTTCGTATCGGGAGTCTGGCAGCCAGTCGGAGGTGATCTCGGCGCCGAACTGGAACCTGCCACGGACTTCCCGACCAGTGATGGCATCCCAGACCTCGGACGGCGTTGCCTTGATGAAGAACTCGTACTCCTTCTCCATACTTCCCTCCTCGACTCGCTGACTGGCAGCACGTTTGGCGATCAACCGGCACCATGTTTGCCCATCAAAGGGTCAGCAGGCATTTCGGGCGCCAGCCCACGGGTCGACTGGCATGACACCCGGGTCCAGGGACTAGGTTTTGATCCATGACTGCACGCAGAGTGGCCCTGTTGACGGCCGGTGGCTTGGCTCCTTGTCTTTCCTCCGCGGTGGGTGGTCTCATCCAGCGCTACACCGAGAAGGACCCGACCATCGAGATCATCGCCTACACCGACGGCTATGAGGGACTGCTGCGAGGTCGGCACGTTTCGGTGACGCCCGAGGTGAGGGCGGGCGCGGAACGCTTGTTCGGTTTCGGCGGCAGCCCGATCGGCAACAGTCGGGTGAAACTGACCAATGTGGCCGACTGCGTGAAGCGCGGACTGGTGGCCGAGGGCCAGGATCCGTTGAAGGTCGCCGCTGACCAGTTGACCGCCGATGGCGTGGATGTGCTGCACACGATCGGCGGCGACGACACCAACACGACGGCTGCCGACCTGGCCGCCTACTTGCACGAGAACTCCTACGAACTCACCGTCGTCGGCCTGCCGAAGACCATCGACAACGACATCTTCCCTATCAAGCAGTCCTTGGGTGCCTGGACCGCGGCCGAGCAGGGGTCGATCTTCGCGCAGAACGTCATCGCCGAGCATTCCGCCGGACCTCGGGCGCTGATTGTTCACGAGGTGATGGGCCGTGGCTGCGGCTACCTCACCGCCGAAACGGCGCAGGCCTATCGGCGGTGGCTGAATTCCCGCGAGTGGCTGCCGGGGATCGGTCTTGACCGTCGTCGTTGGGATGTTCACGCGGTGTTCATCCCGGAGATGGAGATCGATTTGGCGGAGGAGGCCGAACGGCTCAGCGCGATCATGGACGAGTTGGGCAACGTCAACATCTTCCTATCGGAGGGTGCCGGCATCGGTGCAATCCTGACGGAGTTGGAGGCGGCCGGTGAGACGGTGCCGCGAGACCCGTTCGGGCATGTACGCCTCGATCAGGTGAACCCTGGCAAGTGGTTCGGGGATCAGTTCGCCGCGAGACTTGGGGCTGGCAAGACCCAGGTGTTCAAGAGCGGCTACTTCGCCCGTTCAGCAGCCTCGAACGCGGCCGATCTGGAGCTTATCCGCGCCTGCACGGACCTGGCCGTCGATTGTGCGCTGAGCGGCCAAGGCGGTGTGGTGGGTCAGGACGAGGATCGCAATGACGAACTGCGCGCGATCGAGTTCACCAGGATCGCCGGTGGCAAGCCCTTCGATATCGATCAGGCCTGGTTCACCGAACTCCTCGCCGATATCGGTCAACCCAAGGGCAGCCCGATCACCTCGTAGGTCCGATCCGACCAGTTGTCCGGTACCGCCGACAGCACCTGAGAACTGCTTCTCGCCCCGTTAACCAGCTTGGAGTTCCCCTGCCCGCGAGCCCAGCTCCGGATCATCAGTGAGGCGGGCGCGCCTTCCCGAGGCGTCTCCGGCACGGGCCGATGCGGAGGTGCGGGACGAGGATGCGCCTCGGTAGCCGCGCCAACTACCTCGGGCTTTGGATGCGCCGGAGTAGAACTCCTGGACTCGGTGCGCCTTGGCCACCAGCACCACTGCCGCGCCACCGCCATCATGGACCTGGCCCTCGGCCACTTCGTCCGCCTCGTGGATCGCATCGGCTCGCGCCTGCGCCAGCCGATGGGAGATCTGCTCGACGAAGGCCACACAGAACGTCGCCTTGGCACTATGCGCCGTGGCCGGAGCCTGGATCGGGAAGCCATAATCGTCGTAGCGTGTCACAGTGTCCGACTTCCACTTCTTGGACCGGACCCATGCTCCGGCGTCATCGATCATCCGGGGGGCACACACCAGCCACAGCGCCTCGACCGTGTCGATGTCCTGTCCCAGCCCGTAGGCGATGACGTATGTCGAGTTGTGGGCGATGTCGATCACCACATCGTTGGCAGCCGCAATGACGGAGAACAGCGAGATCAGGTGGGGATTGGCCCGCTTGCGCGGCTCGCCGATCGTGATTGTCCGCTGGACAGGAACCGTCGCCCGCGCTCTGCCACCTGCCGCGAGCGCCGCTGCCGCCAAGTCGATCGCGTGCAACGTCGCCAGTTCCTGGGCCTTCGCGAGATATGCCTCGGCCTCGTGACTGTTCTCGGTCCGCTCCGCCTTGACCAGCAGGGCAGAGACTGTGTCGATGGTCGGCATGGTGCTGCCTCCTAGCCGGTCAGTTCGTCGGTTGCGAGATGAATGTCGAAGATGACCTGGAGTGCCCAGCCCCCTACGACACCGGTCGCTGCCGTATGGAGGTGACAGAGCGCCTGTCGAAAGTGCGAGCCGTGCGCTGAGCCGCCAACGGGACCCACGTGGTGATCGATGTGGTGCGCGAGTTCATGGAGAACTACATGTTCCCGCAGCATCGCACGAGATTCGGGGATCGCGATGGTTGCGGGGGCCTCCCAATGGGCACCTTGCCCCCGTGACCGCCGTAGTTTGACTCCCGGCACGCCATCGGGCCAGCGGGGTCGCACCGCGGCCAATACCGAGGCGATGTACGGTCTCATCTCCTCCACGGAAGAGAACTTCCGCTGCGCGGGCAGCATCACCTCGGAACCAGCCAACTGTGTGACCACTGGGCCCGACGGCGGATTGGCCCGATCGCACATCCGGGAGTAGAGGTCCTCGCATCGGTATACCGCGGCGCGGTCGAGGTCCCTCGTCATGCCCTGAACGCTAGGCGACGGGTCCGACAGGCGTACGCGAGCACCCCCGCCTGGCATCCGCTCTAGCGCGTCCCGTGCGGCTACCAAGCGAACTTGGTCAACTCTTGAACCTTCCTTGGCTATTGATGTGGACCTGGTCACAAGCGCAGCGTGGTGCATGTCGAACATGCTTTCCTGACTATGCGCCGGACCCCCTGGGGTCCGGCTTTCCCGTCCCGGATCTGCAATCGAAGGATGTGCCCACTCGTGTCAGGAAACGGTCGAGTCCTGCGGTCAGTCGCGTTGATCGCTGCTGGGACCGCCCTGACCGCCGGGGCCGCGCTGCCGGCAGTCGCGTCGGCACCCACTGCGGCCGGGCCAACAGTCCAGCCGACCAGCACCCGCACCGCGCCGAGCATCGCGGCGTTGGATGCGGCCGCCGCTGCCTCGAACCGACGTGCCGTGGCGACCTGCCAGACGGCGGCGAAGGCCGGGATTGTCCTCTATTGGGCACGGGTCGCTGTACAGACCGCATCGACCACCGAGACCCGAACTGATGACGGAATCGCCAAGGCCCGGGAACAGATCGCCCGAGCGGCAGCGGATCGAACCGGTGCGGTGTGCGCTGCTGCCCGTGCGAAGGCCGTCTCCGACCGGAGGGCGAGCCAGGCCGCCCATCGGATCCTGTCGAAGTTCGGCGTCTACCCCCTGCCGATCAGCGAACGTGACGCAGTGGGCTACCGGCTTTCCGCGGCGGATCTGCGCGGCGTCGCCGAAGCTCGGGTCTGGGCCTCTGGAGAAAAACCGCGCTACGTTCGCCAGCGGGAGTCTGGTGGCGACTACACGATCAACACGGGCAACGGCTACTACGGCGCCTACCAATTCGACTACTCATCCTGGCTGGCCAACGGCGGCGGCCGGTTCGCCAACACGGCTGATCGCGCGCCGGCCTGGGCCCAGGATTTCGTCGCGTGGTCCTACTGGCGGGTTGCCGGCTGGGGACCTTGGGGCGGCTGATCGCGGCAACATGGGCCGACCCGCTGGGTTGCCAGAGACCCCACGATCATAGAGTCTGGCGCTGCACTCCGGACCACCCCTGAGAGACCGCCCATTCGCCGGCACGCAATGTCGAATCGGCACCGAGCGGCGTAAACTAGAGGCAGCACGGGGTTGGAGGGCGACATGTCAGCGGAGCAGAACGGGCCGCCACCACTCCCGCCGCCCCCGGAGCCCTCTCGAGGTGAGCCATCCGGTCGACGGCGGCAGAACCCCGTAGTCAGGTGGATGTTCATCGTTATCGGGGCCGCCATCATCATCCTCAGCGTGATCTCGCTCGTCGTTCGCTTGACCGGCGGCTCGCAGAAGCGGACCGTCACGACGGAGGACCTGTCCCCCTACACCAGCACCGGCTACAACAACGCGGCGAATTTGGAGCAGGCGGTCCGAAGTTCCGTCCTTCAGGACCAGTCCCTGCTCGGCAGAACTCCTGAGCGCACGCTGGTCAATTGCATTCCGGATGGCCCGCACCAGTTCACCTGCGTCATCGATCAAGGGGCCGAAGGGGGTCTGACCACCAAGTCGATCACGGTGAGTGCCGACGGCTCCACGTGGTCAGAACGCTAGTCCTGCAACGGTTCGAATACCGCGGTGAAGTGGCGCAGCGATGGTGGTTCCACGGCGATCCGAAAGCCCCGCAGTGAGTCGGCCCGGGCCGCGACCTGCTGACACACCTCGATCACGTAGTCGATGTGGCTCTGGGTGTAGGTACGGCGAGGGATTGCCAACCGCACCAAATCCATTGCTGCAGGTACCTCCGTGCCGTCAGGACGGCGGCCGAACATGACCGTCCCGATCTCGCAGCCTCGCACCCCGCCCGCCTCGTAGAGCGCGACCGCGAACGATTGCCCCGGGTAGGCGAGCGGATCGATGTGCGGAAGGAGTGCACGCGCGTCCAGGTACACCGCATGGCCGCCGATCGGCTCCACCACCGGGATCCCGGAGTTGGCCAGGGCCTCGCCCAGGTAGGCGGTCGACTGGATGCGGTAGCGCAGGTAGTCGTGGTGGACGACCTCTTTGAGTCCTTGCGCCAGTGCCTCCAAATCACGTCCAGCGAGACCCCCGTAGGTCGGGAATCCCTCAGTGAGAATGAGCAGATTGCGACACTGCTCTGCGAGGTCGTCATCATTGACCGCGAGCCAGCCCCCGATGTTCCCCATCGGATCCTTCTTGGCACTCATCGTCATACCGTCTGCCAGACCGGCGATCTCCCGGACGATGTCGGACACTTCCCGGTCGCCCTGCCCCGCCTCCCGCTCCTTGATGAACCACGCGTTCTCTGCGAACCGGCAGGCATCCAGGATCAGCGGCACACCGAAACTTCGGGCCAGCTCCGAGGTCTCCCGGATATTCGCGAGACTAACCGGCTGGCCGCCGCCGGAGTTGTTGGTGATCGTGAGCATGACGCATGGAACATCCCCGCTCTGTCTTGAAAGGAGCTCCGCTAATGCTGTGAGGTCCATGTTTCCCTTGAACGGGTGCCGCGATGCCGGATCACGTCCCTCAGGGATGACCAGGTCCACGGCCTCCGCACCGGTGAACTCCACATTCGCCCGGGTGGTATCGAAGTGCGTATTGTTGGGCACTATTCGACCCACCCCGCCGAGTGCTCCGAACAGGATCTTCTCCGCGGCCCGACCCTGGTGGGTGGGGATCACATGCCGAAACGGGAACAGTTCCTGAACGGCTTCTCGGAAGATATCGAAGGACGGCGAGCCTGCGTAGGACTCATCGCCGTGCTGGATGGCCGCCCACTGGTCGCGGCTCATCGCACCGGTACCGGAATCGGTGAGGAGATCGATCAAGACGTCGCGCGAGGCAAGACTGAAGAGGTTGTAGCCCGCGTTCCGAATGGCGACCCTGCGTTCGTCCTCGGTGGTGAGGTGTAGCGGCTCCACTGAATGGATGCGGAAGGGTTCGATGATGGTCTCGAAGGTCATGGCCGCACGCTACTCGCAGCCGGCGTCCTTGGTTGCGTCCTACGAGATTGCCCGAGGTGGCGCCGTGTCGAGTGCCCGAGGGTGGCGGCATCCCGTAGCGCCCGCGCGGGGGCGCGACGTCAGCGCTGCAGTTTCAGTGCCCGCCGAGGGCAGTAGTCGACTGCCATCTTCGCCGCCCACTCGAGGTCTGGGGCGATCTCAGCCTCGGTGGGTTCCCGACCGGCCAGGATCGGGTAGCCCCATTCGTCGAGTTCGACAGCTTCCGGCAGCATCTCCTCGCAGAGGCCGTGGCCGGTGCAGGAGGTCGGGTCAAGCTTCATCGTCATCGGTCGTGTCGCTCTCATCTGCGGACCTTTCGCGGCTTCGGGGCGGCTACTGGGTGTCGGCCGGCTGGCGGAACGGGCACGGCGACGTGGCCGCCGGGCGCGCTGCATTGGCCGACCAGGTGCAGACCCACTTCGGCGCTGAACAGGGTCAGACCGGAGGCAGCGAATCTCGACAGGCCGTCGGGCATGCGGCACCCTCCGCGCCGCACGATGAGCCCTAGCCGGTCCTGCAGCCGAGCCCAGTCCGACCTAGGGAATTGGCCGCTGGCGATCCGACTGAGGTCGGCGGCGACGGCAGAGGTCCCGAACCGGCACGGCCCACACTGGCCTGCGCTGTGCGAGGCGAGCCAGGAACTGACCGCCGCCAACTGGACCAGGGGACAGACCGATGTCGGCAGCGCGAGAAGCACTCCCGCGCCGACGGTGCCACCGGCCGCCGCGACGCTGGTGACGTCCCATCGGACCGCCGGCAACTCCGGACCAACCCAGGCGCCGCCATAGCCGCCGGTGAGGTAGCCACGGATCTCGCCCGTCGTCCCACCGCAGGCCGCGAGAATATCGGCCACCGGGGTTCCGGTCGGCACCTCGACGACGCCCGGGTTGACGACTGCCCCGCTGACAGTCACCAGGGTCGTGCCGGGGGCGTGCGGCACCCCGGTCGACGCGAACGCTGCCGCGCCGTTTCGGGCGATCAGTGCCAGGTTTGCGTACGTCTCGACGTTGGACACCATCGTCGGACGACCGCCGACGCCTGACTCGAACGGCTTCACCAGGGTCGGCAGGGCCCGGCCCGAGTCGATCCCGGCGACCACCGCGCTCTCCTCGCTGGCCACATACCTCTGGGGAAGGCAACGCAGAACAACCTCCACGCCGTCGTTCAGCGGCCGCTCGGACAAGGCCCGGGCAACCGGCTCGGCTGCCGAACTGCCTTCGTGCAGCGCGATGTATGCCTGTTCGGCCCCTACGATCCTGGCCGCGTGCACCACACCGTCGAGAACCAGATGGGGGCTGCGATGAAGCAGAACGGCATCCTTCGAACTCGCCGGCTCCCCTTCCATCCCGTTTGCGACGACCGTGGGCCGCGTCCGCCATCCCGTCGTGTTCTCGATGACGGCGGCCAACTTGGCGGCAGTCGGGAACCAGGCCCCGCCGCGGCCCCGCAACCCGCTATCGCGCACCTGCGCCAGGGCCATCTGGGGTGCAGCCGTGACCGGCAACGGACCGAATGCCTCGATGTGTCCCTGATAGCCTCCGGCGGCCGGGTGCAGTAACCGCATAGCCGGCATCCCGGTGGTGATGGTCATGCCCGAACCTCCTTCATGCTGCTAGAGCGCACCCCGAGGACAGCCATGACTGCGATCCCGGAGGTGGCGACGATCGCCAGCGACAGCGCTCTGTCCGTACCTGCACCGAGGGCGTGCACGACCGCGAGAGCCCAGCAGCCGTAGGCGCTGAGATGGACCCCGCGCCACAACCTTTCAGGGATACGCGTTCGCAGCGCACTCGTAACGATCACAGCGATCAACAGGTCTGTCGCGATCGCGGCGATCCCGATCCAGAACGGCTTGTACGCCGAACCGAACGGCACCACCGCATCCCACATGGAGACCGGCGCGTAACCATCCAGGACTATGGTGCCAATGTGCAGAACGAGGAAGACGACGGCCAGCAACGACAGTCGCCGGTGCAGTCCGGAAGTGATGACGCGGGGGAAACGCCGACCTCCCCAACCACCCGCGTAGGCCACGCCGAAGACGACAACGGCCGACAGCAGCAGCAGCGAGACCAGGCCCGTGGAACGGGTCGCGAGCCACAACGAGTTCATGACGATCCGCTGTTGCTGTGCGGGGCGGCGAGTTGGGGAACCGGGACGGTGTTCGGGTAGATCGAGGAGCCGTCACCGGTGCTGGTGTCATCGGCTGCGTTGGGGCCGTCCTCCTGCGGCGCCACCACGCTGTGCGATGTCGGCGCAGAGGTGGCGGTGACGGTGCCTGGCAGCATCATGATGGCGAAACCAGCGGTCGCCCCGACGGCGACCGTCGCGACCGTCGTGGTCGCTCGGTTGAGATTGCGGACCGCCTTGTCGCGTTCGCGCGGTGTCCAGTTGCGGGGTCGCATGTGGGATCTCCTTGTTGGGTAGTGCCATGGTCAACGCGCAACTCCTTGCCGCACAAGGCCATTCGCCTGGGAGTTTCCTTCGAGGAAGGTAAAGATCCGATGCGCCTGCTGCTGCAGGACTAGCCGCGCAGTCGGCACTACACCAACAGATGTAGCTGGGCCTCATCCATGCGTTCGACCGTGCTCAGCGACGGTTTCACGGGGACGCAGTCGCCACTCGAACACGGGGTAGCCAATGGGACAGATCCGACCTGACGGTCGTGGCGGCAATCCCGTCGTACGGAGTCGGCTCGGCGTTGGCGACCACCAGCGCGGCACCAGAGGCGACCGCGACATCGCACAGACCGGCGGCCGGTTGCACCGTGAGGCTGCTGCCCAATACGACGAAGACGTCGGCCGAACGGGCGGCTGCCACAGCCGCGGCCACAACTGTTGGGTCCAACTGCTGTCCGAAGCTGATCGTGTTGGACTTCAAAATCCCGCCGCAGCGTTGACAGGCGGGATCGGCTTCGCCGTTGCGAACCCGGTCCAACGCGATAGTCATGTCCGTGATGTCGCCGCAACCCAGGCAGACAACCTCTCGCAGGGTGCCGTGCAGCTCAACAACCAGGTCGACCGGTAGCCCCGCCTGGACATGCAGACCATCGATGTTCTGGGTGAGCACGGCGGTCAGCACTCCGGCCTGGGCCCACTGGACCAGGGCGCGATGGCCGTCATTCGGTTGGGCCCGCCACGCGGGGTGCTCGGCCCGCGAACGCCAGGCCTGCCGCCTCAGTGCCGCATCGGCGACGTAGGAGTCGAAGTCGAACAACTTTGCCTTTCCAGGGTCGCGTGTCCAGAGACCGTTGGGGCCGCGGAAGTCCGGAATACCCGATCCGGTGCTCAGGCCGGCCCCGCTGAGGACGACGATGCGTTGGGCACGCGCCAACAAAGCGGCCGCCAGTTGCTCTCCCTGGTGGTCGGCGGCGGGGCTTAGCGCATCGGTGCTCTCGGACCGGTCCAGATCCTCCTGGCCCGCCGGATTCGAGGGATTCGCCACGGCTCAACGCTAACGCGCAAGGCCGACCTGGGCATGCCGGGAAATTACAGGTATGTAACTACCGCGGTTGGGGCATACAGAGAACGACCAAGCCGCAAGCACCGGGCCGGCCACCGGCCGCCCAACGACCCGAGAGGATCCACGATGTCGAAACATGCAGTTGTCACAGGAGCCGCGATCGCGACCGGCGTTGCACTCTTCCTGGCGCCCGCCTCGGCGATGGCAGCACCGCCCGCCCCGACCGTCATCAGCACCGTGGGCTCCGGAAGCTCGGTCGGTGCCATCTCCACGCCAACCGCCACCGTCGTCAACCACCCTCCCTACGGGAAGGTGTACCAACTGCGAGGGACCATCAGCGGTAGCAAGACGGGTGACTGGGTGCGCGTGCTGGATGCCAACAACCAGCGCGTCCCCGGATTCAAGGCCTTCCAACTGACGAATCCGATCAGCAACTACACCGTCTACTTCACGCCGGGTTCGATGGGCGGCAACTACAAGGTACAGATCGGCAATCAGACTTCTGGCGCGGTCTACCTGCAGCCGTTGACGTCAGCCAACTCGGCCGCTGTGCAGTCACCCGCAGGTGGCGCCTGAGGTCCACGCTGGGCGAACGTCAGCCATCCGGGATTGACGGCCGCCACTGACTCCCGCGAGAGCTGTCAACGCTTTCGCGGGAGTTGGCCTGCCACCAGGCCCGCGATGATCGAGTAGCCCGCGGTGTGCGGGTGGATATCTTGGCGGGTGCAATACCAGGTCAGCTGGCACACCTTGGCGACTGGCTTGGGAATCAGCCCCCAAGGTGCGAGGTACTGCTTGACCGACATCGGACCGTAGGCCCCCGTCGCCGCGGTGACATCGACGAATCGGGCACCACCCGAGGCGTACGCGGCCTTCAACGCCGGGTTGATGAACGTCTTGAAACCGACCAGCGACAGATTCGCCAGCGCCCGGCCCGATGCACCACCAGGATTGACCCACTGACCCAACACGACGTCGGGGTAGGTGGTTCCAACGATAAGGACCCCCGGTCCGGCGGCCGCCCGAAGCTGCTTGGTGATTCGAGTGACGTCTGTCCTGATCCTGGCTGTGGCGGCCGCAATGCACGGGATCGGGTTGGCCGACTTCGCGCAGGCCGTTACGTCGTTGCCGCCGATGGACACGGTGATCAGCCCGATATGACCACGATGGGCCCGGATGAACGAGGTGGCAGCGGCGATCTGGGTAGTCGTCGGGTATGGATGGAAATCCGGCACGTCGAAGGGCCGGGCGGGATCGATCTTGCAGCCGATCTTACCGAGCAACGATTCGGTGGTCGCGCCGCCACAGCCGAACTGGGCGACCTTGAAGTTGTAGCCGCGGGCCCGGGCCAACGGCACCGTCTGGTAGACGAATCCATACTTGCCCGTGGTGAAAGTGGGCTGGTAGCCGACCGCGTAAGAGTCGCCCAGGGATACGTACCACTGCTGAACAGGGCGCAGATCGCCGCGCGGCGACGAGACAGGAGTAGGCGGCGAGACTGCCTGAGCTGCTCCCGCAGCTGGCAGGACGAGCAGGCCGACGGCTGCCGCGATCGCGAGGCACCGACCAAGAACCGAACCACGGGTCATCTTCACCATGACGGCGATAGTAGTGCGCACCGCGCGACGCCGCGCGGTCGGCGCATACCTGCGGCGGCCTGAACCGAGAACGCCCTGCGGGGAGGAAATCGGCGACCGCTGGCAGGGTCGCTCACCTCATGGCACCAGCACACCCGGATTCATGATGCCCGCCGGGTCGAGTGCTGCACGGGCACCGGCCAGGGCCGTTCCGAACAGATCCGCGCGCTCGCGGCGGTACCAGGGCATATGGTCACGGCCGACCGCGTGGTGGTGAGTGATGGTCCCGCCAGCATCGATGATGGCCTCGCTGGCCACCTGCTTGATGTCCCACCACTGCCGATCCAGATCCTGGCCTCTTCCTTTCGCCATAACTGTGAAGTAGGGCGCGACCCCGTCCGGATAGACGTGGGTGAAGCGACACGAAACGCTGCAGGGTGTGAGCCCCGCATCGGCGAGCGCCTGCGTCACCGAGTCGGTGACGTTCGCGTGCAGTGTCTCCAACCGATCCCAGGTGACGGCTGTTTCACATGTCTCCGAGATGATGCCGTACCCCAGGAGTTCATCGCGCAAGTGAGGCATACGAATGAACGAGTTTCGCCATGTCTGCGCCATTCCCGATCCGCGAGCCGCCTCGGACGCGGGCGGATCCACGTCCACTGTGCCGCCGTGATCACGGCAGCACTCCGATGCTCGGTCAAGCAACGGTCGCACATCGTGGTCCGCCGACTCGAACCCGATGACCAGGACATCGACCGTGCCGTCGGCAACCAGCGAGTTCATCGCCTCGACGCGGTCCAACAACCGCAGATTCGCTGGATAGAGCCCGGACTGGGCGATGCTCCGCACGGCCGCAACCGCGTCGGCGAAGGATCCGAAGCGTGCAACTGCGCCGGCACGGAAGGAAGGTCGCCGCTGCAATCGAATCCAACTCTCGGTGATGACCCCGAGCGCACCCTCGGAGCCGATCACGAGTCGATTGGGGTCGGGGCCGGCACCGGACGCTGGAAGCCGACGCGTTTCCAGGGCGCCCGCCGGGGTCACCATCCGCACCGACTCGACGAAATCGTCGATGTGAGTGTGCAAGGTCGCGTAGTGACCGCCGGCGCGGGTGGCTATCCACCCGCCGAGCGAAGAGTGCTGATAACTCTGCGGGTAGTGACGGAGGACCAGACTCGATGCTGCAAGTTGCTCGGCGAGCGACGGCCCCAGGACCCCGGCCTGCACCCGCGCGGCGAGCGAAACGGGGTCGACCTCGATCACGCGATCCATTCTCTGCAGATCCAGCGAGACGACGCCGGCGAATGCCCCGTCGACTGCCGGAGTGACACCGCCCACGACTGACGAGCCACCGCCATAGGGGACGACCGCGACGCCCACATCGCTGGCCCAGTCCAAGACGGCTGTCACGTCCCCTTCACTCGCTGGATAGGCCACGACATCAGGCGCATGGTCGATCTGTCCGCGGCGGGCTCGGGCCAGGTCCGCAAACGACTTCCCACTGGCATGGGCCAGGCGATCCTCTCGCCCCACTGAGAAGATCGCTGCCAGAGGTTCCGGAATGGCTACCCGGGGGGCGGATAGTGCGATGTCGCGCCCCGGTATGGGCGGCACGGGCGGTTCGAGGACATCGAACCGATGGCGGGCCAGCATCCCGACGAGCGACCGCTCCTCGGCGGTCACGAGATCGGTCGGCGTACCCCAACCCCAAAACTTGTTCAGCCGCGGTTGAAAAGCCACGTCGATACCCTAGTCGGC
>CAZKVQ010000017.1:0-49695 GCA_964556255.1 uncultured Actinomycetes bacterium
TCTACAACCACTACAAGAGGGTTCAGGCCACCGCCAACGAGCGCAAGGCCGCCGACGAGATCGAGCTGGCCAAGTCCAACATCCTGCTGCTCGGGCCCACCGGCTCGGGCAAGACCCTGCTCGCGCAAACGCTGGCGCGGATGCTCAACGTGCCGTTCGCGATCGCCGATGCCACCGCGCTCACCGAGGCTGGGTACGTCGGCGAAGATGTCGAGAACATCCTGCTGAAGCTGATCCAGGCCGCCGACTTCGACGTCAAGCGTGCCGAGACCGGGATCGTCTACATCGACGAGATCGACAAGATCGCCCGCAAGAGCGAGAACCCCTCGATCACCCGCGACGTGTCCGGTGAGGGAGTCCAGCAGGCGCTGCTGAAGATCATCGAGGGCACCACGGCTTCAGTCCCTCCGCAAGGAGGTCGCAAGCACCCGCACCAGGAGTTCATCCAGATCGACACCTCGAACGTGCTCTTCATCGTGGGTGGCGCGTTTGCCGGTCTGGACACCATCATCTCCCAACGTGTGGGCAAGAACGCTCTTGGTTTCACTGGTGACATCGATCGGGCCGCCGAGCAGGACCGCGACATCTTCGCCGAGGTGATGCCCGAGGACATGCTGAAGTTCGGGCTGATCCCGGAGTTCATCGGCCGGGTTCCGGTACTGACCTCGGTCAGCGCACTGGACATGGAGGGCATGATGGCGGTGCTCACCGAGCCGAAGAATGCCTTGGTCAAGCAGTATCAGCGACTGTTCGAGCTCGACGGCGTCAAGCTGGAGTTCGAGCCGGAGGCGCTGGAGGCAATCGCCGACCAAGCGATGCAACGCGGCACCGGCGCGCGTGGGCTGAGGGCCATCATGGAAGAGGTGCTCCTCAACGTGATGTACGACGTGCCCAGCCGCGACGACGTGGCCGGCGTTGTGATCACCCGCGACGTCGTGGAGCAGAACGTGCTACCGACCATCGTGCCGAACCGTCCTGCCCGCCGAACGCGTGAACGGCGCGAGAAGACCGCCTAGGTCCCGACTCCATCCCCCTCGTCGGGCGCGGGAAGGGTGACCTCGGCGGTGACAGCGTCGCCGCCGACCACCAGGCTCAGATCCTGGATACGGCCGGCGGCAGCCAGGTCGCCGGTGGCCAGAATGATCGCCTCGATGGCGCCAGTCGGGCCGGTCAAGGTCGCGGCCGGCAGCTCTGTGCGCATGGAGAGTTTGTTCTCGCTCTTGGCTTTGCGCACCATGGCAAGCGCGGCGGCGGTGGCCGTCAGCACCTGGTCGTCAACATCACCTGCCAGTTCGATCTCGGCGGTAGTGGGCCAACTCGCACGGTGAACCGACCCTTCCTGCCACCACGACCACACCTCTTCGGTCACGAAGGGTAGGAAGGGCGCGAATAGCCGCAGCTGCACGGACAGCGCAAGAGCCAGCGTGGCCTTGGCGGAGGCAGCGCCCGCCTCGCCGCGAGACCCGTATGTCCGGTCTTTGACCAGTTCCAGGTAGTCGTCGCAGAAGGACCAGAAGAAGGTCTCGGTGACCTCCAGCGCTCGGGTGTAGTTGTAGTCCTCGAACGCCGCGGTCGCCGCGGTCACGACGTTGCTCAAGCGCGCCAGCAGCGCGATATCGAGCGGATCCACCACAGCGGCCGTGTCGACAGCGGCGCCCATCGTGAGGGCGAACTTCGAGGCGTTGAGGATCTTGATCGCCAGCCGCCTGCCGATCTTCATCTGCCCGATGTCGAAGGCGGTATCTGTGCCAGGTCGGCCGGACGAGGCCCAATAGCGCACAGCATCGCTGCCGTGGGTCTCGAGCAAGTCGTGTGGCGTGACGACGTTGCCCTTGGACTTCGACATCTTCTTGCGGTCGGGGTCGAGGATCCAGCCGGAGATCGCCGCATGGCGCCACGGCAGGGCGTCATCTTCCAGATGGGCCCGCACCACGGTCGAGAACAGCCAGGTGCGGATGATCTCGTGGGCTTGTGGGCGAAGATCCATCGGGTACACCCGCGCCCATAGGTCGGCATCGTGGGCCCAACCACCGGCGATCTGCGGCGTCAGCGAGGACGTGGCCCAGGTGTCCATCACGTCGGGATCACCGATGAAACCACCGGGTTTGCCGCGCTGCGACTCCTGGTAACCCTCCGGAGCGTCGGAGGAGGGGTCGATGGGCAAGTCGCTCTCATGGGGAAGCAGGTACTCGTCGTGCAGCGGGTTCCCTTCGGCGTCCAGCGGGTACCAGACCGGAATCGGCACCCCGAAGAACCGCTGACGTGACACCAGCCAGTCCCCGTTCAGACCCTCGACCCAAGTGGCGTACCGCACCCTCATGTGGCCCGGATGCCAGTCGAGCTGTTCGCCCCGGGCCAGCAGGGCTGCCCGGAGGTCATCGTCACGGCCGCCGTTGGTCAGGTACCACTGACGGGTGGAGACGATCTCCAGTGGCTTCTCGCCCTTCTCGAAGAACTTGACGGCGTGCGTGATCGGTCGAGGTTCGCCGATCAGATCTCCGGATTCCGCCAGCAACTCGGCGATGCGTTCTTTCGCGGTGAAGGCGGTGGCCCCGGCGATGGCCGCGTAGGCCTGCCTGCCGCTCTCGCTGGTGATCCAGTCGGGTATGTCGGACTTGATCCGACCGTCCCAACCGATGACCGCGCGGGTCGGCAACCGGAGCTCCCGCCACCAGGTGACGTCGGTCGTGTCGCCGAAGGTGCAGATCATGGCGATGCCCGAACCCTTGTCGGGTTCGGCCAGGTGATGCGCAACCACCGGCACCTCGACATCGAACAGCGGAGTCCGCACGCTGGACCCGAATAGCAGTTGGTAGCGCTCGTCGTCGGGGTGGGCCACCAGCGCCACACAGGCCGGCAACAGCTCGGGCCTGGTGGTCTCGATGAACACCTTCTCGCCGTCGGCACGGTGGAAGCCGACGCGATGGTAGGCGCCCGGGCGCTCCCGGTCCTCGAGTTCTGCCTGCGCCACGGCGGTCCGGAAGGTGACATCCCACAGGGTCGGCGCCTCAGCCTGGTAGGCCTGACCGCGGGCGAGATTGCGCAGGAACATCCGCTGCGACGTAGCCTGGGCACGGTCGTCCACCGTCTGGTAGGTGTGGGTCCAGTCCACCGACAGGCCCAGTTCGCGCCACAACGACTCGAAGGCTTTCTCATCCTCAACGGTCAACTGTTCGCACAGGTGAACGAAGTTGCGACGCGAGATCGGTAGCTGCTGCTTACCGGGCTTCTCGGGCGGAATGAAGTCCGGGTCGTAGGGCAGCGACGGATCGCAACGCACGCCGAAGTAGTTCTGCACCCGGCGTTCCGTCGGCAGCCCGTTGTCGTCCCAGCCCATGGGATAGAAGACCTCTTTGCCGCACATACGCTGGTACCGGGCGATGCAGTCGGTGTGGGTGTACGAGAACACGTGGCCGACATGCAGGGCGCCGCTGACCGTCGGCGGTGGCGTGTCGATCGAGTACACCTCGGCGCGGCTCTTGGTGCGATCGAAGCGGTACAGCCCTTGCTCTTCCCAGGCCTTCGACCAGCGATCCTCCAGCCCCTCAAGGGCGGGCTTGTCGGGTACCTGAGCCGTCGAAGTCGCGCCCGTCGAGGTGCTGGCGTCGAAGGGATCCGTTGGGGTGTGGGTCATGCGCCACATCCTATGGCCGTGCGCTGCGGGGGCTGGCGGGGGCCGTGACCCCTAGCATGGGTGCCGTGACCAACGACCACGACGACTCCCCGGATTCGGACCACGAGGCGGAGGACCGGGTCCCGGCGCCGGATCCCGAGGCGCTGGCGGCCGCGTTCGCCGGCGTCGAGGCCGAGTTGGCCCGGCGCTGGCCTGAGACCCGGATTGCGCCGGATCTTGGTCGGGAGACCGCACTTATGGAGTTGTTGGGGGACCCGCAACGCAGCGCGCCGGTCATCCATATCGCGGGCACGAACGGCAAGTCCTCGACGGCACGGATCACCGAGTCCCTACTGCGGGCGTTCGGGCTCACCACCGGCACCTACCTCAGCCCGCACCTGCACACGGTGCGCGAGCGGATCCTGCTCGACGGTGAACCGGTGGAGCGGGAGCGATTCGTCGCCGCCTACCAGGACATCGCGCCGTACGTGGGCCTTATCGACGCCCGCGACCCGCACGCACCCATGACCGCTTTCGAGGTACTCACGGCAATCGCCTTCGCCTGCTTCGCCGATGCCCCGGTGGACGTGATGATCATCGAGTGCGGCATGGGAGGTCGCTGGGACGCTACCAACGTGGTCTCGCCGACTGTGGATGTGATCACGCCGATTGGTCTGGATCATATGGAGTACCTGGGTCCTGACGTTGCCGCCATCGCGTCGGAGAAGGCCGGGATTATCACCAGCGACGCCCCGGTGGTGCTCGGGCGACAAGATCGCGCCGATGTCGATGTCATCGCCGCCACCGCTGAGCAACAAGGGGCGGCGCTGCTCCGGCTCGGTCGGGACTTCTCCGTGGAGGGCCGGGTCGTGGCGGTCGGCGGGCAACTGCTCACTATTGCCGGCCTCGCTGGGGAGTACCGGGACATCTACCTGCCGCTTCACGGAATCCACCAAGCCGAAAACGCCGCGGTGGCCTTGGCTGCGGCTGAACGGTTCTTCGGCGATGGCACCAGGATGCTCAACGAGGAGACCGTCCAAGCGGGTTTCGCTGCGGCCGCATCGCCGGGCCGGCTGGAAGTGCTGCGGACGTCGCCCACCATCGTCGCGGACGCCGCACACAACCCGGCCGGGGCCACTGCCCTGGCCGCGGCCCTGCCGGAGGCGTTCGGCTTCGACTACCTGGTCGCTGTCGTGGCGGTCTTCGCCGACAAGGACGCCAGCGGGATCCTCGCCGGGCTCGGCGATGCGGTCGACGAAGTGGTGGTGACGGTGAACTCCTCTCCCAGGGCGATGGATATCGATGATCTGGCCGCGGCCGCGGTGAGCCAGTTCGGGATCGACCGGGTGCACGTCGCCGATGACATGGCCGACGCCCTTGAGGTGGCAGTGGAGGCGGCCGACCGGATGTTGGCCGACGATGTGATGGCGGGAGTACTCGTCACGGGTTCGGTAACCAGCGTCGGCGACGCCCGCGCCCTGCTGCGCGGGGAGGATGTGCGATGAGGGTTCTGGGCACCAGCGTGCTGGTATTCGAGACGCTTGTGATGGCGCTGTTCATTCCGGTGGCCTACTTCCTCGGTGAGGCCGCCGATGGGCCTACGGCTGCCTGGCTCGGTGCCGGCCTGGTGGTGCTGTGCATCATCGCCTCCGCTGTCGTCACCCGACGTTTCGGTGTCGCCCTCGGCTGGTTGGTTCAGGTGCTGGTGGTGGCCTGCGGCTTCGTCGTCCCGGGCATGTTCCTGCTCGGCGGCATCTTCGCGGCGCTGTGGTGGGCGGCGGTCCATTTCGGTCGCAAGGCCGACGCGGCGGATGCCGTGCGGGCCTCCTCGACGCCCGCACCCCCGTCGGCACCCTCGGGTGCCTGACTCGTAGGCTTTCCGCAGGGCTGGCTGTTCCCATGGCCCGCCGTCGCCGCAACGAGCCAGGAGTCGACCCATGACCGAACGCACCCTCATCCTCGTCAAGCCCGACGGAGTGGCCCGCGGCCTGGTGGGCGAAGTCGTGAGCCGGATCGAGGCCAAGGGGTTCACGCTCGTCGCGCTCGAGTTGCGCACCCTTGAGCGGGCCGTCGCCGAAGAGCACTATGGCGAACACCGGGGGAAGCCCTTCTTCGACGAACTCGTCGACTTCATCACTTCCGGGCCGCTACTGGCCGGCGTCATCGAGGGCCGAGAGGCGATCGCCGGCTGGCGAACGATGATGGGGGCCACCGATCCGGCCGCGTCTGCCCCGGGAACCATCCGCGGGGATCTCGCCACGGTTCTGTCGGAGAACGTTGTGCACGGGTCGGACTCTCCAGAGAGCGCCGCTCGTGAGATCGCGCTCTTCTTTCCTGCCCTGGCTGGCTAGTCCAGGTGCAGTTGTCGTCGCGCCTCAGCGGAATGCTGGGCCGAGACATGGCCGTCGACCTCGGGACGGCCAACACCTTGGTGTACGAGCGCGGTGTGGGACTCGTACTGGATGAACCGAGTGTCGTCGCCCTGGATGGGCGTACCGAGGAGATCGTTGCGGTCGGTGCCGGGGCCAAATCGATGCTCGGTCGCACTTCTGATGCTGTTGTCGTCATCAGACCGATGCAGCAAGGCGTCATCGCCGACTTCGACGTCACCGAACGGATGCTGCGCTACTTCATCCAGCAGGTGCACACCTCCGGCCTGTTCGCCCGGCCCAGGCTTCTGATCTGCGTGCCGAGTCGGATCACCGACGTCGAGCAGCGCGCTGTTCGCGACGCCGGCTACTCAGCGGGTGCCCGCAAGGTCTATCTCATAGAGGAGCCGATGGCGGCGGCCATCGGCGCCGACCTGCCGGTTCACGAGCCGGTTGGTTCGATGGTGGTGGATATCGGCGGAGGTACCACCGAAGTCGCGGTGATCTCCTCCGGTGGGATCGTGGTGAGCAGCTCGACCCGCATCGGCGCGGGTGCCCTGGATGACCGGATCGTGTCCTACCTGAAGAGCGAGTTCTCGGTACTTATCGGTGACGGCACCGCGGAGCGACTGAAGATGCAGTTGGGCTCCGCGTTTCCGGTTCTCGACCGCACCCACGCGGAAGTCAGCGGTCGCGACCTCGTCAGCGGTCTGCCCCGCAGTGTGGTCGTGACATCGGAGGAGTTGCGCCGCGAACTCGATGAGCCCGTCGAACGGATCGTCGCGGAGGTGCGTTCGGTACTGGACCGGACGCCACCGGAGTTGTCGGTCGACCTGTTGAACCGGGGGATCGTGCTCGCAGGTGGCGGGGCTCAACTCGCCGGGATGCCGGAGCGACTACGACACGCCACCGGGATGCCCGTCACCGTCGCCGAGGATCCACTGCGCTGTGTGGCGCGGGGGATTGGATTGTGCCTGGAGCAGTTCGAGGTGCTCAAAGACGTACTCGTGGCGGAACCCCGGCAGTGATCCATCGCACCCGAAACACGGTCACGGTCCTGGTCGCTATCGCACTGACCGCGATCCTGCTCGACGTGCGAGGCGGCGCGGTGCCAGAAGCCCTGCGCTCGGGCGTCGCCTGGGTGGCATCGCCCTTCCAGAATGCCGCTGGCGCGCTGGCCTCGCCGCTGACCGACTGGGTGCAGGGCGTCTCCGATTTCGGGGACGAATCCACGCGTGCGCGGCTCTGGTCGGCACAGCAACCGCCGTCGGTCGAGCCGCGCGCGCAAGCGCGCCTGGCCGAGCTCGACGCTTTGCTAGGCGCTGTGGTCGGCAGTGATCTGCAGGTCGTACCGGCTCGGGTGGTCGCCTACCCGGCCGCCGGGCCGGGAGTCGGGTCGGTGGTTGTGGACGTGGGATCCGAGCAGGGCGTCACCCCCGACCGCGCCGTCATCACCGGCGGTGGCCTGGTGGGACGGGTGACCGCTGTCACCGCCCGTTCGGCCTCGGTGCAGTTGCTGAGTTCCCCGACCAGCACGGTGGGAGCCCGGGTGGCGCGGACCAACCAGGTTGCGGTTGTCGCCGGAACCGGTGACCCGCGTGGGCTGACCCTTCGACTTCTCGATCCCGCCGCCGACATCAAACTCGGCGATGAGATCGTGAGTTTCGGCTCCGCCGAGGGCAGGCCGTTCCCGGCGGATCTGCCGATCGGTCGGGTGTCGGCGCTGCGGGGGGATATCGCTTCCGGTCGACTGGTGGTCGTGGAACCCAGTGCTGGCTTGACCTCGTTGGATCTGGTCGGGGTTGTCAAGGCCGGTGGTGCCGGCGGGCAACGTTCGGTGCTGCCGACGGAACCGTCGACGCAACCGTCGCCGTCGGAGACATCATGAGGTGGCGGGCGCGGGCGGTGGCCATCGCAACGGTCGTGGTCGCTGCACTGGTGCAGGGCGCCGTCGTGTCGCGGCTGGCGATTCCACTGAGCCTCGTACCAGTGGTCGTGCTGGCGGCCGCCCTACGACTGCGTCCGTTGGAGGCCGCCGTCCTGGGCTTCGCCGCGGGTCTCACAGTCGATCTGCTGCCACCTGCCGCCGGGACGCTGGGCGCCAATGCGTTGGCCGGAACCCTATTGGGACTGGCAGCCGTGAGCTGGTTCGATCGGGTGCCGCACGTCTGGTGGGCGCGCGGGCTCTACGTGGGCGTGTTGAGCACCGTCTGGGTAGCGGGGGCCTGGTTGGTAGCCTTCGCCGTCGGGCAGCAGGTCGAAGGCTGGAGCCAGTTCGGCTGGAGTCTCCTGGGACAGCTGGTGCTCGGAACCGCCCTGGCCTTCGCCCTGGTACCGGCGCTGCGCACGTGGCTGGGTGCAGCCCCGGGAATGCAGCCGGGGGCGGCGCGATGATCGACCAGGTGCCCCCTGTCCAGCCTCAGCCTTCGGCGTGCGAGGGTCGTGTGCGCGAGCCTGGCCGACCGCGACCCCGTCTCACCTCGAAGTCACGTTGGCGACTGATCGTCCTGCAGGTGCTGTTGCTGTCGCTCGTCGTGACACTGCTCGGTCGGCTTGCCTACCTGCAATTGACAGGTACCGGCCGTCAGGGAGCAGCCGCAAGTGCCGGACTCAATTCGGTCATCCCCGCGCCTCGCGGGGTGATCCTTGACCAGGTGGGCCGGCCCCTCGCCGGCAACCGGACCGCGACTGATGTGGTCGCCGACACCAGGAAGTTGTCGGATTCGCCCGATGGCCCGGCGTCGCTCGCGGCCGTGGCCACGATGTTGGGAACCGACGTCGTGTCACTCAAGCGGCAGGTCGAGTCGGCCACCACCCGGCAGGTGACGATCGCCCGCGACATCAAGGTCGCCGACGTGATGGATCTCGTTGAGAATCCCCAGCGCTACCCGGGCTTGGCGCTGCAAACCCGCTCGGTGCGTGACCTCCCCGGGGCGGAGGGGGCGAGGCCGGCCCATGTCGTCGGCTACGTCGGGCAGGCCAACGCCGAGGAGGTCAAGAGCGATCCGGGCCTGAGCGCTGCCTCGTTGGTCGGGCGATCGGGCCTGGAAGCGCAGTATGACAAGGATCTTCGCGGCACCGATGGGCTACGGTCCCCGGGCGGAGGGGACGCAGCGGTCGCGACACCGGCTGTCCCCGGCGACTACCTGGTCACGAACATCGACGCCGCACTGCAGGCGGTGGTGGAGAAGCAGCTGGCAGCTGCGGTCTCACGGGCACGGCAGAGTGGACTGGCCGCCGACGGCGGCGCGGCGGTCGTACTCGACGTCACCAACGGCGACGTCTTGGCGATGGCCTCCGCCCCGGATTTCGACCCCTCGCAACTCAACGACGGCCTCACCGAAGCTCAGTACGCGAAACTCACGGACCCGGCGGCGGGGAAGCCGCTGATCAACCGGGTCACCCAAGGCGATCTGGCGCCCGCATCCACCTTCAAGGTCATCAGCACCACGGCTGCCGTCCTCGGAGGTGCCGACCTCAACGGGACCTATCCCTGCCCCAGTTCCTACACGGTGTCGGGTCAGACCTTCCGCAACTACGAGTCCGAGGGCTTCGGCGATATCTCGTTAGCGCGGGCTTTGGAAGTCTCCTGCGACACGGTGTTCTACCGGCTCGCCTACGACATGTGGCGCCGCGACGGCGGCAGTGAACCCTCCGGTCGCACCGCCGACCTCTTCCTGCGCACGGCTGAGAGGTTCGGGCTGGGTCGGCGGACCGGGGTGGACCTTCCAGGCGAGTCCACCGGCAGGGTGGTGGATCGCGAGCGCAAGAAATCCGACTATGCCGAACTCAGCGCCGCGTACTGCCGTCGGGCCGCCAACGGCTACCCGGAGGTCGCCGACCCGGCCCAGGCGGAGCTGTACCGCAAGTACGCCACCGAGTACTGCCAGGACGGTGCCCGCTACCGGGCCGGTGATGCGATCAACTTCGCGGTCGGTCAGGGTGACTCGTTGGCGACGCCGCTGCAGATGGCGACCATCTATGCCGCGGTGGCCAACGGTGGCACCCTCTACGAACCCCACGTGGCGAAGGCGATCGTGCGTCCCAACGGTGACGTGGTTCGGGAACTCGCGCCGAAGGTGAACGGCACGTTGCCGGCGGATGCCAGAACCATCGCTTACCTGCAGCAGGCGCTCTCAGGTGTGCCCGTGAACGGTACCGCGCACAACGTCTTCAGCGGTTTCCCGCTCGATCAGGTGCCGATCGCCGCCAAGACCGGCACGGCCGAGGTCGACGGCAAGCAAACAACCTCCTGGTTCGCCTCGTTCGCCCCGGCGAACGCCCCGAGGTACGCGGTCGTGTTCATGGTGAGCCAAGGCGGCACCGGTGCCGGGACTTCCGGACCCAGCGTTCGAGCCGTGTACGAGTCCCTATTCGGGATCGACGGCTCGAAGGTGGACCCGGCTCGCAGCGTGCTGCGCGGCGGTGCCCCGGCACGTTCGTTGCCGCGCGTCGGGCAGGATCGATGACGGCGCCCACGACTGGAACCCCAACGGCCCCCGCGGCCACCCGGGCGCGGTACCCCAGGTTGGCTCCGAAGGGCGGACCCCGATGGTGGCGGTTCCTGCAACGGCTCGACCTGGCCCTGCTCGGCTCGGCCGTGCTGCTGTCGATGATGGGAGCCCTGCTCATCTTCTCGGCAACCCGCGGTCGGCTGCTCGCGGCCGGTGACGATCCCCGGGCCTTCCTCGACAAGCATCTGGTGAACATCGTCGTGGGGATGGGGCTGTGCGTCCTGGTCGCCGGCCTGGGGTATCGGACCCTGCGAGCCCTGACGCCTTGGCTGTATGCGGCCGCGATCCTCGTCCTGCTGGCTGTCCTGTCGCCACTCGGCACCGTCCAGAACGGAATCCAGGCGTGGATCGTGCTGCCCGCCGGATTCTCCCTGCAACCCAGCGAATTGGCGAAGGTAGCGGTGGTCACGGTCGTGGCCCTGGCCTTGACCCATCGAGTTGGTCGCTCGGGGCTGGCTCCCGAGGTGGGGCCGGGCCGCAATGAGGTTGTCACGGCCCTGGCGTTGGCCGGAGTGCCGATGGCATTGATCCTTCTGCAGCCTGACTTGGGAACGGTGCTGGTGATCGCGGCGACTGTTTTCGGGATGCTGGCCGTCGCTGGCACGGACAAGCGCTGGCTGTTCGCCATGGTGGCTGGCGCCGTGATCGCGGCTGGGGCGGTGCTGGCCGCCGGAGTGCTGGACACTTACCAACTCGATCGGCTGACGACGTTTCTCGACCCGGCCGCCGACCCGCAAGGCGCGGGCTACAACACCAGGATGGCCAAATTGGCGATCTCCGGGGGCGGCCTACTCGGACAAGGGCTCTTCCACGGCGCCCAGACCCAAGGTCGCACCGTGCCCTATCAACAGACCGACTTCGTGTTCTCCGTGGCAGGGGAGGAACTCGGGTTGCTGGGGGCCGGGCTGCTGATTGTGCTCGTCGGGGTCATCCTGTGGCGGGGGACCCGGATCGCCATGGCGGCCCCGGACAGGTTCGGCCGACTCCTCGCGGCCGGCATCGTCATCTGGTTCGCGGTGCAGGCGTTCGAGAACATCGGGATGAATCTCGGGATCATGCCGGTGACCGGGGTGCCGCTGCCGTTGGTGTCCTACGGCGGCTCCTCGATGTTCGCGGTCTGGGCGGGGATCGGGCTGTTGACGAGCGTCCACTTGCGCAGCCACCCCGCCAGATAGGCGGGCCGTGCCAGCACCTCGTACCCTTGTCCGCATGGCCCCACAGGACGTCTTCGCGCAGCTTGAACACGTGCTACCGCTGGTGTCGAAGCCCGTCCAGTACGTCGGTGGTGAGTTGAACTCCGTGGTCAAAGACTGGGAGGACGCGGCTGTTCGCTGGGCGTTGATGTACCCGGACGCCTACGAGGTTGGGGCGCCCAACCAGGGCGTTCAGATCCTGTACGAGGTGCTGAACGAACAACCCGACGTGCTCTGCGAGCGCAGCTATGCGGTCTGGCCCGATCTCGAGGCGATCATGCGGGAACGGGGCATCCCCGCCTTCACGGTGGATGCCCATCGGCCGATCGCCGACTTCGACATTCTCGGCGTTTCGTTCGCCACCGAACTGGGCTACACGAACATGCTCACGGCGATCGATCTCGCGGGAATGGACCTGCACGCGTCGAAGCGTGAGGCTGGGCCGTTGGTGATAGCCGGCGGCCACGCGGCGTTCAACCCGGAACCCATCGCCGATTTCATCGATGCTGCGGTGCTCGGCGACGGTGAGCAAGCAGTGTTGGCCATCACCGACGTGGTCCGGGGGCACAAGGCTGCGGGGTCTCCCGGCGGGCGTGAGGAGTTGCTGCTGCGCCTCGCCGCCACCGGCGGGGTGTACGTACCGCGGTTCTACGACGTCGAGTACCTACCCGATGGCCGGATCCGCCGGGTGGCCCCCAACAGACCTGGGGTCCCCTGGCGCGTCAGCAAGCACACCGTGTCGGACTTGGACCAGTGGCCGTACCCGAAGGCCCCGCTGGTGCCGTTGGCCGAGACCGTCCATGAACGGGCAAGTGTGGAGATCTTCCGGGGCTGTACCCGTGGCTGTCGATTCTGCCAGGCTGGCATGATCACCCGACCAGTTCGGGAGCGCTCGGTCACCACTGTCGGTGACATGGTCACCAACGCGGTCGAACGGACCGGTTTCGAGGAGGTCGGATTGCTCAGCCTGTCCAGCGCTGACCACTCCGAGATAGCCGAGATCACCACGGGTCTAGCCGACCAGTACGAGGGGACAAACACGTCGCTGTCCCTGCCCTCGACCAGGGTGGATGCCTTCAATATCGAATTGGCTGACGAACTGTCCCGTAACGGTCGCCGTTCCGGGCTGACTTTCGCGCCGGAGGGCGGGTCGGAGCGGATCCGGCGGGTGATCAACAAGATGGTGACCGAGGACGACCTGATCCGGACCGTGACGGCTGCCTATGCCGCCGGCTGGCGGCAGGTCAAGATCTAGTTCATGTGCAGGGCGACCACCGAGACCGACGAGGATGTTCTCCAGATCGCCCGCCTGGCCCGGGAAGTGATCCGCACTGGGCGGGAGGTGGCCGGGCGCCGGGACATCCGGTGCACCGTGTCCATCGGGGGCTTCGTGCCGAAGCCGCACACCCCCTTCCAGTGGGCGGCGCAACTGGACTGGCAGACGACCGACGAGCGGTTGACGAAACTGCGCGACGCTATCCGCGGTGACCGCGAAGTGGGCAAGTCGATCGGCTTCCGGTACCACGACGGTCGCCCGGGGATCGTCGAAGGGCTGCTGTCGCGTGGCGATCGGCGGGTCGGTGCTGTCATCGAAGCCGTCTGGCGAGCTGGGGCCCGCCTGGACGGCTGGAGCGAACACTTCTCCTTCGAAGCATGGATGCAGGCTGCCGAGAACGGGTTGGCCGGTTCCGGCGTCGACGTCGACTGGTACACGACCCGAACGCGCGATGAGGCTGAGGTGCTTCCCTGGGACCACCTGGATTCGGGCTTGGACCGGGAATGGCTCTGGGCCGATTGGCAAGACGCCCTGGACGAGGTCGAAGTCGACGACTGCCGGTGGACGCCGTGCTTCGACTGCGGCGTATGTGACCAGATGGGCACCGAGATCCAGGTGGGACCCACCGGGGTGGCCTTCGTCCCGGTGCCGGTGCTGCCCGACCGGGTCTCGGATTCGGCGTGAGCCGGCCGGGGCCCGACCGCGAGTACCTGCCACCGGTCGAGCGCTTTCGCCTGCAGTACGCCAAACGTGGGCGGATGAGGTTCGCCAGCCACCGCGACTTCCAACGCGCGCTCGAGCGGGCCATCCGACGCGCCGGGGTACCGATGGCATATTCGGCCGGATTCTCCCCGCACCCGAAGATCTCCTATGCCAACGCCGCACCCACGGGTGCAGCGAGCGAGGCCGAGTACCTGGAAATCGGGGTTATGGCTCACCTCGACCCGGAGCGCCTTCGGTCCGCGCTCGACGAATCCCTACCGACAGGTTTCGACATAGTGGACGTCGTTCGGGCAACGACGCCCGATTTCGCGAATCGGTTGGAGGCGTCGGTCTGGCGCATCGCCCTTCCCGGTGTGGCAGTAGACGATGCCGCCGCCGCTCTCGCTGCCCTGCAGGGCGCCGAGCAGGTCGAGGTCCAGCGAATGACCAAGAAGGGTCTGCGTACTTTCGACGTGAAGCCCGCGCTGCTAACCGCACAGTGCGTCGCAGATCACACCGGATGTGCGATACTGACCCTGGTTGTCCGGCACGGAACCCCGTCCGTTCGACCCGACGATGTCCTGGCGGGCCTTGCACAGGTTGCCGCCCTCGCGCCGCCGTCACCTCCGCAGGTGACAAGGCTGGCGCAGGGGCCACTGGGTGAGGACCACGGCAGCGTCACCGATCCGCTGGCGCCCGACCGGGCGGCGGAGACCCCCACCGGGGTCGACGGTGGCGAGGCCGGCCGCCGTCCGACCTCGTCGGCACCTGGTCAATAACCGGCCCGGTGCATCCACGTGAAGCTTCGCGGCCCCCAGGGTCCGCGCACAACGGCCCCTGAGCCGCAGCAGCGCCACGAATGTGCCGCTAGCGCCCGGGGGCGAGAGGGGCATGGCCCGTATGAACGATGCTGGAGACACCACCACAGCTGACGCCGCAGCCGAGGGCGACCAGACAGCCGGAGCCAACGGCGAGGCAAAGCCCCGTGGGCGACGCCGGGCGGCATCCCGCCCAGCCGGTCCACCGGCCGCGCTGTTCTCCGCCGCTGAGACCGACGAAGGCGTCCACGAAACCCCCACGACCCGGCCCGCCGCCGCGGTGCCGGCCGTTTTCCAGGCCCCGGAACCCGCACCCGCGGCCCCCAAGACTGCACGGTCCAAGTCTGCCTCCGGGGATTCCGGGCAGCAGGACAGCCAACCGTCAGGGAACGACGAAGACACTGGCGCCACGTCCAGAGGTGCAGTCGACAAGGCCGACGACAACCAGCGGTCCGAGAACGACAACGAGAACGACAGCGAGGGCGAATCCGGAGACCGCCCGGCCCGTCGTCGTCGCCGCGGAGGTCGCGGCCGGAATCGGCGCAAGCCCGACGGCGCCGCAGAGGCAACAGCCGAGGACGGTTCGAACGAGACCGCCGAAGCGTCCGATGACAGTGATGACTCAGACGCCCAGCAGTCGGGCGAGGGCAACGGCAACCGCAGTGGTGATGGTGAGGCCGAAGGCGGTAACCGGCGTCGGCGTCGGCGTCGCCGTCGTGGCTCCGGGGGTGGGGGTAACGCCGACGGCGCCGACGATCCGCCCAACACCGTCACCAAGGTGCGCGAACCGCGCAAGGCGAGCGACGAGGTCACAGCCGTCAAGGGCTCGACCCGACTGGAAGCCAAGAAACAGCGCCGCCGCGAAGGTCGGGAGACCCGCGGACGCCGGGCGCCCATCCTGACCGAAGCCGAGTTCCTCTCCCGTCGGGAAGCGGTCGATCGCAGGATGGTGGTCCGTCAACGCGGCGCCATGACCCAGATCGGCGTGCTCGAGGACGAGGTCCTCGTCGAGCACTACGTCTCGTCGGCCGAGACCGGATCGATGATCGGCAATGTCTACTTGGGCAAGGTTCAGAACGTTCTGCCCAGCATGGAGGCAGCCTTCGTCGACATCGGGCGGGGCCGCAATGCCGTCCTGTACGCGGGCGAGGTGAACTGGGACGCCGCCGGCATGGAAGGACAGCCGAAACGGATTGAATTGGCGCTCAAGGCCGGGGACGCCGTACTCGTCCAGGTGACGAAGGACCCGATGGGGCACAAGGGCGCACGTCTGACCAGTCAGATCTCCCTTCCAGGACGGTTCCTCGTCTACGTTCCAGAGGGCGGCATGACCGGCATCAGTCGCAAACTTCCGGACAAGGAACGTTCACGACTCAAGCGGATTCTGCGTTCGGTCATGCCTGAGGAGGCCGGCGTCATCGTCCGGACTGCGGCCGAAGGGGCGAGCGAAGAACAACTCAGCAACGACGTCGTTCGGCTGGCAGAGCAATGGGAGAAGATCCAAGCCGCGGCGAAGACCGGTTCGGCGCCCAGCCAACTGCGTGCCGAGCCGGACCTGGCGATCAAGGTGGTCCGCGACATATTCAACGAGGATTTCGCCGGCATGATCGTCAGCGGTGATGAGGCGTACGCCGAAGTCCACGAGTACATCACCAGGGTCGCCCCGGACCTGGCGGACCGGCTGCAGAAATGGACCAAGAACGAGGATGTGTTCTCGGCCTTCCGCATCGACGAGCAGTTGTCCAAGGCCCTTGATCGCAAGGTGTGGCTACCGTCGGGCGGTTCGCTCGTGATCGACCGGACCGAGGCGATGACGGTGGTCGATGTCAACACCGGGAAGTTCACCGGTAAGGGCGGGAACCTGGAGGAGACGGTCACCCGGAACAACCTCGAGGCAGCCGAGGAGATCGTGCGTCAGCTCCGCCTGCGCGATATCGGCGGCATCATCGTCGTCGACTTCATCGACATGGTGTTGGAGAGCAACCGGGATCTGGTGTTGCGGCGCCTGGTGGAGTGCCTCAGCCGGGACCGGACCAAGCATCAGGTGGCAGAGGTCACCACGCTGGGGCTTGTTCAGATGACCCGCAAACGCATTGGGCAGGGTCTGTTGGAGACCTTCTCGGAGACCTGCGAGGTGTGCAACGGCCGAGGCGTGAAGATCAACACCGAACCGCACGGCCATGGAGGCTCCGATCCGCGGGTGCACCGGACCCGCCGCCCGAAGGTGACCGGCCCCATCCCGGGTGCCCCCAAGCAGGAGCCCTCCAAGGTTGGGGATGGCGAGCACGAGGATGCGACCCCCGAAATTGAAGAGGTTGAGGTGGTCGAAGTAGTGGTGGACGATGCCGGAACGGAGCCGGCTGCTGCGCCGGTGGACGATGCCGGAACGGAGTCAGCAACAGCGCCAGCCGGTGACGACGGCACGGAATCGGTGGTTGTCGTCGACGATGAGTCCTCCGAGGTCGTCGAATCGGCCGCCAAATAGCACCCGGCAGGGTGCCGCGCGGCGCTGTGCCGTAGACTCTAGGCCAGTGCCCAGAGCACCTTTGGGCGGCGCTGAACTGCTCGCCCGCCCACACCTACGAAATCAAGGAGTACCCCGGTGTTTGCGATCGTTCGCGCCGGTGGCCGCCAGGAAAAGGTTGCCGTCGGAGACGTTGTTACCGTCGACCGTGTCGACGGCGAGCCCGGCAGCACCCTGACCCTGCCAGCCCTGCTCCTGGTGGATGGTGACAATGTCACGCATTCCCAGTCAGAACTGAAGGACCTGGCGGTGACAGCCGAGGTGCTGGAGCACACCAAGGGACCGAAGATCCACATCCTACAGTCCAAGAACCAGCCCGGCTACCGCAAGCGTCAGGGGCACCGTCAGGCCCTGACGAAGCTGCGCGTCACCGGCATCGGAACCGGGAAGTAGACCTCATGGCTCATAAGAAGGGTGCCTCCAGCACCAGGAACGGACGCGACTCCAACGCCCAGCGTCTCGGGGTTAAGCGCTTCGGCGGCCAGTTGGTGTCTGCCGGCGAGATCATCGTTCGCCAGCGCGGCACGCACTTCCACCCCGGCGTCAATGTGGGTCGCGGTGACGACGACACCCTCTTCGCACTCGTTGAAGGCACCGTCGACTTCGGCACCCGCCGGGGACGTCGGGTCGTCAACATCGTCGCCGTCGGCTAGCTCCGGCCGCGCCCTCGGCGCGTCGGGGATGCCCCATCCGAGGACACTTGCAAGGGATGTCTCATGACCACGTTCGTCGACTCGGCGGTCCTTCGGGCGATCGCCGGCGACGGCGGTAACGGCTGCGCCTCCATTCGCAGCGAGAAGTTCAAACCCCTTGCCGGTCCTGACGGTGGCAATGGTGGACGGGGCGGTGACGTGATCCTGGTGGCCACCAGCGGTGCCGCCAGCCTGCTCGACGTCTCCAGACATCCCCATCGCCGTGCCGGCAACGGAACCCCTGGACAGGGAAGTAACCGCAACGGGGCAGACGCCGAAGACGTCATCGTCGAAGTACCTGTCGGCACCGTGGTGCGGACTCAGGCGGGCCGTGAACTCGCGGACTTGGCGACCGAGGGTCAGCGCTTCGTGGCGGCTCGCGGCGGCCGCGGCGGCCTGGGGAACGCAGCGCTGGCCAACCGGCGACGACGGGCTCCGGGATTCGCTTTGCTCGGAGAACCCGGCGACGCTGCCGACCTGGTGCTCGAGTTGAAGACGGTCGCCGACATCGGCCTCATCGGTTTCCCCAGCGCCGGCAAGTCGTCCCTGGTCTCAGCGATGAGTGCTGCCAGACCGAAGATCGCCGACTACCCGTTCACGACCCTGGTGCCCAACCTGGGTGTTGTCACGGCGGGAGACACGGTCTTCACCGTCGCCGACGTCCCCGGTCTCATCCCAGGAGCGAGCGAGGGCCGCGGGTTGGGCCTGGAGTTCCTGAAACACGTCGAGCGCTGCGCGGCGCTGGTGCATGTTCTCGATTGCGCCACCCTGGAACCGGGCCGGGATCCCCTGACGGACCTCGATGTCATCGAGACCGAGCTCTCCAACTACGGGGATCTCGAGGATCGGCCCCGACTGGTCGTGCTGAACAAAGTCGATATCCCCGAGGCACGCGACCTCGCGGACATGGTGAGTCCGGACCTTCTTGCGCGCGGCTATCAGGTTTTCGAGGTGTCGGCGGTCAGTCATTTCGGCTTGCGGGAGCTCTCCTTCGCGATGGCGGCCCTGGTTCGTGAAGCGAGGGAGCGCGCCGCTGCCGAAGAGGTGGCCCGACCGCGTGTCATCATCGCGCCGGTGGCCGTGGACGATGGTGGTTTCGAGGTGATCGCGCTGGCGGATGGAGCGTTCCGGGTGCGGGGCGACCGTCCCACAAGGTGGGTCCGTCAGACCGACTTCGGCAATGACCACGCCGTCGCCTACCTCGGCGAACGCCTGGCGCGCCTGGGAGTCGAGGACGAATTGGTGCGCTTGGGTGCAGTCCCGGGCTGCGATGTGCTGATCGGTCCGCCGGACAACTCGGTGGTATTCGACTGGCAGCCGAGTTGGGTCGATGACGAAGATGACGAAGCCGGTCAGGGCGGTGACGCTGTCGTGGCGGATGCGGCGGCCCCGGCGGATGCGGCGGCCCCGGATGAGGCCGGTGCGGCGCCGGACGGGGATGGACGGGTGGTCAGGTAATGCGTCCGGAGATAGCCGAAGCCGAACGTGTGGTCGTGAAGATCGGTTCCTCCTCGCTCACCGGTCCCGACGGTGCCCTCGACTACCAACGGATCGACAACTTGGTGGAGGTGCTCGCCGCCCGGGTCGCGCAAGGACAGCAGGTGGTGCTCGTCACCAGTGGTGCGGTCGCCGCCGGCATCGTGCCCATGGGGCTCTCCGGGCGGCCTAAGCACCTGCCGACCCAGCAGGCGGCGGCAAGCGTTGGGCAGGGACTCCTGCTGGCCCACTACACGTCGAAATTCCGCAGTCACGGGATCACTGTCGGCCAAGTACTGCTGACATCCAGCGATCTCACTCGGCGCAGCCACTACTCCAACGCCAAACACACGCTGGAGTGCCTGCTCTCCTTCGACGTGGTGCCGATCGTCAACGAGAACGACACGGTGGCAACCCACACCCACGGGGATAATGATCGGCTTGCGGCCTTGGTGGGGCATCTGATCAAGGCTGATGCAGTGGTGCTGCTCTCCGATGTGGATGCTCTCTACGACGGCCCACCGCAACTGCCGGAGAGCACCGTCGTCGAACGGGTCAGTGGCCTGGACGACCTGGAGGGTCTCACCTTGGGAGGGGTGGGCAGTGGCGTCGGCAGCGGCGGTATGGCTACGAAAGTGAACGCCGCCATCATCGCAACATCGGGAGGTATCCCGGTGGTTCTCACCGGGGCACCGCTGGTCCGACAAGCTCTCGCGGGGGAGGACGTGGGAACGCTGTTCGAGCCCGCTCTTCGTCCATTGTCCGCGCGGTATCTGTGGTTGGCCCACGCAACCACCGGCGAGGGTCGCATCGTGTTGGACGACGGTGCGGTTGTCGCGGTCGCGAATCGGCGGAAGTCCCTGCTGCCCGCCGGTATCGTGCGGGTAGAGGGCGAGTTCGCGGCGGGCCGGCCGGTCGATCTTGTCGATCTGTCTGGCAATGTCATCGCTCGAGGCTTGTCGGCCTACGACTCGGCCGACCTACCCGCGATGCTCGGCAGATCCACCCGGGAGTTGGCCGCTGAGATGGGGCCGGCCTTCGAGCGGGAAGTCGTGCACGTGGACGACCTTGTGGTGCTGCGCAACCCGAAGAAGGCCTAACCTTGGCCCATGACTGACATCATTGCCCCGGCCACAGACGCTGACACGGCCACTGAGCGGGAGGCCGTGTTGACCGTTGCCGCGGCTGCGCGCGAGGCGGCCGCCGACCTTGCGCTCCTCACCCGCGCGGCCAAGGATGAGGCGCTGCTCGCGATGGCAGACGCGCTGGAGGCCGAGAGCTCCCGCATCGTGGCGGCGAACGTGGGAGACATCGAGCGGGCCCGGGAGTCCGGCACGTCCGAGGCCCTGATCGACCGGTTGACCTTGGACGCGCCGCGGATCGCGGCTATCGCGGCCGCCCTTCGGAATGTGGCCACGCTGGACGATCCGGTGGGCACGGTAGTGCGTGGCTTCAGACTCCCGAACGGTCTGGACGTCTCTCAGGTGCGGGTGCCGTTCGGCGTGGTGGCCATGATCTACGAGGCCAGACCCAATGTGACTGTCGACGCTGCAGGCTTGTGTCTGAAGAGCGGCAATGCCGCGCTGCTCCGCGGGTCGAGTTCGGCCGCCAGCACCAACGAGGTCTTGGTGGCCGTCATGCGGGAGGCTCTCGCCGGCACCGCGGTGCCGACCGACGCGGTGCAGTTGGTGCCGGGAGTCACGCACTCCTCCGCCGAACACCTGATGACGGCGCGCGGATTGGTCGACGTGATCATCCCGCGGGGCGGCGCCGGCCTCATCTCCTCGGTGGTCAACAACTCAACCGTGCCGGTGATTGAAACCGGCGTTGGGAACTGCCACGTATACGTGGATCGTGACGTCGACATCGACCAGGCCGTAGATGTGCTGGTCAACAGCAAGACGCAGCGGGTGAGCGTCTGCAACGCTGCGGAAACCCTGCTGGTGCATGCCGACGTCGCCGACGAGTTCCTCCCGCCGGCGCTCAAGGCCCTCGCGGACAAAGGCGTCACGGTGCACGGCGATGACCGGATGGCGGGGTATGCGCAGGCGGCCGGTATCGACTTCGTCCCTGCGACCGACGTCGATTGGGCGGACGAGTACTACTCGCTCGATATCGCCGCCGCGATCGTCGACGACCTGCCCGGTGCCGTCCGCCATATTCGACGCTGGAGCAGCGGGCACACGGAAGCCATCCTAAGCACGTCCGCACCCGCCATCCGGGCTTTCACAGCGGCCGTGGATTCCGCCGCCGTCATGGTCAACGCCTCCACCAGATTCACCGACGGCGAGGAGTTCGGCTTCGGCGCCGAGATAGGCATCTCCACGCAGAAGTTGCATGCCAGAGGACCCATGGGACTGCAGGAGCTCACGAGCACCACGTTCATCGTCACCGGCGACGGGCAGACCAGATAGTCCCGTGAGGCGCTATCCTGGCTGACATGTCGATTCTGAGCCTGGTGCTGGCTGCTACTGAAGAGGCGGCCGAGAAGCCTGAGATCAATCCGTTCATCTACGGCGCCACGGGACTTGTCGTGCTGCTCGCGCTGCTCTTCCTGGTCACACGTCTGAACATCGACCGCTGACGCACGCCGAAGCCCCGTGACTTCCGCGCGGCGCCGGGTAGGCGTGATGGGCGGCACCTTCGATCCGATCCATCAGGGCCACCTCGTGGCGGCGGCCGAGGCCGCCGAGCACTTCTCGCTCTCCGAAGTGGTGTTCGTGCCGACGGGCAATCCCTGGCAGAAGGACCCGACCAGCGTCAGTCCGGCGCAGGACCGGTATCTGATGACCATGCTCGCCACGATGGCGAATCCGACATTCAACGTTTCCCGGGTGGACATCGACAGGGTGGGTCCCACCTACACGGTGGATACCTTGCGCGATCTGGCAGCCCAGTATGGCGACGGCGTTGATCTGTACTTCATCACAGGTGCCGACGCGCTGGCGAGTGTGTTGTCCTGGCAGGACCCGCAGGAGGTGCTTCGGCTCGCCCACCTGGTAGGCGTCACCCGGCCCGGACACGAATTGGCCGACCCCGGGCTGCCCCCGGGCAGCGTCTCGCTGATCGAGGTGACGGCTCTTGCGATCTCCTCCTCCGAGTGTCGACAGCGTTGCCGCGAAGGTCACACGATCGACTACCTGGTACCCGAGCCTGTCGCGCAGTACATCGAGAAGTCGGGGTTGTACCGTGACACTCGATGAGACACCCCTCGCGTCGCCGCAGCTTTATCGCGATCGTCATCCTCGCGGTCGTGGTTGCCGGCATGGGAGCCGCCATCTGGCGGGCCAGTTCGGGTAGTCCCGATCCCAATCCGACTCCGACTCTCCTGCCCAGTCCCACCGGGTCGGGTCCGACCGCTCCAAGCACGTCGCCGAGCGGGACCCCCACCTCCGGTCAGGGGCAGCCAACGCTGCTGGTGCAGTTACGCGACGATTACCTGTCCATGGTGGACTCCGTGCTGATGGGGGTGCAGGGTCCGAAATCCCAAACCAGCCAGATCTACTTCCCTGCCGACGTCGTGGTCGACCTCAGCAAGGGTCAGTCACGCATCCTGCAGGACACCGGCACCCTGCCGCTGGAGAAGGCCGGCCAAATGGTCGCCGCACAGTCGGGCAGTTCGGTCGGCGGCACGTTCGCGATGGACCGACTGGCTTTCGCCGGCCTCGTCGACGCGGTCGGCGGGGTCGAACTCAACATCAAGACCCCGGTGGTGGCCAAGGATGGGTACGGCAACGTGCTCACGATCGTGCCGCTGGGTCAACGCACGTTGGACGGACCCTCGGCGGCCGTCTACGCGATGTACCTGGCCCCCGAGGAGCCTGAGATCAACCGCATCCAGCGTTTCACCGCGGTCTGGAACGCGGTCCTTGCCAAACTCCCGCCGCAGGCGGAGAAGGTGCGCGCCATCCTCGGTAGCCTCGGTGCCCTTGCTCGGTCCACACAACCGGTAGAGGTCGTGGCGGCCTTCCTGACACAGGCAGGCGATGACGTCAGGGAGTCGAAACTGCAGACGGGCGTAGCCCCGACGTATCCGGGCAGTCTGGGGCCATTGCCTATCAGTTGGGTTCAGCCGGGCAAGATGTCCAGCCAGGTGTCCGCGCTGTTGCCCTGGGCCATCACCAGCCCCACCTCTGCGCAGCCGCGGGTGCGGGTGCACCAGCAGGGCTCGGTGTTCATCTCCGCAGAGGTCACCAAGGATGCTCTCGTGGCGGGCGGTTATACCTTCGTCTGGGCCGGGCCCACGACTGGGTCCGCCACGCCTCTGCCGACCCCAACGGACGGTCCCGCGGTCGCCTCGACGAGTGGTCCGCCAGCGGGCGCCGAGATCGTGGTCGCCACAGAGGCCGACCGAACCCTGGGTGAGGCTGTGGCCAAGGCGACCGGGATCTCCGCGTCCACCATTTCCGTGAGCGCGGAACTGAGTCCTGGAGCGCCGGTGACGATCTACCTGCCGGCGACCCTGGCCCCGCCCCCGACGACCGGCGCCGCCCCTGTGACATCCTCGACTCCGTGACCGCTTCCGAACGCGCCCTCGAACTGACGACGCTTGCTGCCATCGCCGCCGCGGAGAAGAAGGCGGAGCAGATCGTCGCCATTGATGTCAGTGAACAACTCGCGATTACCGACATCTTCCTGCTCTGCTCGGCCAGCAACGATCGGCAGGTAAAGGCGATCGTGGATGCGGTGGAAGCCGCCCTCGATGCGGTGGACGTCGACCCTGTGCGCCGCGAGGGGGAGCGCGATGGACGCTGGGTACTTCTGGACTACCTGGATTTCGTCGTGCATGTTCAGCACGCGGAGGAGCGGGCCTTCTACGCGTTGGAGCGACTGTGGAAGGACTGCCCGACGATTCAGTTGCCCGAGATCGGCGGTGCTGCTCCCGACGACCCGGTCACGGGCGAGTCGTGACTCGGCGGCTGGTGCTCTGGCGGCACGGTCGGACCGCGTGGAACGCCGATCGGCGGTTTCAGGGCCAGGAGGACGTACCCCTCGATGAGCAGGGCGTTCGCCAGGCAGCGGAGGCGGCACGCCACCTGGCCGTCCTCCCGCCCGACCGGATCGTCAGTAGCGACCTGGGTCGCGCCAGGGTCACCGCGGCCGCGTTGGCGGCGATCACCGGACTGGATGTTCACCTGGACGAACGGTTACGTGAGACGTTCGCCGGCGACTGGCAGGGGTTGTCGCGCGACGAGTTGCTCGCTGGGCACGCGGACGATCTGACCCGCTGGGCTGCCGGTTCGGATCTGCGCCCCGGCGGCGGGGAACGCCGAAGCGAGGTGGCTGACCGAATGGTCGCCGCGATCACCGACGCACTGGCCGAGGTTCCCGACGGCGGAACCCTGGTTGTGGCCACGCACGGGGGTTCCGCCCGGGCGGCGGTCGGCTCCCTACTCGAACTGCCAATGCCCAATTGGGCGATCCTCGGTGTTTTGACGAACTGCGCTTGGACCGTGCTCTCCGAAAGGGTGGGCGATCAGACCGACGATGACGGTCGCCCGTTGGCCCGTTGGCGGCTGGAGGAGTACAACGCCCGGTCCCTGCCGGAAACCGCGTTCGGCGACGACCAGTAGCGCAGAACCCGGAGACCCGGTTCCGACGGAGTTGCCCGGGCGCCGTCGCTGTCGGGACTGGAACGGGGAACTACTGCGTGATGTAGCCGAGCAGGGTGGCCTTGTCCTCCTCCAGTTGGGCAACGGTCACCCGCACCACGTCGCCGATGGACACGATTCCGTCGAGCTTCTCATCGGCCACCACCGGCACGTGACGGATGCGTCGCTCGGTCATCGTGAGCATGAGGTCGTCGGTGGAGTCAGCGGCGTCGCAGACCGCGACGGCGGGGGTCATGATGGCGTCGATCCGGGCGTCCACGATACCTGCGCCCAACGTGGCGATGGCCCGTACAACATCCCGCTCGGAGACGATCCCGTCGACCGAGTTCCCGTCGGCCGACACCACGACGGCACCGATGTTGTGCTTCGCCAACACATCGGCGAGCACATCGACCGTCGCATCCGGCGGAACCGTGACCACCGAGTGACCCTTCTGGTCGAGGATGGTGGAAACCTTCATGGTGTCCTCCCGCGCATAGGTGTTGAGGAAGTATGCACAATGGTGCCCCACCGGGGCCGTGCTGTCACCCTTTGTAAGCGCCGAATTCGGCCAGCGGCCGAGCGACGGGGTTCGGCGGGGTGGGCAGAGGCGTGCGACCATGGCTGTCATGGTTCCGCCACTGGTCACCATGCCTTCCAACAGTTCGGAAGTGCCCGTGTTCGCCGTGGTCCTGGCTGTGCTCCTCGTGGGAGCATTGCTGGGATACGTCGTCAAGTACTTCATCAAACCGAGATCCTCCCTGTCGTTCTCTTCGACGGTGCTAATCGGGATCCTCGGGTCGGCGCTGGGCAGTCTGCTGCCCCTCGCTCTTGCCAGAACCGGACACACGCCCACCTTCGTCCCGCTGATCCTGGGACTGCTGCTGGGTACGTCGCTGGTGTTCCTGATCGCGGAGCGGGTCGCGCGGCCCGCGCCGCCCGACCCCCGAGAACTGATCGCCGAAGGCGAGTCGACGAAGGTCGAGTTCAAGTCCACCGCGCGCCACAACGTCAGGACCGGTCAGCGTGATGACCGCATCGAGGCGGCTGTCGCCAAGACGGTGGCCGGCTTCCTCAACGCACGGGGCGGGGCGCTGGTGATCGGGGTCGATGACCAAGGTGAAGTTCTTGGCTTGGCCGACGATCTCAAGTACATGAAGCACCCCGATGTCGATCGGTATGAACTGTGGCTCAGTGACTTCCTCACCCGTTGCCTGGGGCCGGCGGCGCTGGCCGAGGTGACCATCTCATTCCCGGAGGTGGTGGGCGGCCAAGTCTGCCTCATCGTCGCGGCTCCCTCGCGTCGACCGGTCTACCTGCGCCCCGCCAAGAGTGAGGGCGTGCTGTTCTATGCCCGGATCGGAAACTCCACTCGAGAGCTACCGGTCGACCAAGCCGTGTCCTACTGCGCCGACAGGTTCCCCGCCCGACGGCTTCGCCCCTGAGGCTAGGCTCGTGACCATGGTCTCGGAGCCGGCGCGCGTCGTGGTCGTCTGCATGGGAAACATCTGTCGGTCGCCGATGGCGCAGGCGGTGCTCACCGCTCGGATCGAGGAGGCAGGACTCTCGGACGAAATAGTGGTCGATTCTGCGGGAACGGACGCGTGGCACATCGGTGAGGACATGGATGATCGGGCACGCGCCATCCTGGCCGACAGCGGCTATCACATGCCCCACAGTGCCCGGCAATTCGATCCTGACTGGTTCCACGAGCGCGACCTCGTGCTCGCGTTGGATAGCGACAACTACGAGCGTCTAGCGCAGCTGCATCCCGGAGGCGACGCAGCGCAGTTGCGTATGCTGCGCTCCTACGACCCGGAGTTGACCCGGCTCGCACCCCCGGACCCGCGACTGGACGTTCCCGACCCCTACTACGGTGGGGCGCAGGGCTTCCGGCAGGTGCTGACGATGCTGGAGGCTGCCGCGGACGGCGTGATCCAGGCAGCCATGGAGCGTGGGGCGCGGCGCGCGGAGGGGTGATGACGGACGTCTTCGTCAAACGACGCGCCGGTGCCGGCCCGAGTTACTACCGCGCCGAAGCCGCTGGGCTCGCCTGGTTGCGAGAGGCTGCGGGTGCGCCCGTTCCCGAGGTGATCGGCGTCGAGCGCGATTCCCTGACCATTGAGCGGGTGCCACCCCAGCACCCGACTGCCGACGCGGCGCACAGGTTCGGTGAACAGTTGGCCCGCACCCACGGCGCCGGGGCGGCTGCCTTCGGTGCGGCACCTCCTGGATCCCCCGAACCGGGCTGGATCGCGGACGTACCCATGGCCTTCGGTCGCTTTCCGACCTTCGCGCCGATGTACGTCGAGCTGCGGATCGAGCCTTACCTCCGCGCCGCGCGCGAGTCCGGGCGCCTGGGCCGAGCAGACGCGGACGCCATCGAGAGGCTGCAGTCGGCGGTGTTGAATGAGCCCCTGCGGTTCGTGGGTCCACCAGAACCACCAGCGCGACTCCACGGAGACCTGTGGCACGGCAACGTTGTGTGGTCAGCGGGCGACGACGGCGCGGCCACCGGCTGGCTCATCGACCCAGCTGCCTACGGCGGCCATCGGGAGACCGACTTGGCGATGCTCGCGCTGTTCGGGGTCCCCCATTTCGAGCGAATAGTCCAGGGCTACGAGACCGTGAGTCCGCTGGCACCCGGCTGGCGCCAGAGAGTGGATCTCCATCAGGTGTACCCGTTACTCGTGCACGCGGTGCTGTTCGGCGGCGGATACGGGGAGGACGCTGCTGCCGCTGCACGCCGCAGCCTTGCCCGACGGGAACCGGGCTGACGCGCTGATGGTCGGTGCCGCTCTGCCGACCCGGAAGAAGGGTGGGCCTCACGGGAGTATGGCAAACCTCGATGCAGGGCGTGCCGAGACGGCGTTATCGTGAGGTGTGGGAGTGACACGCAGAACGTTCCTATCGGGCACCCTCGCGGGCAGTGCAGTCGTCGGGGCCGGTCTACTGAGTGGCTGCGGGGCCTCGGGCACCAGCGGATCGGCGAGTTCCGCGGCCGCCAGCGCGGTGACCGGCAGCCCCATCCCGGGTGCCACGGCGACCCAAATCAGCGCCGCTGAGCTGGTACCGCTGCAGTTGTTCGCCTGGGACGGCTTCAACGGCGAGGCGCTGTTCGCGCTCGGCGGGGCCAGTTCGCAGGTGTCGGAACCGGGCGAGGTCATGCGCATCGTCCAGACCATCAACGCCGCCAGCGGCAACCCGGCGAATCCGACCACCCCCGCGTTCGACGACTACTGCGCCGCCTTCGGGTCGTTCGGCGATCAGTTGGCCGCCTTGGCCACCAGCGCCTCGGCCCATCCCGTGACGGCCAGGACCAGGTTCCTGCGGTCATCGATGTACGCCACCCAGCAGTTGTTCTTCATCCTCGGCTCCAGCCAGGGTTCGCAGGAGGAGGCCATCTTCGACAAGGTCGAAACCCGCTGGAACGAAGCGGTCAGCCGGATGAAGCCAGCCGGGGTGCAGTTCCAGGTGTCCTCCGACTTCGGACAGATTCCCGGGTACTTCTTCGCCCCGGACAGTTCCGGCGACAAGAAGCCGACGGTGATCATCAGCTCGGGAAGTGACGGACAGAACGTCGAGAGCATGCAGTTCGGTGTCACCGCAGGCCTGCAACGTGGTTACAACGTGGTGCTCTTCGAAGGGCCGGGCCAGATGACGCCGCTGTTCAAGAACAGCGTGCCTTTCACGCCTGACTGGGACAAGGTGGTGGGTCCTGTCCTGGAGTGGACGAAGGCCAGGGCCGATGTGGGCAAGGTGGGCCTGATCGGGGTGTCTTTCGGTGGCATGCTGTGTGCCCGGGCCGCCGCCAAACTGCCCGGATTGTCCGCTGTGGTGCTGGAGCCGGCCGCTTGGAACTTCGCAGGACTGTGGAAGGACCAAGCCGACGTCGCGAAAGTCAAGTCGACGGTGAATCTGCCCCCCGCGGACAAGGCCAAGGCCAGGGCTGAACTCAACGCTGGCTTCCTTCAGGTCTTCCCGAAACTGCCTCGGACCGTGCAGTTCGACATCTACAAGCGCGGTTCGATCCTGACCAAGCAGACCCAGGCCGATGCCCGAGCGGGGAAGCCGGTCTCTGACTACTACGGCCTACTTGAGGCGCTGCTCACCTTCGACTACGCCGCCGACTACGCGGCCATCACCATCCCGTCGATGCTGACCGAGAACCAGGGCGACCAGTTCTTCCTCCAGCAGGGTGCGGAGGCCTACGCCAAGTTGACCAACGTGCCACCCGCCGACAAGGTTCTGCTGCCGCTCACCGCGCCGCAAGGCGCGCAGTTGCACGACCAGCCGAACGGGCCGCAGGTCGCGCAGGAGTACATCTTCGACTGGCTCGATCAGTATCTTCGCTGAGGAAACACCGGCATTCCCCGATCCGTCTAAGCCCGGAAGTTGCTGTCAGGCACGATTCCCGACGTGGTCGTCTGGTCGCGACCGGTCGGAGAAGACGAACGCGGCGAGGGCGCCGGCCGCTGCACCAGTGAGGTGCGCCAGCCACGACACGCCCGCCGGCACCCCGAAGGGCAGGGCGCCCCAAAAAAGGCCGCCGTAGACGAGCAGCACAACGACCGCGATGAGGATGTCCAGCCACCTGCGGGTGAGGATACCGAGGGTCAGAAGATAGCCGAGGAATCCGAACACTAGGCCACTCGCGCCGATCGTGACGGTGTTCGCCGGCCCGAGGAGCCAGACTCCAAGGCCGCCGATGATCGCGATCGTGATCGTCACCGGCCAGATCCGGCCATCACTGCGCCACGCCACCAGCAGACCCAGCACGATGAACGGCACCGTGTTGGCGATCAGATGGGAGAAGCCTGAGTGCAGGAAGGGCGCCACCGGTACCCCCAGAAGGCCCTCCCAAGTTCGACTCTGGATTCCGAAGTTGTCCAGGCGACCGCGAAGGACGACGTCCAGCAGTTCCAGCACCCACATGGCCACCGCCATCACCAGCACGGGAGCCAGGATGCGCCGCAACTGGCCGGAGGACTGACTCGTGGGCTGAACCGTCACGGAACAAGTGTGAACCATGCGGGTCCCGACGATTGGGTCCATGACGAGTATGGGTCCGGCACGTTTCGAGGTCCGGCACGTTTCGAGGTCCGGAGAAGAAAGGACCCCGCGGGGTTGCCTCGGGGGAAGGCATCGGCCCGCGGGGCCGGCTAACGGCTGGGATGACCCTGCCTAGTTCCTGGACGACCCCGGCGGGCCATGGTCAGGGTTGGAGGAGCCCGCCATGACCCGACCGGATGTGGCCGTGCCTTCAACCTGCCAACTCCCGCGGCAGAGGGCAAGGTGCTTTACCTGATCCTGACGTGGCGTTCATGTCGGTTGTCGAGCGGTCAGGAACCCTTGACGCGCCCTAGTCTCGAGACATGGAGCTCTGGCGGGCGGAGACGGCAACGGAGGAGCCTGCACTGGGGGTCTGGCAGCATCATCGGGCAGCCGAGTACTGGGCCGACCGCGGGAAGGCGACGCGGCTTCGGGGAGGCGTCTGGTGGCGTCACCGAGGTCAGGGGATCTGGAGTCCGATCGATCTACTGACGCCGTTGGCGGCCGACCATGTGCGGCGACCGACGAGTACCGCACTCGCAGCTTTCGCTCTGGTGTCGGGGGAGGACTCGCTGGGGACTTATCAGCACGTCGCATTTCAGGACATCGGTTCCTACGGTCCCGTCCGGGTCAACCGTGATCGCCGCCGGGAAGTACGCAGGGCGATGGAAAGTCACGAATTCCGGCTGCTCGAATCTCCAGAGGAACTGATCCGTCAGGGCTGGGCCATGGCCAGCGAGGCGGCGCAGTCCGGGCACTTGTGGATACCTCCCGACAGGAAGGCCTATGTGCAGCACTGCGCGGAGTTGTTCCGAGGCACGCCCGCCGCGGTTATCGCAGGCTTCGACGAGGGGGGCCGGCTGGCTGGCTACATGGTCTCCTTCGCTGTCGGTTCGAATGCCTACCTGGAGGAACTCTTCACCGCAGAGTGGGCTCGGCGAACGTTCGTCGGGGTGGGCTTGTACTGGTGTCTCGCGTCGTACTGGGCGCGCGTCACGGGAACCACCACGATTGGATTGGGGCGGACGGTCGGGGGCGGCCACGGGGTCGATCGATTCAAGGTAGCGATGGGCGCCACCGTCCTGGACTCGCCCGCTCGCGCCAGGATCCAGCCACTGGCCGAGGCCTACCTCACGATGCGGCGGCCCGACAGCGAGGTTCTCGCAATGACGGGAAAGGCATCGGGGGGACGTGATCGCCAGTAGTCGATCATCCAAGGTCAACGAGGATCTCGGCCCGGACCTCTCAGATGCGGGTGGCCGGGACCCCAGGGGTCAGGTCGACAACGACTTCGCGTGCGCCGCTGGCGACGGTGTTCTGGGTGATCGTTCCGATCGATTGCATCAGACGAAGCGAAGCGGTGTTGGTCGCCGTCATGGTCGCGGTGAACCGTTCGACGCCCAGGTCCAGGGCGACGTCGGCCAGCACCCGGGTCAAGAACCGTCCCGCGCCAAGCCCCTGGATGTCGTCTCCGATGGTGACCGAGGCGTCCGCGATGGTTGGATCGCGGTGAAGTCGGATGAATCGACCCTCACCCAGCAGCACATCCAATTTGCCGGACCGACACCACACGAGCATCAGCGCAACGTGGTCGTGCTGGTCGACATCGTCGACGAGAACATGCAGCTCGCGATCGTTCAAGCTGGGTTTGCTGGTCACGAACCGGCTGCTGCGCGAACGCTCGGAGAGCACGGCAAAGCCAGCCCGTACCGCTTCCCGGTCCTCGGCGTGCAGCGGGCGAACGGCCACCCGAAGGCCGTTGGCAAGTCGACCGTGTGCGATGTAGTCACCGCTCGGCTCGAGGGTCACGAACTTCGAACGTAGCGCGATGGCCTCCATCGACTCCGCGCTGGCCGCGGGAACACTGGGGCACGACATTGAGACCTCCCTACCCTCTGATTGTCCGCCACCCCTTCATCTGGGATCGACAACCACTCACCCCGGCATGACTGAAGTCACACTGATGTCGTCCCTAGGGGCCGGATACCCGAACAATGATCGGAGTTCTTGCAGGCGTTGGCCTTTGGCAACGCCTGAGGCTTGGCTTGAGAAAGAGTCAGAGGGTGCCCCCGCGCCCTGCGGGGACACCCTCTGGCTTTCAACGCTTCGGTGGAGCCAAGGGGACTCGAACCCCTGACCCCCTGCCTGCCAGGCAGGTGCTCTACCAGCTGAGCTATGGCCCCGAAACCTCCAAGATGCTATCTCACGGGGTCGCTGCCGAACGATCCGAGGGGGAAGCACCAGGGGCGCCGATGATGCGGGCGCACCGACGGGTCGTGACTCTGTGTAGTCCACGCTCGCGGTGCGTTGCCTCGACGGGACCGAACGGTGCATCCTTCGCAGGCTTCACCTGCTTCGCGGTGTGCGGGCAGCGAAGACCTGGACATACTTCTCGTGTGCTTGCCCATGACCCCACCTCCACCTACACGCGACGCCCGATGAAGTTCGGGTGGTATCCGGTGGCGATCGCGACCGGCGCCGCAGGGGCGTTAGCGGGGGTGGCACTGGCGATGGCTTCCGGCGCGGCCGGTTGGCTCGTCCTCGTGATTCTGGCGACTCTGGCTATCGGTATTGCCGCCCGCGCGTGGTTCGGCTGGGCTCTGGCGGCCGGCATCCCCGGGATTCTCGGCATCCTCTCAGTCGGGTCGCTAGGACTGCCCGCTCCGGAGGCCATCGGGTGGATGTCAGCCCTTGCGGTGGCGTTACTGCTGTCCGCAGCGGCGGTGGCCAAGAACCGTCACTCAATGTCGACGATCGCCTATCTGGATGCCAGGGCAGATCACCAGACCATGCATGACGAACTGACCGGACTGCTCAACCGCAAAGGCGCCGACATCGTCGCGGGTGGGCTGGTCAAGCTTGCCCGCCGAGACGGCGAGGCCGTCAGTGCGGCCCTCATCTGCGTCGAGGACGACAGCCTGCAGATGTCGCGTGAGGATCGCGATGACGCGTTCCTCACAGCTGCCGAGGTGGCGGCAGCCACGTTCCGCGGCAGCGATGTCTTGGCCCGGGTCTCAGGGGACTGCCTGCTGGTTGTGGCGAAGGGCAGCGGGCTGCTTCGGCAGACGGTGCAGGAACGCCTCGACGAGGGCTTGACCGATCGGGCCTTGTTGGGCGACCCGGCCCCGAGCGTTACCGTCGGCGGCGCCCTGCTCGCCCCCTGGGATGAAGGTGGCCTGCCGGAGTTGTTCGAACAGGCCCGGCGCGACTTGGTGATGCGTTGGTCGGCCAGGCAGCAACTGATGAGACTCGCTGACTCGGAGAGCTTGGCGGCTGGACTGGAGGGGTTGCGGGAATTGAACGGGGCCGAGGGGCCTCGTCGTCATTGGACGGAGGACGACGGGTCCTAGGCTGGCCAGGTGGGCGCCTCACTGCACCTCCTCGTTCTGGGGGACTCGCTGACTTTTCATGGTCCCGCGAAGGAGCAGGTCCCTCACGATGAGCGGCTATGGCCCCAGGTCGCGGCGGTCGGCCTCGCTGCCGAAGGGGACGAGGTGGCCGTAGACCTTTTCGCCCGACCCGGCTGGACCGCCAGGGAGGGCTGGTGGGCTGTCACCAAGGATCCGAACTGCTGGGGGGTCGCGGTGCCTCGAGCCGACGGAGTGGTGGTTGCCCTCGGTCAGATGGATCAGCTCCCCGCGGCGATACCCAGCTATTTGCGCGAGGGAATTCCCTACCTTCGACCCGGCGGCCTGCGCCGACGGGTGCGGACCGCATACCGGTTGGCGGCCCCGCGGGTGATCGCTGCCACGGGTGGCCCGTGGCGCCAACTTCCGCAGCGCGCGACCGACCACTACCTGAGTCGGATCGTGAACGGGATCCGCTATTTCCGGCCCGAGTTGCCGATCGTGGCGCTGGCGCCGGCACCACATCGGGCCGCGGAGTATCCGGCCACCGGAGGTCATGCGGCCGCCGTGGCGGCAGCGAACCGGTGGGCGATCAGGGAATCGGTGCCGCTCATCCAGACCGACCCCCTGGTGGCCCCCTCACTCGCGGATGGCACAGCCAACCCGGACGGAATGCATTGGTCCTGGCGAACGCACTCCCTCATCGGGCAAGCGGTGGCGGACGAACTCAGGTCCGCCGGTTGGGGTGCAACGGCCTAGCGTCGGTCGTGATCACCGCGCCCGTTAGCCTTGGGGTGCCATGAGCGAGAACCTGCCGCCCCACCCTGAGGGCCCCCAGTACGACCCAGCCGTGATCCAGGAGCATTGGCTTCCGGTGTGGGATGAGATTGCGCCTTTCCGGTCCGGCGATCCCGACGATCAGCGGCCACCGAAGTACGTGCTGGACATGTTCCCCTACCCCTCGGGCAAGATCCACATGGGGCACGCCGAGGCGTATGCCATCGGTGATGTGCTGGCGCGCTACTGGGTGCAGCGTGGGAACAACGTGCTGCACCCGATCGGCTGGGACGCCTTCGGCCTGCCTGCAGAGAATGCGGCGATCCGCCGCGGCGTCGACCCGTCGGCCTGGACCTACGAGAACATCGCTACCCAACGTGCATCCATGCGTCGGTACGCCTGTTCGTTCGATTGGGACCGCACGTTGAACACCTGCGATGCGGAGTACTACCACTGGAACCAGTGGCTCTTCCTGCAGATGTACGACCGAGGGCTGGCCTACCGCAAGGCATCCAACGTGAACTGGTGCCCGGAAGACCAGACGGTGCTCGCCAACGAGCAGGTTGTCGACGGTCGATGCGAACGGTGCGACACGCCTGTCACCAAGAGGAAGCTCACCCAGTGGTACCTGCGGATCACCGACTACGCGGATCGTTTGCTCGACGACATGGCGCAACTCGAGGGTCAGTGGCCGGAGAAGGTGCTGCTCATGCAGCGCAACTGGATCGGACGATCCACCGGCGCCGAAGTTGACTTCGTGATCGAAGGCCGGGAGCAACCGGTCACGGTGTACACGACCAGGCCGGACACGCTCTTCGGCGCCACCTTCTTCGTCGTTGCCGCCGACAGTGACCTGGCGGCAGAACTTGCCGCCGACGGCCCTGCGGCGGTCGAGTTCGGTGAGTACCGCGACAAGGTGAAACTGGTCTCCGAGATCGATCGCCTGTCCAGCGAGCGACCCAAGACGGGGGTCTTCCTCCAGCGCTACGCGATCAACCCGGTCAACGGTGAGCGCATTCCTGTGTATGCCAGTGACTATGTGCTCGCCGACTACGGAACGGGCGCGATCATGGCGGTGCCTGCGCACGATCAGCGAGACCTTGACTTCGCGCGCACGTTCAACCTCCCTGTGCGGGTGGTCGTCGAGTCGGACACGAATCCCGCTGACACCGGGGTGGCGACCGCCGACGACGGTGCGCACGTCAATAGCGGGCCGCTCGATGGGCTGAACAAGGACGATGCGATCGCGGCCATCATCGACCTGCTGGCTGAGCGGGGTACCGGAATCCCGGCCGTCAACTACCGGCTGCGTGATTGGCTCATCTCGCGGCAGCGTTACTGGGGCACCCCGATCCCGATCATTCACTGCCCAACATGCGGCGAGGTGCCGGTTCCGGTTGCCGATCTGCCGGTGCGCCTGCCCGGGTCGGAGGGCCTGGATCTGCAGCCGAAGGGGTCATCGCCATTGGGCGCGGCTCACGCCTGGGCCGAGGTGGACTGTCCGAACTGCGGTGGCGCTGCCCGACGCGACCCGGACACGATGGACACCTTCGTCGACTCGTCCTGGTACTTCCTCCGCTTCCTCAATCCGCACAAGGACGACGGACCCTTCGATCCGGCGCAGGCCACCAGGTGGGCGCCGGTCGATCAGTACGTCGGCGGGGTGACGCATGCGATCCTGCACCTGCTCTATGCCCGTTTCTTCACGAAGGTGCTCTTCGACATGGGCATGGTGGACTTCACCGAACCGTTCGCCCGACTGCTCAATCAGGGCATGGTGTTGATGGATGGTTCGGCCATGAGCAAGTCACGCGGCAATCTCGTCCGCCTCTCCGACGAACTCGCGGAACACGGCGTGGACGCGATCCGGCTGACGATGGTGTTCGCGGGTCCGCCCGAGGATGACATCGACTGGGCCGACGTTTCACCGGCGGGTGCAAAGAAGTTCCTGGCGAGGGCATGGCGGCTCGCCGGGGACGTCACCAGCGAACCTGGGTCGGATGCCCGCTCCGGAGACGTGCAACTGCGGTCAACTACCCACAGATTGGTGCACGAAGCCGAACAGTCGATCGAGTCATACAGATTCAACGTGGCCGTGGCGAAGGCGATGGAGATCGTCAACGCCGCGAGGAAAGCGATAGATTCCGGTCCCGGTGCTGCCGATCCAGCGGTGCGCGAGGCGGCCGAGGCGGTGGCCGTGCTGCTGTCCCTCGTCGCCCCCTACACCGCCGAGGACATGTGGGCCAGATTGGGTCATGCCCCACCGGTGGCGCGTGCGGGCTGGCCGACCGTCGACCCGGCGCTGCTGGTGGAGGAGACCGTCACCGCAATCGTCCAGATCGCGGGCAAGGTCAAGGCTCGCCTAGAGGTGTCGCCCGACATTTCCGAGCAAGACTTGGAAGCTCGAGCACTGTCGGACGAAGACGTGCTGGCGGCCCTGGACGGCCGCGAAGTGCGACGGGTGATCACCCGGGCTCCGAAACTGGTGAACATCGTCCCGGGCTGATTGCGAGTGTTCGCCGTCGAGCGATGTCGGCGGCTACGCTGCGACCCATGGGTCACATACACGTCGTCACCGACTCCACCGCATACCTGACCGAGCAGCAGGTAGCTGCCGCGGGGGTGACCGTCGTGCCGGTTCAGGTCATCGTGGCGGGCAAGTCGTATCGAGAAGGCAGTGAGATCCAACCGGAACAGGTGGCCGAGGCGTTGCGGGAGTGGAAGGTCATCACCACATCGCGCCCCACCCCGGCCGACTTCGCCGAGGCATACTCGGCGGCTGCTGAAGCGGGTGCCGACGCGGTGGTCAGTGTCCACCTCTCCGCGCAGATGAGCGGTACCTACGAGTCCGCGGTGATGGCAGCCAGGCAGGCGCCGATACCGGTTCATACGGTCGATTCGCACTCGGTCGCTATGGGCTTGGGTTTCCCCGTGCTGGCGGCCGCGCAGGTCTCGCGGTCCGGTGCCGCGCTGGAGGATGTCGCGCAGACCGCAGAGAAAGTGGCCGCCGGGGCACAGGTGCTCTTCTATGTCGACACCTTGGAGTTCCTGCGGCGGGGTGGTCGGATCGGTGGCGCTGCGGCCCTGTTCGGCACCGCCCTGCGGGTCAAGCCGCTGCTGCAGCTACTCGATGGCCGGGTGGCACCGCTGGAGAAGGCCCGCACGGCCAGCAAGGCGATCGGAAGACTTGCCGACATCGCGGTGGAGCGAATCGGGCAGAGCAACGTCGACGTCGCTGTGCAGCACCTTTCGTCGCCGGATCGAGCGTCCGACCTCGCCGCCGAGTTGGAGCGGCGGCTTCCCGGGACGACGGTGCCGGTCAGTGAGATCGGCGCTGTCGTCGGCGCACACGTTGGCCCGGGCACCGTCGCGGTGTCCTTCGCACCGAAGTTGTAGGACATGCTGCTCGAGGGAATCCTCACGGCGGTCGTCGCCTACTTCATCGGGGCCATCAATCCGGCCTCGGTCATCGCGCGGGTGCGAGGCGTGGACTTGCGATCCATCGGCTCAGGTAACCCGGGGGCGACCAATGCCTCGCGTGCGCTCGGCAGGCGCACCGGCGTGCTGGTGGCCGGGATTGATGTCCTGAAAGGCTTCCTGCCGGCTGTTGTCGCTGGGCTGGTGTTCGGTGACTCCTTCGGCCTGCTGGCGGGATTCGCCGCATTCATCGGTCACATCACCTCGCCCTTCCTCGGCTTCCGAGGCGGCAAGGGCGTTGCTACCGCAGCAGGGGCGGTGCTGGGCTCCCGACCCCTCTGGGCGCTCCCGGTGCTGGTGATCTTCTGGACCACCTTCGCCATCACCCGGCGGATGGGGATCGCCAGTGCGGTCGCAGCCCTCGCGCTGATAGCCACCGGTTGGATCCTGGGCACCGATTGGCAGGACTACCTCTATGCAACGGCCATGGGCGTGGTGATCCTCATCCGGCATCAGTCCAATATCCGAGCAGCGGTGACGTCTGTGCGAGAGGGAAACGGGATCAGGCCCAGATCGACGAACGCCGTCCCGCCAGGGGCTGACGGGTAGGCGGCCCCATCCACAACCACCGCTAGCAGCCTTCTCTGGGACTGTTCGTCGACGTACCTTCGGGCTCATGTCGGGACCATCGGGCGAGGCCAGCCGGCGGCGACTGCACGCAGCGCTGTCTCATGCCGAGGGCCCGTCCTTGGGCAGACTGGCCGCCACGGCGCCAGACACGTGGGCGCCCATCACAGCAAGAGACCAAGGGCAGCAGAGCGCCATCGCCGAGCGGGACGCGGTCCTGCGGGCTGCCGCCCGGCTGGGACGGCCTCGACCTTGGCTGCCGCTGCTGGTTCTGGCCGCCGTCGCCCTGCTGATCACGGGTGCAGTGTGGTGGCGCGGCCAGTCCCGACCGATGACGCAGCAACTCGAGGTCGAGAACCCGGGAGCTCCGGTGACGCCTGATACCTCCGCCGGGGCGCCGGCAACGACCGGTCGCGTGACCGTCGACGTGGCCGGCAAGGTCCTCCGTCCCGGCATCGTGACTCTGCCCGGTGGCTCGCGGGTCGCCGAGGCGATCACCGCCGCAGGCGGCGTTCTGCCAGGAACCACGACCGAGGGCGTCAACCTCGCGCGGAAGCTCAGCGATGGTGAACAGATACGGGTGGGAGCGCCTGCCGCCCCGAGTGCCGCCGCGCCGGCACCGACCGGCGTCGATTCGACGGCGGACAACGTGACCTTGGACCTCAACAGCGCGACCGCCGAGCAGCTCGACGAACTACCCCGGATTGGCCCCGCCACAGCTGCCAAGATCGTCGACTTCCGCACGACCCATGGCCCCTTCCGCAGCGTCGATCAACTCCTCGACGTGCCCGGCATCGGCGAGGCTACGTTGGCCGGTATCCGTGCCCGGTTGCGCACGTGAGTAGGTCCTCAGCCGAGAGATCATCCGGACTCCGGCCGCTTGCCTGGCGAGGATGGCGCCCGTTGCCCGCCGCCGTGGCCGGATGGGTCACCTGCCTACTCCTGCTGCCCAGAACGGGGTCGGACTGCGCCGTCGCTGTGGTGGTCGGCCTTGGGGTTGCCGCCGGGGCGGTCTTCTGGCGTCGGAGGACGCTGAGCCTCGCTCCGGGCGCCGTACTCGTCGCCGCGCTGGCAGTGTCGGTCGCTGCGGGGGCCTGCTTCCCACGGGTCCAGAACCTTCACGGTGAGCCGTGGCGTCGATGGATCGACAACCGGACGCTGGTTGTCGTTCGGCTGCAGATCCGGGCACCTCCCACCACCATCGCGGGGCGCGACCTGTGGTCGACCTCCTCGATGCGTACCAGGGTCACCGGAGTCGCTCTCGAAGCGACCGAGGCCGGCCGGAGCTACTCCCTGCGCTCCCCAGTCGTGGTCTCCATCGCCGGGGCGGCACCACTCCATACCGGCCAGACGATCCGCCTCACCGCACGGGTGCGAGAGGCGCGCCCGGGATTCGCCGCCTCGCTGGTTGCCACCCAACCGCCGACCCTTCTCAGCGATGATCCTGCCGCCGGTGACAAGGTGCGCGACCGCCTGTCCCGGGCACTTGCGGCCGAACCCGCCGACCGTCGGGCGCTGGTCTCCGGCATGGCGCTGGGTGATGACTCGGACATGGCGCAAGGAACGTCGCAGTTGATGAAGGACGCGGGTCTAAGTCACCTGACGGCCGTGAGTGGCGCGAACATGGCCATCGTCGCCGGCGCCTTCGCGCTGGCTCTGCGGGCATTCGGTGCAAGCGCTCGGATTGTCGGGATCGTCGGAGGCGTGGCGATCTGCGGCTACGTACTTGTCGTCGGTCCGGAACCGAGTGTGCTCAGAGCAGGGGTCATGGCGGCCGTCGCCCTAGTCGCGGCCATCCTCGGAGTCGGATCCGCGGCAGCTTCCCTGTCGACTTCGGTACTGGTCCTGCTGTCGCTGGATCCTGTGCTGGCGCTCTCCCGTGGATTCGCGCTGTCATGTGCAGCGACTCTCGGACTGATAGTGGTGGCCGGGCCCGGCCACCTGGTGGCGCGGGCCTGCGCGGCCCGATTCCCGCTGTTCATGCGCCCAATCGTGATCGGGGTAGTGGGACTCGTGTCCGCCACGACGGCCGCGCAGGTGGCGACCACCCCGCTTCTCGTCGCCTTCGGCCTGGGCGTATCGACGGTGTCGCTGGCGGCCAACGTGGTCGCCGCGCCGTTTGTGCCTATCGTGACGATCTTCGGCTTGGGTATTGCCGCGGTCGCCATGGTCTCCGTAGCAGCCGCCGCCGTGATCGCGCCAGCTGCAGCGATTCCCGCGGCGGCGATTCTCCACGTTGCCCAGTTCAGTACCGAGTCAGCGGGTGCCCGGGTGGAAGCGACACCAACTCCGATCGTGGTCGCGACGGCGGTCGTGGTGGCGGCGATGCTCCTGTACTCGGCGCGTCGTCGCCCGCCCGTGGGTCTAGCCGTCGCAACAGCGATGGCCGTGATCTCGCTGGTGCTGGCCCAACTGCCTCGGGTCTGGCCCGGTGATGTGCCGGCGGACTGGGTGGCGGTCTTCTGCGATGTGGGGCAGGGCGACGCGACGCTACTGCGTTCAGGCCCCGAGTCGGCCGTGGCGATCGACGTCGGACCAGACGTGAAGAAGTTCCGGAGCTGTCTGCGCCGGAGCCGGGTTTCCCACCTCGACGGTATCGTCCTCACCCACTTCCACCGCGACCATGTGGGGGCCTTGTCCGCTGCTCTCAGCGGGCAGCGCAATGTCCCCGTGCTGGTCTCACCGCTGACAGAACCGCGCGAAACCTATGCCGATGTCATGCGCTCGCTGCATGCCGGAGGGCTCACCCCTCGGGTACCCGGCTTCGGAGAGGTCGATCGGGTGGGCTGGGCGAGTTGGCGCGTTCTCTGGCCGGCCCAGGTACTGCGGGCCGGATCGGCGCCCAACAACACGAGTGTGGCGCTCGCCGCCAGCGTCGACTGGGGCGGGCGCCGGACAAACCTGTTCCTCGGTGCAGATGCTGAAGTAGAGGCCCAGGCTCGAATCATCGATGCCAACCCGGGGGTTCACTTCGATGTGGCCAAAGTGCCTCACCACGGCTCTCGTCGACAACATCCCAGGCTTGCCGAATGGGCACATGCCGGGATCGCGGTGGTGTCCGTAGGCAGGGGAAACGACTACGGTCATCCCGCCGCCGCCACCCTCCGCTCCTGGCAACGAAGCGGGGCGCGCGTCATGCGCACGGATGAAGGCGGCGACGTGGTCATCGCCGCAGACCCGGAATCCGGTGGCGAACTGCAGGTGCTGCGGTGACGACCTCGGCGCCGACACCCTCCGTCTCACAGTCCGAGCCGTGACCTGAGATATTGAGCCCATGGCATCCCCCAAGCGACCACCGCGGATGGTCGCGGTCATGGGTTCGCAGGAATTCTTCGCTGAGCGGGCCATCACCGCCTTCGAGGAAGGTTGGCGCGCCAGGGATTGCGAGCTGCGCGAGCTCTCGGCGTCATCCGAAGGGCTGCTCAACGAACTCGTCAATGCCTCATCCCCGGACCTGTTCGGCGGTACCCCCGCGATCGTGGTGCGCGGTTTCGAGCATCTGGGGGAGGCGGATGGCAACGCGGTGCTGGACCAGATCGATGCCACGCCCGACGTCGCCTGGTTGGTGGCACATGCCGGCGGTAGAGGCTCGACGAAAGTGCGTGCCCGTCTCGAGAAGATGGCTGACGAGGTGGTCAAGGCGGAAGCACTCAAGGGCCGCGCGGTCGCCGAATTCGTGCAGTCGGAATTCCGGACAGCCGGCAAGACCGCCGACGAGGAGACCATCGGACTGCTGATCGATGCGATTGGCAACGAGCCGCGGGGGCTGGCCTCCGCGGTGGGCCAACTCAGCCGAGATATCGAGGATCGCCACGTCGGCAAGGCCGCGGCGGCGATGTACTACTCGGGTCACGTCGAGGTCAAGGGGTACGAGATCGCCGACGCGGTCGCCAACCGCGACGTTCCGGCCGCCATGGAGGCCTTGCGTTTCGCCATGGTTGAGGGCGGCACTAGGGCTGGCCTGATGACGGTCACAGCGCTGGCCGCCACTTTCCGCCGGTTGGCGGTGGCGAAGTCAGCTGTGGGTGGGGGTGCCTCGGCTGAAGTCGCGTCGGTACTGCGAATCCCGGAATGGATGGCTCGAACGGCGGTCAAGCAGTCGCACCGGTGGACTTCCGACGAGATCGCAGATGCGGTCGCGACGTTGGCGCAATTGAGCGTGGCGATGAAGGGTGGGGTTGAACCCGAACAGGCCCTGACCGATGAACAGAAGGTCTACGTATTGCAGGGGTCGATTGCTGCCATGGCGGCAAAGCGCGGCTGACGCCGCTCTGCGAGATCAGGCGCTGAGGCTGGCGGCGGCCTTGGCCACCGAACTCTTTCGGTTCGCAGCCTGGTTCTTGTGAATGACGCCCTTGGAGGCGGCACGGTCCAGCGCCCGCGACGCCTTGGTCGCGGCCTCGGAAGCTGCCGTCGCATCCCCGGCAGCGACTGCCTCGCGAACCTGACGCACGGCGGTACGCAGTTCGCTCTTCACGGCCTTGTTGCGCTCATGGCGAGCGTTGTTGGTCTTGTTGCGCTTGATCTGCGACTTGATGTTCGCCACGTTGTGTCTTTCCTCGAGCTAGGGATCTGATGATGTCTGCGTGTGCGCTCCGCTGCGACCTTGATGGCAGGGCGCTGCACTCTCAACCGCTCACTGTACTGCACGCCCACCCAAGGGATGTCGGCGGGAGGCGTGGGAACATGGTGCTTGTGAGGTCGCCAGGGTCCGTCCCCGCTCCCGGGAGAACGCCGCCCGAGGTCATCCGGAACTTCTGCATCATCGCCCACATCGACCATGGAAAGTCCACCCTGGCCGATCGAATGCTGCAGGCGACGGGTGTGGTTGAGGATCGCCAGATGCGGGCTCAATACCTGGACCGGATGGATATCGAGCGTGAGCGCGGCATCACCATCAAGTCGCAGGCGGTGCGGCTACCCTTCGTCGCCTCCGACGGCAACGACTACGTCCTGAACCTGATCGACACCCCTGGACATGTCGACTTCACCTACGAGGTCTCCCGATCCTTGGCCGCGTGTGAGGGTGCAGTGCTCCTGGTCGATGCGGCGCAGGGCATCGAAGCCCAGACCCTGGCCAATCTGTATCTGGCTTTGGACAACGACCTTCAGATCATCCCGGTGCTGAACAAGATCGATCTGCCCAGTGCGCAGCCCGAGAAGTACGCGGCCGAGATCGCACACATCATCGGGTGTGATGTGGATGACGTGATGCGGGTGAGCGCGAAGACGGGCGAGGGGGTGCTGGACCTGCTCAATGAGATCGTGTCTGTGATTCCCGCCCCCGTCGGTGACGCCGAGGCACCGGCGCGCGCGCTGATCTTCGACAGCGTCTACGACACCTACCGAGGCGTTGTCACGTACGTGCGGGTCATCGATGGATCGCTGCATCAGCGTGAACGCATCGCGATGATGAGTACCGGATCCGCCCACGAGGCCCTCGAAGTGGGCGTGATCAGTCCCGAACCGGTCGCGTCCGACGCGCTGGGTGTAGGTGAGGTGGGCTACCTCATCACGGGTGTCAAGGATGTGCGCCAATCGCGTGTCGGGGACACGATCACGGCCGCGGGACACGCCGCCGCCGAGGCGCTCGGGGGCTACCAGGACCCGCGGCCGATGGTCTTCTCCGGCCTTTTCCCGCTCGATGGATCCGACTTTCCGGAGCTGCGGGACGCGCTCGACAAGCTGAAACTGAACGACGCAGCGCTGGTGTTCGAACCGGAATCGTCCGCCGCCCTCGGCTTCGGTTTCCGATGCGGATTCCTCGGACTCCTCCACCTCGAGATCGTCCGGGAACGCCTGGAGCGGGAATTCGGGCTGGATCTGATTTCCACCGCGCCCAACGTGGTCTACCAGGTGACCATGGAGGATGGAAAGCAGCACACCGTGACAAACCCGAGCGAATTCCCGGAGGGGAAGATCGCCGAGGTGCGCGAACCGGTGGTGAAGGCGACCATCCTGGCCCCGTCGGACTTCGTCGGCACCGTCATGGAACTGTGCCAACAGCGCCGTGGTCGACTGCTGGGCATGGACTACCTGTCAGAGGACCGCGTCGAGCTGCGCTACACATTGCCGCTGGCCGAGATCGTGTTCGACTTCTTCGATCAACTGAAATCGCGCACCAGGGGTTATGCCTCGCTGGATTACGATCCGTCGGGAGAGGAGCCGGGCGACCTGGTGAGGGTGGACATCCTGCTGCAGGGCGACAAGGTGGATGCCTTCAGTGCCATCGTCCACCGGGAGAAGGCCTACCAGTACGGCGTCGGCCTGACGGCCAAGCTCCGGGAGCTGATTCCGCGCCAGCAGTTCGAGGTGCCGATCCAGGCTGCGGTCGGTTCTCGGGTGATCGCCCGGGAGACCATTCGTGCGATCCGCAAGGACGTGCTCGCCAAGTGCTACGGCGGCGACATCAGTCGAAAGCGGAAACTGCTGGAGAAGCAGAAGGAAGGTAAGAAGCGGATGAAGATGGTCGGCCGGGTGGAGGTGCCCCAGGAGGCCTTCATCGCCGCCTTATCGACCTCGGGGGAGTAGCTCTGCGACTGTCGGGCTTCCGGGACCCGAACAAGTTTTCCTCACCAGAACATGAATGATCGCGTTTCGCGCTCTAGGGTGGGGGGCAATGCCGACCGAATCCGGGGTCGGTGGGACCTGGAGGATCAAGTAGTGGACACCACGCAAGCACGGGAAACGTTGATGCCGGCCAACACGACGGTGGCTCAAATGTTCATCGACCGTGTGGCCAAGACGCCCAACCGAGAGGCTTTTCGCAAGCCGACTCCCGAGGGTGGATGGCAGTCATACTCCTGGAAGGAGACGTACGACGACGCGGAGCTGATGGCCGCTGGGCTGATCGCGCTCGGGCTGGAGCCTGAGCAGCGCGTGGGTATCGCCTCGAATACGCGCCTCGACTGGCTCATCGCTGACCTCGCGATCATGCTGTCGGCAGGTGCCACCACCACCGTCTACCCGTCCACGGGCGAAGAGGATGTCGTGTACATCCTCAGCGACTCGGACGTTGTGATCCTGTTCGCCGAGGATGACACCCAGGTGCAGAAGGTGCGCAACACCCGCGACCAGTTGCCCGATCTGTCGAAGGTCATCGTGTTCGACGGCGATGGCGATGGCGACTGGGTCCTGAGCCTGGACGAGCTTCGTGCCAAGGGTAAGGAACTGCTCGATGCGAGCCCCGACGCCGTCACCGAGCGCGCCAACGGCATCCACCCCGACAGCCTGTCCACCCTCATCTACACCTCGGGTACGACGGGCAAGCCGAAGGGTGTCGAGCTCACGCACTCCAACTGGACCTACGAGGGTGCCGCCCTGGACTCCCTGGGCATCCTCACCGAGGACGATGTCCAATTCCTCTGGCTGCCGATGGCGCACTCCTTCGGCAAGGTTTTGATGGCCGCCCAGATGGCGATCGGCTTCTCCACCGCAGTTGACGGCCGGGTACCCAAGATCGTTGAGAATCTGCCCGTCATCCAGCCAACCTTCATGGCGGGCGTCCCCCGGATCTTCGAGAAGGTCTACGCGGGCGCGATCAAGAACGGTACCGATGCCGGCGGCATGAAGGCCAAGATCTTCAATTGGGCCTTCGACGTGGGCAAGCGGGAGGCGGCCAAGAAGCGTGCGGGCCAGTCCTACGGCGGCATGCAATACAACCTCGCCAACAAGTTGGTCTTCTCCAAGATCCACGCGCTGATGGGAGGCCGTATCCGCTACTTCATCTCGGGTTCGGCGGCTCTGTCAGGCACCATCGCCGAGTGGTTCGACGCGGCCGGATTGACGATCCTCGAGGGCTACGGCCTCACCGAGACCACGGCCGGCACTTCGCTCATGCGTCCGGACAACATCTCCTTCGGCACCTGTGGGGAACCCCTGCCGGGGACCACGATCGGTATCGCCGACGACGGCGAGATTCTGATCAAGGGCCCAGGTGTGATGCGCGGGTACCGCAACCTGCCGGACGCCAATGCCGAAGTCTTCGAGCATGGTGACGGTTGGTTCTCATCCGGGGACATTGGGATCATCGACGAGAAGGGCCGGGTGAAGATCACCGACCGGAAGAAGGACCTCGTCAAGACCTCCGGTGGCAAGTACATCGCCCCGTCGGCCATCGAGGGCAAGTTCAAGGCCATCTTCGGTCTGGCCCAGGCTCTGGTCGTGCACGCCAACAACCGCAACTTCGCGAGCGCCCTGGTGGCCCTCGACCCCGATGCGGTGCTGGTGTGGGCGGGCGAGAACGGCATGGCGGCCAGTTGGGCGCCTGGTGCCGGGCCCGTCACCGATGAAGAGTCTGCGCAGTTCGCGGCCATCGCCAAGAGCGACCAGATGAACGCCGCCGTCGGCGGGGCCATCGAGACCCTCAACGGCGAACTGAACAAGTGGGAGACCATCAAGAAGTTCGAGATCCTCGAGGCGCCGTTCACGATCGACACCGGCGAGTTGACCCCGAGCCTCAAGGTCAAGCGCAAGGTCGTGGAAGACAAGAACCGCGATCTGCTGGATTCGATGTACTCCTAGGCAACACCGCTCGGTGGGGGCGGTCACTCCGGTCGTGTGAACACGCGACGGGTGGTGACCGCCCCCACTGCCGTTGCGGCTGGGCAATGGCAGGGTGGGGGAGTGACCGGGTTGTTGGCCGACCACGAAACGTGGCAGCAGGGCGTCCGCGACCGTTGGAGTGCCGCGCGTCGCCCTTGGGGCGTCTACGTTCACGTGCCCTACTGCCGCACCCGATGCGGGTACTGCGACTTCAACACCTACACGGCCGCAGAGTTGTCGCCGGAAGTGTCGCAGGCGACGTACGCGGACCAACTCATCGGAGAGGTTCGCCGCACCCGGGACTTCCTGGGCGGCTCCGATCGCCCGATCGACACCGTCTTCTTCGGCGGTGGCACCCCCACCCTGCTGCCGGCGACTGATCTGGTCGCTGTGCTGGCTTCCCTCGCCGAAGCCTTCGGGCTCGCCCAGGACGTGGAAGTCACCACGGAGGCCAATCCGGACAGCGTCGACCAGCAGTACCTCGACGAGTTGCGATCGGGTGGCTTCACCAGGCTCAGCCTTGGAATGCAGAGCAGTTCGCCGTCGGTGCTATCCACCCTGCAGCGAACGCACAGTCCAGGTCGCGCGGAACTCATGGTCTCGGCGGCCCGGGGTGCGGGCTTCGAGCACGTGAGTCTGGATCTGATCTACGGCACGCCAGGGGAGTCGCCTGCCGAATGGCGGGACAGCGTGTACAGGGCCATCGATACCGGCGCCGACCATGTTTCCGCCTATGCACTCACCATTGAACCCGGAACCGCCATGGGTCGACAGGTGCTTTCAGGAGGTCTTCCCACCCCCGATGACGACGTCGCCGCTGCCCGGTACGAGGTGGCCTCCGAACTGCTCCAGACCGCAGGCCTCAACTGGTATGAGGTGTCGAACTACGCCCGAGACGGTGGTGAATGCCGCCACAACCTGGGGTACTGGCGGGGCGCCGACTGGTGGGGGTTCGGACCCGGCGCACATTCCCATCTCGATGGACTGCGCTGGTGGACCATCAAACACCCCCGACAGTATGCCGAGTCGCTGACCGTAGGAGGCTTTCCAGTCGCCGGTTGGGAAGTCGTTGACGGTCGGGGACGTAGGTTGGAGCGGCTGATGCTCGGCTTGCGGCTTGCTGAAGGATTTCCGGTGTCGACTGCTGCAGCTAGCGAGGCTGAGCGAGCGCAGCCGTACTTCTCGGAGCTGCCGCCGGGTTCGGTGCGCGATCTGCTCTCCCGCGGACTGCTGGACCCCGATGCCGCGGCTGCCGGTCGAGCGGTACTCACGCTACGGGGTCGGCTGTTGGCCGATCGGGTTGTCGTGGAACTCGCTGAAGCCCTCGACTGAATCCGGCCGTTGACTCGTCGCGTGTGAACGCAGCCGTGTTGCATCCCGGGCCGGAGAGAGTCAGGTCGGCATCGACGAGGATCCCCGGCTCAGTCCGCTAGCGGTTGCCCATCGAACTGGCGGTACATGCTGGACATGAACAGGATCATGTAGGGCAGCAGAACGAGCCCGGGGATTCCCCACAGCAGATCGCTGACGACGTAGGCCACCGCCGCGACGATCATGGTCACGACCGCAAGACCCTTGTGCGCCATCACGAGCCGGAAACTGTGCCCGAGGGCATCGCGCACCCCCTTGCCGCGGTCGAGCACCGAGTACTGGCAGAACTGCCATATCCACAACACGAAAACGCCGCCGACGATGCACAGGAAGCCCAATATCAGGCAGACCGAGAACACGATAGTGACGAGCAAGTACATCCAGAAGTGCTCAGGTTCCCAGAGGTCGCTGAACTTCGCTGCCTCACCCCGGGTCAGTTTCAACGCTGCGTGGATGAGGCCGATGCTGGCCAACACCGAGAGCAGGAAACCGGCGATGAGGATGGCGATCGACGTCAGGGCGTACCCGCCGTACGTCGTTATGCAGTTCTGGGCTTGCGCACCGGTGATGGCATCGACGCATTCCTTCGCGTCGATGCTCGTCGTGGTGCCGGCCAGGTTCTGCAGCAGGTTGATCGCCACGATGATCGCCGCGAGACCGATCAACACCAGCCAGTTCTTGACGAAGGTCCGCCAAGCCCAGGAGAACCCGGTCCCCAGCCTGGGGGGAGGGGTTCCCTGCGGGGACAGGGCCTGCGCCGTCATGGCGCAATCGGTTGATGCTGGAGGGTCCGGTAGGCGAAGGTCTGGGCCAGCACGATCACCGGGATCGCGACCAGAAGTCCCAGACCGCACAGCGCGGCGCCCACGATGGCGATCAGGGCGCTCACCAGGTAGATCAGGATAAGCGGGCCCAGATTGCCCACTACGAAGTGGTAGCTGGCCTTGATTGAGTCGACCACGCCGAGGTCCCGGTCAAGGATGAAGAACATAAAGTACTGCGTCAGGAACGCGATGATGAGGCCCGGGAAATAACACAGCAGGCTGCCGATGGCAACAGCCAGTGCCACCAGGAAGCCAGCGCCGACGATGCGTCCGATTCGGTCTGTGGCGAAGAACGACTTGAACTCGACCGGTTGGGCCGAGGCCACGGCCAGGGCACCCCTGATGACTCCCGCCTGAACCACGTAGCCATAGGCCGCGAGGACGAGGGCGAAGAGGGCGCTGAGTAGCAAACTGCCCACCAAACCAGAGGTCAAGGCACTGCCCCCGGAGTAGGTGTAGGCGCCCGTTGCCGGGTCTATCGTCACCTCACCGGAGCTGCCGAACAGCCCGAGGGTCGTCAGCAGGAGGTAGAACAGTCCGTAGATCACCGCTCCTACTACGAGAAACACGGCGAGTGCACCCACGAATGCGCCCCAACTCTGGGTGAATTTGTTCCACGCCCACGTGAAGGCGCTACCCAGAGAGAAGCTCAGCGGGTGCCCGCTCGGGGCCACTGGCTGACCGTATGCCCCGGGCGGTCCGAAGGGTGCCTGTTGGCTCGGCGGGTACTGCGGCTGCCCATAAGCAGCCTGGCCGAATTGGGCCGAACCTGGCTGAGGCGGGAGACCTTGACCGTAGGCCGACTGTCCAAAGTGTTCGGAGCCGCCCTGCCCTGGCTGGCCGAACGGGGCCACCGAAGGTTGCCCATAGCCGCCGGGCTGGTGGCCCTGAGCGCCTTGCGGTGGCGGGTACCCCGGCGCGGTCGCTTGGCCGTACGGGTCCGGTTGGCCATATGTGCCGGGTGGGCC
>CAZKVQ010000018.1:0-48219 GCA_964556255.1 uncultured Actinomycetes bacterium
TCGATGCTGTCCACGGCCTTGAGTCGCTGCAGATCCACCTGCAGCGGAACCGGCAACTGCCCGCCGTCCCGGTCGTAGTACGTGAAGACAGGCTCTGCGGTCTTGTTGACCACGCCTTTGGCAATCTCGCGCTTGCGTACCTCGCAGCCCTCCGCGGACGGGTTGCAATATTGGTAGTTGTAGTCGGTGACGTCGTGGCTGTTGGGCCGCTGGATCAGCTCGGTGAGGGTACCGGTGGTGGGGTTGAAGGTGTAGGTGACGCGACTCGGGCCCGCGGTGGTGGACCCGCTAGCGGGCAGCAATTGTTCGTTGTCGATGTTCGCGTAGAACTGCACATACGTGTTGTCACCTTGGATGAAGGCCGCGATATCGCAATCGCTGCAGGTGCCATTCAACTGTGACGGCATGATCGCGGTACGGATGACTTTCGACATGGCGTCGAGGCTGACCCGCACCTGACCGATGCTGTCCAGCCGGGAACTGTTGTCGGCCAGTGTCTTCTGCGCCGTCAGGATCGCTGTCTGGGCGACTGCCAGCACGCCCACCAGGAGTCCGGTCACGACCAGCACCTCGATCAGTGAGATGCCGTCGTCGTGCCGCCACCGGCGAAGCAGGGCGGCCCGCAGGGTTCGGTAGATGGACATCAGGGCACCACCAGGGTCATTTGGATGCTGGTGTCGAAGTTGCCCTGCGTGTCGACCGGCTCAGCCAGTGTTGGTGAGGTGCCGCGCGCCACCAAGGTGCTGCCTTCGAAGGCCTCGATGAGCCAGGTGCCACGCGGAAGGGAAGTCTTGAGGATTCCGGCCGTGTCCGTCGTGCCGAGGTTGAGTTGGCTGTCGCTTCCGCAGCCCGTGGCAAGCACCGGGTCACCGTTGGTGGCCGGGGTGGCGTTGACTGCGGTTGCCCGCAGTGTGCGGCCGGCTCGCGGTTCGTCCTCGTGCATCAGTGAGATCGTGATCGGGTGCAAGTCTGCGTAGGCGGTCTCGGTACCGCCGGCGGCCGGCACGACGGCTGCGGGTCGCGTCCCGGTACCGCCCGGGTCGGACTCGGGGCACGACCCAGCCCACACGGAGTAGCCATTGGTGAATGGCCACAGCGGTGCAACCGTTGTGGGCGAGGACGCGGGGAGGGTTGCCGCCACCGTCTTCAGGCCACCGGAGACCAAACCGGAGTTGTACAGCACGAACATCGGCAACTGGGTGGGCAGCGCGAAGCCTTCGGCTGTCCGTTGATGCAGGTTCAGGGTTGCGGCCCGGTCATAACTGAACGGCACGATCTGGATCGTGGACGGGCTGACCACTGCGGTCTTCTGAGTGGCTTGGGCACCCTCGAAACTGACGTAGTTGGTGGCGTTCAACTCCACCGTGTACGTCCCCGCCGTGCTGAGCGCGAAGACCGCGCAGCCGTCCTCGGCGGTGGTTGCCGAAGACGTCGCCCCGCCGAGCCGGGCCGTCACCGGCACGTCGGGTACCCCGTTGCCGTCCGCTCCGGTGAGCTTGGCGGCGATGAAGCCGAGGTTGCTGGTGAGCGTGCCCTTCGGGGGCGTGAGGATGGTGTTGGATTCAACGTCGCGGGTTCGCGTCCCTTCCGTCCACGACGTCCGCACGTTGACCGCGAGGCTCGGGTAGGTGACTCCGCTGCCGCCGTCACAGACGCTGGCGCCGGTGCCCGCAGGCAGCCACTGCACGTTGCGCCTGATGGTGAACGCTGTCCCATCCACGACGAGCGGCTGACCCTGGGTGGCGCCCGGGAGTTGGTGCGGGTTGGTGACGAGCCCCGAATTGCCAAGTGACATCGGGGCCGAGGTCGAGCTGTTGAATTCATTGCGTACGATCTCCAACTCACGAGAGGCCAAGTTGGAGGCCTGGCCGCGAAGGCGGTCGTCGCGGGTCGTCACCAGTGCCATCCCGAGTCCGTAAGCGAAGGCCGTCGAGACCATGGCGAAGATCGACATCGCCACGATGAGTTCCACCATCGACAGGCCAGCGTCGTCATCGCGACGCTGGCGCAGCGCGAGAATCCGGGACCGCCACCAGCCGGGCGATGGGCGTCTCGGGTCCGAAGTCGGGGTGGACAGACCAATCACAACAGGATTGTCGTCACGGATCGCACCGGACATGAGCGCAAGAGTCCCTGCTCACTCCTGCAATTGCCCTGGTGCACCCTGACGAGTGAACGCGTGCGCGAGGTGAGTTCCTCGAGTGCGAATCTGGGCGACCGCCCCGCTGTGGCGGACAGTGGCCTGACTACCGCGCGTGAACATAAGAGTGGGCCGCCGCCCGGTTTCCCGGGGCCGGCGGCCCACTCGGCGGTGCTGGGTCTGCTAGGCGCAGGCCGTGACTGCCGGGTTACCTTGGCCAACCTCACCAAGCCCGCTCGGGGACTTGTAGACAAACGTCTTGCCAGAGGCGGACACTGCCTCCAGGCAGTAACTCTGGTTGCCCACGGCGGTGACGTCAATCGCCCCGGTGCCGCCCTGGTAGTTGCTACCGGTCGAGTACTTGAAACCAACGTTGGTCAGTTCCGCTCCGGCCGGCGTCTGGGCGGAGTACAGGCCCGTGTCGGTCAGAAACGTCTCTTGGGCCGTTGCTGCGTTGCGCAGGTCCGCCTTCACGGCGGAATCCCAGCCCTTTGCGCGCTGGTTCAGGAATACCGGGATGGCGATGGCTGCGAGGATGCCGATGATAATGATGACTACGAGGAGTTCGATCAGGGTGAAGCCCTCTTCACCGTTGTGCCGCTTCTCCTGAAGTCGACGAATTGCGGAGTACATGGCCCGCACCTTCCTTCTGATATGTGGGGCCGTTGCCCCTGGTTGGTCGCCGGTGGTGGCGTACACAGGGTTTGTCGGGCGGTGGGGGCGGCGACTTGAGAACTATTTCTCATCAGGTCCGATTGGGTGACGCTGTGTTACGCCGTTCGGTTCGACGACCCCGCTCGGCGATGGCTGGTAACGGGTTGGAGCGCCGGAATCTCGCACGGTGTCTGACGGATGCCAAAGAAGTGCGAACTCCACTAAAGACACGCGACCCGACAGGCCGATGAACCCCCTATGTAGTCGCAGGCGTCCTGATCAGTCGCCCGCGCTTCCGGGGAGGGAATGATGGACGTATCCAGGGCTGCGAGGCTCAAGAAAGCAATAGGTCTTGTTGGCTCCGGCGCGCTCATCGCCGGATTCACCATGCTCCCGCTGGCCGCGGCGTCGGCCACCGCGGGGGCATCCGGCTCTGGGACGAGTGTGACTGCCACAGCCTTGGTGATAGTCGACCAGGGAGCGCCCACTGTCTACCTGACGACGGGTTCACGATTGACTCGCGTCGAAGGGCTGTCCGATGAGGCGAGTGTCGGAAGGATCGCAACAGGCGACAAGGTCACGGCCAATCTGCAGGTGGTATCAAGCCCCAAAGAAGCGGGCTCCTCGAGGGTTGCCGTGGCACGCGGAGGTGTCGCGACCCGAGTACTGCGTCCGGGCATCAACTCCAACGACCTCGCGCTTGGTACTACCGAGGCCCACAAACTCACGGTAATTCGGGCGACATATCCGCAAGCCAACCTTGATGGCTCTCCCACTCCCCCAGCTGCTCCGAGCCTGGCCAGGATTGCCATAGCCGTTGCGAATGCAGACGGATACTGGAATCAGGCGTCCGATGGCCGCATTCGTTTCAGCACCGTGGTGACCAAGGACAATCAGGCATTGTCCACGACACCTTGTTCACCGGACCTGCAGGCGATTTACGAGGTGGGTATTAGGGCGGGCTGGACCCCTAGTCCGCTGAACCACTTGGTGGTTGTGGCGCCCACGGTACCCATGAACCCACCGGCCGTTCCGGGAACCACTCCGCCGCCGTGCCCGCAATATGGCGGATTCGCATCCATGGGATCCGCCCGTGGGTCTGGCGGGGTGGTGTTCCTCAATGGTGATGCAGCGCTGCCCGAAGGTACCAACGGCGACACGGGATGGACCTTGGCCCATGAACTCGGTCACAACATGGCCTTGGGACACGCCAACGAAGTGAATTGCTTCGACCCCCAGAAGATCGTCGCGATCAACGCCACCCCAGATGCCTGTCGGGCCCAGGAGTACTTCGGTATGTACTCGGTGATGGCAACGTTCACCCAAGATGCTGCCGGCTTCCGCGCCCCTGGGCTCACCGGGCATCATCTGGAGCAGTTAGGACTCCTGGACGCTAACTCAGTGACGGATGTGACCAACCAGGAGACGGATGTGCGGAGTGTGACGCTGACACCTTCAGGTACCCGGGCCGGCAAGCGGGTTGCCCGAGTGGAGGGCATGGACGGCGACACCTACTACTTCGAGTACCGCTCGCCCATCGGGTTGGATCAGCCGCTGCTCGGGACAGTGTCCCCGCCACTTCCGTCTGGTGTGCTGGTCTGGAAGACGTTCAGACAGCCGCAGGGCACGGCCTTCTACAGTGGATCCGACTTGACAGGATCGCCACTGACTGTGGATCACCGCTCGGACTACCTGCTGGATGCGAACCCGCGGAACCCTGTCAGTGACCCGAATCTGTTCAATAAGGAAGCCCCCAGCGCGAGTGGCTTCGACGGCGATCCACTGCTGCCGCTGGGCGAGCCGGTCGCCCTCGGAGATCTGACCGTGCGCCTCACAGAGGTGAATCCGAACGTCGACGCTACGTTGGAGGTGCAATTCCCCTCCAATGGACTTCGTCCGGCGCCGAAGGCACCCAGTGCGCCTCAGTTGGTTTCAGCCGCGTTCACCAATAACACGACCGCGAAGGTCACCTGGTCCGCCCCATTGACGAGCAATGGTGCGCACATCACCCACTACACGGTGAGTTCCGTACCCGGGGAGAAGGTGTGCCAGGCCCTTCTACCCTCCGGCTGTGAGGTTAGCGGTCTCTCTGTTGGGGTCAAGTACCAGTTTGCGGTCACTGCGACCAATTCAGCCGGGACCTCTCCCGCATCGGCCTTGTCCAGTCCGATCATGGTTGGAGCCCCGGTCACCCCGACACCAACTCCGACCACAACTGTCACGCCGACGCCGACGCCAACGGACACATCGACCCCAACCCCGACGGATACCACAACCGCGACGCCGGATCCGACGGCCACGGACACCTCGGGAACGGACACGACCGTCACCGACACCAGCGCTACTGATGGATCCACCTACGACACGTCCAACTACACCGACACGGGCTCAACGGTCGACCAGACCAGCGACCTGGGTACGTCAACCGAGACTGGCACTTCAAGCGGTGTACCCACCTACTTGCCTAAGACAGGTGCGGACAACGTGGGGTGGCTGCTCGGCTCGGGTGCGGTACTCATCGTGCTCGGAGCCGGAGCGCTTCTGGCGGCCCGGAAGATGTCCTGAGGCAACTCGCAGCCCGGCAGTGGCCCGAATGATCGCGGTCCGCCAGGTAGGACCGGTGCTCCCCCGCTACCGCTCCTGACGCAGTTCCCGCGCGGGCTCCTCATTGAAGTACAACTGACCCAACCTCAACAGCTGGTTGTCGGTTATGTCGTCGATGTCGACCCTGACATCCGCCACGATCTTCGCAGCCACGTCGCTGAAGTGCTTCTCCAGGTAGGCGACCGAGTGGTGAGAGGCGTTGGCCTTGCCCTTCCCGTGGCCGAGGATGAGGATCTCCGACGCTGGGCTGAGGGCATGTGCCAGCGTGCGCCAATACTCTGGGCTGTCATCTTCATACGTCCCGTCCGGATTGCCGGCACGGTGGTAGACGTTGTGGAACAGTCCCCGAGGATCCTCAGCCTTCACCTGCTCAGGAGTGGAATGCCCCGGCGAATCGAGGGCGTAAATCCGGGTCTCGTGGAAGTCGACCGATGCGATTGCCTGCCTGCCCTGCAGATCGACGGCGTCGGTGACGTCATGAGCAGCCACAGCTCAGACCTCCTTGCCCGGGCGCTGAGGCGTGTAGCCGGCCTCGCGCAGCATGCGCCGCAGGTCGACGATCTGCTGGGTGTCGATGTCCTCCCCCTTGGGTCGGTCGAATGTCTCGACCTCTCCCCCGAGGCTCACGAGGAAGCGGCCATTGTGTTCCTCGGTCACGGTTCCTGTGGCTTCGAGCAGGGATAGCACGTCGTGCCACCGGATGTTCCCGCTCGCCGGATGATCGAAAATGGCGGTCAGGGTGTCGGTGTGATGATTGTTCAGATCGTGCGGATGCGAATCAGCGGACATGTGGCCAACCCTAGTGCTTCACCTCGGCGACGTGCTCGGCTCCGCCAGTTGCTTCGGTGGCACTCCTCGGCGCGAGGCAGCCAACTCGGCACGCAGCGCGTTGCACTGTTCCTGGGACATGGCGTGGGCGCGTTCCATCCGCTCCATCAGGGCGAGGAATCGCGATTCGATGCCCGCGAGCTCGTCGTCGACGGTGGCCAGGGCGTCGCGCAACCAGAAAAAGTTGGCTCCCATGAGCGACACCTCCCGGTCCCGGCTACGCCTGCATGGTCGACTTCATGGCTGCGGAACACCTCAGCCGTAACGACTCTGCGCGTCTCGACACCTCTACGGTCGCCCACGCGGGGTGGGAAAGCAACACTTGGTCGGCAGGCAATTCACGCCGTCGCCCTGATGTGTGGTCGGCGACACAAGTTTCCAGATTCCTTGACACATTGTTCACTCGGATGCCGCACCATGGACAGATGACCGACAGCGAGAAGAACCCGCAGTGGGTGATCCCCGCGCCGTCCGCCCAGCCGCCCAAGACAGCTCCGCTCCCCCCGGTAACGGCACCGCCAGCCGACATAACGCCGCCCCGGGCGGGTTCCGGCCAGTTGCCACCGCCTCCGCCGGGAACACCTCTGCCCCCCGTGAAAACCGGGCCCGGCGGTCCCAAGAAGCCCAAGAAACCGAAGAAGAAGCACCGTGTTCGCCGGGTCATCCTGGGGATTCTGGCCGTGATGGTCGTGTACGTGACGGCGCTAGCCGTGGTGTTCGCGCTCGCCGTCAACAAGGTCGGTCCCTTGCCGCCCTCCGACGTGACGTCCTCCGGCACTAACTATCTGCTCGTCGGTGGGGACAGTCGTGAGGGCATGACCAAGGAGGAACAGGACCGCCTTCACACCGGCCCGGAAGGCGGGGGCGGCGCCGACACCATCATGCTCATGCATGTCCCCGACTTCGGTACTCCGACTTTGGTGTCAATCCCTCGTGACTCCTGGGTGGATGTGCCCAACAACGGCAGTTCGAAGATCAACGCTGCCTATGCCCTCGGCGGCCCCGATCTGCTGACCAAGACCGTCGAGCAGAACACCGGCCTACATGTCGATCACTTCGTCGAGATCGGTTTCTCCGGTGTCGCGGACGTGGCCGACTCCCTCGGGGGCGTCCGGCTGTGTCCTGTTCGGGACTACAGCGACGAGAACAGCGGTCTCAACGTCAAGGCCGGCTGCCAGTTGATGGATGGGCCGACGTCGCTCGCCTACGTTCGGATGCGGTATGCAGATCCGGAGGGTGATCTCGGACGGGTGAAGCGTCAGCAGGAGTTCATCGGGGCGGTCGTGAAGCGTGCCGCCAACCCGATTACTTGGTTGCTTCCGTGGCGCTCCTTCGGCGCGGCCGAAGCCGCCGGCAGCAGTTTGACGGTCGATCAGGGCACCCACGTCTGGGACGATGCGCAACTCGGGCTGGCCATGGCCATGGTGGCAGCGGGGCTGGGCGACTCGACGACCGTTCCCACCGAGCCCGACACCTACTACGTCGACGGCCAGGATGCCCTCAAGTGGAACAGCGAGCAGGCCCGGCAGTTGTTCAACAACCTCGGCGCATAACAGAAGTTCAGCCCTGGCGGTTCACGAGCCGACGGATTGTTGTCCGTGTCCGGCGTCAGCCCTTGGCTGTGAATTCGACCACTGCTGCTGGACCGGCGAACAGGTCGTTTGTCGCGAGCGCGACGAATCGGTAGCGCACCCCTGGGCGAAGCCTGTCGATCCTGATGGATTGTGCGCGGTAGGGAACCCAACTGCCCATCGCCCGGGGGCCGTCCAGCCGCAGCCGGTAACGCACGCTTGCGGCATTGCCCAGACTGACCGGTGCGGCCCAGCCCAGGCGCACAGTGCCCGCGGAGTTGGCCACTACCCGCAATCCCCGCGGTGCGCTGGGACGCACCAATGGCTTGTCGGCAATGCATCCTGCGGAGCGGCCGAGTCTGCGCAGCCCGGCACGGTCCCCGGGGCCGAACGTGGTCTGCCCGTGCATCGTGGTGAACATCATCTCGCCGGGTGCGTCGACGTGGCCCAGGCCCATGACGTGTCCCAGTTCATGTGTCAGCAACTCCAGCCACTCGCCATCGGTGAAGTTGGGTGTTCCTCGACGGGACTCCACCACGATCGACCCGTGTTCGTAGACGTACCAACCGTTGCGCCGGACGGCGACAGCTCCGCCGTACCCGATGGCGGGGGCGGTCAGTTGTGCGAAGTGGACGTGGATCGCCGGGGTCCCGGTCGGCTGGTGGACGAATCTGATGCCGGTGGCGGACGCTACCTGGTCGACGGTGCGAGCCATGAGAGCGTTACCGCGGGCGTCAGCCCCTGGCCATCCCCATGTGATCACGCGGCAGGGATTCCAGCGAATCGGCTCAGCCGGCCGGTCCGGCGACATCATCAGGAATGAATAGGCAGGGCCGCGGTAGAGCCGAGTTGCTCGAGCTTCCGTCGTGCCCGTCGTAGCCGACCGAGGAAGGTACCCCGGAGCGGATGCATACAGGTTCGGTGGGGATCCGAGGAGTGGATTCGGGTGCGCCGTTGCGGAAGGTTCGATTGGGCTGGCGGCAGCGGTGATCGTTCCCACTCCGCCGAGCGCGAACGTGAGCGCCAGCGCGGCCGACAGCATCGCACCGCGCAGCCCACGCCACCGTTGTGACGCGTGCCGACGATCGGTACCCACGACTGCACGCTAGGGAGTTGTGCCGCGCCACGCACGGCATTTCGGATCCCCGTTGGGCTTTGCTGCCTCAGGACTCGCTCAGCTCAGATTCCACGTTGCCTCGCCGGCGCACGGTGCCAAGGAGGCCACGTCCTCCCGCTCGGTCCATTTCGAGGAGGTGAAGTCGTAGTAGAACACCCGCGGCGGTGCGATGGCTCCGGCGAAGCCGTCGCGCTCCGAGGTGGCCCAGACGACGAAGGTGCCGGGGTCCACCGTTGCGGCAGAACCGTCGTAGCGGCAGTTCGGCTGCACCCCGAGTTGGTTGCCTGGGGTGCCCTTGAATCCAGCTTTCTCGATGTCCGCCTTGAGCGTCGCACCGGTGGGCATCGGGCCGGAGTTGTCCGCGACGACTGTTCCGGTTGCTGTGGTCAGACTTCCCAGATCGAACTGTGCCGAACTGTCCTGAGCCTTGTAGCGCTGGCGCATGAACATCGGTATCGCGATGGCGGCCAGAATCCCCAGGATAACGATCACCACTAGCAATTCGACCAGGGTGAAACCGCGTTCGGGCAGGCCGCTGTCCGGACGCGCCGAGCGTCCGAGTCGAGACCTGCACAGACCCATCTTCTGATTCCACCTGATCGGAGTAATCCTTGCAGGGGTATCGGCAATCTTGGAGTCCATCTATAGGCGGCACGTCGCAGGTCAGCGATACTCCGGGTTCGGGGAGTCCGGTCGCGAGAGATCCCACTCGGAACTGATGTTTCCGTAGGGCGGAACCCCGCCGGAGTCCTTCAGCATTCGGGCAAGGTGCAACATGTTCCACGTCATGAAGACCGTGTTTCGGGTCGTCCAGGCATTGCGTTCGCCGCCCTCATCAGGATCCAGATACGACGGTCCCGGACCTGCCTCGCCGTTCCAGTAGGCGTCCGCCTGCGGTGGAATCGTCAGGCCGATGTGCTGCAGCGCGTAGAGGAGTTGGGCCGCGCAATGCTTTCCGCCATCCTCGTTCCCGGTGATGATGGCGCCGCCGACCTTGCCGTAGTAGGACCACTGCCCCGCACTGTTCAACTCACTGGACCAGCCGTACAGTCGCTCGATCATCAGGCGTGTCTGGGAACTCTGATCGCCGAGCCAGATAGGCGTCGCCAGCACGATGATGTCTGCCGGCTCGATCACTGAACGGTAGATGTCGGGAAAGTCGTCACGCGTCCACCCGTGCCGTCGCATATCCGGATGGACACCGGGCGGGATCGTGTGGTCCACCGTTCGGACAACGTCGACCTTGACACCCAGCGCCGACATGATTCCGGCGGAGATTGCCAGCAAACCCTCGGTCTGGCTGACTTCTGGGGACCGCTTGAGTGTGCCGTTGATGAACACCGCCCGCAGGTCGGAGTAGTCGACGTTCGCCGACGCTACTTGCCTGTCGATGAATCGCTGGATACTTGCAGGGATCATGGTTTCTCCGTCGATGCTGCACCTGTGTGGTGGTGAGGGGAATCTGGTGGCCAGAGTAGGAGGGCACTGATGAGGAAGCACAGGCCGCCGAGCAGCGTCCCAACATTGCTCCAGGAAACGTGGACCAGTGTGCCGTAGATCGTTGCCTTGGATCCGATTGCCGAAATAGCGAAGAAGATCGATCCGAGCAGGTTGGCGCAGACGATGTACCAGGACCTTTGGCTGACAAGTCGGTGTCGACGCTGTCGACTGACCGGATGGAAGGCGATCAGGCTCGAGATCAGGAACAGCGCCGACCCGATCATGTCCGGCGTCCATACGTGCCGGTTGTAGCTGAACATGTCCAACGGGTCGATGGTGAGCGCCTTGATGGTCATCGCATTGAAATACAGGGTTCCCAGCAGTTGCGTGATGGCAGACGACCAGTCCGGGTTCCTGATGTCGGTCTCGGCCTGGATCCGGGACAGGGTTCGTACGGGATAGTGATGGACTGAGGTCCGCCACTGCACCCATGCCGCGGTGGTGAAGAGGATGGCGCCGATGGCGAAGATGAGGTTGATGGGACCCCGATCGATCATGCTGAGGACCGCACCCATCATGAATCCGAAGGCGCCCAGGGCGAACCCGCCGGACTCCAATCGCAGGGCGAGCCGGTCCTGCACATCTGCAGCCCGGGTCGTCGACACCCGCTGATTGTGCCGCTATCCCTGAAGGCCGGGCCAGTTGGGTCCTAGGACCTTCGGCCCATTGCGGCGGTGGCTCTCGCGGGGCATCCTCAGGGAATCAACTGCGTAGAGACCGCACCGAGCCGCCGACTAACGGGAGTACCGATGTCACTGACCGATCGCCGCCTTCCCCTCGCGGCCGCATCCGCCCTGGTTTTCGGCATCGGACTGTTGGGATTTGCGTCGACGTCCCCTGCCGATGCCGCCCCACGAGGGGTGAAGTGCCAGGGTCTGACACCGACGATCATCGGCAACGGCGGCACCGTGCGCGGCACCTCCAAGCGGGATGTGATCCTGCTACGGAACTCCAGTCGCGTACTCGCCGGGGCCGGTGACGATGTGATCTGTGGGTCCAGCAGGGCCGATGACATCCACGGCGGTCCCGGCAACGATCGGATCACGGGTGGCGGCGGCAACGACCGCATCAGTGGAGATGCAGGCAACGATGTCGAGTCTGGGGAAGCCGGCAACGACAACGTTTCCGGCGGCTTGGGCAATGACAGACTGCTCGGCGGCGCTGGGAACGACAAGGTCACCGGTGGCCCCGGGCGAGATCACATCGATGGCGGCGCGGGCGACGACGACCTGGCCGGCGAGGGTGGCGATGATTCCATCGTGACGGGCCCCGGGCATGATCACTCGGACGGTGGCCCGGGCGACGACAGTGTCGATGGGGTTGACGACCACGGATCGGGCGGAAACGGCTCCGATGATCCGGTGACGCCGACGCCGACGCCGAGTGGCTCAGCCTCCCCGAGCCCGACACCCTCCGCGAGCGACGACTCCCACCACCAGGGTGGCCGCTGAGTTCGTTTGGGAGGAATCTCGGCGAGATGCCTCCGCTACTCGTGAGCGGAGTCGCGGACCTCGCCGATGAGTTCCTCCAGCAAGTCCTCCAAGGCCACCACGCCGACGGTGCGTTCCTCGGCATCGACCACCCGGCCCAGGTGGCTGCCCGTCGACTGCAACTGCATCACCACGTCGCTGACCGGTGAATCACCGGAAACGACGGTCAATGGTCGTTGTAGCCGAGTTGCGAGGGGTTCATCCAACGCCAGAGAGTCTGCTGGCAGCAGGGTGTCCTTGACATGGAGGTATCCGGTCAGATCACCGTCAGCAGCCGCGATGGGAAACCGCGAGTACCCAGTGCGGCCGGTCAGGTCCTGCACCTCCCGCGGTGTGGCGTCCATCGGCACGGTGACGAGATCCGTGAGCGGCAGCACCAGGTCACCGGCCACCTTGTCGGTGAGGTTGATCGCACTCTGCAGCAGGTGGTGCTCCGCCTCCTCCAGTAACCCTTCCCGCCGTGACTCGGCGATCAACACCGCAACCTCGTCAGCGGTGAACGAGGAGTTCACCTCGTCCTTCGGTTCTATCCGAAGGAGTCGGAGCGTCCCATTGGCCAGTGCATTGAGAAACCAGATCGCTGGCTTCAGCACCAGGACCACAGCTGCCAGGGCCGGTGCCAGCACCAGCGCGCTGCGCTCCGGTCCGGCCAGTGCGATGTTCTTCGGGACCATCTCCCCCAGCACCACGTGAAGGTAGACGACGATTGCGAGCGCTATCGCGAACGACAGCGGCGTCACCCAGCCCTCAGAGAGTCCCACCTTGGCCACAAGTGGCTCGATGAGGTGAGCGACAGCCGGTTCACCCAAAGCACCGAGGCCCAGAGAACATACGGTGATGCCCAATTGCGCGCAGGCAAGCATCATGGAGACGTTCTCCATGGCCCCCAGAGTCCGACGGGCGCTGCCACTGCCTTGCTCGGCCATCGGCTCGATGACCGACCGACGGGCAGAAATCACTGCGAACTCGGCGCCCACGAAGAAGGCGTTGCCCGCTAGCAGAGCGATCGCGAGGAGGATCGCAACGGTGCTACTCATCGCCTCGCTCCTCCCTGCCCGACTCCCTCGGCGGGTCACCGGAGTCAAGGATCGTGTCGCGCCCCAGCGGGTCGGCCCGAAGCCACTCCACCCGTAGGCCGTCCATCCGCGTCACCGTCAACCGCCAGCCAGGGATGTTGACGAAATCCCCGGCTACTGGGATCCGACCCAGTTCCTCTGCGATGTAGCCGCCGACGGTCTCATGGCGATCGGACTCGTCGATGATCAGGCCAAGGTGGTCGATCTCGTCAGGGCGCAGCAGCGCGGAGAAGACGTAGCCGTCATCCACTGCTCGAATCCTCGGTACCGCGCGATCATGCTCGTCCTCGACCTCGCCGACGAGTTCCTCTACCAGGTCCTCCAGAGTCACGATGCCGGCTGTACCACCGTATTCCTCCACCACGATCGCAAGTTGCGTGCCGCCGGAGCGCAGCTGGCGCAACAGCACATCCAGTTCCAGGGTCTCCGGGACGAACAGAGGTGGTTGCGCGATCAGTCCGACCGATGTCGTCCCTCGCTCCGCGTGCGCCACTTTGAGGGCCGCGCGCAATGGGGCGACTCCCACGATGTCGTCGGCGCCGCCCGGGCCGGTGACCGGAAACCGTGAGTGGCCGGAGACGCGGGCCAGTTCGATCAGTTCGGCCACCGACATCCGGGTTGGGACAAACCTCACCCGACGGCGCGGCGTCAACACGTCCGCGGCGGTCCGTTCGCTGAAGTGCAACGCCTGGTCGAGCAGGTTCGCCGTTGGGTGGGGCAGGGTGCCGACACGCGCCGATCGTCGGACGAGAGACAGCAACTCCTCTGGCGACCTGCCGGCGGCGAGTTCCTCTTGCGGCTCCAGCCCGAACCGTCGAAGCACCCAATTCGCGCTTCCGTTGAGGAAGATGATGATGGGCTTCGTCGCCGTGGTGAATCCTCGCTGGAGTGGCGCCACAGCACGCGCGACCCCCAACGGCCGGGCAATGGCCAGGTTCTTAGGAACCAGTTCGCCCAAGACCATCTGAAATACGGTTGCGATGAGCAGGGCAACCACGACCGAGACCGCGGCCACCGCTGTCGTGGACACTCCCACGTCTGCCAGCGGATCGTCGAGCAGCGCGGCGAGTGCCGGCTCGGCGAGGAAGCCGACGATCAATGACGTGATGGTGATGCCCAGCTGGGCGCCGGACAACTGGGTGGACAGGGTCCGCAGGGCCGCCAGTACACCGCGCGATCGACGGTCACCGGCTTCAGCCTCCGATTCCACCTGGTTGCGGTCCACCGTGACGAAACTGAACTCGGCGGCGACGAATACCGCGTTGCCCGCGACGAGTAGCACACAGAACGCCAACAAGATCCAGTCCATCGTCGGCCCTACCCCTGCCAACTCGCGGGAAGCGCAGGCAGCCGGCAGTCCGCGCGGCCGGCTTTGACCATTGCCCGCGTCCAATGCGCTTGGGGCGGAAGCGTCTGCAACAGCAGATCGAAGGCCGACGCCAGAAAAGCCACGGGAACGTCACGCGGAGCCCGAGCCGACTCGAACCAGCGCACGTACTCCGAGATGAGGGCGGTGTCGCTGATCAGCGCGGCCGACGTGACCGCTCGAAGAGTCTCATCGAGATCCTCGCGCGCGGTGTTGATCAGCCTGTCCTCGGAGGTCAAGTGGGGCCACTGTTCTACCGCCAGCGCCAGGGAGGACTCCACGATGGCGGGGTGGTCACGGTTGATGCGTCGGACCTCGACGGCGGCGGCCGGGATCCCTCCCGGCTGTCGACTCTCAGGGCGAGCGCCGTCGATGGCGGCCAGCAGCAGATCCGCGCCGATAGTGAACGATGGTGCCCACACGTCTCCGCCGATCGGTGCCACCCAACGCCCGTGCGCACCGAACCCTCGCCCCCCGCAGACGACAGTCATTCCCACCTCGCGCAGGGCGCTGATGGTTCGCCACGATCCGAAAAGTGACATCGGCATGGCGCACGTTACGGCCACCGCCGGTGGCGGGTCTGCTCCCAGGAAGACGGCCAGCTCGTGTGCGGGCACCGAGGGTCCGATGAAGGAGACATCAGCGCCGCGCAGACGCAGGACCCCCGCTGCCATCAGACCGGGCAGCACATGCCACTCCCCTTCGCTGCACGCCACCACAGCCCGCCCGGCGGAACCTTCTTCCGGCACCCCAGGACTGCGCATTGCGGTATCCACCAGGGTCTGAAGGGCCGATTCGGTGATGGCCGTGGCGCGATGCTCGAGGGCAACACTCCAGCGGCCCTCCTGCCAGCCGCGACCTACGGCACGCTGGGCTCCCACCAAGACATCGTTGATGATGTTCTCTGGCAGCATCCCGCTCTCGAAGAGTGCAATGACTTCGCCGACGGCGCGGCGCCGATCGCCGTCGAACACCGCGGCGAGATAGTCCTGCTGGGCGACCGCGACCAGGGCATTCGGTGACAGCCGGGGGTCAGCAGCCCGGTCGCCGCTTGCCATCTGGTTGCCGTCCTTCAGTCGAGGCGGTCAAAGCCGCCGGTCGGTGCGGCAGCACCGCCTTCGTGACACTCCATCGCACGGCGCGTCACAGGAAGCTTCGTCGCGAACGTACGACTTGACACGTTACAGGAGTGTGGGAGCCCTCATGGGCCTGCTGACACATCACCGCCCGGCCGATCATGGCCAGGCGACATCAGTACTATCCGGCCTATGACCAGCCCGCCGGCCACCGCAGAGCATTGGGATCGCACCTATGCCGAGGGCGACACCTCGCGCAGCTGGTACCAACCGCACGCGACAGTGTCAATGGACCTCCTGGCACACGCCGGCGTGCCGCCCTCCACCGCAATCGTCGATGTCGGCGGCGGTGCTTCCACCCTGGTCGACGACCTGCTCCACGCGAACTTCACAGATGTCACCGTGTTGGATGTGGCCCCAACTGCGTTGGGCCTTGCCAGCTCACGTGTGGGCCCCGACCTGGCACGTCAGGTTAGCTGGGTCGTGGCGGACATCGAGTCGTGGCAGCCGTCGCGTGCTTATGGTGTCTGGCACGATCGCGCCGTTCTGCATTTCATGGTCGATCGTCACCAGCAGGCGGCATACCGGCGGGCGCTGATGAGTGCGACGGCCGTCGACTCCATCGTGATCATCGCGGTTTTCAGTACTGACGGTCCCCAGCAGTGTTCCGGCCTGACGGTCCGTCGCCATGACGAGCAGGCACTGTCGATATTTCTTGGTGACGAGTTCGAAGTGGTGGAAACCAGGGAGGTGCCGCACCAGACCCCGGGCGGTGCTGAGCAGGAGTTCCTCTGGCTGATGGCGCGGCGCACGAGTTGACGGGTCGCGAAACGATCGGAGCATGGATGAAGGTCACTGACACGCTCAACTCGCTCCGGGATCGGCTCCTCGGTAGACGTACCGACTCACCCGAGGCCTTCCTCCGGGCAGGTGGACGCGACGCCGTAGCCTCACCGGTGGTTGCCTGCGTCGGTGACAGCATCACGAACGGTCTCGCCAGCGCTAACTACGTCGACCTGCTCAAACAACGTCTGGGCCCCGAGGGCTTTCGCTTCATCAATGCCGGCATCAACGCGAACCTCGCCTGGAATGTGCTGCAGCGGATCGACACAGTGATCGCCTGTCGGCCCGACATTGTGACTCTGCTCATCGGGACGAACGACGTCAATGCCACCTTCGACGCCGAAACCGAACAGCGCTATCGAAGAGAACAGCACCTGCCGGAACGACCCAGCCTGGCTTGGTATCGGGACAACGTCGCGGCGATCCTCGACTCCCTGCAACGGGAAACCGACGCTCGGCTCATCGCGCTCGACATCCCGATACTGGGTGAGAACCCTGCCGGCGAGATGAATCGGCGCGTCGACGAGTACAACCTGGCCCTCCGCGCAGTCTGCGCGGAGCGGGACGTGCCATGTCTGCCCTTGCATGACGACCTGGTCGCCCTGCTGCCCGAGGACCGGACCCCGCCGGAATACGCCAGCGACAGAAAGCTGATCGTGTCGTCCACCGCGAGCCACATCCTGCTGCGGCGGTCATGGAACGACGTCTCACGCAGAAACGGCTTCACCGTGCTCACCGACAACATCCACCTGAACGATCGGGGCGCCACCGTCGTCGCAGACCTGCTCGAGACCGAGATCCGGAATCAGGCAGGGTCGGCCTAGCTAGACGCGACCTTTGCCACCTCGTCAATGAGCCGCGGCAGTGCCTCCGCCACAGGTTCGGACAGCCCGACGCCCGGTTCGACGCTGAAGGGTTCGATCCCAACCACCAGGACCTCGGGCGGGACCGCCCCGAGCAGCGTCAACGCCCCCAGCAGGGCGTCAACACCGACCTGATGGACAGACAGCGGGTTGCCGAAGAGTCGTGCCACCTCCTCACCGTGCCAGACCCCGATGTGTCCGGGAGGCGAACCGTGCGCCACCGCATCAACGATGACCAGCCGGTCGATATCCCGCAGCCGCGGGGCCAGATCGAGCCCGAAAGTGCCACCGTCCATGATCGTGGTGCCGCCGGGTAGTTTGTCCGGCGTTTCGGCCAGAGTCTGCGCCACGGACACGCCGACTCCGTCGTCCGTGAGCAGCAGGTTCCCGACGCCGAGCACCATGACACGAGGCACGATCGGGTCCTCGAGGTCGTCTGTCGGCACCTGGCTACACCACTGTCACCACGGACAGCGGTTCGCCGCCCTGTGGATCCAGCACGTGCACCGAGCAGCCCATGCAGGGATCGAACGAATGCACCGTCCGCAGCAGCTCCACCGGACGGGCGGGATCGCTGAGGGGGTTGCCCATCAGAGCGGTCTCCCAGGCTCCACGGTTTCCGGCGGCGTCGCGAGGTGAGCCGTTCCACGTCGTCGCAACAACCATCTGGTAGTTCTTCACGACGCCGTTCTCGACGGTGACCCAGTGTCCGAGCGCACCGCGCGGCGCCTCCGTCGTGCCGAATCCGGAGACCGTCCCCCATTGCGACGGGGGCGGCACCGGGGACGCGACCCTGAGGTCACCCTTGGCCTGATTGTCCTGCAGCTGCGCCAACCAACGATCCAGTTGGACGGCGATGATCTGGGTCTCGATGGCTCGTGCAGCCAGTCGGCCCATGGTCGAGAACATATCGGCCGATGTCAGCCCCCCAACTTTGCCCAGGAAGGCGTTAACGCCGGAGGTGAAGGCCGGTACCCCTGCCGCGTATCCAACCATCACCCGGGCCAGCGGACCCACCTCGTAGGCGCGACCCTCATATCGCGGCGCCTTGAGCCAGGAGTACTTCCCCGCGCCTGGATTGATCATGGCGTACGGCGGCTTCGGGCCGGTGTAGTTCGGCGTCGTCTCCCCTCGGTACGGCTGCAGCAGAGCGCCGTCGCCGCCAGCGTAGGAGTACCAGGACCGGGCCACCGTCTCGGCCACTTGCGCCTGGTCGACGGGTAGCACACGCGTCAAGTCGCGTCCCACGATTCGACCTTGAGGGAAGGCGTATGACGAGGTCCCGGGGGTGTCACTCTGCGGCATGTCGCCGTAGGCGAGCAGGTTCCCCACCCCGGCCCCAACCTTGAACCATGTGCCTCGGTAGCGCTTGGCCAGCAGCACCAGGTCCCCCATGAGTACCTTGTCAACGAATGTGCGAGTCGCTTGCGCGATCCGTCGCATCGTCTGCAGGTTCGCAGTGTTCACGCCGGTCTTCATGGTGGGCCCGAACGTGGTGGCCATCCCGCCCACGGCGTAGGTCTGGGGATGCGGGTTCTTGCCGCCGATGTAGGCGTGGATCTTCACGATCTCGCGTTGGAAGTCCAGGGCCTCCAGATAGTGCGCGTAGAACAGCAGCGACTCCTCCGGAGTGCAGGTGTACGCGGGGTGGCCCCAATAGCCGTTGGTGAACGGTCCCAGCTGCCCAGACTTGACGAAGTTGGCGAAGCGATCGCGCACCTTGGTGAACCAGGCGGTGGAGTTATTCGCCCATCCGGGGTTCGTCGCCGCGGCGAGCTGAGCGGTCTTGGCCGGGTCGGCGGTAAGGGTCTTGGTGACGTCAACCCAATCGGGCAGGTGCAGGTGGTAGAAGTGCACGACGTGGTCCTGAACTGCCTGCGTCCCGCACATCAGGTTGCGTAGGATCCGGGCGTTCGGGGGGATGCTGATGTTCAGGGCGTTCTCCACTGCCCGAACGCTTGAGATGGCATGCACGTGGGTGCACACGCCGCAGGCTCGCTGCGCGAGCATCCAGGCTTCCAGCGGATTCCGACCGGCCATGATCTTCTCGATACCGCGGAACATCGTCCCGGTGCTCCATGCGTCGCGCACGTAGCCGCCGCTGGCTTCGATCTCGATCCGTAGATGGCCCTCGATCCTGGTGACCGGGTCGATCGCGTATCGGGTCATGTCAGGCCTCCTCAGTCTCAGTTGCCATCAGTCGTCGTCGCCCTCATCGTCGCCGGGAAGCGCCTGGATGAGTCCGCCCGGCGCGTCCCAGAACTTCGGAAGCACGCAGCCGTAGCACGGGGCGCCGGAGGCAATATTGTAGGAAGTTCCGGCGTTGAACTTCTTCTCTCGACAATTCGCTCGCGTCTCAGGACCTCGGCACCCCATCTTGCGCAAGCACCAGCCTTTCCGGTGTCCTTCGTCTCCCCAGGCGAGGACGAACTTGCCCTCCTCGAAGTAGTCCTTGCGCGGGCAGTCCTCGTGGATCTCTTCGCCGTAGGCGAAGAAGGGCAGGCCGTTCTGGTTCACGGAAGGCCACTTGCCGAAGGTGATGAAGTGCACGATCGTGCCGACGATGTTGACCGCGTTCACGGGGCAGCCGGGAAGTCGAATGATCCGCGTGCCGGAGCCTAGGAAAGTCTGCAGGTCCACCGCTCCCGTGACGCCTCCGCGGGCAGCGGGAACGCCGCCCCACGAGGCACAGGTTCCCACTGAGATCACCTTCGCGGCTTTGCCTGCGGCCTCGCGGACGATATCGGTGAAGGCCCGACCGCCGACGGTGCAGTAGGCACCGTTGGCCCCAGTGGGAATCCCTCCTTCGACCACGAGCACATAGCCACCCTTGGCGATGGTCGCGGTGCGCGAACGCTCGGCAGCGGACCCTGCGGCGGCCATCAGAAGCTCGACGTAGTTGACGGCAAGATGATCGAGCAGCAGCTCACTCGGGGTCGGCGATCCCGAGCGGATCAGGGACTCGATGTTGCCATTGCAGTCCTGGCCGTTGAGCCACAGCACGGGGACTCGCGGTTTCGTCGTGAGCGCGGCGGCCACCGCCTCGCGGTACGGCAACTGCGGCAAGGCGAGGGCGGCGGTTAGGAATCCGCAATAGCGCAGGAAGTCCCGCCGGGCCATGCCATTGCTCTCCAGGACCTCGCGTATTGTCGGTCCCTCCGCGAGTACCGGGGGATCGTTCTCCTGCACCGGTGTGGTTTCCATGCTCAGTCCCCTCCTCGGTCCCGACGTGCGGCCCTCACTTCGATGCTGGCAGGTGCCACCGGGGGTGTCTCTTAGGTAACGGCAAAGTTGTTGCAGGTGATATCGGCGCCGACGCCGCCGCGCTTGAGTGCCGTTCGGTCAGGGAATCCACACCATCGCCGTGACCCTGCCAGCAACCTAGGCCGAGCGGTCGATTGCTCTCTCGTAGGCTTCCAGCATCTGCACCGCGCGGACATCCCAGTCATAGCGCTCGACTGCGATGCGGCGCAGCGTGTCCGTCTGGCCGTGAAGTTGCGGATCGACTAGGAGGGATGCAATCTGCTGGCCTATCCCCGCTACCCGAACTGCCGGGTCGATCGGTAGCCGGAGTCGGTCTACCAGGGATGAGCCCAACTCGGGTTCCAGATCACGCAGACCTTCGCCAAGTCCAGTCAGATCCGATGCGCAGGGCAGGACGCCGATGGCCAGCGACTCCATCAGTACCAGCGGATACGCCTCGGGCAGCACCGACGGGAACACCGCGAGATCGGCGCAGCCGAACAGCAGGTTCAACCGGGTGTGGTCCAGCCGACCGGTGAAGTGCACGTGTTCCACGAAGTCGGCGCCTGCAGAAAGGACGAGTCGTCGGTGCTCGGGGTCCGCCAGATAGTCGGCTACATCGGTCCATCCGCCGACGGCTGGACCGTGGTCGAGGTCGTTGCCGCGGGCGACGAGCTCGTCGAGCAGGGCCTCATCGGCAGTGGCGATCGCGAAGACCAGAGCCTCGAGGACGTCGCGGTACCGGCCGGAGCCGACGATGATCAGTTGCGTGTCGGGAGCCCGCTGCAACACGTACGGCAATGCGGCGATGAGTCCCTGGACGCCCTTGCCCACGGTCAACGCCCCGACGAACACGACGATCTGGTCGATCTCCCAGCTCACGGCCTCCAACTTCGACACCACATCGTCATCGGGCAGTTCCGGCGCGAAGTGTGCACTCGACTCCAAAGCCGCGACACCCTCCAGCGCAAGGCGTTGAAACAGGTCGGCCGCTTCCTGCGGAGTTCGCCCACCGCCGGGCTGTGTCGCGACAAGCGCCTCGATGGCATTCCGGCGTCTCTCGTGGGCGATCGGGACGAACCGGGAGACGTCGACGCCAACGCCGACCAGGGACCATTTCGCTCGAAGTGAGTCCTCCATCTCCGGATACAGGGAGAGCAGTCGGTCCAACATCTCCCGACTCCCGGTGATGACCCCGGCCGCGGCGGTCAACGCCTCCCCGGCCAACTGGTAGAAGCGCCGATCCTGACGGATCGTGTACTCGATGTCGCTGCCGTGCGGGTAGATGACGAACGGGATCCCCATGGAAGGACAGACGTCGGCGGCGATGGTCGGCTGCAGCACCGTGTGGTTGGCATGCAGGATGTCCACCGGGAACGCAGTGAGCACGCGGCGCAGACTCTCCCGTGCCACCGTTCGCACCTCCGCAAGTTCGGCATCGGTGAGGTCGGTGAAGGCTTTGACGTTGCCCTCTCGGAGCTTGTCCGTTACGTACACAGGTCGGACTCGGGCATGGGGCAATTGGTGCATGATGATCGACCCCGGCCCACCCGGTGTGCCGAAGAGGACCTCATGGCTGCCATCCGGATTCCAGGCCACCGCTGCCGCGACTCCGTCGACGTCGCCGGGATGCGGTTCGCGGCAGATCACGTGCACCTCTTGACCGGTATCGGCCAACGCCCGTGCCAGGTACCGCGTGTACTCGTTGCTACCCGAACCCGTCAATTCGTAGCCATGGAAAAGGGCGATCTTCAGCACGCAACGTATCCTCGCAGACCACGCCGTGGCAGGGGCAAGTCAGCGGCCCTAGGACACGGGTAACGCCGCGGCCTCGGCGATGAAGGCGTCCGGCTCTGTGGGCCGACCGGCGAGCCAGGTTCCTCGGATCTCGACCTCCTCCGCGATCCGGGCCGGGTTGACGAGGTAGGGGTCGGCCGACAACTCCACAAAGTCGGCGAACTTGCCGACCTCGATAGATCCGATCTCGTGTTCCCGGCGCAAGATGTACGCAGCGTTGATCGTGATTGCCTTCAAGGCCAAGTGCAGGGACACCTGCTGTTCGGGCCCGTGGAGGTGTCCGGCCGCCAGTCGGTATTCGCCGGATTCGGTTCGGGCGTTGGAGCGCCGTGTCACGGCCGCCTGGACACTGGCCAACGGATTGCTCGGCGAGATGTTGCCGTCGTTGTGGTAGGACTGATGCGATGCGTCGAGGTCTGTTGCGGCGGCATCACCGGTCGGGGACCAGCGCGCACCGAATCGGCTCTCGAACAGTTCCCCGTCGAGCAGGTCGCCCCATTGCATCATCTGGAACACCCCGAATGTCGGGATCACCCCTAGGCGCGACATTCTTTGCAGCTGGTCGGTGCGGGTCGCGCCGACGTGTTCCAGACGCCAACGATGATCGGTTCCGAGCAGACCGTGGGACTGCAAGGCGGCCTCGTACGCGTCGAGGACCAGGTCGATGGTGAGGTCTCCGTTGGCATGGCAGGCGATCTGCCAACCCTCGCCGCCGTGTTGAGCAAGCATGGCATCCAACTCATCGCGGTCGTAGTTGAATGCCTTCGGACCCGGGTGCAGGTCGGTGATGCCGGCTCGGCGCACAGCCTCGCTGTCAAGGTACGGGAACGAGGTGGCGATCGTGCCGAGCCAGGCACTGCCATCCGCCCAGAACTTGAGTCCCCCCTTACAGAGCAACTCCGGAGCGATCGGAGTTGTCAACCGTTGTGAACACAACGGGTCAGCCGTCGAGTGATACACGCTCATCCGCATCGGCACGTGAGGAAGGGACCACAACGCCTCATATGCCGACGCCATGGTGGTGTCATAGGCCAGCTCGCTGGCCGCAGTTATTCCCGCCCGCGACATCCCGGCCAGGTAGCTGGAAGCCTGAGCCAGGCTGTGGCCACCGAGCGACTGCAAGGCGGGCGCCGCGAAGGTCAGAACCGCCGGCACCTCGTCCGCGGTCCCGTCCAACGACCCATCTGGGCGGCGACCGAACGTGCCCCCGACAGGGTCTGGTGGTGCATTGTCGAGCCAGCCGAGTGACTCCAGGGCTGCCGTGGTGACGGCCGCCTTGTGTTGGCTCAGAGCAATGATCACCGCGATGCGATCGCCGAAGAGGTCGTCCATCTCGGTGGCTGTCGGAAATGGACATCCATGGAGAAGCTGGTCCAGGCCGAAGAGCAGGATCGAGTTGCCGGGCGGGACATCGACTGCGGCCTGACGGGCGAGGGCGACGATGCCCGGCCAGTCGGGCACCAGCCACGGGGAGATGTTGTAGGCCGGCGCCTCGGTGGTGATCCCCGACAGCAAAGGGTGACTGTGAGGCTCAACGAAACCGGGCATCAACGTCGACCCGGACAGGTCGGTGATAGGTGCATCTGTCACGGTCAGGCACTCCGCAATACCTCCGACCGCGGTGATCCGTCCGCCGCTCACGGCGACCGCCTCGGCCCGCGGCCTCGCCGGATCCATCGTGATGATCTGGTCTGCCGTGATGACACGCGTGTCGCCGTACATGGTTCCTCTCCGATCGTGGCCTGAGAGACAGCATGAACCCAGCGCGAGCGGCCTGTCCATGGATGGCGCGGCCTTAGATCGCGGGGCGACACGCGACGTGCGGGACCGGAGCCGCCGCGGACGTGTGACCTGTCTCATCCGCATGCTGTCGGAGCCCGATCATGGACGTATGGGTGTAGGCACTGCCCCGCGTCGCCGTCCCCCGCGGCACGTTGTGCGGGCCATCGCGCTGATACTGGGGGTAGTCACGCTGCTCGCCGGCCTGCCGGGGATCGCTACGGCCGCGCCGCCGTCGCGCGCTGTTGCCGCCTCCGTCCGTCGGCTGCCCCTGCAGATTCGCGAGACGGCCGGGATCGCACGAAGCAACGAGATCGTTCGGCAGGGGGTGCCGCTTCCCAAGTCCCTCGGACTCGTCGGTACCTCGTCATTGACTGTGGTCAACTCAGCGGGCAGATCAGTGCCGGCCGAGTTTGTGGTGCTGGCGCGCTGGAATGCCGGGTTAGCCGCCGCCGAGGCGCCCATCCAGTGGCTGCTGGTCGTTTTTCCGGCGACCGTGTCAGCCAGGGGCGTTGCCCGCTACGACCTGGTGCTGGATGGATCGGCAGGCCGCAACCCAGCGCCCTTGACCAGGGTCACATTGACCCGGTCGGGCAGCCAATTCGTGGTCAACACCGGGGCTGCCCGGTTCGCTCTGGGTGCCGGGCAGTCCCTTCTTGACGGGGCCTGGAGTTCCACCGGGGCCAGGTTGCTCAGCGGCGGTGCCATGACCGTGACAACCGGAGCGGCAGCTCGACACCGACGAACCCGCCAACTGAGGATCGAACACAGCGGGCCACTCTTCGTCTCTGTGGTCGTGACCGGCGACTATGACATGCCCGCGCTCGGAGGTGGCGGTTTCGGTTCGACGCGGCGCTACGTCTTCACGGCCGGATCCCCCGTGGTCCAGGTCCGTCACGCAGTGGCTTGGGAGGGGAGCCTGTGCAGTTACGCCTCGCTGAAGTGCGACGGGGTGGGCCTGAACGGCGTGCAGTTGCGCAACGTACGTGACACGCTCGCCCTTTCCACCGTGGCGCCCGCGATGGTCACTGTCGTGGGCTCCCGTACTGCCACCGCGACGCTTGGGCGGGTGGCGGGCTCGCAATCCGCCTCGCTTCGCCAGCTGCGACGGCCGAACCGCAGGGCTCCGATCGCCTACGCAGTGGACGTGGCAGGTGTGAAGGCGGCCGGCGGTAAGGCCGACGGTGGCATGTTGGTGGCCGCCACGTCGGCGGGGGCGGTGGTGATGGCCTCCTCGCAGCTGCACCGCAATGAGCCGCAGGCGCTGCGACTTCTTGCCAACGGGCAGCTGGCACTGGACATCGCCGACGGGCCCGTATGGCTGTCGAGCCGGCAGGGCTTGTTCGCGACGGCGGCCATCGCGGCATTCGCGACCAACCCTGGTCGCGCCATCCTGGATCGTGTCGTCTGGGCGCCGCTGAACCGTCCTCTGCACGCTTGGCCGAGCAGTCGCTGGTTCTCCGATGCGCAGGTTGTGGGCGAGATTCCTGACCCCGTTCAGCCGGCCGGATGGGCGGACTATGGGGTGCAGGCGACCGGCGCCGTCTTCAACACTTACGCGGGCATCGATCGCGAAGGCCTGAGTGGTCTCACCACGTTCGGTCTCTACCCGCGTTACTGGGGTACCCCCATGGGTGAGGAGATCGACTGCCCGGCTGGACAGGACCCCACGCCCGCGGACCACGCCGATGATGTGTTCTGGTGCGCCACCTGGACCGACTACCACAATGCCGCTTCGGCGGTAGCGATCCGCGCTATGCAGACCGGCAACGTGGAGTGGTTGGACGACCTTGCCACCCCTGCGGCTCTGAGAATGCTCCACACCCAGATCCAGCAGTGCGCCCCAACGGACCCGTGGTTCTACTGCGGACAGTCGCCGGCCGGGTACGGGGCCTACCGGTCTGACTTCAACAGTTCGCACGCCTACTTTCAGAACCTGTTTCTCTACTACTGGCTCACCGGAGACTCGACAGCGGTGGCCACGGTGGAACGTGGCGCGCAATCGATGCGCGGCTACCTGTGCGGCCGACGACCGGCCAGTAGTTGCCTGGCCACGGATCCACCGACAGATGAGTGGGCGGGCCTGACCGGACGGGTCGCCTCCCAATGGCTGGCAGCGTTCCGCTTCGTCGGCCAGTCCGGAAGCGACGCCTCGTTCCTTGACGATTGGCGCAGTGGGATGGCACGTGCTGTCACCTGGCACTACATCCAGGTATCCCCGGCCACCGCAGCGTCGACCCAGTACGGATTCTGGCTGTCTGGCAGGGTCGCCTCCGCCGGGGTCTACACGACCGACCAGTTGTGGATGGCCTCGCTCTACGACATGGAGAACCTTCATCAACTCCAGATCGACACCTCCGACGCCCCAATCGGGGAACCCGCCGTGCGGCCGAGCCAAGTGATCAACGCCTGGGCACGGACTTTGGTCGACTACGGGTCTCGAACCGCCGGTGACGGTACCGCGGCGGGCACCTGGCCCAACGCCTTGGAGGTGCGCTACTCAGGGTCTCGCATAGGTGGTCGCCTCGAGTCGGTCACCGCGAGCAGCGCGGGCGGCGACACGATTCTCTGGAACACTGGAAAAGCGAACCTTACGGCAACCATCTTGCGCGCTGCGCGAAGCACGAGAGACCCGGCAATGTTGGCGATGGGCAACGACCTCACGCGGGTGTCCCTCAATGGAGCCGAGTACGAGGGCGGCCCCCTCGGCAAGGTTCAGGGCCTCTACTTGGCGCGCCTTCCTGCAGCCGTGGCCCTGCTGAACAACCGCTAATGCGGATGGGGCTACGTGAACAGGCGCGCGAGGTCTCGGATGCGGTCCTCGTTCGCGCGGAACCAGGCCCACTGGCCACGTTGTTCGCGGGTGATGAGTCCCGCGTCGGTGAGAACTTTCAGGTGGTGGCTGACGGTCGGCTGGGACAAGCCGACGGGTTCATTGAGGTCACAGGCGCAGCGTTCACCGGCGGAGCGGATGAGGGCGAGCAGTTGCAGCCGGGCGGGTTCGGCGACAGCTTTGAGGATCTTGGCCAGGTTCTCTGCGTCGGCTCGATCGATGGGGGCGGACAGGCCGGTGGCGCAGAACGCGGCCGGGCCGACCGCCGGGGCGCTCACAGGCACGGTGTCGGTCATGTGATGCGCCTTTCACGAAGCTGTATTGACGCTGATCAATATAGGCGAGTAGTCTCCGTATTGACAACCGTCGATGCGAACGAGGATACGTGAGTCAACAGACTGTCCCCATGGACACCGCGGTCCTGCGACGTCTGTCGCGCCTGGACCGGTGGCTGCCGTTGTGGATCGGTGCGGCCATGGTCGGCGGGCTGTTACTTGGTCGGGTGTGGCCCGGAGTGCAGGAGGTGCTCGGCGCCGGCGAGATCGAAGGCACCAGCATTCCTATCGCTGTGGGCCTGCTCGCGATGATGTACCCGGTTCTCGCGAAAGTCCGTTACGAGGAGATCGGTCACGTCACCGGTGACCGGAAACTGCTCGGGTTGTCCCTGCTGTTGAACTGGATCATCGGTCCGGCTCTGATGTTCTTCCTCGCCTGGACATTCCTGCCCAACCAGCCCGAGTTCCGAACCGGACTGATCGTCGTGGGTCTGGCCCGCTGCATCGCGATGGTGCTGATCTGGAACGACCTGGCCTGCGGGGACCGGGAGGCCGCCGCGCTGCTGGTGGCGATCAATTCGCTGTTCCAGATTGTCGCCTACGCCGCTCTCGGCGTGTTCTACCTGCAAATCCTGCCAGGGTGGCTCGGCTGGCAGACCGCAGACGCCGAGTTCTCCACCTGGTCGATCACGAAGAGTGTGCTGATCTTCCTGGGCATTCCGCTGGTCGCGGGGTACCTGACACGCCGCATAGGGATCGCTCGCAAAGGCAACGCCTGGTACACCGATGTCTTCCTGCCGCGCATCTCCCCTATCGCGCTGTACGGATTGCTATTCACCATCGTGGTGATGTTCGCCCTTCAAGGGCAACGCATCACCTCCGAACCGTTAGCCGTAGTTCGCATCGCGATCCCCTTGCTTGTCTACTTCGCGATCATGTGGTTCGCCGCGTTTTTCTCGTCCCGTGCGATCGGGCTGAACTACCCGAAGACCGCGACGATGGCCTTCACCGCGGCGGGCAACAACTTCGAACTCGCGATCGCTGTATGCATCGGGGTGTGGGGTGTCACCAGTGGGCAAGCACTGGCCGGCACTATCGGCCCGCTTATCGAAGTCCCTGCCCTCGTCGCCCTGGTCTACGTGTCCTTGTGGCTTCGCAAGCGCCTGTTCACCACTGATAGCGCCGACACGGCGAATCCATGACCGCAACGAAACCGTCCTCCTGCTCGTCTGCGTGCACAACGCAGGCCGCTCACAGATTGCCGTCGCCTAGCTGACCCACCCCGCTGGAGAGGCGTCGAGGTCCGTTCGGTCGGATCCGCCCCAACTGACACGGTCAACCCGTTACCTGATGATCGGCAACGCCATCACCGCGATCTTGTCAACTCACACGTGACTACTTGACCAGATCGAAGACCTTGAAGATCGGCATGTACAGGGCCACGATCATGCCACCGATCATCGCACCGACCACCGCGATCATCAGAGGCTCGATCAGCGATGTCAAAGCCTCCGTGGTCGCCTCGACCTCCGCGTCATAGAAGTCGGAGATCTTGTGCAACATAGTGTCCAAGGCTCCTGTGTCTTCGCCGACGGACATCATCTGCACGACCATCGAGGGGAACACCTCGTGATTCGACAGCGGTCGAGCCAACGGCTCGCCGCGCCGGACCGAGTCCTGCACATCGGCGACTGCCCGCTCCAGCACCACGTTGCCGGTCGTCTGCCCGGTGATGTCGAGAGCCTGCAGGATCGGCACCCCCGCGTGCACCATCGTTCCCAGGTTGCGAGTGAATCGAGATATGGCGATTTTCTGCGCCAGGCCACCGAATATCGGCGCCTTGAGTTTCAGCGGGTCGACGAAGTTGCGCACCCGCTCGTCATGCTTGTGTCGACGCCACCACCACAGGAAGACGAACAGCCCGATGATGATGAATGGAGCCGTGTACTTCAGCCCGGTCGACATCGCCACCAGCACCTTGGTCGGTAGCGGCAGCTCTCCCCCGAGGCTGGCGAACATCTGCGCGAACACCGGCACGATGAACAGCAACATCGCAGTCATCGCGATCAGGGCCATGACGAAGACGACGACGGGGTAGGTCATCGCGGACTTGATCTTGCTGCGTAGTCTGACCTCGGCCTCGAAGTTGTCCGCCAGTTGCGTCAGCACTTGGTCGAGGAATCCTCCCACCTCACCGGCCCGGGTCATGTGGATCATGATGGGTGGGAAGACATCGGGGTGCCGGGCCATCGCAGCCGAGAGAGACGAGCCGCCTTCCACGTCGACACGAACCTTGGTCAGCACGGCGGCCAAGGTCTTGTTCTGGGTCTGCTCCTCGAGAATGGTCAACGCGCGCAGCAGGGAAAGTCCGGAGTTGATCATGACGGCGAACTGCCGCGACATCACCGCGAGGTCCTTGAGCTTGACCCGCTTCTTGCGGCCGCCGAAACTGATGTCCTTGTTGAGCCCGGTCAGGTGGACTTCGGTGACTGATACCGGTGCGTAGCCCATGCTCTTGAGCTTCTCGACAACGACTGTTTTGGAGTCGCCCTCGAGGCGGCCCTTGCTGATCTTGCCCGCCCGGTCGCGAACTGCGTACTCGAATGTCAGCGGCATGATGGCTCACCTATCCCCGACCTGTGAGCCGGTTGAAGTCCTCGACGTTGTGGCACTTGTCCATGCCAACCTCGTAGGTGATCACGTGGGTCTTGATAAGACTCGCGAGATGCTGGTCGAGGGTGTGCATGCCGAACTGGGCGCCGGCCTGCATAGCGGAGTAGATCTGGTGGGTCTTGCCTTCCCGGATGAGGTTCCGGATCGCGGGAGTGGCCACCATGACCTCGGTGGCGACCGCCCGGCTTCGACCGTCGGCGGTCTTGCACAGGGTCTGGCAGACGACCCCCTGTAAGGTGCCTGCCACCTGCTGTCGTACCTGTTGCTGCTGATGGGGCGGGAATACGTCGATGATGCGGTCGATGGTCTGAGCTGCGTCCTGGGTGTGCAGGGTGGCGAACACGAGGTGCCCGGTCTCGGCCGCAGTGAGGGCGACCTGGATCGTCTCCAGGTCGCGCATCTCACCGACCAGGATGATGTCCGGATCCTGGCGCAACACGTGCTTGAGCGCCTGGTGGAACGAGGTGGTGTCGGCCCCGACCTCGCGCTGGTTGACCAGGCACTGCTTGTGCTCGTGCAGGAACTCGATGGGGTCCTCGACGGTCATGATGTGATCGCGACGGGTGCGATTGGCCAGGTCGACCAAGGCCGCCAGCGTCGTCGACTTGCCCGAGCCGGTGGGACCGGTGACCAACACGAAACCCCGCGGCAGCGCGGCGAAGTTCGCGACCACCGCGGGGATCCCCAGATCCTGCAACGGCTTGATCTCGACCGGGATGACCCGGAAGGCGGCGCCGAGGTTCTCCCGCTGCTGGTAGACGTTGACGCGGAACCGTGCGATTCCGGGAATCGCGTAACTGAAATCGAGCTCGAGCTCTTCCTCGAAGCGTTCGCGTTGTGTCTGGGTCATCGCCGCGTACATGACCCGCTGCACCGTCTCACCGCTGATGGGATCGAATCCAGGCAGCGGTTGCAGGTCGCCGTTGACCCTGATGGTCGGCGGCGCCTTGGCCGTCAGATGAAGGTCGGACGAGTTGTACTTGAGCATCTCCTCCAGCACCTCGACCAGATTGATATCGCCTTCGTGGATGCCTTGCTCCGTTCCGCGCCTGGCCTCAGAGACCGCTTCTGCGGGCCGTTCTGAAGTGGCGGCCGATGCGGAGTTGGCGGTCGGAGTAGCCGGCGCTGGGACTGCAGGTGCCGCGGTCGGGCGCGGCGGGACCTGACCTGCCTGGTATGGCCGAGGTGGGGCCTGGGGGGCCTGAGGTGCTTGGGTGGGCGCGGCTGCTGCGGGCATGGCCCTGGTCGGGGCCGCTGCTGGGCCTGGCGCCGCGAAGGGGTTGTCTGCGTCGACCGACATGGCAGGGCCAGCCGGCATACCGCCAACCTGACCTGACCACGCCCCACTGGACACGAGAGATCCTCCTAGAGATCATGACCCGCTCCGGGTCTCCTGGGAGCATCGGCCAGGTCGCGGCGCGACTTGAGGTCCTCGGATGCCCGGCGAGCGGGTATCAGAGGACGACGCGCAGTACTTCTTCCAAGCTGGTGTCGCCGTTCAGCACCTTCAGCATGCCGTCGTTGCGCAACGAGATCATCCCCTGCGCCGAGGCCACCTGCTGCACCTCGTCAGCCGATGAGCGCTCGGCCGCAAGTCGCTCGATCTCCGCCGTCACGGGCATGATCTCGTGCAGCGCCAACCGTCCCCGATAGCCGGTCCGTGAGCAGTGCGAGCACCCCACCGCCTGGTGAAGGGTGGGCAGCTCCTCGCCGTCGCGCCAGGGGAAGCGGGCGGCGGCAAGCACTTCCGGGGTGGGCGTATACGGCTGTCGGCACTTCTTGCAGAGCCGCCGCGCCAACCGCTGGGCGAGCACGGAGTCCACCGCCGAACCCACTAGGAAGGGTTCTATCCCCATCTCCACCAGTCGAGTCACGGCGCTGGGAGCATCGTTCGTGTGCAGCGTGCTGAGTACCAGGTGCCCGGTGAGGGCCGACTCCACTGCGATCTGCGCCGTCTCGTGGTCGCGGATCTCACCGATGAGCACAATGTCGGGGTCGGAGCGCAGGATGCTTCGCAGGGCGGAGGCGAATGTCAGCCCGGCCTTGTTGTGCGTCTGCACCTGGTTGATACCGGCGAGCCGGTACTCCACCGGGTCCTCGACCGTGATGATGTTCTTCTCGATGCTGTTGAGGATGTTTAGCGTGGCATACAGGGTGGTCGACTTTCCCGAACCGGTGGGTCCGACCACCAGAACCATCCCGTAGGGCTTGGAGAAGCTCTCTTCGTAGAGCTTGAAGTTGTGCTCGCTGAAGCCGAGTTGTTCCAACGTCAGCATCGCCGTCGAGTTGTCGAGGATCCGCATCACGACCTTCTCGCCCCACACGGTGGGCAGGGTGGCCACCCGCAGATCGACCTTGAACCCGGCGGTGCTGACGGTCAGACGACCGTCCTGTGGGATTCGGCGCTCGGCGATGTTCATGTCCGCCATGATCTTCAGTCGGCTGATGACGCCGGACTGGATCGCCTTCGGTGAGCGCATCACCTCGTGGAGCACACCATCGATGCGGAACCGCACCCGCAGGTCGTGTTCCGCCGGCTCGAGGTGGATGTCGGAGGCTCGATCGTTGATGGCCTGGGTGATGAGCAGGTTCACATACTTGACGATGGGCGCGTCCTCGGTAACCTGCCGGATGCTCGCGAGGTCCTCGATCTCCTCCTCATCGGTGTCGATTGCCAGGCTCAGATCGTCCAACTCGCCCTCGGAACGGTAGTTCCGGTTGATCGCCGCGATGATGTCGTTGCGCGTCGCGACCCCGGCCCGTATCTCGCAGCCCGCGGTCGAGCGGACATCGTCGAGAGCCATCACGTTGGAGGGGTCGGCCATCACGACCACCAGTCGGTCGCCGTCATAACCGACAGGGATCAGGTGATACCTGCGGCACAGGGCGCCGGGCAACGCCGCGATGGCGGCGCCATCGATCACCGCCTCAGCCAACTCGAAGTACTGCAGGCCTAGTTGATCGGCGAGCAACCGGACCAGGGTTGATTCCGACACGACGCCGCGCTCAACCAGCACCTGGCTCAGAGTTCGGCCGGTGTTGCCGGCTTCGGCGCCGGCTTCGTCGAGTTGAGCGGGGGTCACCAGCCCGTTTGCAAGCAGGTAGTCAGACAACTGAGGCACGTCGCACCCCCTTCCTCCCCGCTGTACCGCTCGGACCGCATTCTAGGCGTCGCAGAGGCTCGTCTGGTAGGTATCGGTAGTCGCAGGTCACGGCTGAAGCACAGAGGGGCGTCCCAGCTAGAGTCCGACAGCCTCGCGCATCGCCGCCGTGTCCGGGTTGATCCCAGCCATCAGACGGACCTGCTCGGCGGCCTGATGCAACAACATGAGCAGTCCCGAAACCGCCGTTCCGTTCGCGCCGGTCCATGCCTGCGCCAGTGGGGTGGGCCAAGGATGGTAGACCACATCCAGCAGCACCCCGCTGGGAGCACGGCCGCGACTGATCTCCTCGGCCAACTCGGCGGTGACCCCGGTCGGAACGGTGGAGATGACCAGGTCGGCACGCGCCGCGGCCGGCGCGTCAGCCCAGGGAAGAACTGCCAACGGGACCCCGGAGGCGGCGGCAACATCGGCGAGCGACGCCTCCGCCACGGCCGGTCGTCGGGCATGGACCCGGACCTGCTCCGCCCCCAGTCGGGCCGCTGCCACTGTGGCGGAGCGGGCGGTCGCGCCCGCGCCGAGTACGGCGACATTCCTTGGGCGGAAGCTCTGTCCGGTGGATTCCCTGATGGCTGCGACGATGCCGTCGACATCGGTGTTGTGGGCCACCGCGCCACCTTCCGACGCTCCCGCGGTGCCTCGGTAGATCTCCCGCCCAGGCGCTGCCGCGAATACCAGCGTGTTGGCCGCACGTGTGGCGCGCACGGTGGCCGAGATGGAATCAACCAGGTCGAGAACCGTCTCTTTCAGCGGCATGGTCAAGGACAGTCCGGCCCAGTCCTCACCCAGACCACTCAGGAAACCGGGCAACCGCGCCGAATCGACGTCGATGGCCTCGTACGTCCAGTCCAAGCCGGCCGCCCGGTACGCAGCCCGGTGCAAGTCCGGTGATTTTGAATGGCTGATCGGCGAGCCCAGGACCGCCGCCCGCATCACTGCTTCTTCAGGTTGGCGTTCAGTTCCTGAACGAAGGTCTGGAACTCCTCGTAGCTGGCAGTGAACTTGGTGACCTTCTTCTCCGGATCGACCGTCACGAAGTAGAGCCAGTCCCCGGCCTCTGGCGCCAGCGCGGCCGACAAGGCCGCTTCGCCCGGCTGTCCGATGGGCGTCGGCGGCAGGCCCTTGTTCTTGTACGAGTTGTACGGCGAGTCCAGTTCGAGTTGTTCCTTGCTCAGCTGGATGTTGGACGACTTGGTCGCGTAGTTCAACGTGGAGTCGAACTGCAGGGGCATCCCTTTGGCCAACCTGTTGTCCACGACCCGCGCTATCTTCGGGAAGTCCGTGGGGGTCCCTTCTCCCTCGAGCAGACTCGCAGTTATCACCACGTCGTAGGGAGACCGGCCGGACTCGACGGCGCGTTGCTCCAGGTTGAGTTTGGCCGCCACCTCGTTGAACTTGGCGACCATCTGCTTCAGGATGTCGGTTGCCGTCGACTTGGGCTGTACCTCATACGTGGCGGGGTAGAGGAATCCCTCGGCGTTGCCCTTGGCGTAGGCCGGGAGTCCGAGATCGCCTGCTTTCAACGCCGCCTCGAATTCGGCCACCGGTATTCCGGTCACCTTGGCCGACTCGGCGATGACCTCACTAAGTCGGGCGCCCTCAGGTACGGCGATCTTGGTGACCAACCGGGAGGACGGATCCACCAGCAGCGCCAGTGCGGCTTCGCCGCTCATCTTCTCCCGCAGCGCGAAGCTTCCGGTCGGGATGGACTTTGCGCGGGAGTCCGAGGACGCCGCATCGACGAACGCGTCCGAGGACTTCACAACTCCCTTTTCCTGCAATTCCTGCCCGATGGAGGTGATGGACTGGCCCGGCGAGACCGTCACGACGACGTTGCCCTGACCCTGCCCCTGGTAATCCGGGGCCGCTTTCAATAGGAAGAACCAGGCGGCATACCCGAGGGCCGCCACGATGAGCGCGATCAAGAGGACACCGATGACGACTGCCCTGCCCGCGTGGCGCTTCTTCTTCGGCGCAGAGCCCTTCGTCGACCCCGATGGGCCCATCGACAATCCGACGTTGCTCATGTCACCTCTACGATCGCGCCTGGCGGCCGACCTGTGGTCTTCTCAGCGTCTATTGCGGTCTGCACAATCAAAGCGGCTGCTTGCTGATCAATCACGGACCTGCTCCCCCGCGTGTCGCGGCCAGCGGCGTGGAGGGACCGTTGAGCACTGGTGGTCGTCATGCGTTCGTCGACGAGTCTGACGGGCACCTCGAGCTCCATGGTGAGTTGCCCCGCAAAGGCGGCCGCGGCCTCCGCGGCGGGTCCGATCGCCCCGTTCAGCTTCACCGGGTGGCCCACGAGTACTTCAATCACCTCGAACTCCGAAGCCAACTTCGCGATGGCCCCGAAAACAGCATCATCCCTGGTCAGAGTGGTAACGGGCACCGCGAGAATCCCGTCAGGGTCGCACCTGGCGACCCCCACGCGGACTGATCCGACGTCCACGCCGAGCCGACTCCCGCGACGGAAATTCACCGGCCTACCCCTCTCCGGCGAGCTCCGACACGCTGGCGAGGACGGCCGCCAATCCCTCGTCCACACCCTCAGCCCGGGTGCCACCGCCCTGGGCCACGTCGTCCTTGCCACCGCCGCGCCCGGAAACCGCGGGCAACGCGGACTTCAGGAGTTTCTGCGCTGACAGACCCTGTGCACGGCCGGTGTCGTTCACGGCAGCGCAGAGTGAGACCTTGTCGTCGTTGACCACGGCACCCACCACGGCGACCGGGAGTTCGGCGCGGGCCATCCCCCGTGCTCGCAACACCAACTCCCGCAGCTCGCCCGTGGCCGTCCCCTCGGGCGCCGTGAAGGTCCAGATCCGATATGGGCCGATATCGGCGCCGGTGCCCACGATGCTGTCCAGGTTGGCGCTCAATTGGGCAGACTTCGCGCGTGAGATCTCCCGCTCAGATTCCTTCAACTTGACCAGTAGCGTCTCGATCCGTTCGGGCAGGTCCTCCGGGCGTACCTTCACCAACTCGGTCAACCGGTTGACCAGGACGTGTTCGCGGGCGAGGAACCGGTAGGCATCCGAGCCGACCAGCGCCTCCAGCCGCCGGACGCCCGCCCCGATGGAACCCTCGGACAGGAAGGTGACGACACCGAGCTGGCCGCTGCGCTGCGCGTGTGTGCCGCCGCACAACTCATGGGCCCAGTCTCCGACGCTGATCACCCGGACCGTGTCGCCGTACTTCTCCCCGAACAGCGCCATCGCCCCCATGGCGCGCGCCTCATCGATGCTCATCTCCTGCGCGAATACCGGCAAGTCGTCCAGCAAGACCTGGTTCACCCGCGCCTCCACCTCGCCGAGGATGTCCCCGGGGATCGCACCCTGGGAAGGGAAGTCGAACCGAAGGCGTCCGGGGGCGTTCTCCGAACCCATCTGGGTGGCGGTATCGCCGAGATGCTCCCGGAACGCTTTGTGGATGAGGTGGGTGGCGGTGTGGGCGCGGGAGATGGCCCGACGACGTTCGATGTCGATCACGCCCACAGCGGCGGCACCCGATTCGACCTGGCCCGAGCGCACAGTTGCCCGATGAACCCACAGACCGGGCACCGGCGTCTGGACATCGAAAACGTCGAGCGTCGCCCCGTCGGGGAGTTCGATACGGCCGTGGTCGCCGAGTTGGCCGCCGGCCTCCGCGTAGAACGGGCTGGCATCAAGCACGACCTCGACGGTGTCTCCCGGCGTCGCGGCAGGGACCAGCTCGCCGTCGCGCAGCAGACCTTTGATCGTCGCCCCGGTAGCGATCTCCGAGTAGCCGGTGAACCGCGTCACACCAGCCGTCTCCATGACTTCCCGGTAGGCGGTGCTCTGCGTCAGACCGGACTTGCGTGCTCGGGCGTCGGCCTTCGCCCGCTCGCGCTGCTCGGTCATCAACCTGGTGAACCCTTCGCGGTCGACCGACAGCCCTACCTCGGAAGCCATCTCCATCGTGAGGTCGATCGGAAAGCCGTAGGTATCGTGAAGTGCGAAGGCCTGGTCGCCGGGCAGGGTCGTGCGCCCAGAGGCGCGAAGGTCCGCGACAGCGCTGTCGAACAGCGTCGTCCCCTTGATCAGAGTCTCGAGAAACGCTGCCTCCTCCCCCGCGGCGACACTCACGATGCGTTCCCGATCAGTGCCCAGTTCCGGATACTGCGGAGCCATCGCGTCGATGGTGGCCGACGTCAACCGAGCGATCGTCGGTTCCTTGGCCCCGAGCAGTCTCATGTTGCGCACGACCCTGCGCAGGAGCCTGCGGAGAACGTAGCCACGGCCCTCATTGCCGGGCAGCACGCCGTCCGCGATCAGGAAGCAGCAGGTCCTGCTGTGATCGGTGACCACGCGCAGCGAGACATCGTCGCCCTCGTCCGCGCCGTAGTGCTTCCCGGTGATGCTCGTCGCGACGTCGAGGACCCGGCGACTGGTGTCGATCTCGTAGATGTTGTCGACGTCCTGCAGAATCGCGGCCATCCGTTCCAGGCCGAGTCCGGTGTCGATGTTCTTGGCGGGGAGTTCACCGAGGATCGGGAAGTCCTCCTTGCCTGTGCCTTCTCCGCGGGCGAACTGCATGAACACCAGGTTCCAGACTTCCAGGTAGCGGTCCTCGTCCGCGATCGGACCGCCCTCCCGGCCGTAGTCCGGTCCTCTGTCGTAGTAGATCTCGCTGCAGGGTCCGCACGGTCCCGGCACGCCCATGGACCAGAAGTTGTCGGCCTTTCCGCGACGTTGGATCCGCTCCTTGGGGACACCGACGACCTTGTGCCAGATATCGGCTGCCTCGTCATCGTCGTCGTACACGGTGACCCACAGCTTCTCCGCGGGCAGACCGTAGCCACCTTCTGTGACCGCACCGGTGAGTAACTCCCAGGCGAGCGGGATGGCCCGAGATTTGAAGTAGTCGGCGAAGGCGAAGTTGCCGCACATCTGGAAGAAGGAGGCGTGTCGCGTGGTCTTGCCGACTTCCTCGATGTCCAGGGTCCGGACCACCTTCTGGACGCTGGTGGCACGCTGGTACGGCGGCACTGCCTCGCCTAGGAAGTAGGGCTTGAAGGGCACCATTCCGGCATTGACGAACAACAGTGTCGGATCGTCGAGGATCAGGGATGCGCTCGGAACGACCGTGTGCCCGCGGGCCTCGAAGAAGGCAAGAAACCGTCGTCTGATCTCGGCAGATTCCACGGGGTAACCCTACTGTGTGCCCTCGATGAGTGCGGTGGCCCGCCGAAGTGCCGTTGGTGAGCCACGGCAGCGGGCGTTGCCGGTCAGTCCGGGCGGCTGACGGATCCGCGCCGAAGATCGATCTCGACCATGGCATCGACGTCGGAGTGTGTCCGTTCGTGATGAACCACGGCATCGTGTGTGAAGTAGGGCTCGAAGCGCATGGCCGACGCGGACCCGTTGCGACGTTGCACTCTCGCGCCCGACTGCGGTGCCGCCGGATCGGACATCGTGACGAGCTGGCGGACGCTGCCGACGAACGCCGAGGCGGTGGTGGCGGCGGCGTTGACATTGCCCACGACGCCCCGTTCGCGGGCATCCTCGAGAGCTGCCGTGGCGCGCTTGTAGGCATAGATGCCACCCGCGGCACCTACCGCGACCCAGACCAAGCGAGCCATGATGACGAACAACCTCCGAAGTGACAGGACCGATCCCGCTGCCGACCCTTGAAGAACCAGGGTACGTGGTGGCGATGCTCGCGCCAGCCACCCCCCGACGCGTGGCTACCCCGCGTCGGAACCGGGGTGCTCGTCGGAGTCCTCGTCGGGCTTGGCGTCGATGCCGGCCTCTGCCCGCTGCTCGGCGGTGATCGGTGTCGGGGCGCTGGTCAGCGGATCGAACCCGGCACCGGTCTTCGGAAAGGCGATGACCTCCCGTAGGGACTTTGCCCCCGCGAGCAACATGCAGACCCTGTCCCAGCCGAAGGCGATACCACCGTGGGGCGGTGGACCGTAGTTGAAGGCCTCGAGCAGGAAGCCGAACTGTTCCTCGGCCTCCTGCTGGGACATGCCCAGGACGTCGAACACCTGGGTCTGGATATCGCGCCGATGGATACGGATGGAGCCGCCGCCGATCTCGTTGCCGTTGCAGACCAGGTCGTAGGCGCTGGCCAGCGCCTCTCCCGGCGACTCTGCGAATCTGGCGAGCCATTCATCGTTCGGGCTTGTGAACGGGTGGTGCACGGCGGTCCAGGCAGTGCCGCCGTCCACGTCGATCTGCTCGAACATAGGCGCGTCCACCACCCACACGAAGGACCACTCCGACTCGTCGATCAGGTTCAGTCTGGCACCGATCTCCAACCGGGCCGCACCCAGCAAGCCCCGGGCCTCGCCCGGCTTGCCCGCGGCGAAAAAGGCACAGTCGCCAACGCTCGCCCCGACGGCGGCCATCAGGCCTTCGCGTTCGGCCTCGGAGAGGTTCTTGGCGACCGGACCGGTGGGTCCGTCGTCGGTGAACAAGACATAGGCAAGGCCGCGAGCCCCGCGCTGCTTTGCCCACTCCTGCCACGCGTCCAATGTTCGGCGGGGCTGATCCGCACCTCCAGGCATGACGACGGCGCCGACATAGGGAGCCTGGAACACCCGGAAGGGCGTGTCGACGAAGTACTCGGTCAGGTCGGTGAGTTGCAGACCGAAACGCAGGTCCGGCTTGTCCGTGCCGTAGTAGTGCATGGCATCGCTGTAGGTCAGCCATGGAATGTCACCGATCTCGTACCCCAACGTCTCCCGCCACAGTGCACGCACCACGAGCTCTCCGACCGCCATCACGTCATCGGCGGTGACGAAGGACATCTCGATGTCGAGTTGGGTGAACTCCGGTTGTCGATCGGCCCGGAAATCCTCATCTCGGTAGCACCGGGCGATCTGGTAGTAGCGCTCCATACCCGCGACCATCAGCAACTGTTTGAACAACTGAGGCGACTGCGGCAAGGCGTACCACTTGCCGGGCTGCAAACGCACCGGCACCAGGAAGTCGCGTGCCCCCTCGGGGGTTGACCGGGTCAACGTCGGGGTCTCGATCTCAAGGAAGCCCAGGTCGTCGAGGACCTCGCGCGCCACCCGGTTGACCTTGGAACGCATCCGCAGTGCGCTGCCCGGACCCTCCCGACGCAGGTCGAGGTATCGGTAGCGAAGCCTCGTCTCTTCACCCACCTCGACGTGTTCGTCGATGGGGAACGGCAGCGGTGCGGACTCGCTCAGGACCACCAAGTCCTCAACAACGACCTCAACGTCCCCGGTGGCCAGGTGGTCGTTCTCGTTCCCCTCGGGCCGGCGGCGGACCGACCCGGTCACCTGCACGCAGTACTCGTTTCGAAGCGCGTGGGCAGGTGCCTCATCGCGCAGCACGATCTGCACCACACCGGAGGCATCGCGCAGGTCGAAGAACGCGACGCCGCCATGGTCACGGCGGCGCGCGATCCAACCGGCGAGGGTGACTTCGCTGTCGATATCGGTCGCCCGCAGGCTACCTGCGTCGTGGGTTCGGATCACTTAGCTGTCCTCCAGTGCGAGCGAATCGTCGAGTGTCGTGATGAGCTCACCTTGCGGGATGTCCCGCTGGTCGCCAGTCACCAAGTCTTTCAACACAACAGTGCCGGCATCGAGTTCGCGATCACCGACGATCAGCGCCCATCGGGCACCCGACCTGTCCGCGCCCTTCATCGCCCCGCGCAAGGCCCGGTCGCCGAACGCCATGTCGGTCGGGATACCCGCCGCCCGCAGACTTCCCACCAGGGCCACAACGTGCGCCTTCGCACGTGGTCCCATCGGGATCGCGTAGGCGTACACGCGCCGAGGCGTGACCAGCTCAACGCCTTCGGCCTGACAGGCGAGAATGGTGCGGTCGATGCCGAGGCCGAATCCGATCCCGCTGACATCCGACCCGCCCAGTTCGCCCAGTAGTCCGTCGTAGCGACCACCACCGCCGATGCCGGATTGGGCGCCGAGGTCATCATGGACGAACTCGAAGGCGGTACGGGTGTAGTAGTCCAACCCGCGTACAAGTCTCGGTGCTTCCTCGTAGACCACACCCAGGTCAGCCAGGAAGCCGCGCACGGCGTCGTAGTGCTGCCGGCAGGCATCGCATAGGTAATCGACAGGCACTGGGGCGTCGAGAAGCGCGTCCTGCACCTCCGGACGCTTGTCGTCCAGCACACGCAGTGGATTGGTCGCTGCGCGTGCCGCCGTCGCGTCATCCAGATCGATGCCGGCGAGGAACTCCGTCAACGCCTGTCGGTACACCGGTCGGCACGAGGCACAACCCAGCGAGTTGAGAAGCAGCCGCTGGCGGGTCAAGCCGAGCGCCCGATACGCGGCGTCCGCCAACCAGACCACTTCGGCGTCGACGGCCGGATCGTCGGAACCGACAGCCTCCACGCCTACCTGACTGAACTGCCGGAAACGGCCCTGCTGTGGACGCTCAGCGCGGAAGAAGGGACCCGCGTACCACAACTTCGCAGGCAGTTGGCCACGGTCCAGGCCGTGCTGGACGATGGCGCGCATCGCCCCAGCCGTTCCTTCCGGGCGCAGGGTCAGCGAACGCCCGCCGCGGTCCTCGAAGGTGAACATCTCTTTGCTCACCACGTCGGTGCTCTCGCCCACTCCTCGGACGAAGAGTTCCGTGTCTTCGAAGATCGGCAGTTCGAGGTAGCCGTATCCGGCAACCCTCGCTGGCGCGGCAAGCCCTTCCCGCACGGCCAGAAAGGCGTCGGAGTCCGGTGGGACGTACTCGGCGACTCCTCGTGGAGCACGAAACCCGGTCATTCGATCCCCGCGTCCGGCGAGGCTATCCCTTGGAGGAACGGGTTGCTCGCTCGCTCCTCCCCCATGCTGGTTTGCGGCCCATGGCCGGGGAGCACCACCGTCTCGTCCGCCAGCGGGGCGAGGACCACGTCGAGGCTGCGCATCATGAGCTCGGGATCACCACCGGGTAGATCGGTGCGCCCGATGCTGCCGGCGAAAAGCAGATCGCCGCTGAAGAGCAAGGGAGGAAGGTCGCCGCCGCCGGTATGCCCGAAAACTACCGAGCCGGGAGTGTGCCCCGGCGCGTGGTTGACGGTCAGCGGAACCCCGAGCAGTTCGAGAACCTCGCCGTCTCCCAGCTCCCGCACCTCGTCCGGTTCGGTGAATTCGAGCTGACCGCCGGACATCTGTGCGATCACCGCGGCGGCCTCCTGGGACAACCCGAGGTAGGGATCGGCGAGCATGGCGCGGTCATCGGGGTGGATATAGGCCGGCACCTCGCTCGCACCGCACACGGGGACGACCGAGAAGGTGTGATCAAGGTGGCCATGTGTCAACAGCACGGCTGCGGGTTTGAGTCGATGTTGTTCCACAAGTGCCTCGATACCCGGGAAGGCGTTGATGCCGGGATCGATGATGAGGCACTCGGAACCAGGACCGTCGGCGACTACGAAACAGTTCGTGCCGAAGGGTCCGGCGGGGAACCCGGTAACCAGCACGTCTCCTCCTCGCGGATCGCTTCGCGTGTCGATGGTGTTAGGCGACCGGAAGCGTTCGCCGGTTCACACGCCTTTTCGAGCCTACCGGGAGCCGGCCTGGGGTATCGGGACGGGCCTCGCGCCGCGGCAAGGGTTGGTGCCTAGACTATGGGCTACGTTCCGGACCTCCCGGAGCGTGCAGCCGCGCGCAGGTAGTAGGTAGGGGCGACGACAATGACGCAGGATCCGGGCGTGACGCCCGAAGCTGCCGAGACGCCGGCGGCGGTGCCGCTGCCATCCCAGATGAAGCCCAGGCCAACCGGTCCGCAGACTCCTGGTGCGCGCACACCCGGCGGCGAAGCCGCCGGCGGTCATGTCTCGCCCGTTGGCGACTCCGCCTCCGAGAAGTTCGGTCGCGTCGACTCCGACGGTAATATCTTCGTCACCCTGCCCGATGGCAATGAGCAGTTCGTCGGGCAGTGGGCCACGGGGGATCCCGTGGAAGGTCTCCGGTTGTATGCGCGCCGGTACGACGATCTGGTGGTGGACGTGGACTTGGCCGGGCAGCGGCTGGCTGAGGGCCGGATGAAGCCCGAGGATGCCGAACGTACCGTCGAACGGGTCCGCGCGGCCCTGCTCGATCCCAAATGCGTGGGCGACCTCGGCGCATTGGTCGCCAGAGTCGGGCAACTGGAAGTCCTCATCAACGTCCGACGCGAAACGCTCGCCGAGGAGCGAGCTGCCGCGCAGCAGACCACGGCAGAGCGGCGGGCCGCGATCGTCGCCGAGGCCGAGTCGCTGGCCGACTCCACGTCCTGGCGAAGCACCACCGAACGGTTCAAAGCCCTGGTGGAGGAATGGAAGTCGCTCCCCCGATTCGATCGCGCCATCGAGCAGGAGCAATGGCAAAAGTTCAGCGCTGCACGGTCAGCATTCGACAAGGCCCGGAGAACCCACTTCGCTGAGGTTGACAAGACCCAGGGTGCGGCGAAGGCCGCCAAAGAGGCCCTTATCACTCGGGCCGAGGAACTCTCGACCTCGACGGATTGGGCAGCGACCGCACAGGCGTATCGCGAACTCATGACCGAGTGGAAGGCTGCGGGATTCGCCGGTAAGCCCGCCGACGACAAGTTGTGGAAGCGATTCCGCAAAGCCCAAGATGTCTTCTTCGGTGCCCGCAAGGCCGCGCTGAACGAACGTGACGCCGGCTGGGCGGAGAACCTCGTCAAGAAGAAGGCTCTGGTGGTCAAGGCTGAGGGCCTGCTGCCGATCACCGACGCCAAGAAGGCCCGTCGGGAGCTCGGCAAGATCTCCTCCGAGTTCGCGGGCATCGGTCACGTCCCCAGGGCGGACAAGCCCAAGCTGGATGCGCGACTGCGCAAGGTCGAGGACGCGATCAAAGCGGTGGAGCAGGAGGCCTGGCGCCGCAGCGATCCCGAGCGCAACGCCAGGGCCAACAAGATGGTCGAGTTGTACGAGAAGTCGGTGGCCGATGTCGAGGCTCAACTTCAGCAGGCACGTGCGGCAGGGGACGACACCAGTGCGTTGGAAGCCGACCTGAAGGGCAAGCGCGAGCTCCTTGACGCCGCCCGCAAATACGCCTGAGTATCTCCGGTGAGGTTGCGGTTGGGGCTGCGGCTGCGGCGGGGCCCGAGGGCGCCGGTCCTGCTGAGTCGGTCCGAGCGAATGGATCAGCAGCCGCGGCAGGTCACAGCCGGTAGGCGTCGTAGACCCCTTCGACGCCACGCACCGCAGCCAACACCGCGCCCAGATGTTGCGGCGCGGCCATCTCGAAGGTGAATCTCGATTGCGCAACCCGGTCCTTGCCGGTGCTTACGGTGGCCGAGAGGATGTTGACGTGCTGCTCGGAGAGGGCCCGGGTGACATCAGTGAGAAGGCCCGACCGGTCCAGTGCCTCGACGCCGATGTTCACCAAGAAGTTGGTGTTCGCCGCCGGCGCCCAGGAGACATCTACGAACCGCTGCGGCTCCACCTCCATGTTGGGCACGTTGGTGCAGTCGGCCCGATGCACCGAAACGCCGTGACCCCGCGTCACGTAACCGACGATCTCGTCCCCCGGCACCGGCGTGCAGCACTTCGCCAACTTGACCCAGACATCGGCCTCGCCCTCGACCTTGACTCCGACCGCGCCGGTCTGCGAGGTGCGGGTCGCCTGCATCGCCACTGGATTCACTGCCTCCGCAGCGTCGTCGCGAGCAGCCTCCAAACCACCTCTGGACGCGACGAGGCGCTCGATAACCGAGTCCGTAGACGTGTGATGGTCGCCGATAGCGCGGTAGAGGGCGGCGATGTCCGTCAGGTGAAGGTCGGCGGCGATCGCCTGAAGTTCAGGCCCATCAACGATCTGCGCCACGGGCAGGCCGCGTCTGCGCAAGGCGCGCGACAGTTGCTCGCGGCCCTTCTCCACGGCCTCCTCGCGACGTTCCCGCGAGAACCAGGTGCGGATCTTGCTCCGTGCCCGGGGCGAAGCTACAAAGCGGAGCCAGTCCTGGCTGGGGCCGGCGCTGTCAGATTTCGCGGTGAAGATCTCCACGACATCCCCGTTGCCGAGTTTGCTCTCCAGCGGAACCAACTTGCCGTTCACCCGGGCGCCGATACATCGGTGGCCGATCTCGGTGTGGACCGCGTAGGCGAAGTCCACCGGCGTCGCGCCGGCAGGAAGCGCCATCACGTCGCCTCGGGGGGTGAACACGAAAGTCTCGGATGTGCCGAGGTCGTAGCGCAGCCCCTCCAGGAACTCGTCGGGATCGTCGACCTCCCGCTGCCACTCCAGGAGTTGGCGTAGCCATCCGAAATCGTCCGGGCCTTGCTTGCCGCCGACGTCGCTCTGCTTGTACCGCCAGTGCGCCGCCACCCCATACTCGGCGGTGCGATGCATCTCGTAGGTGCGGATCTGCATCTCCACCGGCTTGCCCTCAGGACCGATCACAGAGGTGTGCAGCGACTGATACATCGTGAATTTGGGCATCGCGATGTAGTCCTTGAAGCGCCCGGGTACCGGGTTCCAACGGGCATGCAGGATTCCGAGTACCGCGTAACAGTCGCGAATGTTCTCGACGAGGATGCGCACGCCCACAAGGTCGTAGATGTCTGTGAAGTCTCGGCCCCGGACGATCATCTTCTGGTAGATCGAGTAGTAGTGCTTGGGACGTCCGGTGACTGTGGCCTTGATCTTCGCCCGCCGCAGATCGGCTTCGACGAGACCGATCACCTGGTTGACGAATTCCTCCCGACCTGGCGCCCGCTCCCCCACCAACCGCTCGATCTCGTCGAACATCTTCGGATAGAGCGTGGCGAAAGCGAGATCCTCCAACTCCCACTTGATCGTGTTCATGCCCAGTCGGTGAGCCAGCGGCGCGTAGATCTCGAGAGTTTCGCGCGCCTTGCTTATCTGCTTCTCGGGGGGCATCGCCCCCAGCGTGCGCATGTTGTGCAGCCGGTCGGACAACTTGATGAGCAGCACCCTGATGTCGCGTGCCATCGCCACGACCATCTTGCGCACCGTCTCGGCAGCGCTGGCCGAGCCGTACTTGACCTTGTCCAGCTTGGTGACGCCGTCGACCAGGTTGGCGATCTCGTCGCCGAAGTCCGCCCGCAACATGTCCAGGGTGTAGGCGGTGTCCTCCACTGTGTCGTGCAGAAGTGCGGCCGCCAGGGTGGATACGGTCATGCCAAGCTCTGCCAGGATCGTCGCGACCGCCACCGGGTGGGTTATGTAGGGCTCGCCGCTGCGCCGGTACTGGTTTCGGTGGTGGTGGGAGGCCACCTCGAACGCTCGATCGAGAACGTCGGTGTCCGACTTCGGATGGAACTGTTTCAGCGACCGCTTGAGGGGTTCCAGCATGGGGTCGCCGCTGCGGGAGCCCAGTCGTGCGAGCCTGGCAGAGAGTCGGCCACGCGCACCGGAGGGTGCTTCGGCGCCCGGTACAGGAGCGATTTCCTGGGTCATGGCACCTCCCCTCAATCGCGTGTCACGCAGTCTACGCCGGGGTTCATGGGGCCGACACCGGTGTTAGGAGTTCCCCCGTTTGCTGCGGGGCGCATTCTTCGGCTGGCTCCGGCCCCCGCTGGTGCGGTGGGTCCGTTCCTTCTTCGGCGGTGGCGCGGCAACGTTGGCGCCTGCCTGCCCACCTGTTCCCGAGCTGGAGCCACCTCGGGAACCACTGGCGGCGGCCCCAACGCCGGCACCGACGGGCGTGGCGGCGCTGGCGCGACGTGCCTGCACCCGCTTGGTGAGGGCCTGCATGGCGGGCTCCCGCTCCTTGATCTGGCACAGGAACGGGGTGGCGACGAAAAGCGACGAGTAGGTGCCGGCGAGAAGCCCGATGAACAAGGCCAGGGCGAGGTCCTTCAGTGTGCCGGCGCCCAGCAGCCCGACACCGACGAACAGGATTCCCGCCACCGGAAGCAGGGCCACGATGGAGGTGTTGATGGAGCGAATCAGGGTCTGGTTGAGCGCCAGGTTGGCCGCCTCGGAATACGTCATGCGGCTCTGGCCGAGAATGCCGCGGGTGTTCTCCTTGATCTTGTCGAACACCACGACGGTGTCGTACAGCGAGAACCCGAGGATGGTCAGGACACCGATGACGGTGGCGGGTGTCACCTCGAAACCGACCAAGGCATAAATGCCGATGGTGATGACAACGTCGTGAATCAACGCCACCAGTGCGGCGACGGCCATCCGCCACTCGAAATAGATCGACAAGAAGATGACGACGGCCACCATGAACACGAGCAGGCCGAGCAGCGCTTTCTTGGTGATCTCGCTGCCCCAGGACGGTCCCACCAACTGAACCTTGATCTCACTGGCCGGGACCTTGCAGGTGTCGGAGAGGCCGGAGATCAGCTTCGTGCTCTCCTCAGCCTTGAGCGCCTCAGTCTGGACTCGGATGCGCTTGTCACCCAGCTCCTGCACAACGATGCTGTCCGCGCCGGCCTGAGAGGCAACTCCACGCACCTGAGCAACGGTGCACGAGGACGACGGCACCTCGAACTCGGCGCCGCCTTTGAACTCGATGCCGAGGTTGAGGCCCCGGAACACCAAGCCGCCGATGGCCAACAGCAGGATGACCGCGGAGATCGAGTACCACAGCTTCTTCCGGCCGACGATGTTGAAGGAGATGTCGCCCCGATAGAGCTTCCCAGTGAAGTTACCCACCCGTGACACTCTCGGCCTCCTCTCGCGTCGGCTTGCGTCGGGACGCCTCGCCCGGGTCTTGTTTGACGCCGAGCCGCCGGGGATCCAGACCGGTCATGGGGTGGCCACTGGCGAACCAACGGTTACGGGACAGGATCGACACCAAGGGTCTCGTGAACATGAATGCGATCAGGACGTCGACCAGGGTGGTGAGGCCCAAGGTGAACGCAAAGCCGCGGACATTGCCGACCGAGATGAAGTAGAGGATCACCGCTGCCAGCAGCGAAACAAAGTCGGCCGCCAGGATGGTGTGCCGTGCCCGCGCCCACCCGGTGTCGGCTGCGGTGCGAAGTGACCGCCCGTCGCGGATTTCGTCGCGTATTCGTTCGAAGTAGACGATGAACGAGTCTGCGGTGATGCCGATGGAAACGATCGCGCCCGCGACACCGGCAAGCGTGAGGGCCAGGCCGATGGTTCGACCGAGGACGACGAAGGACGCGTACGTGATTGCTGCCGCTAGCACGAGTGAGAACACTGCGACGAGCCCGAGAAGCCGGTAGTAGGCCAGCAAATAGAGACCGACCAATGCAAGGCCGATGGCCCCGGCGATGAGGCCGGCCTGCAACTGGTCGGTACCCAACGTCGGCGAGACGCTACTGACTTCGGCTACTTCCAGCGTGATCGGTAGGGCGCCGTACTTGAGCACGTTTGCAAGGTCCCGTGCCTGTTCGACGGTGAACTTGCCGGTG
>CAZKVQ010000019.1:0-3239 GCA_964556255.1 uncultured Actinomycetes bacterium
CGCATCACGATCACCGAGATAGCGCCGCACCTCACCCGCGTGGTCGCCCGCTACGGCTTCATGGACGTACCCGACGTGGCGCACTCCATCACGCTGGCTCGGGAGGCCGGCTTGACCGTTCCTCTGCAGGGCGCCATCGTCGTAACCCATTCGAGCCGAGTGCTGGTCATGCACTCCCCCGGAATGCCCAGATGGGCCAAGCACCTCTACGCGTTCCTGTTGCGTAACTCCACCGGCGCCTCCACCTACCTTCGGGTACCACCCAGCAGGGTCATGGAGTGGACGACATTGGTGAAGCTCTGACCGCAGAACTGGACAGAACGCAGACACGATGGTCGGCGCTGACGGGCGGGCCGCTACAGGGCAACACCCAGCAGGGCGTCCACCGTCCGGCTGACCACGCCGGGCGCGCTCGCATCGCTGCCGCCGCGCACTCGTTGCTCCTCGGCCCAACGGTCGACCGCCACCAGCGCGGCCGGGGCGTCCAGATCGTCGGCAAGACGGCTGCGCACCTCGCGCAGCACGGCCTCGGCGGACGGTCCGGTCGGCCACGAAACCGCAGTGCGCCATGCGGACAGCCTGGACTGAGCACGGGTGATGTCGTCGTCGCGCCACTCCCAATCCTCGCGGTAGTGGTGCTCGAGCAACGCGAGTCGCACCGCCATCGGATCGTGATCGCCCCGAAGGTCGGACACGAAGACCAGGTTTCCCCTGGACTTGCTCATCTTCTCGCCCTGATAGCCGACCATCCCGGTGTGGACGTAGTGACGCGCATACGGCCAACCGCCGGTGATCACCTGGCCTTGGGAGGCACCGATCTCATGGTGGGGGAAGATCAGGTCGGAGCCTCCGCCTTGGACATCGAAGGACATGCCGAGTTCATCCAAAGCAATGGCTACGCATTCCACATGCCACCCCGGCCGCCCGCGCCCGAAGGGTGAATCCCAGCTCGGCTCTCCGTCCCGGGCAGTCAGCCACACTGCGGCGTCCAGCGGATTCCGCTTACCGGGACGCGCCGGATCACCGCCCCGCTCAGAGGCCAGCGCCAGCATCTGTTCGGTGGAGTAATTCCCCACCGCACCAAACCGTGGATCGCTGGTGACATCGAAATACAGATCGCCGTCAACTGCATAGACGGCCCCGCGTTGGATGAGTCGCTCAACGGCCCGGACGACGTCGGGGATCGACTCCGCGACGCCCACCCATCGCTTGGGCGCCAGGATCCGCAATTCGGTCATGTCGTCGACGAATCGCGCGATCTCGCGGTCGGCCAACACCCGCCAGTCCTCGCCACTTGCCGCCGCCCTCTCCAGCAGTGGATCATCCACGTCAGTGATGTTCTGCACGTAGTCGACGTCGTGGCCGGCGTCGCGCCACACCCGCTGCAGCAGGTCGAAAGCCGTATAGGTCGCGGCGTGTCCGAGGTGGGTGGAGTCGTAGGGAGTTATCCCGCAGACATAGAGACGGGCTGTCGTTCCCGGGGCGGTGGACCGCAACTGTCCCGTGGAGGTATCGAACAGCACCGGGTCGGTGCCCCTGCCCGGAAGCGCCGGGACCGATGGGGAAGGCCACGATTGCACGGAGTTGAGCCTAGTGGCTACCAGATGGGCCACGGAACTGCAGGCCATCCCGGTGCCGGCATCGGATACTCGCCGGCATCGACAAGCCGCTGGCACCGGCCAATCAGGGCGGCCATCTGCGGCGCCGTGACGAGACCCGACAGCGCGCCCGGATCGGAGCGCAGGCTTGTCAGCAACCTCATGAGGTCCGTCAACTGGGAGTCGGACAGCGACTGGCCCGCGAAACCCCACAGAACCGTGCGCAACTTGTCCTCCGGGTGGAAAGCAACTCCGTGATCGATGCCCACCAGGTCTGCGCGGTCGCCGAGGACATGACCCGCCTTGCGGTCGGAGTTGTTGATGACGGCATCGAGCAGCGCCATGTTCCGCAGCCGCGGTTCGTCGCGGTGGCCCACGATGACCTCATGCCCGCGCTCGTCGGTGCCGGACAGCACCGGAAGGAAATCCTCCGGCACCGCACCGCGCGGAAAGATCCCGATCTCCTCGGTGACCGCGGCGTATACCCACATCTGAACCGCTCCAGGACCAGCGGGCGCATCCTCACGCCACACTGTCGGAGGTACAAGCCCCCAACCGAGGAGCTCACTGATCAGGTAGCTCGCCACCTCGTGGCGACCGAGAACCAGGTCGGGGAAGTCCCACAGCGGCCGCTCTCCCTGAGCAGGTTTGTAGACGCAGTGGATCTCGCCGTCCGGCCCGTCGACCGACGCCCGCAACACCACATTGCTGGCCGAGGTCAAGCGCTCGGTCACGCGCAACGGCGCCTCGCGCAGAGCGCGCAAGACGGCTGGGCGGTCAGCCCCGGTCAGCGACGGTACCCGTTCGCCCGCGGGCAAATGTGCCCGTCCGGATCCAGTGGGAGGTGACAGAAGGGGCACGGCGGCCTGCCCGCGGCCACCAAAGACGTCGATCGCCTCGCGAAAGCGCGAGCGACGTCGGGGCTCAGCCACACCCGAAGACAGTCGGGACCCTCTGCCTCGTCGTCACAGATGTCAGGGATCTCCACCGAATCATCCTCGGTGATGGCATGGATTTCCAGAACGATGCTCTGCTGGCCGGTATCCCAGCCGATGCCGAAAGCGCCGACGCGGAACTCCTCGGTCACCGGAGTCTCCAACGGCTCCACATCCTCCGGTCCCGGCTGGGCGGCCGCGACCTCGGGATGCTGGCGTCCCACCTCGTCGAGTAACTCGATGAGCTTCTCCGAGAGCAGTGACACCTGCTGCTTCTCCAGCGCGACCGTGTAAACCTGCGATCCCTGCCGGGACTGCAGGTAGAAAGTTCGATCGCCGGGCATTCCGATGGTGCCGGCGACAAATCGGTCGGGCACGCCGTGGTCGGTCACGTGACGTGGCATGGGTCAGACTCTACCTACCCATTGCGGGGACTACCTACCGGTCGGCCCACCGGGGACGGCCTCTTCGCCGCCGGCTGAACGAAGGACGTCCAATGACCCTCCAACGTCGTTCATGCGTTCGACGAAGACCTGGTGGGTCGTGTACCGGATCACCGACAGCGATCCAGGATCGACGACGATGCGCTGGAAAGCATCGAGGTGCATCCCCAGGGCGTCGGCGAGGATCGCCTTGATGATGTCGCCGTGGGACACCAACAGGACGTTCGGCGGCGACGCAGACACGGCCGCCTTGTCGGCCGCCT
>CAZKVQ010000019.1:3249-48108 GCA_964556255.1 uncultured Actinomycetes bacterium
CCCGATCCCGCCATCGTCGTCTTGGGCAATTCGATCGCGCTCTACAATCCGCCGGTGCGCGTGGCGGAGGAATTCGCGATGCTTGACTGCATGTCCGGCGGACGCCTTGTCGCCGGCTTTCCGGGCGACCTTGCGGACAGCCTTTGCATCTGCCTTGACGGAGGCCGCCCTGGCTGCCTTGCGCGCGGCCTTCTCCTCGGCCTTGCGGCGCGCCTTCTCCTGGGCGGTCCGGGCCGCGACCTCAGCGCGCTGCTTGGCATCCCGGCCGATCCGGCGTACCGCCGCGACCGCCCTGGCGGAGGACTCGGGCAGGGACTCGCCACCGGGGAACACCACCGCAGATGGTTGCCGTTGCACGGTGGTCCACAGGGGGTCCTTCGCCAACTCAGCCAGCGGCTTGCCGGTCCAGTCGCCGTAGTCGCATTCGGCGAGGTCGGGTTCGATCTCCAGATCAACAGACCTACCTCGAAGGATGGCCTCGGCGGTCTGCCGGGTCCGCAACATCGGGCTGCTGACTGCCACGGTGAGTGGTACCCCTGCAAGCCGATATCCGAGGTCCTGTGCCTGCAACAGCCCATCCGCGTCCAACTCGACGTCACTTCGACCTGCCAGGATTCCGCTGGCATTGGCGGTGGTGCGACCGTGCCGGACAAGCAGGATTCGGGTCATGTGCCCACCATAGGCGACGCATTTCGGGCAACGGTCCCACCGTCGCGGCGGGGCAGGGTTCAATGGGGACGTGATCAGAGGAATGGGCTACTACCGGCGTGGCCAGCTGGTGGATGTGAACATCGACATCGCCGGCGAACTACCCGGCGACGGCGCCATCGTGGACGAGATGTCGGCCCTGGTCGAGCAGGCCCGAGTCGATGATGACGCCTTCCTTTGGCTGGGTCTGCTTCAGCCGACGAAACCCGAGATCTCCGCTGTGGCCGAGATTCTGAAGTTGGATCCGCTGCTCGTGGAGGACGCTCTCAACCCTCGCCAACGAACCAAGCTCGACGTACGTCAGGACCAGACATTCCTCGTCTTGAAGGTGATCAACTACATCGATGAGACGTCCTCATTGGAGACCGGGCAGTTGGCGGTCTTCGTGGGCAATCATTTCGTCCTGACAATCAGATTGGGGCCGGTCGGGGATCTTCGACCGGTGCGCGAGGAACTCGAGTCGAGTCCGGAGCTGCTCAAGTACGGGCCGAGCGCCGTGCTCTACGCACTGCTCGACTCCGTGGTTGACGGCTATCTGTCGGTCACCGACGAGATAGCCATCGACATCGAAGAACTCGAGGAGCAGGTGTTCAGTCCCGACCCGACGGACCCGGGAATGGTGTACCGCCTCAAGCGCGAGAACCTCGAACTGCGGCGGGCGGCAGTGCCCCTGATCGGTATCTCGGCCGAACTGTCCGAGATCGGTGGCGATCGGATCCCGAAGGTGTTCCTGCCACTTTTCGAGGACATCAACGATCACGTACTGCGCGTCCGCGACAGCGCAGATACCAATGACAACCTGCTCATCACGCTGTTGATGGCCACGACCGCGCGCTCGGACCTGCAACAGAACTCGGATATGCGCAAGATCTCCGCCTGGGTGGCGATCGCGGCGGTACCTACGATGATCGCCGGCATCTACGGAATGAACTTCGACTTCATGCCGGAACTTCACTGGAGGTTCGGCTACCTGCTGGTGATAGGTGGGATGGCCACAGTCGCGTTTCTGATGTTCCGGGCGTTCAAGCGCAGCGGGTGGCTGTAGGCGACAGCGGCTTGTTGGAGTGGGCAGCGGTTGGGGCCGACCGGAAGAGCGAGCCAGGGCCGTCGAGATGCGTCGCGGACCCGGCCCCTCAGCCGGTGGTCAGCACCCCGGTTGCCAGCAGGATCAGCACTGCGGACCCGAGCACCACGCGATAGATCACGAACGGCATGTAGGAGTTCGTCGAGATGTACTTGATCAACCAGGCGATCACTGCGTAGCCGATGGCGAAGGCGATCACAGTTGCGACGATCGTCTGGCCCCACTGGACATTGGCCTCGTCACCAATCTTGGTGGCCTCGTACAGCCCCGAGGTGAGCACGGCTGGGATCGCGAGCAGGAAGGCGTACCGGGTTGCCGCCTCGCGGGTGAAGCCCATGAAGAGGCCAACGCTGATGGTGGCACCTGAGCGTGACACGCCGGGGATGAGGGCGAGCGCCTGACCGAAGCCGTAGACGAGTCCGGAACGGATGGAGAGCGTCTCGATTCCTCGGGTCTTGGCGCCGACTCGGTCCGCGATTCCCAGGATGATGCCGAAGACGATGAGAGTCGAGGCCACCAACCAGAGGTTGCGGGCGATCGTCTCGATCTGGTTCGAGAAGAGCAGACCGAGCACCGCGATTGGGATGGTGCCGATGATCACGTACCAGCCCATCCGGGCGTCGATGTTTCCCCGCAGTTCCGGTTTGACCAGGGATTTGGCCCAGGTCGAGATGATTTTGCCGATGTCTTTGGCGAAGTAGATGATCACCGCCATCTCGGTGCCGATCTGGGTGACGGCAGTGAAGGCGGCGCCCGGGTCCCCCCAGCCGAAGATGTTGGACAGGATCAGGATGTGTGCACTGGAGGAGATCGGCAGGAACTCGGTGAGCCCCTGCACGACGCCGAGGACGAGCGCCTCGAACCAACTCATGCGAGCCCTGCCTCGTCGACCAGTTCAGCCATGGCACGCACGGTATTCAGGCGGTCCTCGAGGCTGCCCGCGTAGGCAGCGATCGTCAGCGTGGTGACGCCGGCGTCGGCGTAGGCGTGGAGACGTTCTCGGATGCGCTCCCGTGGGCCTATCAGGGAGGTCTTGTCGATGAAGTCCAATGGCACGGCGGCCATGGCTCCTGCGATGTCCTTGGCCAGATACTTGTTCTGCACTTCGGCCGCACCCTCGTCGTAGCCCATGCGGGTGGCGAGCTGGTTGTAGAAGTTCTTCTCGCGGCTGCCCATCCCGCCGACGTAGAGCGCGGCATAGGCACGGACCGGCTCGGCGCATGCCTCGACGTCGTCACCGATGACCACCGGGACGGTGGGCACGATGTCGAAACCATCCAGAGTCTTACCGACCTTCTCCCTTCCTGCCGCCAGGTTCGCCCTCAGCTCATCGGCGAACTCCGGGCTGAAGAAGATGGCAAGCCACCCGTCGAAGAGTTCCCCGGCCAGTTCAAGGTTCTTGGGGCCGATGGCAGCGAGGTAGGTGGGGATGTGGTCGCGCACCGGGTGGACGGTCAAGGTCAGGGCCTTGCCTGGGCCGTCCGGCAACGGGAGGGTGAAGAACTCGCCGTCGAACTGCAGCCTCTCCCGCGAGAGCGCCTTCTGGACGATGGTGATGTACTCCCTGGTTCGTGCCAGCGGCTTGGCGAACCGAACTCCGTGCCAGCCTTCGGATACCTGCGGGCCGGAAACACCGAGCCCGAGGCGGAAGCGCCCGCCAGAGAGGGTGTCGAGGGTTGCGGCGGTCATCGCCGTGTTGGCAGGTGTCCGGCCGGGGATCTGAAATACCGCACTGCCGATGTCGATCTGCTCGGTCTGGGCGGCGATCCAACTCAGGACCGTGGCGGCGTCCGAACCGTAGGCCTCCGCCGCCCACACCACCCGATAGCCGAGTCGGTCCGCCTCTCGCGCCAACTGCAGATTGTCCGAATCGTTGCCCATACCCCAGTAGCCGAGGTTGATCCCGAGATCCATGGTTTTGGAGCCTACGGCAACCGGAGTTCGGTGCCGGAAGGCGGTAGGTTCGTGTCTGTGGAGCAACGAGCAGTTGGCGATACCGGCCTACGAGTGAGCCGGCTGGGCATAGGCACCATGACCTGGGGCCGTGACACCGACGATCATGAGGCGCGGGCAATTCTGAGCGGCTTTGTCGATGTGGGCGGCTCGCTTGTGGATTGCGCGGACGTGTATGCCGATGGTGAGTCCGAACGACTCTTAGGCCGGTTGATCGCGGAGATGGAGATACGCGATCGGGTGGTGATCGCCACGAAGGCGGTGTCTCGCCCCGGTACGGAGCGACGCTTCGACGCCTCTCGCTCGCACTTGATGTCGTCCCTCGACAAGTCGCTGCGACGTCTGGGCGTGGGCCACATCGACCTGTGGCAGATGCACGCCTGGGATCCGTGGACGCCCATGGAGGAGACCCTGGCGGTTGCCGACGATGCGGTGCGCAGCGGCAAGGTGCGCTACGTGGGCGTGTCGAACTACAGCGGCTGGCAGACCGCGGCCGCTGCTATGTGGCAGCGGGCGCTGCCGGGTCGCGTGGCGCTGGCGAGCACTCAGATGGAGTACTCCCTGCTCGCCCGCGGAGTCGAGCGCGAGGTCATCCCCGCAGCCCGGGCCCTCGGGATGGGTGTGTTGGCCTGGTCCCCCCTGGGCCGGGGTGTGCTGACGGGCAAGTACCGCGGAGGTGTACCCAACGACTCCAGGGGTGGCAGTTCGACGTTCGCCTCGTTTGTTCAGCCGTACTTGAACGATCGAAGTCGAGGGGTGGTCGACGCTGTTGCGACCGCGGCCGAGGGTCTCGGTGTCACTCCGCTCGAGATCGCGCTCACGTGGGTGCGCGATCGGCCGGGAGTCACGGCGCCGATCGTCGGGCTGCGAACGGTCGAGCAGCTGCCACCGGTCCTGGCAACGGAGGACATCGAGCTGCCCGCAGAGATCCGCGAGGCACTCGACGACGTCTCCGCCATTCCCGTTGGATATCCGGAAGCGGGCTGGAACCAGCGCTGAGCGTTTCTGAGTCTGAGCCGAAACCGGCGCTGGCCCTTGGCTAGATGCGCTGAATGAAGTCGTCGAGCACTTTCACGCCGAATTGCAGCGCCGACACCGGTACCCGCTCATCCGGGGCGTGAAACATCCCCCAGAAGTTCAAACTGGGGTCCAGATGCAGGGGCGAGAATCCCAGATACCGAACCCCAGCCTCGTGGAAGGCTTTTCCGTCGGTCCCGCCGGTCATGAGGTAGGGCACCGGCACACCTTGCGGGTCGTAACGGGCCAACGCGGCGATCATCCCCTCGACCAGAGTTCCATCGAAGCCGGTCTCCAGCGCAATGTCCTGATTCACGTAATCCAGTTCGGTGCCGTCCGGCAAATGGCGCCGGATCCGCACTAGGGCCGCTTCCTCGCCTCCCGGGAGATACCGCAGATCCATGCCCACCGAGGCCTTGCCCGGCACCATGTTGTGTTTGACACCGGCGGTCAGCATCGTGGGGTTCGCCGTGGTGCGGGTGGCGGCACCGACAACGCGGGCGACTCCCCCAACCTGCTCGGTGAGGCGCGCCTGGTCGTCCAGGGCCAACTCTTCACCCACGAGGTCTGACACCACTTCGACGAATGTGCGCATGGACTCGGTCAGGTGGACCGGATAGGGATCGCTCAGCAGTGAGGCAAGCCCGAGGGTCAAACGCGCCACAGGATTGTCGGGACTGATCAGCGAGCCGTGTCCCGCCGTACCGGCGAGGGTCGCGGTGAACCAAGCAAGCCCCTTCTCGCCGGTTTGGATCGGGTAGATCCGTCGTCCGTTGGGAAGGGTGACCGAGAAGCCCCCTACTTCACCTACCGCTTCGGTCGCACCATGCAGCAGATCGGGGCGACGTCGGACGATCCAGTGGGCGCCGTGTTGGCCGCCGGCCTCCTCATCCGGCGTGAGCAGGAGCGCGATGGACCGACGGGGCTGGTATCCCCTTCTGGCCCAACTCCGCACCAGCGCGAGCACCATGCCGACCATGTCCTTCATGTCGACCGCACCCCGACCCCACAACACTCCGTTGTCGTCGATTTCGCCCGCGAAGGGAGGGATCGACCATTCGGATTCGTCCGCTGGCACCACGTCCAGGTGGCCGGTGAGCAGAAGGGCGGGTTCGGCAGGCTCACGGCCCGGAATGAAGGCGCTCACCCCTGCACGAAGGTCGGAGGTCGTGGTGAAGACCGTGGGTTCGATGCCGACTTCCCGGAGTAATTCCGCGGTGAACTCGGCAGCGGTCCGCTCACCCGGTCCACTACCGTCGCCGTAGTTCGACGTGTCGATGCGCAGCAGCGCCTGGGTGATGTCCACTACGTCGGCTGCGGCCGCAGCGTCGGCTTCCGTCTGCACCACCGATTCGGGCTCTTCTGCCATGAGGGACATCTTGCCCCAGCAGCACTATGGTTAGCCGGGTGCAGAGCCAAGCGTCGACTGTCGAGGAGTACCTCGCGGAGTTGCCCGAAGAACGTAGGGCCGTCCTGGAGCAGGTGCTCTCGGAGATCCGACCTCACCTTCCGTCCGGACTTGACGAGGAGATGGGCTTTGGGATGATCACCTGGGTCGTCCCGCTCGCGGTAGTCCCGGACACGTACAACGGCAAGCCCTTGATCTATGCCGCACTGGCGTCTCAGAAGAACTACGTCTCGTTGTATCTGATGAGCATCTATGGGTCTGACGGGGATGCGGCCTTCCGTGAGAAATGGCGCGGCGCCAAGAAGCCAAACATGGGCAAGAGCTGCGTTCGCTTCACCGCCGTCGAGGACATCGACATGGACCTCATCAAGGCAACGCTCGACGAGGTCTCGATGGCCGATTTTGTCGCTGCGCACGACGCGGCACAGTCCCTGCGCAAGCAGAAGCGGCGCTGACCCCGTGATATCTGGACTTCCCCATCGGCCGAAGCACTAGCCGGGCGGTCCGAAGGCGGTGCGGTACACCTGTGGAATCTGGTCGTCCGTCATGCGAATCGTCCATCGGCCGGAATGAATGGCCACGTGGTGACGACTGCAGAGCAGGGCCAGGTTCGAAATCGCGGTCTCTCCCCCGTGGGCCCAATGCCTGATGTGATGTGCCTCCGTCCAGGCGAAGGGTTGCGCGCATCCGGGGAAGATGCAACCTCGATCCCGGACGATGACAGCTGTACGCACGGCCGCGGGGATAACTCGGGTGGCTCGACCAATGTCCAAGGGCTGTGACTCGGGCCCAACGATCAACCTCTGGACGGTGGCGTCACACTGCTCCTGGAGGACTGAGGCGCGGCACAGCAGACCGGACCCGGGACCGTTGGAGGTGCGCCAGACGGACATGAAGTCGTCCGGCTCGGAGCCAGAGTCTGGGCGCTTTGCCTCGCTCGGAGTCCTCTCGCCTGGCTCGCTGGCAAGGTCGGCCGCGCGAATGACCAGTATGGCCCGACTCCGCGCAGCCCCGTTCGGGGCCAGGATGCTGCCATCCGGACCCATCGCACCCTCTACCAGCGCTATCAAGGCATCGGCGCGCGCCTGCGGCCGGGTTCTCTCATCGGAGGCGCACGTACATGCGAATCGTTGACAGGTGCAGTTCCGCCGCCGCTGGGACTCCATGATCTGGTTCAGGACGCCAGCAAGTTTCGCGCCTGACAAACCGGGCAGCGTGCCTTTGAGATCCCATACGTCGCCGACAGGCGAGAGATAGACCTGACGCCGATCGTCGATGTCACGGGCGTGATCATCCTCGTCCTCGGGATCAAGTCTGTTCGCCCAGGCCCGCATGATGCTCGCCGTCCGTTCCGGCGTCGAGTGGCGCGCAACCTCCAACAGGTCCTCCGCGAAGCCCGGAAAAGCAGCCTGACGAGCTTCCCTTCGGGCTGCCACCCGCCGAACGGCGGTCACATGGGATACCGAGATCGACCCTTCTGAGAGTGCCTGTTGGAACTGCGGGTGCTCCTGGAGCCAGCGGGCGTCGCGGACCATGTTCGAGGCAACGGCATGATCGATCCGGTGTGACTCACGCACCCAATCCACTGGACGCGCGTGGCCCAATCCGATCCACGCTCCACCCTCCACGGCCGACAGCACCGCCCTCAAGTGCACCGCGCCCAGCTGGTTCTGCATGCACGCGAGATGCTCTGCGACCTCGATGGCCTCGACGCCGCCAAGATTCTCCGTGACGCGACGTACTCGGGCGATCGCCTCGAAGAGTTGCTGAAGGGCGTCTTCGGTCTCAGCGAGAAGCGCCCTGGACTGAGACTCCTCGGGATGCCGAGATTCGAGACCGGGCACGGCCCACATGCTGGTGTCAGGGCCCGCGCCCGCAGAGCTTGCGGCCAGTTCAGGAGCGACGGTGGACACAAAAGCACCTCCGGGCGGGATCGGACACGGTCTGCTACTCGAATCGTCACCACCGGCCTGGACTGCTCACGGCCGCCGAACTGTCTTTTCGCTCAGTACCTTCGAACACTTGTACTATCCCACAAGCCTCCGACAGAACATTTCGCAGCAGGCGAAACCTGCCGGAGCACACGAAACCTGCCGGGGCAGGCGAAACCTGCCGGGGCACACGCAAGCCTGCCGACGGGTGTGCCCGCCGCGGCCGACAGGGGTACCCGCCGGCAGCGGCGCGCCCTTCCGAACTACTGCTGGGTTTCCTCCGGGACGGTCAACGGCGCATCGGTCGGGGTGGTGACATCACCCTGGAGAAGGCCGATCGTCTGGGACTTCTGCGCGCTGTTTCCCTGGTTGTTGCTGGCCACCAGGGTGATCTGGTGGGCAGCGTTGTCACACGGCACGTTCGGCACGTTCGTGCTACCTGACAATGGCGCGTCCGGCGGAGCGCCCACGTCAACACCGTCCACTTCGAACGTGATCTTCGTGGAACCCACGGTCTGGTAGTTAGCCGTCACGATCTGCGGGCCGTTGAGGCACTGTCCGGGCTGCACATCGAACGCCACAATGTCGGGCATCGGCGTCGGGGTCGGATCCTTGATCGTGCGCACCTTCTGAACGGCGGAAGCCTGGGCGCCGGCTGAGTTGAAGACTGCCACGCCCACGCTGTAGGTCGCATCGGCGCAGGTCAAGGAGATGTCGTCGGTGCCACTGGGAGGAAGGCCTTGATCCACCACTGCATCGTTCACGGTGACCGTGGCGTTCTGCGCGCCGGTCGAGGTCCAGATGACCGTCGCCGGCACCGTCGCGCCTCCGCAGTGGATGTCGTGCTCAACACTCAACGTCTGAACCTGGGGCGCCGGAACCGTCGGTGTCGGCTTCGGCGTGGTCGGGCTGGGCGAGGCAGACTTGGATGCGGTGGGACTCGGAGGGCTGGAGGAGGGACTAGCCGACTTGTTCGACGAACTTCCGCCACCGCATGCCGCCAAGGCGAACACCGCAACGCCGGCGACGATCAGCGAACCAGCGCCAATTCCGGACTTGTTCCTCATGATGCACCACTCTCCGGATCGTGAGTCCGCGCGGATCGCGGGCCCCACCCGATTTCGACCCTAGCGCCGATCCCTCGCGCTGGTTGTCAGGTGAACAACCGATCACGCTCTTGGACCAGCCCGCGTGCGGGCGCGACGCCGCTGCGGAGGACTGGGACACTACTGGGGTACCCATGACACGCCTTGCTAGTCTTGTCGCACCCAGAGCCGTTCCGGCTCATGTCCGGGTGGCGGAATAGGCAGACGCGCTAGCTTGAGGTGCTAGTGCCCTTTAACGGGCGTGGGGGTTCAAGTCCCCCCTCGGACACCAGCACGCGGGTTGCAGCCCCACACAGCGCCCTTTCCCTTACCCCGTGCACACCCGACGCGCTACTGCCGTGGGCGCCCGAGCTGCTCGCCGGGCTGTCACGGGCACACCCGACGTTGGCATCGCCGCGTGAAACCGGGTCGGCCGGCAGTGTGGTCAACCGTGGCGCACTGGGCACTGTCGCCAACGTGTTCAAACGACATAAGCCCACTCAGGGCGCCCGGGTGCGCCTACTTGCGTCGGCGTGCCACAAGAACGATGTCCTCGTGGAAGTGTGCCCCGGCGCCGCCGGTGACTTCCCTGGGGCGCTCTTCGTGTGCCGAGACCTCCCAGGCATCGCCTGCAGACTCGATGAACGACCGCACGTCCTCGACGCCCACCAGATCCCCGGGACCAAACGGCATGCCCGAACGCGGGCCTGGTCCGTCGCCAGCTCCGCCGGGGTCGTGGCCTGGGCTTTCCGCGTGGCGTCTCCCGCTCGGTCCATCGCCTGTCCACGCCGAGGGCTGGCTGCCAAACTGAGCGTGGTGCACGAACAGCAGCGTGCCTCCCGGCGCCACAGCATCGAGCAGCGCCCGCTCAGCGCCGTGGTCCGCAGTACGCATAAGCGCGGGGTAAAGTGCCGCGACGAGGTCGAACTCTCCTTCGGGTAGCTCGGCGTCTTCCAGGCCCGCGTGCAGCCACGTGATAGCCGCACCCGCGGAATCGGCCGCGTGCTTGGCCCGCTGCAATGCCAGGCTCGACACATCGAGCGCTGTGACTTGCCAGCCCTGACCCGCAAGCCACACCGCATCGGCTCCCTCGCCACAGCCGACGTCGACTGCGCGAGCCGGTTTGAGTTTGGACGCTTCGGCGACCAGTGCACCATTCGGTTCGCCCGACCACACTGCGCCACCATCGGCGTACCGCTCATCCCATAACTGCTCCATCACCGCCGGGTCCACAGGATATGTCCGCGTCGAGTCGTCGCCCTTTTGGTCTGTCACGGAACGAGAATAGCCTGAGCACAGAACAAAAACGAACGCTACCTCGAAACCGAAGAAACGCTCGGTTTGCGCATTGGACCCTAGGAGTCATCCCAAGACGACCCATCTCGCTATTCGGGCTCGGGGGGTCGCTCCGAGCGCCCTATGCTGAGCAACTGTGGCAAGTCAAGGCAAAGACCGTCCTTCCACGGCAGCGGAAATTCCCTTGGGCCGTGCCCACCGCAAGAGGCAGCGAACGAGGGCGGCCATTGTGAGGGCTGCGATGGAGTTGATGGCCGAAGACGACTCGCCCGTAACAGTGCAGGCCATCACCGAGCGAGCCGATGTGGGTGTGGGTTCCTTCTACTACCACTTCGCGGACAAGCAGGAAGCCCTGACGACCGCGACAACCGAGGCGTTCCTCACTGTCGCACATGAATTCGTCAGCCGAGCGGGGACAACCGATGACCCGGTCGAGCGATTCAGTCTGCGAGTCCGACTGTTCATCCTGGCCACGGACTGGCACCCCGTCGCGGCGCGCATCCTGGTGAAGAAGTTCCCCGAACCCTGGTCACAATGGGAATTGTCCGACTCCACCATCGAACCTCAGGGGAACGCGGGCGTGACGACGGCGGTCGCTGAACTCAGACAAGCAGTCGAGTTCGGCGGGCTGGTTACACCGCGACCTGACTTCTCGATACTCATGGTTGCCTCCGGGGCGGTCGCGCTCATGGCGCGGCGGCTCCAAGACCCCACCGTCGGCGCCGAAGCTGCCGACGACTACACGCAAACCGCACTTGTCATGCTCGGGATGGACCCCCAGGCGGCCCACGAGTTATCCCACCGGCCCATCCCCCCACCCTGAGTCCCATCCCCCCACCCTGAGTACCGCCCCCGTAATCCGTTCACCCTTGCGGCAGCCACGCCGTGGCCACGGTCACCCCCTTGCGGATTCTGACATCAACAATCTGCGCGGTATGCCAAAGCGCTCCCCCACGTGCCACCGGTGACGGCCTCGAAGTATCCACTCTGCTCATCCAGCACGGCCAAGAAGCCAGCGGAAACAGGAAGCGAAGTCTCCAATGGACGACCGCGTCGAATAGCTGCCACCGCGTTCACTGCGGTCGCTGCGGAAACACGTCCCGCGTCGGCCTCGAAAACGACGCCAGGCCACGGTCGGACAGCCACAACCCCTCTGGTCCGAATCGCTCCGCGTCCCACGGTAAATCGGACATGCTCAAGCGAATAGCCCTCGACTGGACTCACGTCAAACGGGCACGATGCCCACTTAGACGTCCATCGTGCGCGTCACGTGAACAGGCCGGCTCCGCAGCATCCGACCCGCACCCCACCTCATCAGACAAGAGCCCGGACGATACGGCTCGATACCCGAACATGGCCGTCTGGCCCACCGACGTCGAAGCGCGGCGCAGGCACACCCAAGAACTAGTAGCGCTACGCAGCGCGCGAGGACCAACGCGAAGTCCGGCGTACCACCTGGCCACGTATGTTGTGCGGATCAGAGCAGCGGACAGTTCGCCTTTCGTGTTGCGCAGCAACCGATTGGCATGATCGACGTTACGCAGACCAGGGCTCCGCACCCAGTTCCCCGCGGGCTTAGGGTCATGGCATGACAAGCAGCCTCTCGTGCCTGCTTGCGAGCGCGGTTGACGAGGCGTTGGATGGGACAGATCGAGTGGCCGTGGAGACGTCCAATCGCGTGGGTCCGGGGATTCTTCAGGTGTTGGTGGGTCGGGCGCGGCCCGAGGCCGGTCGGGATGTGCGCGCCTTCTCGGCTGCGACTCATGGAGTCCCGTCGCTGCTGTCTGCCGGATGGGATGTGCGCCAGATGCATACCGAAGTCCTTCTGCGGGAGCCAGTGTCGAACAGGGAACAGTCACACCGTGGCGGACCTCGGCCGGCGACGGCATCTCAATCCATCCACGCGGTGAACCCGCATGTGTCGGTACACGCCGACCTGCTCGGGCTGGTTAGCGGCTACGGATTCGACGTCTTCCTGTGCGGCGATCTGCCGGGATCCGACACGTTCGCCGCTCAGGTCGCTGCGCTCGGCGCGGCCATGGGCATCGAGGTCCGCTTCCCATTTCTCAGCCCTGGTGTCGTAGCCGCGCTCAACGAACTACCCGTGGGCCATCGCAACCCAGCGCTGTCTGCTGCGGCAGGGCTTCTGCTTCCGGGTCAGGTACTCACTGCTGTCGCTTGCCACGCGACGTCGTGGCCCGGGAACTGATGTCAGTCGCGCACCAGCCAAGCCGGGGCTACCGGCTCTTCAACCAGCCGTCAAGCCGCGCGACGTTCCGGTGCAGTTGCGCCCACGCGCGTCGCCCCATCGTCCTGGCCGCAGTGTCGCGCTCGTCGAGGTCGTGGGCCTGGATGACCTCCTGGAGGACCGGGTGCAGATCGCTGTAAGGGGGTGCGGGTTGGGGTTGGCGACGCTGCTCGCCCGGCGCGGCGAACGTCTGAGCCCCCATGTTCTTGGTGTTGCCGAGTCGGATTGCGTCGGGTAGAAGCCCCTCCATTGCGGTGCGGTGCAGGTAGCGGTCCTGGCCGTGGGCGAATTTCCACACCGACGGGGTGGACAGGTACTGCTGGATGAGCCTGCGGTCGAAGAGGGGCCAGCGGTAGTCCAGTCCGAAGGACGCGGCGAGAATTGATCCTTCGGCGAACCTGGCGTGGCGCAGCGGGGCCGTCACCTGTTGAAGCACGTGCGTGTTGACTGTTTCGTCCGGTGACGGGCCCAATCCCAGCGCGAGGGCTGGGTCGCGGCGCTCCCCGTCGAGCACCATGTCGGCGGCACTTTCGGTTAGGACGCTGCGCACCCAGCTTTCGCGCTGCGCCATGGTGCTGGCCACCCTGTCCCAATACCGTTGAGAGTGGGTTGCTCGCAGGTCACGCAGCGCCCGCACGGGTCGCAGGGGCGCACGTCCGGGCTGGTTACGCACCAGGGTGGACCATCGGCGGCGGGAGGCTAGTTCTCCAAGGACCCCCTGGGCCTGGCAGGTGCCCGCCTCGTCGCCGCCGTGCCCGGACAGGAGCACCCCTACGCCGTGGAGTTTCGCCTCGGCGTAGATTTCCCAGTGCCCATCGGCGTTGCCGTGCTCGGGCGGATGACCAAGCACGTTGAGGACATGACGCTCCCTTTGGGCGACCTCGTCTGGTTCGGGCGGGTCCCACACCGTGAAGACGTGGTTGGCGCCGACCCGCCACATTCGACTGGTCGCCAGAATCAGTTCGACCTCCTTGTCCGCGGTCGCGTATCCGAAGGTGTGCATCGCCCGCCGCTGCCGGGGCTGCAATTTGGCCGCGAGGGCGATGATGCTCGACGAGTCCAGGCCGCCAGACGATTCCAGACCGAGCGGGGCCTCTGTGCGGAGTCGGTCGGCCACGACCCGCTCGAGCGTCTCGCGATATTGGAACAGCCAGGCCGAGTCGCGGTCGTCTTCCCACGGAGCGTCGTCTCGGAAGGTGAAGTACTCGTGTTGCTCGACACCTGTGGGGCCGATGGTCGCCCACGTCGCCGGCGGGAAGCGCGCGACACCCACAAGTGCGGTGTGCGTGTCTCCCCACGAAGGCCCCCCGTGCACCAGCACGCGCGACACCCACAGTGGGTCGGGCCTGGAGTCGACACCGGGAATTGCCAGGAGTGGCGGCAGCGAGGTGGCGAAGGCGACCGCACCTGGTTGCACCGACCAGTACAGCGGGCGGACTCCTGTCGCGTCGCGGGCCAGGTACAACTCACCAGTGGCGGGCTGCCAGATAGCGAACGCAAAGTCGCCCTCCAGTTCGCCTGCCACTTCGCGGCCCCACCGCCGAAACCCCGCCAGAACCAGCGCGGAGTCGCCGGTGCGCGCGAGCGTCGACGCGTCGAACCCCAAGGCCGCGCCCAACTCGTCGCGGTTGTCCAGCCGCAACCACGCGACCATCACGTTGCCCGTGTGCGGGCACACTGCGGGCACGTCGTCTAGGCGCGCTCCTGTAGCACTCTCGAGGGCCGCCTGGGCCATGACGACCCCTTGGTCTACCCGGCCGCCACGTCGATCAGCGACGCCACCCGGGTCGAGCCGTTCAATCAGGTCCTCGACCGTGGGTGGATAAATTCCCGGGCCCGGCGGCACGGCGCACCAGCCAGCGAACATGCACCCATCCTCACAGTCGCCCGCCATCGCGTGGTCGAGGGGCACCAGCGGCCTCGTCGGAAAGGACACTAGCCTGGGACGATGTTCGCCGGCTGGGTGGATCTACAGGGACGCACCCCGGGTCCGTCCGCCACCTCACTCGCCGCCCATGTTCGGGACTCAAACCCGTGGGGTGAGCCGACAATCGCCGTCGACGTTTCAGCCAGGGACAACGTGCCGGCGGCGTTCACCGCTGTGGGTACGCACCGCGGGTCCACCTCCGCCGGCGGGGTGCATGTGTGGTCCTGGTCGGCGCTGAGCCAACGTGCCACGCTATCCGGCCGGCTGGGCCTGCCAAAAGACAGCAGCGATGGCAGGTTGCTGCTGGCCGCCTACCGCGCATGGGGTCCGGTGATGACAGACCGAATCGACGGGGCGTTCTCCTTCGTGGTCTGGGACGGCATCCGGCGCCGCATCGTGGCCGGACGTGACGGCTTTGGCCTGCGCACGCTGTTCTACTCACTCACGGGGGAACAATTCGCCTTCGCCCACAGCGCCGCACCGTTCGCCGACCAGGCATGTTTCGCGGCCCGACCTGACCAGGAGTGGATCGCCCGCAACCTCTGCGGCGCGCCCACCGCGCCTGCCGCCACAGCATTGCGCGGTGTTGCTCAACTCGAGGCCGGGCATGTGCTCATCAACGACAGTGGCGCGGTCACCATCCGAAGATGGTCCCGCCTCGGCCACGGTGGTGCCCCGAGTCTGGCCGGGCGCGCACCGGGTGCCGCAGGCCGGGTACGCCGGGCGATCGTGGCTTCCGTCGCCGAAGCTGCGGCATCGCCCGGCCCGGTCGGGGTAGAGGTGGACATCGATCTGCCGCAGGCAGTTCTGCTGCACGCCGCGGTGGAGACGCAGGCGTCCGAATCCGCGCTCATCGGTATCGGCAGGGCCAACTACGACAACCAGCGCAACCTCATCCTCGCGGAGGCCGCCCGCGCACGCTTGGGCCGGGCGAGCATCGTGACCGGCTGGCCCGGTCTGGGCCTCACCTGGCGGCATTGGTACCGCACGGGCGCGCGAGCACTGGGTCAGCCTCCCGCGCACCACACCCATCTCCTCGCAACTGTCTGTCTCGAAGCGGCCGCCGATGCAGGCGTCGGCACGTATCTGGACTCGGCCGATAGGACCGCCTTGGGGGGCGCCTTCGCACCCCTTTTGAGCCGCCGCGCGCTGGCCCATGCACGTCTGGACCTCGCGCTGCGGGCGCAACCTCCCGGCGCGCGTGGCCGCCTTGCCGGACTGCGCTCGGACCTGGCAGCCAGATCAGGTCGGGGTACGGCATGGCAGGAAGGTCCCTTGCTGCGCCCTGACATCGTGGCGGAAATCCGCCGAATCGACGCGCAAAACCCGGCCAGTGGCCAGTCGCTTCGCACGGGGACGGGCTACAGCGCCTTCACCGCGAAGGGTCTCAACGCTGAGGACCGGGACCGCCTCACCGCCATGGCGCTTCTCGGCAGCTACCACGGAATCGATGTCCGCTTTCCGCTGCTCGACCTGCGAGCCGTGAGCGCGGTTCTCGACGCCCCGTTACTCTCCCACAGCTTGGAAGGAATCCCCGGTCGTCTGCACCAGCGGGCCTTCGCCACCGAACTCACGCCCGCCGTGGACTGGAACCTTCGCCGAAACCGCGGCACCGATCGGAGCAAGGAGAACCAACTGGCGGCGCGGAGCGCTGCCCTGCGACGCACCTACCTGGCCGAGAATCTGCAACCCCTGCTGCGCGACGTGATCGACCCTGCCGCGGTGGAACGGCTGGTCGACCTCTCACGGCCCTACCGGGCCGGAACAGAACGCACACCCGCCAGGACCGCCGCGGCCCGAGAACTCGCCCAACTCGAAGGCGTCAATCTTTGGCTTCAAACGTGGCACATCGGCCGCTGACGACCGCCCCCGCTGATCCACGAGCGGTAGGCTTGTGCCTATCCCCGACACACAAAGGTGACGCCATGACAGAAAAGAGAACCTGGGATTCACCGAGACTCGTCCTACTCAGCGAGGCTGACACGGCGGAGGCGGGCAAAGGCTCATTTTCTCAGGAAGCCCACGGGGTCGCCTCAACCAACGTGAGAGCTGGCCCAGCGTCCTGAAAGCCCCGACCTTTCACGGCCCTACTTGGCAGGAGGGGAACGCGCACCCGCCAGGACTGCTGCGGACCGCGAACTCGCCCAACTCGAAGGCGCCAATCTTTGGCTTCAAACGTGGCGCATCGGCCACGGACGACCGTCCCCCGCTGATGCACACATCTGGCGCTAGTTTGGTGATTATCCTCCCCGACCCACTGAGGTGACCCATGACAGAGAAGAAGACCTGGGACTCGCCGGGAATCGTCCGCCTGAGCGAGACTGGCACGGCTGAGGGGAAATCCTCAGGCGCTCTTGAAAACCATTCGATTGCATCAACCAGCTTCAGACCTGGCGGAGCGTCCTGAAAGTCCCTGCTCGACATCGGCATGCGAAATAGCTGCCACCGCGTTCACTGCGGTCGCCGCGGAAACACGTCCCGCGTCGGCCTCCACAACGACGACAGGCCACGGTCGGACAGCCACAACGGCAGCCGCGCGGCCGATGACGGTACCGCGCCAAGCCGGTAGATTGAACGCATGCAGACACCGATTTCGGTGCTGCAACCCGCGAAAGACGTTGACAGTCCCCCCTCGGACACTCTCTTCCGGGCTCTTGCCCGGTGATCGGTGTTCCAGTGGGTGTTTCCCGCGGAGGACACAGCATGGACGATGACTGTTGTCTCGCCTTGCCCACACACCGTCGCGGGCAGGGTGCGGGTCGATTGCCAAACGGTCCGGACTCTCACGTTCAGGGCCATGCGACCGATGATGAGCGCGGGCGCACGGGCCTGGACATCATCGCGCGACCCTGTCTATGGTGATTGCACCGTTTCTCGGGCCCCGCTGCCAGACGGTTGGCCCGTTTGCTCGCGACTGCGAAGGTGGGCCACCATGTCCCGAAAAATTGCCGACTGCAGACTTCTTCCCAGTGACTCCGGCTGCACTCTGACCATCAGCGGCGAGGAGGATGAGGTCGTTCGCGCCGCCACTCAGCACGCGATTGACGTTCACGGCCACGAGGCCGGACCCGATTTGGATACCGGCATCCGCGCGATGCTCGTCGACGAGTAGCGACCCTCTGCGTTCGGCCTTTTTCGGCCGAATCGGGGGCCGAAAGGACCTGAACGCGCGTCAGCTCGCCGACGCGGTTGTCGTCGAAGTGCCAGAAGCTGCCGGGGATGCCGAGCCCGCTGAGGCTGTTGCCGTACTCGAAGCTGCGGACGACGCCGACGCGGTCGTGGGGTCAGTCACCCCTGGGAACGAGCCAGGGAAGGCCGACTGCGCAATCGTCGCGAAATACAGCGGACCGAAACCTGCCACGGTGTCGGTATTGATCAGCGTGATCTGCACCGAACCGGTTGATGGCTGGTAGTACATCTGCGTGTTGAAGTTGCTGGTCTTGCCGCTGTGGCCGATGAAATCGTTGGGCGGCAACGCATAGCGCTCCATGGCAAGGCCATAGCCGGGATCCATCGACGCGTAGAAGGGCGGGACCCCGTCAAGGGTGATCGTCTGGAACTGGGTGCGCTGCGCCTGCAGTTCGGGGGTGATCATCTTGCCCGTGCCCAATGCCTCTGCCCAAACCTTGAGGTCAGGCAGGTTCGAGATCATGGCTCCGGCCGCCCACAAGAACGACGGGTCCACGTTTGGGGAGGCCAGGAACGTGCCGCTGTCTTGATCGAGGTTGTATCCCTGGGTCGTGGTTACGTTCTGCGCGGCATTGGCTGGTAGGAGAGTGTGCTTGAGACCCAGCGGCGTGGTGATCCGCGTGGCGATTTCCTGCTCCAACTTGTTGCCGGTGACCTTCTCGATGACGAGCCCGAGCAACACGGTGTTGGAGTTGGAATAGTGCCAACCCTGGCCAGGAGCGAAGTAGGGTTTCCCGGCCGCGGCAATCGCCACCAATTCCTCGTGCGGCCACACCTTCCCCGGGTTCTTGGCAAGTTGCGCAACAACCTTCGGGTCGGTTGAGTAGTCGTAGATGCCCGAAGTCATGTTGAGCAATTGCTTAACGGTGATGTTCGCGCCATTGGGGAAGTTGGGCTGGAACTCACTGAGTTTCGAGTCCAAACTCAGCTTCCCTTCGCCGATCAACTGCAGGGCCAGTGTGCCGACAAAGGACTTGGTGGTGCTGGCGATGATGAACGTGTCGTCGACGTTCATCGGTGTCTTCTTGGCGACGTTCGAATAGCCCTGCGTGATTTCCACCGGCGCCAACCCCGGGCGCCACACACCGACAACAGAGCCGGGCAGGAAATGCGATTTCGCGTATGTATCGGCCACCTGCTGTAGCTGTTTGGCATCGGCCGGCTGCTGGTCACCAGACGCAGAAACCGTGACAGACGGCGACCCGCTTGCGGCCCCGCTAGCACCGGAGGATCCAGACGAGCCGCATCCGGCGAGGGCAACCACCCCCACGGCCGTCAGTGAGATGAGGACGGTGGCGCGGGATCGGCGTCGCATGCGGGGCTCCAGTCTGCAAGTCGGGTGTTTGCGCTCCTGAGACGCCAGGAGTCGGCGGAATTCGCTGACACTGCTGTCTCAGCTGAGCCGCTTTGGGAGGGTAGCCGAGGGAACGCTGATCGGTCGGGGAAGAGGCTAGCAAGGGCTGTCAGGAGTGACGGCGGCACCCGCACCGAAGAAGATCCCGCCCGGGCCGTGATCGCTACTCGGACACCAGTTCATGGGATGCAGTCCCGCACCGGCACCGCGGTCGGCCAACTCGAGTTCCTTTGCGATCCAGGCCCTCAGTGCGTGAACACGTCCAGGAGTTCCCCCACAGTGTGCCCGTCCTCCGCGGGGTGCCGCAGGCGGCGATCGCGATCGACGCGATAGCTGTTGCGTCGCCCGGTCTTGGTGACCGCAACATAGCCCGCGTCAACGAGATCGCGCAGGTTGGATTGCGCCGCACGTTCTGTGATGCCGACGGCAACAGCCACGTCGCGCACGCGTGCCTCAGGATGCTCCGCGAGATAGATCAATACGTGACCGTGATTCGTGAAGAACGTCCACGGCTTTTCATTGGATCTTACGTCGCGTTCGGCCACGGTGCTCTTCCCTTCAGCTTGCGGCGATTCCCTCTTCCGGAATACTAACACCTGAATCTTGGTTCAGATGTTAGTCGAATAGTCCAAAGAGTTGGGATCATCCATGAACGCACCCTTGTGGGCGTGGGTCGGAGTGCTCGGCCTCATCGTCGTCATGCTTGCCGTCGACCTCCTCGCACATCGTCGCGCTCATGTCATCAGCGTCCGCGAAGCGGCCCTCTGGTCGACCTTCTGGCTCGCAATCGGGGTCGGCTTCGGCATGCTCATCTGGCGCATCTACGGCGGCGAGTTCGGAGCCCAGTACTTCTCGGGCTACGTCATCGAGAAGTCCCTCGCTGTGGACAACGTGTTTGTCTGGGCGATCATCTTCAGCTACCTGGCGGTCCCCCGAGAATTCCAGCACCGCGTACTCATGCTGGGCGTCGTAGGTGCCCTACTGCTGCGAGGTGCCTTCGTGGCTGCCGGGGCTGTGGTGCTCCAGAGTTTCGGATTCGTGATCTACCTGTTCGGCGCCTTCCTCGTGGTGACCGGCATCCAGATGCTGCGCAAGCGCAACGAACACTACGACGTCTCCAACAGCCGTATCCTGCGCACCTTTCGGCGGAGGGTCCCGCACACCGACGACTACCACGGAACCAAGTTCGTCGTCCGACAGGCGGGACGATGGGTGGCCACGCCGCTGCTCGCCGTCCTCGTGCTCATCGAGCTCACCGACGTCGTCTTCGCCATCGACTCCATTCCGGCGATCTTCGCGGTAACCCAGGAGCCGTTCCTGGTTTTCACCGCCAATGCCTTCGCCCTCCTTGGACTGCGCTCGATGTACTTCCTGCTCGCCGACCTCATGGGCCGCTTCATCTACCTGAAGGTAGGACTGGCGGTGGTCCTGATCTGGGTGGGAGTCAAGATGCTCCTCCTCATCGGCGACGTGAAGATTCCCACCCTCATCAGCCTGGCCGTGGTCATCGTCATCATCGCAAGCAGCGTGATCGCCAGCCTGCTGCGGACACGAGGAGCGCCGAGCGAAGCGTCGTCAGGCGCCCATGCCCCTCAGCCGCGGCAAGAGCACCCCGATGGACAGCGCGACCCCGACGATGAGGACGACGACCGCCGCGGCCAGGACTCGACGGTCACGCAGACGACCCAGAGCCCGCTGCCCGTGGCGCCGCCCCAAGGTGAGCAATGATGCCGCCCAAAGGAACTCCGACGAGAGCACCGCCACCCCCGCAATCACCAGCGGCAACGTGAACGGTCCCGGCAACACCACCAGAAGTAGTCCCGTGACGATGAGCGTGCACCCCAGCATCAATACGACGGGCTTCCGGACAGCGACCGGAACGCGCGCCCACGCCGCGCGCCAGGAAGTCACAGACGATGAAGGCTCCGACTCCCTCAACGTCTTTTCTTCGTCTTCATCCATTCCGGGCACCCGATCACCAACTACCAAAGAGTTAGGCCACACCCTACGGACAGGAGTGGGCCGCTACTGAGACGTGACGACATAAACGAGAAGTGCAACCCCGAGCACGAGGAGCACGACACCGATGGTGACACCCGTACGCCGGGGAAGACCGAGGTTGGGTCCTCTTGTGAGCGACACGATCAGCGCAACGATCCCAGTGACCGTCAGGACGATGGCAGGAACCTTCAGATCCATGGCCTTCTCTCTCCATAGTGTTCGCTGATCTGCATCATGCCCGAAGTCGGGGATGGCTGCCGCTCAACCCTGGCTCAGCGGCTGCGCGAGCATCAGCAGGATGTCGCTCGGGCCACGCACATACGTGAGTTTGTAGGCGGCCTCGTACGTCGCCACCCCGCGGAGGGGGTAGAAACCATGTCTCGCGGCGACGGCCAGGGCTTGCTCGATGTCATCAACCTCAAAGGCGACCCGGTGCATGCCGATGACATTCCGCTGACCGTGTCGCGGCCAAGGATCGTCAGCCCGAGATCGGTGAAGAACGTGATGGCTTCGTCGAGGTCGCGCACCGCGATGGCGACGTTCGCGATTCTGATGGGCATGGGCAGCATGCTAGTCGTCGAGTTAGAGACGCCCTGGCCGCTGCGTTGGCCGTACGTGCATCGCGAGTCAAGCACCCTACCGACGCGCCGCCACGATCCTCGCCGACAGCCGCCAACCGGCGGAATCCGTTGACCAGGAACGTCGACGCTCGTCAGGTAGGTCGCACACAGGTGAACATGACCGTGCGGATCCTCCGCTGCGCGAGGTTGATGACCTGATTGGTGGCCATCTGCCCGAAGGCGTCGCCGAGAAAGGCACCGAAGGAGACAGGCGGGGGTCCATCGCGCTCAATTCGCGCGCGCAGTTGCTCGAACCAAGTAAGGCTTTCGTCTGAGGAGTCGACTTCCGATGCAACCGCGAATCCCGCCGCTGAGAGCATCTCACGCATCTCTTCGGTCGTGGCGAGGAAACTCGTCGAGGCGTCGTTCGCCCATGGCACCGGATACCGGACCGCGCCACCCTCACCTTGCACGACGTCGTAGGCAACGAACCTGCCGCCCGGGCGAAGCACACGGAACGCTTCAACGTAAAGGGAGTACTTGTCCGCGATGTTCATCGCCACGTGAACCGTCATGACGGCATCGACGACGGCGTCGGGAAGGCCGGTCGCGGTGGCGTCCCCCACCTGGAATCGAGTGCGGTCCGACAAACCAGTCCACTCTGACAGCGCCGTAGCCGCCTCACAGAACTCCGGCGTGATGTCCACGCCCGTGACCGTGCATCCGGTCAGCTCCGCGAGCGTCCGCGCCGGTCCGCCGAGCCCGCTTCCGAGGTCGAGAACGTGCGAACGGGCAGTGAGGTCGAGTGCGTCGATGATCTCCAGGGTCGCCGAGCGGCCCCGGATGTGGAATTCGTCCACAGGCGCGAGGTCCGCCGGATGCAGCTCCGAGCGGTCCAGACCCGCTGCGTCCAAACCAGCACCTATGGCAGTCACAAGCCCTCCGGAGCCGCCGTAGAACTGAGGGACCTCGTCCATCGATCCATCTTGGCACCGAACCGCTGCATCGTCGAGATCGCGCGTGCCGAGCGGGACCATCCGTGACGAGTAGCACCTAGGCGTAGTTCACGTCGATGATGACGTCGGCGGGCAGAATCGCATCGTAGGAATCCATTCCGAGGTGCCATCCACGGGTGTCGGCGGAAGGGACGGTGGAGCCGTTTCGAGTGATCGTGCTCGGCCAATACTTGTCGTGGACCCCCGACGGAACCAATACGCCTTGTGCCGTCGCCCACTGCAGGCTGTCCCGCTCCGCCCACTTCATCCAAACCCAACCATCGGGGTCGCCTCCCCGATGCGAGAAGTTCTGGACGGTAACGCTGTAGTGGCGGGTGCGGGGCACGAGGATCGAGTACCCATGTGGGCCGGCGTGCGGAACCTTTACAGGGCCCAAGGGTTCGAGTACTCATGCGCTGGGGCGCAGTTCCGGTGGACTCGAGATGCGAGTGCGGCTCCGCTGCTACCTCGCACCGGTGCCACAGCTCGTGTCTTGGTATTGGCAGATGTCGATCGTGGCTGTCGTCGGCTGGCCGACCATGCCCGCATCGATCCCGAACGCCCAACCGTCCCTGGCTGCGTGGCTGATGCCGCTCGCGTCGAAGTTGAACTGGGCATTGGGCGGCAGTTCAGTGCGGTCAACCGCGCTGAAGGCGAAATCCTCGCGCGTCACGACCAGCCCATGCGGGCTCTCGGGAGTTGAGACCCTCGCGGTGGTCGGGGCGACCCTTCCTGGATGGTCGTCATCGGTGATCAACACATGGACCGCGTTGCCGATGAGGTTGCGGGTTATGGTTCCGCAGTGGAACCGGGTATGGGTGGCGGTGCTCGCGGGATCCACGGTGCACCACGACTCACCATTGGTACTCAGCGAGACGTCATCCATCACATTGATGTAGCCATCACGCTGAAGCGAAGGACCGGGGTTGGTAGCTGCGCTCGCCGCCACCGGAGCGCCAAGTGCCAATGGCACGGCGACGAATGAGGCGGCAAGAAGGATCCGGGAGGGAGTCATGGTAGCGGTGCCCTTTCATCGGAGTTGTGTTTCCTCAATGCTCATCCAGTGAGCATGTAGTTGGCCTTGTACCCAATTCCGGCCGGTCCATACAGTCCCGGCGACGGTTGTTCGCACGGACTGGAAAATGACAAAGAATCCGCGGATTGCGCGTTTGGCGCCGGCGGACAGTGGGTACATCTCACGTCAACACAACCAACTGACTAGGTGGAGACGCCACAATGAAGAACATCAAGATCCTTCTTCCCGCAGCAGCAATTGCCGCTACCTGCGTAGTTGTCCCGACCACCTTCGCCGCGTCGGCAATGGCAGCACAGCCAGTCAGCCCGTCAGGGTCGACCGCGCCGGCGACGCCGCAGCGCGGACAGGACCGCATCGCGAACGGTCCACTCGACGGCGTGTACATGACGCACGACCCCATCGCGTCCTGCACCACGAGCAACCCAACCCAGATGTCCGTGCAGTACCACTGCACCAACGTCACGTCTGATTTCGCGGGCGACTCCGTCTTTGTCCATGTGCCGAACAATCACTTCTCGATTGATGTGATTGGTCGCTCAATGCCGAATGCCGAGCAGGCGAATCTGATCACGACCCTTCGCGACTACCTGGACTGCAAGCAAGAGGACAAGTGGGGCGACCATACATACGACGGGTCCGAGGTCTGGTCGTCCTTCCTCGGTTGGGGAGTGGGAGCCGAATCCGAAGGCGGACCGCACGCGCCGATGGACGTCACGATCACGGTCGTCCGCACCTCCTAGAACGCCAGACCCCGCACGTCGGAGTGGGCATTCCATGAGGCTCGCCTACTGCAACCACCATCTCCGACCAGTCGAAACCACTACCTAAGGATCCTTATGAAGCTGACATCGCGTGCCATCACAACAGCAACGTTGGCCGTTGCCATCCCGACTATTGCCCTAACTCCTGTACTACTCGCGTCCACCGCGCAGGCGGCGCCGGCCGCACGCGGCTCGGACCGGGAGGTGACCATCTTCGAGGCCACCGGCGTGAAGTGTCTGCAATCACGACCATCCACGCAGTACGTCGCCCAGTTCACCTGCACCGGCTTCAACAACACGACACGACAGGGAGCACCGGTGTCGGTCCAACTGCCCGATGGTTGGTACAAGGTCAACGTGGAGAACAAGACCAGCACCTCCTGGAGCGGGAACGATGTGCTCGCCACACCACGCGATCGCTGGAACAACCACGTCGGGACGACCCAGGCAGTGACCCAGAACTCCACGAAGTCCTTCAGATACTACGACGCCGAAGGTGACTGGACGCTGGTCAGCCCCTGGAACGTCGACCTCGGAAACCGGAGCGCGGAGACCGGTGATCAGGCGAACACCGTCATCACGGTGCTGTCGACCCGGTAGCCGCCTCTCACCCAGCAAGCGTCTGCTTCAGCCACTGCTTCAAGGTGGCGAGCGCAGTATCGCTCTTGCGCAGGACGTGCCCGGCACCTGGAATGATCACAAGTTCCTTGGGCTCCCGCGCAGCCTCGAAGAGTCGTTGCGCCGTTCCTACGGACACGTAGTGATCGGCGTCCCCCTGCATGAGCAACAGCGGAATCGGACTGATGCGGCCGATGACGGGATAAGGGTCGTGGGCTACCAGGTCGGCGTAGAAGTCGTCCGGCGGCACCACGGGTGCTGACGACGCATCGGACATCGACCCCTTGCGAACCTGCGACATGAAGTCCGGCATGCTGCTTCGGGGCGTGGTCTGCGCAAGCAAGCCAGGTGATGCCAGCGTCGCCACAGCATCGATGCCGCCCTCCTGGGCTGCGTAGCGCAGGGCCGTGGCTCCACCGGCACTCGCACCGACGAGCCCCATCCTGTCGAAGCCCAGCGTGAAGGCGTGCTCCATCACGACCTGTGCGTCACGCTCCCAGCCCTGCATCGAGAAGAAGCCCGGCGAATCGTCAGTCCCTCGAAAACTGACGAACAGGACGGCGAAGCCCGCCTCGGCGATGTCCCTAGCCAAACCCCGGTATCCCGGGTCTACCGGGTTGGGACGCGCGAATGCCACGCCTCGGAACACCACAACCAGCGGGGCGCGCACTCCGGCAGTGAACAACTGACCACGAAGCCTGCCTTCCTCACCTTCGAGTTCGACCGGCTGCTCTTGCATCGGTCCGCTCTACGGTCTCGGGTCCGCCGAGCCGTCGCGCTCGGCTTTGAGCGTGTCACGGCGCTGACTCGCCGCCGAGAGTTCCGCCAGCACCTGGGAAAGCAGGTCGGGCAGACTGTCGAAATCCGATGGCACGCCATCGACTTGTGGCGGGCTGGGCGACAGTTCGCCGGCGCTGGAGAAGTCATCGACGGCTGCCACCACAGAGGAACTTCGCCCAATCTCGGGCTCGATCACCGAGTCCAGTGGGTGCGCAAGCCGGTCGTCGACCTCGACATGAAGGGCGGCATGCATCTGGTCGAGTTCGCAGTCGATGACGCCGATGGAGATGACCTCCCTCGGATTGGCAATGTTGACGGAGGTGTACATCGTCGTGGGTACCCCGAATCCGCGGCTGTGAAACCACGCATCTCGATAGTCCTGCAGCGTCTTGCCTTCGCGCAGCGTGCGGGTGATGATCGCGATGAACTTCATGACACTCCTCGACTGGTGCGAACGCCGTCGATTCCACGCTACTCCGGAGCCCGAACAGGCCGCTCCGAATCCGCGTCACACCCCTGCCTCGCGACATGCCCATGTGGCCCAAGGATGCAGCCACGAATGAGCCGGACGCTGGTGCAGTTCTTCCTGCAGGTTGCCATGGACTTGCCGCAATCGGTCAACTTGAGATTGGCCGCGGTGGCGCCGTTGTTCATCGGTCCGATGCCACAATCTCCGATGTGGACTTCTTCGGACCTGTGTACATGGTGCGTGGGTCGGCCTTCGGTTCGGAGTTCAACTTCAAGTTGGACCTTTGCCTGGTCACTGTGGGACTGGTCGCGTGGGACAGGTATCGAAACAAGCGCTGGGACTACGCCTGGGTCCTACTCGTCGGGGCGGTCCTGCTGACTCTGGCGGAGATCTATATGCAACTCCGAGGGACACGCTCGCTGCCCGATCGTGTGCTGTTTGGGCGCGAGCTGCCGCTGGCCGTTTCAGCGCTCCTCCAAGGGATCTCCGAGGGCGCATTCGTAGCTGTCTTCGGTCTTTTCTTCGCGGACCGCATCCTCCAGCGAAAGTCCCGAAAGCAGGCCCTTGTCGGTCTTGGACTCACTATGTGTCTTGTCGCACTGCTAGTGGTGCTGCGGGCGGCTCACTCAGATTCATCCGGTCAGGCAGCGGGGCGACGCGATCCTGCCGCTGTCGGACCACTCATGCTGTTGGTGCTGGTCCTGGCCTTCGACACGTGGTTTTGGTGGCGACGTCCCCAATTTCGGCGGCGGTCCTTGCTGATGGCAGCAGCGATGCTTGCGCTGGTGGCCACCTGGACGGTTACCTCGACTCTGACCGGTGGACGATGGGTGAAAGTTCCAGGGGCGACCTCAGGCTCCTTCCAGCGGGCATCAGCTGCTGTGTCGATCTCTGCCCTGACGTTTGACGTCGTGTTTGAGGTCGTCATGGCCAGCGTCCCATTCTTCGCCATTCCAGCCCTGCTGGGATTGATGAAACCGTCACCTTCGCAATCGATGCCGCGATCGCCGGGGAAAGGCGTCGTGCAAGGACGGTGAGAACGGCTCACCGGACTCACGAGAGCACCGTGCACGATGGCAATCGACGAGTCTGCGTTGTTCGAGTTGTCGGTGCGTTGAAGGTCACCGATGTGGCTACTACGTGGACGTCCTAATCGACTCGTGGTGGTGGGTTCAGCCTGCCGCAGTCGCAGGGTGGACAGGTGCCAGACAGGAGTCGAAAATCTCCTGTAATCGATCTGGTGCCACGGTCCCCGACTCACTGATCACGACCACCTTGGTAACCGGCTCACCGGACCACGCGAGACCAGGGGTGATCTCCACCCGGCGACATACCACCTGCAGGATGCTCGCCCGATCCTGCATCTCGGCGCCGTGCACGATCCCCTTGCACCGATACACCGTCCCTGGCAGACGGCACATCTGTTCATGAAGCGCATCCAGGGACATGGGCCTGCTGGTCTCGTACGACCAGGAGTCGAATTCCGGGTGACCTTGCCGCACCCCATCAGGCAGTTCACACCCGGTCCGCTCCGCCTCGAGACGCCCGACCGACAGCAGGATCTCCGGAGGGACGTGAGCGAAGTCCGTCTCGAAGACCCTGATGTTGTTGAAGTACTGATCGATCCACTGACGCACCGCCGCAACTGTGCTCGGACCGGCCAGCCCGACCTTGTTGAGCACGACCATGTCAGCGAAGGCGATCTGCTGCAGCTTGAGTTGTGTGAGAGGCGATTCACCGGGGTGAGCGAACACCTGCTCGGCATCCAGCACACACATCACACCGTCGAGTCGGATCCGGTCTTGCAGAGAAGCGCTGTTGAAGGCCATGGCGATTCCCCCGGGTTCGGCGACCCCACTAGCCTCAAGCACGATGTGATCCGGGCGGTGGGGTCCGTCGAGCGTCTCCAGGACCGTCTGGACGAGGTCCTCGCGCAGCGAACAGCAGGTGCAGCCGTTGGTCAGGCTGATGACGTTGTCCTCGATGCCGACGATCAGATCGGAGTCGACGTTCACGGACCCGAAGTCATTCACCAGCACCGCAACGTTGCGAGAATGATCCCCCTGCAGGATGTGATTGACAAGGGTGGTCTTGCCGGCGCCCAAGAACCCGGTAAGGATCGTCAGTGGAACCGGGGCATGCGAGGTCGATGACTGATCGGCAAGCGGGCCGTCTTCGACCCTCGCGCCGTTCCGTTCGACGTCCATCGGTGCCGCCAGGCCGCTACTTGTCCGACTCCCGGTGCGCCGACTTCCCGTCACCGGGGTCGGGTGGCTGGTGGTCGTGGTCGTCCGGTGTCGCGCTGCTCGGGGGCGCCCCGCCAACCATCATGGACGTCTGCAGTTGGAACTCCGGTGGCAGCGGATGTGCCCACCGACGGACCTGATCCGCGGGCGTGTAGACCTCCGGAGGAAATTCCAAGTCACGCACGGATTGTTCCTGGTTGGCCAAGAATGGGTTCTTCACCTCGACGTTGGCCGGCATCTTGCCGTCGAACTCGTTGGCCAGCAACCATTCCGGAGTCGCACGGGCAGTATTCGTGGTCTCGGGAAGTGCGGCCTCTCGAATCCAGACTCTGTCTTTGGTGACATTGACCACCGTGTGGTCGATGCCGAAGGCGAACATCCCCTCATAGTGAGTGCGCACACCCGCGATCATCTCGCCGATCAACTCACGGTCATAGGACAGGTGCGTCGCCATTGCGAGTCGCGGCTGGATGAGGTTGGCCAGGTATCCAGCGGCGTAGTGAGAGGTGTGGAAGTTGTCCAGGGTGAACGCTCCGATGAACGGCGAAACCCCCTGTTTCAAGGCCCATAGCGCAACGTTGTCGACTGCCATCTCCGTGACGAATACGTCAACGCCAGCTGCGTATCTTGCGGTTAGTTTGTCCGGCTTACCGTCACCGGTCCACACGAAGGACAGCCCATTCCAGTCGAGTCGGTACGCCGAAGCGCCGTCGACTGCATGGGAGCGTCGCCAGTGCGTTACCTTCACTCCATCCTGGTCGTAGCAGATGCCGCCATCGTCGCGGAAGTCGAACTCAGTGACGTCGATCTGGTACCCGTCTGCCATCGGCATACCTGCAGCCTGCACGGAGGTCCACAGGCCCATCTTCTGCATGTGTTCGGCCATTGCTTTCGTGCCCAATTCGGGCGTACGCCCCGATGGGCCGATGATTCTGAGCGGCTTCCAACGCCCGTTGAACGGTGCGAATTGCCATAGGTAAGGAATGTCGGCGTAGTGGTCCAGGTGTAGATGCGTGATGAAGATGTCAGTGATCTCGGGCACCGGCACCTGATTGGCGATGATGTTGCGCAGGCATCCCGGACCGAAGTCGAAGAAGAACCTCTTCCCGTTGCCGAGTTCGACCATGATGCAGGTGCCCGCCTGCGACTGGCGCGGTGGCCAAGGCTGACTCCCCATGAAGATGATGCGCATCTCGTCGGGACCCAGCGGTTCGCTCTGCGGGAAATAGTTGGTCTTGTTCTTCACCGAGGGCGTCGGCTGGTAGTACGGCGGCATGGTGATGCCGCTGCCGGGAGGTGACCCGTAGGGGTTGTGTGACTGCTCGAAGACGACCTCGGAAGCATCATCAGGCGTGGCTGCAGGATCAGTCTGTTCGGTCATGGCGACCCTCCTTGGGCCCCAAGTTACCCGGTCTTGTCATAGCGGCGCCGTCGGCCGAACCGGTCCGATAGATTTTCGTCCGGTGCCGGACTGCTGACAGACTCTGAGCGACACGTCTACCGATGGGGCAACCATTGCCCCCCCACTAGTCCCTCAAGGGGGAGCCGAGCAATGTCCACACCAGCCCCCGAGCAGGCAGCGGCGGCGCCCGAGCACACCCCGCACCAACCACTCAGCAAGATCATCGTGCGTCGGACCGCCGTTGCGATCGCTCTCGTCCTGCTCCTGCTCGTTCCGTCGATCGCGTTGATGGCTGCTACCGGACAGCCCGCGGCCAGCTACTCGGCGCTGGGGACCCTGGTAGGCGCGGTCGCAGTGCTAGCTGGTGGCGTTCGGATCGGCGTGCTGACGTCCATCGTCTTGGCCCTGCTCGCGCCCCTGGCCATCATGTCGGGCCTCTCGCCCATCACCGGCGCTGCCCTCATGGCGCTCATGACCCTTGTGGTGGGGCGCATGTCCCTGTTCGGCCTGCACCGTGCAGTGATGCTCGTCCCCATCATGCTGGCCTGGCCGATGCTGGCACCAGTACCCTGGGTCCCGCGCGAGGCGCTGGACAAGATCAACGAATTGATGTCGAAGCGGGGCATGACGCTCGCGCAAGCGATCGACGCATCACAGCATTCCGGTACGTCCGGCTCATCTTCTGCAGCAGGCCCGCTCAAGAATGCTGTCAGCCAGGCACTGATGGAACAGCGCTACGACACCACCTACCTGACCTGGGTCGTTGTCTTCTTCTTCATCGGGGCCATCATCCCCGTCATCCTGCTGCCTTTCGTGGCGCGGAAGGCGAACATGCCGAAGCCGAATCCCACCACTCATACGCGTGCCGAAGCCATGGCCTATACCGTCACGATTTCCGGGCTGACAGCCGTGGCGACCTACTACTTCTTGAACCACCCGACGATGACCGCGGGCTCGTTCTTCATCGCGACAATCCTCGTGCTGACCCAGGTCGGCAACGATATTCGATGGCGGCTCACCATCGAACGCGTCATCGGCACCCTGCTCGGCGTTGTCCTGATGGCCGGCCTACTCAAGGTCGCCGGCGGAACGACCTATGTGGAGTTGCTTGGTTTCCCGGTGCCGCTGGTGCTTTGGGCGATCGGGATCGTCTTCGGCGTCCTTGCGATCATCGCGAAGTTCAGCTCGAGACAGTGGGTCTACTTCGTCCTCATCGTGCCGACGACGGCCTGTTTGAACGCGTTCAGCTCCCCGCAGGCCACAGACATGGGAAAACAGCGTCTCGTCGACAACCTCGTGGGGGCTGCGCTGGTGATCCTGGCCGCTTTGATCACACTCGCAGCCGGGCGTGTTGCAGAGAACAGAGCTGCCGGTAACTCCACTTCAACCCCTCCGATAGGCCCATCGGCGAGTAGCGTGTCGGGTGGTCCTGCCGCCACCTGACCGCCCAGAGTGCAGAATCGCAACCCCAGGTACGGGGGAGGATTCGGTCAAGGATCAGCCGATGATTGGCGCCGAGAACAGCAACCCGTCAGCCGAACACCAGATCTCCGGAAGCCGCGCATGAAACCTGACCGTTGTGCCGCCGTCACACCTGGAGCACCTCGGAGGCGAACCATAAATAGGAAATGGCAAACATAGTCCGTTGCAGGATGCCGGCCCAGTTCGGTCGCGCCATCATCGCCAGCGGAACGACTGCTCCCGAGACGAGAGCAACCGCGGTGAGTAGCCACATTCCGCGCGAACCGCTCCTACTCACGATCAGCAACACGGCGAGTCCCAAAGCGTATGCGACCCCGGCGGCACTAGCGGCCACGGAATGACAGCGCGCCTCCCTCTCGTCGAACTCCTGCCCCGAGACCCAAGGCCGAGTCGCGGCGAACGCAGCCAAGAGCATCAGCATTCCGAACGCAGCCAGGAGCAGGGATGATGCCGGGTTCCATGACGCACGGCACGTCAGGCACGAAAGAAGAACGCCAAGGCCGAACGTGACGAATCCGACCCTGCCGATCCAGGCACGCGGAACTCCCTGAGCTGCGGACTCGCTGATGGTGTTACGGACGAAGGAGTATCCCGGTGGCATCACGGCGGACGCCGCGAGGAAGAGCAGCACCGAGATCCCAAGCATCGCCAGAGCCCCCGCACCTACGAAAGTGAGTGTCACTGCACAGGTCCGGACGTCCGAGAGGTCGCCACGTCAGAGTCGACGGCCTGCTCACGGTTGGCCTTTCGCCACTCGCGCACCCACAGAGACACCGCGATTCCGGCGTTGAGCAGCAACAAGAGCGTTAGGGAGAGCGCGTAGTAGACGCCCTCCCGGAAGGTCGGGTCCGTCAGCCGCCCGGAGAGGAACTGTTCCTTGATGACCGGCGCACCCGACGCCCAGGCGGCAAACATAGCTGAGAAACCAGAAGCCATGTCCCAGAACATGTGCAGACCGATGGCGATCAGCAACCAGCCAAGGACATTCCAGGTCAGTCGCAGGCGTCCGTTCCTGGCCGCGGCGAAGAGGGCGCCCGCTACCATCGCTGTCCACAACCCGTGACCCACCGGCATGAGTAGGCCCCTGGAGACCTGGGTGAGAAAGACGGCGAGCACCTTGTCCGAGTGTCCAAGGGCCGCACTGTGAAATGCATAGCCAGCCGACTCGAATGCGGCGAAACCCAGACCCACCGTGGCCCCCAACAGCATGCCGTCTCGTCGTGAGTACCAGCCCAGCCGGTGTGCGATCAGCCAGACAAGGGTCAACTTGACGGACTCCTCGACAACCGCCACATCGAGGTAGTACGAGAAGGCGGCGATTCGCATGAGGAGGTTCTCAAGCAATGCCGAGCACCACACCCCCACTGCCCCTCCAAGAGCGAAGGCCAGGAGTAGCCGGGACGGCCCCAGCGCGGACCTCCCAACCGGCGGGGCCGTTCCTCCCCAATCGGTCTGGCCGAACACCCACAGCATCAACGAGAACGGCACCAGGAAGCTGCCGGTGAGGAAAACGCCGGGGATCAGGATTGGGTCCCGGGTGAACTCAGTGACCGCGATACCCGCCAGCCATATCAGGAGGCCGATCAGCAGGACCTGCACCCAGACGCGGCCTGAGGGCCGAGTCGTTGGCTGATCAGAACCCATGAGAATCGACGTCCTTGAGTTGGGCGGGACCGGACCATCGACACTGTCGCACAGGTCTCGGCGCAGCACGGACTCGACGGGGAAGTCGGGCAGACTGGTGCGCTCGGCGTGACGCTTGTTGGCGCCCCAAAAGCCTGTCCGGGTCACTGCGGGACCCACCATGCGTTGCGCCCGACAGGCATCTCAGATCTTGCAGGCAATGACCGTCAGCGTCCAGGCCTCGAAGGGGTGGACATCGGGACGGTCGCGCCAGCGGTCCTGGCAGCACCGATAGATCCAGTCGGTCACCTCGTCGACTGTGTGGTTTGTCAAACCACTCCCCTGCTGCGACAGGTACTGACGGACACTCGATTCGGTGAATGCCCGGACGAAACCCGTCATGCGTGACGCATAGGCCGCCGCGTCACCATCCTTCTCGTACTGTGCGCGGTAGGGATTCGGTTCAGCACGAACCGCGGCGCTCTCCAACACCAGCGCAGGCACCTCCCCCGCCTCGAAGGGCGCCCGAGCCTCACGCACGGTCCGCGGGTACTCACTCAGCACATATCCGTCGGCTGCCTGCTGCGAAACCAGGCCGGCGTCCGCTGCTGACTGAAAAGCCTCGCCCAGCATCTCCAGCAGCCCCCGAGACGTCGACTTGGACCGATCCTCCAACGACCCGATGCACTTGACGATGATTGCCCCACCAGGAGCCAGCTCGTGCTCCCGGCAGCGCCAGAAGGCTCGCCAGTCCGCGGCCGCATCAGAGGCAATGCGGCGGCGCTGGGTCGGAGCGGCATCGACCACTGCCGCACTCGCCCGCACCGAAGGATGCTCCTGCTCGGACATCCAGTGAGCGGCCATGAAACTCATTCCGAAGTGCACCGAGCCGGGGGGAAGGCTCCGGCGATAGAACGAACCCACCGCGGCCAGCACTGGTGGCGGGTCGTCCGCCCGAAGATATGAATCCGGGTCCTCTCGCAACCGGGTAAGCAGGTCGCCCCAAGCATTTCCGACCAGATCCTGATGAACCACCGTCACCTCGCGGGTCGAATCCCGAGCGCGGACTTCGTCGATAATCGTGCGGAAGAGCGCTAACCCCGATGTGCCGGGCCCGGTGCCGTAGTCGACCAGAGTGAAGGCCGCATCCCGGTTTCGCAGCAGAACTGCCGCAACCTCCTCGGATATCTCAGGGACGGCCGCCGCGGCACTGTCCTTCTGGAAGTCGCTGTTGGCGGCGTAGGTCGCGGCCATTCCCGTCGTCGACGGGTCGGCTGGTGTCATGTCGCCCCCAAATCGCGTTAGAAGCCGCGTTAGAAGAGGCCGCCGTTACCACCATTGCCGCCGCGGCCACCCAAGAGATCGAGCCCAGCCCCCCAGGTACCGGCGTTGCCACCGTTTCCGCCGGTGCCGCCGAGCCCGGCGCCGCCGTTGCCACCCATACCGCCGGCCACCGCATCGAGTTCCTCGGCGCTCAGTTCAGTCACCTGAGGTGAGATCGGCAGCACCAGAAAGCGCCGGTTAGGTGTGCTCTGATGCAGGTGCACCTCGCGGTCCTCCGCCAGCGGCAGCAGACTCGCGATGCCGGCGGCGATGGCCTCAGCCTCGGGACCCGACACGTCGGCCGGAATCACGACATGCGAAATGCTGGGCGTCTCCTCCAGTGCGGTTACCAGTACGCCGTCGGGCAACGTGACCCCGGCGGCCCGCAGTACTCCGGCGGGATCGGCCAGCAGCGCCCTGCGGTACTCGTCGTCGCGCCACGCCGAAACGATCACCTCGGCGGCGACCACCTGATCCTTGTCTGCGGTACCCATCATGGTCTCCTCACTCGAATGATGACCCAGCGAGCCACTCCCTGCTTCAATCCTACGGCTAGCTTCGCGCGCGGCACCAGAACTGATACATCCCCAGGAAGGTCCTCGGGTAGAGCTTCTCCAACGCCTGCCAGTACTCCAACTCGGGCCGACCGCCGAAGAGTGCCTGGTACAAGTGCCGAGTTGCCGGGTCGACGTCGAAGTCCAGGAATTCCAGATCGAGTTCCTGCAGGGCGGCGTCGATCCCCGGAATTGTGAAGTGGCGCTCCTGAACGTGGAAGAGCATGTCGCGGCAGCCGCCCGAGTGGTAGAAGTCCCGCAGCAGGAGGCAGTCGCGCGCAGGATGTCCGGCAGGCAGACTACTCAGGCTTTCGCGGGCCGCGCGGATCCCTTCAGTCGTAGCCGTCCACCCTCCCCTGCGGACTTCCTCCTGCGCTAGGGCAATACCCCGACGCGCCACCTCGCTGTAGAGACCGATGAACATCAGACCGGTGGGGAGCAGAAGTCGGCGCAGGTTCCGCCAGCCGGCGAGCGGGTCCTGCAGATGGTGCAGTACCCCGGTGCAGACAATGACGTCGAATCGGCGATCCCAGTCGCCAAGTTCCAACAGGTCGGCCTGGTACAACTCGACGTCTACCCCTAACCGCTCGGACATCAGTTCGGCGTAGGCAAGGCTGGTGCGGGACAGGTCGAACCCGACGACAGAGGCCGGACACCACGCCAGCACTGCAGCAAGCAGCTCCCGCCCCGTGCCGCAACCCGCCACGAGCATCCTTGGATTCCGTGGGACATCTGCTGCACCCTGGCCGCCTGGACCGATCCTCGACAGGTAGTGATCGAGACTTCGTTGCTGGCGCAAAGTGATCCGCTGCCAGCGCGGATACGGGTGTTGCTCGTAGTGGCTGCGCACGTCATCGGAGTTCCCAACCGCGACTGCTGTCAACGACGGCAACCGTCGCGCACGTAGGACCAGGTCAGGGTCAGGCTTGCCTTGGAGGTACATCGCCCGCACCCACTTCGGAGCGCGCGGCAGCATCGCTGACTCCTCTTCACTGACGGACCAGGCGAACTCGTTCAGTTGTCCCTGTGCGGCAAGTGCATGAGCCAGTTCGTTCGGAGGGGCTGCGGAGTCCAGACAGAGGTCGCGACGGACCTCGGTCAGCGTCCGCTCCAGAACCGGGTCGGTCACGAGGGCGTTCGACAAGACCGCAAGGAGCAGTGGATCCGCAAGCAGGTCGGCGGACTGGCGTAGTCGGACGAAGGCCCCGCGCGCGAAGGGGTCGGGATCGAGGCTCCCGGTGACCAGCCCCGTGATCAGGTGATCGGAGGAGCGCAGCTTAGTGGCCAAGGAAGGTTGCTGGGCGAGGCACCTGGACAGGCCCTGCAGGCTGTGAATGTGACCGGGATCGAGGTCGAGCCGGCGCCCGTAGGAGTCGAGTGCTGCACCATAGTCACCCGCTTCGAAGAGTGCGTCAGCGAGAGCTGTACGCAATTGTGGTGACTCCGGAGATGCCTCGAGCCCTGCGCCGAGGCGACTGACCGCGGCTGACGAGTTGCCTCGGGCAAGCAAGATGCGGGCCTCCCGAAGGAGCGACCCCACCTGGTCGTCTGTTTCGTCGGCGGCATCAGCGCTCACCCCGCCAGGCTAGTTGCTCGCCGAGACTAGGACCCGGAAGAAGCCTCGTCGGCCAGCCTTGTCAAACGCCGAGGCATTACGGCCCCGGCTCCCGAAGCTGTCACTCGGCCGATTCGGCAGGCAGGTTCTGCTGGAGGAAGCCCACGGCCTGATTCGCGTACCAGGGCATCGGGTTTCCTCGCTCGTGAAATCCGACGTGGCCACCGTGCGGGGTGATGGCCCGACTCACGTATCCCGCGTGCTCAAGTGCGTCCCAGTCAACAGCCAAGTACGGCTCGGCCGGGATCATTGGGTCGTCCAAGGCGTGAATCACCAACGTAGGGACCCGAATCGAAGACAGAAAAGGCGCTGCGGAATTGACCTCGTAGTACTCCTGGGCGTCCCGCCAGCCATGGCGTGGCGCCGTCAAGGCGTCGTCGAAATCCGGGAGGCCGCGTGCCCGCGAGATCGCCGCCTCCTCGGTAGGAGTCAGCCGGGGGGCACCGTCCGGCGCGGGCGTGCGAACATCGCGAAGGAGCCCACGTAGCACTGCTCGCTCGTAGACCCCGAAAGCGGATCTCTTCAGGTGCTCGGCACCGACGACGAGATCCAACGGGGCCGACACGGCGACGCCCGCGGCGACCGGCAGTCCCTCCAACGGCTCGCCCAGGAGCTTGATGGTCATCGCGCCCCCGAGGGAGAACCCCATCACCGCGAGCACCGGCTGGGAGTCCTCCACTAAGGCTTCCCGTCGCACGGCCAGGGACCGCAGGACAGCCCGAAGGTCGTCGGTCTTGCCGGCATGGTAGGTCAGGGTGGAGGTCTGTGTGGAGGCACCAGCGCATCGAAGGTCTACCCGCGCGACGTTGAACCCGGCCCGCAGCAAGGCGAAGGCACTTGCCCGGATGTACACCGATTCCGCGGACCCACCGAGGCCATGGATGAGCAGCACCATTCCGCGTCCGACGGCCGGTAGCGAGTGAAGGTTCACGACCAACTGGTCGCCGCTGTCATCGTCGGTCGGGACCAGGATGGTTCGGCCGTACGACACGGCATCCAGGTCGTACGTACGCGGAAACACCCTGTTGCGCACCGACTGCAGGTGCCCGTTACCCAGACCGCGCGGCGGACGGAAGCTCGCGTTCACCACGTCGTTGTCGCTGCCGGAAACCACCCACCAAGACTGCCAGAGCGTTCTGGCGCACCTGCCGCGGGAGGTATCCGCAAACGTCGTCGCTCCAGCCGGAATCCCGACACTGGCCATGCGGCGGGTAGCACGCGAGGCCGCGGATGCGGCGGTACGACCTTGCGGTCAGACTGAGTCCATGCGGATTCTTGTGGCGGCGTTGAGCACTCTCGTTGTCATCGGATACGCGGCAGCGTCGGGCCTGTGGGTGGCCTCCGGCGACGCGTGGTATCGCGCGCTGGATCGCCCCTGGTGGCAACCCCCGGATGTAGTTTTCGGGTTGATCTGGCCATACAACTTCGCAGTACTGATCGCGGCAGGTATTGCCGTGGCGCTGACCGGAAGCGTGACCCAACGGTGGGTCTGGATCATCGGGCTGTGCGTCAGTGTCGTTGCCGCGCTCGGCTGGGCCCGGCTCTTCTACGTCTCACACAGCCTCTGGCCTGCGGCCGCCTGCCTGCTGATCGCGGTCATCGCCACCGTGCCCGCCCTGGTCGTTGCGTGGCGGGCGCAGACCTGGGCGGGAGTGCTGCTTCTCCCCTACATCGGCTGGTTGAGTGTGGCCACTTCGCTCGCCGCCGGCTACGCGTCGCGCAACTGACCGAACCCGTGCGGGGATCCCTCCATGCCGACGGGGGAATCAACACGCGTGGCGGCTCTTGAGCGCCTCGGCGGCGGCGGCGTGGTGGGGCTCGGGGTCCACGCCGGCGACCCGGGCGACGAACGCGTCCCGGTCCACGCGCGAACCCGCGAGCCAGGTACCTGTCACCGTTACGTCGGTGGCGATATTCTCGGGGGCAACCGTGTACGGGTCCCGAGACAGTTCCACGAAGTCGGCGAATTTCCCCACCTCGATAGATCCGATCTCATGTTCCCGACCCAGCGTGTGGGCCGCATTGATGGTGTGGGCCTTTAGTGCGTCATCGAGGCTGACTATTTGCTCCGGGCCGTGTTGGGCCCCAGAGGAGGTGCGACGGGTGACGGCTGTCTGGAGGTTGAGCAACACGTTTGGAGGCGTCACGGGCGCATCGTTGTGGAAGCTCACCACCGCACCCGCCCGGACAGCGTCGCCCACCCGAATCCACTGTGAGCCAATTTCGGGCGGGAAGATCTGACCATCGGTGAGATCACCCCAGAAGATGAATTGGAACAGGCCCAGGGAGGTGCTGACGCCCAGGGCCGCCGCCCGCTCCAACTGGTCGGCGCGCGCTCCACCCAGGTGCTCGATGCGCCAGCGGTGATCGGATCCGATCAGCCCGTTCTTGGACAGTGCCCGTTCGTAGGCGTCCAGCACCAGATCGATTCCGACGTCGCCGTTCACGTGGGTGCTGACTTGCAGACCCTTGCCGCCATGAGTGTCGAGCACCTCGTCGAACTGCTGCCGTGAATAGTTGAGACCCGCGTCGTAAGTTGCCGTTGGGCTTATCTGCGCGGTCCGCGTGACGGGGGAATCGAGGTAGGGAAACGACGCCGCCATCGTCCCCACCCAGGGCGAACCGTCTGCCCACAATTTGATCCCGCGCTTCTCCACCATCGAGGCGGGGGCCTTGCTACTCAGGGCGTCAGTGCAGGTCGGAGAGGTCGCCACCTCATAGAGCGAGACCCTTACCGGGCAGCCTTCGGTGGCGGCCAACTCCTCGTAAATCGGCAACAACCCGCTGGCGTAGGCATGGTCCGAGCTTGCCGTCAACCCGTAACCTGCCAACGCTGAATACCACTGAGCGACGGAGTGCGCCGGGTTCTCGACGACCATCCTCGCCACGGGCATCAGCACCGAGGCGACGGCGCCAGTCTCGAAGGCGCGGCCATCAGAGCTGCCGTCCGACGTGCGTCCGTAGCGCGAGGCCGGCGGGTCCGCCGGCGGTGTGCCGTCGGCCCACCCGAGAACCTTGATGACTCCGGAGTTGAAGTACACCTCGTGCCCGGAATCGTCCATCACCACGGCTGGTCGCTGCGGGAAGTAGCGGTCCAACTCCTCCCGGTCCAGGACGGGGGCACCCTGCAGCATGCGGTCCAGTCCGCAGAAGATCACCGGACGTCCCGCCTCAGTGGTTCTCTCCACGCGGGTGAATTCTGCCTCCACGTCGGCGAAAGTCGGAAACCCGACGAATGGCGCGATCCAGTGCACCGGCGGCTGCGTCACAAGTCCCGACAGCACTGGGTGGCTGTGCGGGTCGATGAATCCGGGCAATAGGACGGTGTCCCCGAGATCGGTCACGTCGACCCCCGGCGCGAGCTGCTGGCACTGCGCAAGCGAACCGACCGCCGTCACCTTGCCGGATTCGGTGTCGACCACGACAGCCTCGGCCCGCGGATTGGCCGGATCGATAGTGATGATGGTGGCCGCCTTCACGATGACGCGAGTCATGGGTGCTCCTAACTCCGGGCCAGCCGAGTGTCACTGAATGCTAGCGGCGAATTCAACCTCGATTGACCCTGCCCGGGAGCACGAAGTCGTAACGACCACGGAGCGCCTTCGTTCGCAACCAACGGTCCGCACGACGGGCGCGCAGGAACAACTCCAGCGTGGCGGCGTCATCGTCGTAGTACTTCTGAACCTCATCGGCGCTGACCGGTCCCTCGCCTGCCAGCCATTCGTTCACGGCATCGAGTCCCACCGGGATACGCTCACTGGCTCCCTCTTTGATGAAGTTGCCGAGCAGGTCCAAGCCCACCAGACGTCGGTCGAAGTAGTCATCCATGTACTTCTCTCCCGCCTGCCGCCAGAGGTACCAGGACCGGACCCCGGGTGGCACAGCAGCCAACATGATCCGGGGTTGGAGTTGGTGCACCCCATCGCGCCGCACGAAGGGCGTACCGACGTCGATCAGGGTCGGGGGCTGGTCCGGTCCATCGCCGAACCACCAATTCGACAACTGCCCATCGACGGCCAGCTCCTGCCCGGACCCCCCGCCGGAGAGCGCCGCGTCCACGGCGGACAGCGCCGCCAAGGTGGCACCTGCGAGGGTGGCGTCATCGACCGTGCCGAGCAGGGAGTTTCCCAGATGTTCGGCGGACAACTGGGGCTGCAACAGATACACGGCGGGTGCGCGACCGGACCTCGGTACCGGCACGGCTGAGGTCTGCACAACGGAGACGCCGGCCTCTGCCAAGTCGAGGCAGTAGCCCTCAACAAGGTCGATATATGCCGCCGCGGTGACGGTGTCGGGGAAGCCCGTCATCCGCTTGGCCACCACCCCGTCGAACAAAGGGTCCGGCAGGATGAGCGTCGCGGAGATCTCGCCATAGGCCAGCACCTTGACCCCGGATAACTCCGGATGCGCCGGGTCGAGGCCCGCCTCGATAGCCGCGATCCGCTGCGACGCCTCTTCCGGTTCCGGCAAGCGCCCCGGATCGGGAGTGGGCGCAGGGCTCACCACGAGGCCGCCTTGGCGCATGCCCGATCGAAGGCCGCCAGGGCCTCCTCGATGGTGTCGTCATCCATCAGTAGCCCCGGTTTCACCTGCAGCACCGACCGATCGAACCCGGCGAACATCGCCCAGACTCCCTCATCGAAAAGCAACCGCGTCATCAGCATCCCGCCCATGTCCACGTGCATCCGCAGGCCGATCACCACGCCGGTCTGGCGCACCTCCGCGATCCACGTCGGATATCGCTCGGCAAGGTCTGCCAATCCGGTCGACCAGCGTTGGGCCACCTGAGCGGTCCTGGAAACCGTTGCCGGATCCATCGTGATATCGAGCACCTTGTCCGCGACACAGCACCCGAGCTCTGCGCCACCGAAAGTAGATATATGTCCCCAGCCGTCTTCCTGCAGCCAGGATCCCATCGATTCCGACAGCAGCGTCGCCGCGATCGGGTAGATGCCCCCTGACAATCCCTTACCCGTGACGAGGATGTCCGGCACGACGCCGAAGTGTTGGGTCCCCCACAGGGAGCCGGTGCGGCCAAGTCCGGTCTGCACTTCGTCCGCGATGTAGGCAGCGCCGTGGACATCGCACAGGCGCCGTACCTCGGGCAGGTAGTCGGGCGACGGCACCGGGAAACCCGCAGTCGCCGGAATCGTCTCGACGATCACTGCGGCCACGTCGTGCGCGGCGAGAGCCGAAGCAAGCGCCTCGGTGTCATCGAACGGAACGCGAATCACCGTTTCGGGATCATCGCTGAGGAACGCCTTGGCGGCCTTCTCATCCCCCGCCGCCAGCGCCAGGCCGGTGTGCCCGTGGTAGGCATCGGTGAGGCTGATGATGGTGCGGCGCCCGGTCGTTCGGCGTGCGCTCTTGATGGCGAGGTCCACGACTTCACCGCCCCCGGCACCGAAAACCGCATACCTCATTCCCGGCGTCGCGTCGACGAGCTTCTTGGCCAGCAGTGCGCGAGGACCGCTGGGGAAGTGGTGATTGCCGATGTCGTAGGACTCGGTGGCCTCGAGCAGCCTTGCAATGATCTCCGGATTGCGGTGCCCGAGATTGAACACGCCGCCGTTGAGGTGGAGATCGATCCGGGCGGTTCCGTCCAAGTCCCAGACCCGATACCCCTCGCGGCGCCCCATGACAATGTCGATCCCCGCAGTCGTCATGGTTCGAACCCGATCTGGACATAGGTAATGTTCCGCGATCTCAAGAACCGCCGCCTTGCCCAGGGCTCGAGTCAGCTCATCGGCCGGGGGCTCGGCAGAGCCTGCCACGTGGTCGGCCATCAGGATTCGGTGCCCCGCTGGGCGGCCTTGTCGAAACCGGCCCACGCCCGTCGGTACAGCAGGTGGCGCCGCGGCGGTGCCGGACGCTGACGCAGTTGCGCGAGCGCCTCCCTTTCTGCGCGGGCTGCAACGGCAAAAGCCCGAGCGGTGAGGGCGGCTCGCTCCGCCCTCGTGTCCGGACCATAGGCGTCCGCGAAAACCGTGGTCTGGGTCTGCAACTCCTCCTCGATGGCGGCGATCCGTTCACGCAACGTGGCCGCGCGATTGGCGTAGTCCGATAGCACCGCACGGTGTAGATCCTCGTGTCGCCACCACAGCGAGGAACCGTCGTAGTACTTGTCGGGTTCGGGGCCGAGATCGGGCAGCCCGGTATCCATCCAGATGGGCTTGAACACGGACAAACACGGAGCAGAGGTCCCGGTCAACCAGACAGTTGAGCCCTCTGGCCTGAGCTGCGCCACCAATGAGCCGGTGCTCTGGCTGACCCGAACCGGACCAAATCCGGCGTGCGCACAGACCGTCTGCCCGAATAGCCCCGCCGCAGGCGTCCACGACGGCTTCTGTCCCCCTTCGCCGTGGTCGCGCAGCAAGGCCATGGCGTCAGCCACGCGGATCCCGCCCGCCACCGCGGCGAGCGCGTCGCGGGTGCGGCACTGCCGTTTGGCTGAGTCCGAAAACCGTGTGTACAGGAAGTCAGAGTGCTCACCTGCGATGTCCTTTGCTCCCTGTAGCCCAGCCGACGCCGCATCGAAATCACCCCGAAGGGTCAGTCCGTTGGAAATTGATCTCGTGCCGTCCACCCGGGACACCGCCCACTCCCGGCCGACTGTCTCCAGAACGACAGCCCGGCTCGGGTCGGCGATGAGGTAACTGTTGTCGTACTGCATGTCTGCCGTGTGACCGGCGTTGCCCGCCTGACCGTAGGTCGCCAACATGTCGGTGATCACCGCGACCGCCTCTTCGGCATCACCCGCCCGCTCGAGCGCCAGGCGAAGCAGGTCCATGCCCAGCAGTCCCGGATCCGCCTCACGTTTGGCCTTAGTGAAGACGGCCTCATTGCCGATCGCGACCCCAGCGTCGTTGACACCCATCTCGGCGCCCCAGATCCAGTACGGCTTGCTGAGCAGCACGGCTCGGGTCCGCCGAACTTGCGGCACCGTCACATAGGTGGTCCGCAACTCGCAATCGGGCGCGTATTCCGTCGCTGGGACACGAACGATCGGCTGGGCCTCATTGGGTTCCCGGTCGCTGTTCTTGCCAAGGATCACCGAGCCATCTGCTGTGGCCTCGTTGACCGCGACGAAGGTGTCACACATGAGAACTCCTATCCGTGCCTTTACAGTGCCACAGTCCCGGCCGTCATGGTCCGGCACCAGATGCACCACGACATGAGGGATCCGGGTTGGAGGCAGGCCGACTGGTCGATTCGCGGGAAGGTCGTCCCTCGCAGTGTCAAACCCGGTGTTTACTGGAAGCATGAGAGCCATGTCGCATCCCAAAGCGACAACGGTCCTGGTCGGCGTGCCGTTGATGCTTGCCGCGCTCATCGGTTGCACGAGCTCGACCACAACCTCACCGCAAACCTCATCACCGACAAATGCGTCACCGGGATGCGCTCCGCAAGCGGACTGCGCCACCGATGCGGCCGGACTCCCGACGGGCTTCGTCCGGCTGGCCGACGTTGCGCCAACGATCCTGCAGGAGATGCGGTACCCCACCGATCACAACTTCGTCGGTTCCCCCATCGACGGGTACCAGGCATCGGACTGTTGGGTGACTGCGCAGACTGCCGCCGCACTCAAGCGCGCACAGGAAGAGGCCAACGCCAAGGGTTACACCCTCAAGATGTACGACTGCTACCGACCGCAGCGTGCAGTCAGCGAGTTCATGCGCTGGGCCGCCGACCCGAACGCCACCCAGATGAAGGCCGAGTTCTACCCGCGGGTGGCGAAGACTGAGCTCATCCCTGGTGACTACATCGCGGAGAAGTCGGGCCATTCGCGCGGATCGACGGTCGACCTGACACTCGTGCCACTGCCCGGGAGCACAAGCGCCCCATGGGTACCCGCTGACGGTTTGGCCGATTGCGCCCTACCCGCGTCCCAGCGGTTCCCGGACACGTCGATCGACATGGGTACCGGCTTCGACTGCTTCGATGTCGCCTCCCACACGGCGAACCCCAACCTCACGCCACAGCAGCGCGCCAACCGCGACACGCTGGTGGGGATCATGAAGGCACAGGGATTCAAGAATCTGTCAACAGAATGGTGGCATTACACGCTGAACAACGAGCCCTACCCCAACACCTACTTCGACGTTCCGATCACCGAGAAGTAGCGGGCAGGGCCAGCTCCTGGACACGTCAGGAGTGATTGACTGCAGGTAGCCCCCGTCTTCCAATGGGGCGG
>CAZKVQ010000020.1:0-47571 GCA_964556255.1 uncultured Actinomycetes bacterium
CAGTTCGGTGAAGGAGAAGATCCGCGACATCTGGGCCAGCACCGCGATCGGATCGACTGACGGTTCTGTCAGAGTCTCACGAAGGGTCTCGGCCTCCATCCCGGTCCGTTGGGCCTCGGCGCGCTTGCGGATGGCCAAGCTGACGGTGACGCTGGACAGAACCGCCGATACGACGAAGACGACGAGCACGATCAGATCGTCGGTGCTCGCCACCAACCAGGTGCGGGTTGGGGGAACCAGGTACCAATTGGCCAACAGGACAGCAGCCAACGCCGCGAGAATCGCGACCGTGAGGTTGGACAGAGCAGCGACCAGCACCACCTCCAGGAGCATCAGCAGCAGGCCCGTGGCCAACGTCACCTGCGGAAGGGCGATCGTCAGCCAGATGGTTCCGGACAGCGTCAGTCCCGCCAATAGCAGCACTCCGATAACCCGGACGTACTGCGGCTCGGCCCGGTCCGGGACGAAGAGTCGTGTCATCCGGCTCGGATTCGCAGCGTGGCTCACATCGCCGATTCTCGCACCTGCCGCCCCAGAACAGTGGGCACGCTGGTGACCATCACGCCCGGTTGGAACAACAGCCTCGTCTTCAGCCGCAGTGCGCTCTGGTTGTGCAACATGTGCTCCCACCAATGTGTCACGACATGTTCGGGCACGTAGACGGCCACGATGTCGCGGGGCGACTCCCGATGCAGGTGTCCGATGTAGTCGAGCACGGGCCGGGTGATGTCACGGTAGGGCGAATCGATCCTCACCAGCGGCACCGGGAGGTTGCGTCGATCCCATTCGTCGGCGAGCTGTTTCGACTCTGCCACATCCGTACTCGCGTGCAGGCACACCAACGAGTCGGGCCTAGCCGCCCGCGCGTAGGCGAGCGCGTGCATCATCGGTGCATTGACGCGCGACACCAGCACGACTGCATGCACCCGGCTGGGCAGGATGACCCCACCGTCCGCGGCGGACAATGCGGCATCAACCTGCTCGTAGTGGCGGTGGATCGACGTCATCATCAGGACCAGCACCGGGATGGCGATGATCACCATCCAGGCGCCGTGGGTGAACTTGGAGAACAGCACGATGACGAGCACCAGCAGCGTCATCGCCGCCCCGACTGCGTTCGCGATCCGAGAGCGCTTCATCCGGGCCACCCCCGAGGCTTCCGCATGACGTAGCAGCCGCGTCCAATGCACAACCATTCCAGCCTGAGACAATGTGAAGGAGACGAAGACACCCAGGATGTAGAGCTGGATCAGACGCGTCGAGCTGCCGTCGAACAGGTACACGAGTCCGACTGCGATCAGAGTCAGGATGATGATGCCGTTGCTGAAGACCAGACGATCGCCCCGGCGGCCTAGCTGCCTAGGAAGATAGCCGTCTCGCCCCAGGATCGACGCCAGCACTGGAAAGCCGTTGAAGGCGGTGTTCGCGGCCAGGATCAGGATGGCCGCAGTGAACGCTTGCAGCAGATAGAAGCCGATGCCACTGCTACCGAACACAGCCATGCCCAACTGCGCGATGACAGTGGGCTGAACCGCGTCAGCGGGCAGCCCCAACTCGGCGGGATTCTCCGCGAACTTCACGCCGCTGGAGATGGCCAGCCACGTGACCCCGGCAAACATGGAGATCGCGATAGTCCCCATAGCCACCAGCGTCAAAGCCGCGTTGCGGGACTTCGGCTTGCGGAAGAACGGCACGCCGTTGCTCACCGCTTCCACACCCGTCAACGCCGTGCAGCCGGAAGCGAACGAACGCAGCACGAGCAGCACGAGGGCGAAGCCGGTCAGGGTGGGGGTATCGATCGGCAGGTTCGCCGATTCGGCGCGAATGGGATGTCCCGACAGCGCGGCGATGAGACCTCCGATGAACAGGGCCGCAACAGCAGCGATGAAGCCGTACGTCGGGATGGCGAAGAGCGTGCCCGACTCCTTGACTCCGCGCAGATTCATCAGTGCCAGCAGGATGATCAGCGCACTGCTGACGAGTACCAGGTGCTCCCCCACCACCGGTATCGCCGAGGCGATGTTCGCGACGCCGGCGGTCACGGACACCGCCACCGTCAGCACGTAGTCGACCATCAGCGCGCTGGCGGCGATCAGGGATGCGAGCGGGCCGAGGTTGTCCCGGCTGACGGCGTAGGCACCGCCACCGTTCGGGTACGCGTAGACGGTTTGGCGGTAGGACCAGACAACCAGAGCGAGTAGGCAGATGACAGCCAGTGCCACCCACGGCGTGAATGCCAACGCTGAGGCTCCGCCCAACACGAGCACCAGCAGGATCTGTTCGGTTGCGTACGCAACGGAGGACAGCGGATCGCTGCAGAAGACCGGCAGCGCCAGACGCTTGGACAGCAGGGTCTCACCCAGCGTGCTGGAGTGCATGGGTTTTCCGAGCAGGGTGCGCTTGACTGGATTGGGCATAATCCGAGCAAACGCTGCGCCGCGGTCCACTCAAACTGCGGCTGATGCATCCTTAACGGCAGGCCCCGTTTCTTGACGCGTTGTTGACGGCGGCAGGAGCGGCCTCGAGCCTCAACGGGCCTGCAGGAACTCCGAGGCGCAGTCAGCGACGATCCCCGCACCGACGGAGTTGAGGTGGACGAAGTCCGGCGACAATGCCAACCCGTTGCGCGCGGAGATGGCGTCGTAGCTCTGACCGAGCACGAAGTGCCGCACGAGCGAACCGACCCCCGGCCGCCATAGCCCTGTGAAGGCCGGGCCCGAGGCAGCACCCCTCGACGTGAGCTCCTCGGCGCACCGCTCGTAGACCGGCAGATACCCGGCGCCGCATTCCGACGCCACCTCGGCGATGACCGCGTTGAACTCACGGACTCGCTCATTCACCTCTGAGGACAGGTCTTGACCCAGTGGCGGCAGCGAGCAGAGGCCGACGGCGATGTCGGACCTGCGCAGGGTGGTGACGTAGTCGGTGAGTAACTCCTGGTACCAGCCCAGCGTCGGGATCTCGGGCAGATGCTTGCCGGCTCTAACGGCGGCGCCCGCTGTCGGACTGAGCGTCGCCTGGACGTCGTTGGTGCCGATGAGCACGATCACCGAACTCGGCCAGCAGCGCAACACCTCGTCCACCCGAACTGCCAATTCGTAGACGACATTTCCGTTGACCCCGGCATTGACGAAAGTGGTTGCAGGGAAGCGCTTCCGCAGCAACTCCACGAAGTCGACCGAAGCCCGCCCGCGCACGATACTGGCACCGGCGCAGACCACCGGCCCGGCAGCCGGGTCTGGGTCGGACGCGAGGTAGTCGGCGACATCTCCTGCAGCTCGCCCCTGGACTTTCAGGCCTGCGTAGCTGACTGCGGCGATCGCTGCCCCGACGGTCGCAGCAGCGGCAACGGCGCCCGTCAGGGCCAACTTGGCCAACGATCTGCGTGCGGACATGGAGGCGAGAGTAGTTGCAGTGCGCGCACCATCGCGCGGCGCCTCGGCAACCACGTCGATTCCGGGCGGTCGGAACGGTATCGGCCCTACACTTCGGCGATGGACGCCGCGGAGTTCCATGACCTGAGAAAGCTCGGACGAGCGCAACTCCTCGCGGACTTCCCGCTCACCGCCAATGGCCTGCGACTGCCCGGACGAGCGGGGCCGCTCCTCTATCTGTGGCTCGCTGGGGTGGCGGTCATCGGGCTCGCCGTTCCGACCATCCTCGGCATTTGGTTCGCCGCGCCCCTGGTGTTTCCGCCCTTGGCCTCTAGCGCCCTGATGGTGACGTCTCAGTCCCAGCGGCTGAACGCCCACCCTCGGGCCGTGATGCTCGGCCACGGCTGCGGGGTGGTGGCCGGACTCACTGCCGTGACGGTGCTTCGGCAGTCCCACCAGACGGGAGTCCTGGATCAGCCGACGTGGATACACGGAGTCGCCGCGCTGCTCTCCGTCACCTTGTGCATCGTCCTGATGGCCATCGTGGGGGTCGTGCACGCACCCGCGATGTCCACAACGCTCATGATCGGCCTGGGTCTGATCGTCGGGGTGAGCAACATCGTCGTGCTGTTGGTCGGGGCCGCCCTGCTCACCATCACGGTGGGGATCGTCCACCGGATTGCGGGCGTCGACTACCCCTGGTGGGCTTCGAGGCCCAGCGCGAAGCTCCATGTGCCTGCACCCGAGTCCTGAGGACCTGCTACCGCTTCGCCTCATCATCGGCGTCCCTGGCCAGCTGCCAGCGGTCAAGAATCCAGTCACACAACCAGCGGCCGTGATCGGACGCGCACTGGATACTCGCGCCATCGACGGCCGCGGAGTTCACTTGTTGGACTCGCAGGACATCGCCTTCCTCCCGAGCACCGGGAAGCCACGACGCCCACACATAGCCATGGTCCAAGAGGCGGTCCAACAGCCACCCGGCGGCTGGGTCGAACAGCGGCACGTCGACGTGTACCGAATGGGGTTGCGCCTCGACAAGGGCATCGACCTCTGCATGAATCCGCTCCTCGGCATCGGGGCCGATGCGATCCACCAGGATGTGGGCGACGGCCAACGGCACATCAAGTCGTACCCGGAGAACGGTGAGTCCGTTGGGCTGCGTCACGGTGTCATCAATGGTTCTGGACAACCCGGCCTCGTCCGCACATCGACGCAGCGGTTCCGCCAGGGATGCCGGAACGTGCACCGTGCCGGCATGGTGGTCGGTCAACGGCACGATCATCGGCAGCAGGCTCATCCGCTCGTCGGCGGAGTGGTCGAACCCGGACATGGCGAAGTCGGGAGGGTCGACCGCCACCAGCAGGCCGACGGCGGTCCCGCCCTGGCTCAGCACCTCCCGCTGACTGGCCGGATGGTTGGTGACGCACTCCAACCAGAAACCGGGGACCCGCGCGTCGATGGCGATGCCGCGTCGGAGCTCGGCCAGGCGCTCGGCGATCCGATGTCCCCGATAGCGAGGATCCACCAGCAACACGCCGGCCTCCGGGGTCCTGCCCATGGCGTCGGAGTAGATGAAGGCGGCGTGGCCGACGACTGCTCCCTCCGGCTCCACCGCAACACAGGAGTGCAGAGACCCGTCGGTCATCATCCTTGCGATGGCATCGGGTTGATAGAAGGCCGGCGTCGGATAGGTGTACCCGTAGCAGCGGTAGACGCACTCGACGATGGCCTCGGCATCGTCCGGACGTGCGGGCCGGAACTCGAGGAGGTCGACCCGGTCGTCGTCGACACGTTCGACATCTTGGCGCAGCGCGGGAGGTCGCACTGCCACGCCTGCCGGCGCGCCCTCGGACTCCGCCGCAAGCCCTGGGTTGCGCCCGAGCCTGATCTGACACTCGGCACGGTTACCGTCCTTGCCCTGCGAACCGAAAGTGAACTGATCGATCACGCCGTCCGCCAGCAGGGCCTGCGGCATCGCGGAACTAGCCGACACGTTGACCTCCGGTGCTCGGAAGTCGATGACCCGCACCACCGCAGAATCCCCGCGGAGTTCCACTTCGACCGTCACCGCCGAGGTGGCCACCGAGACCCGGGGACGCTGCCGGGCATCGAATACCAGGCCCTCGACGGCGATCTTGGCACGGTCGGCCTGTCCGTGGGTCACACCTGCGCCTTCGAGCACCCCCGCAACGGCAGTGCTGATGACGTCGATGGGCACAGTGTCATCGACCGACACGGAGATGAGCATGGGTCACCCGAGGAACGACGAGAGGACGGAGTGGCCGTTGGCGCTGCGGCCGCCGGGAGAAGCCGAAGCGCTCAGCCTTCGGCCTTTTTCTTCAGGGCGTTGGTGCCGTTCTTCAGGGTGTCGTTCAGGACCTTCTTCTGCATGAAACCGGGCATCGGCAGCGAGGCATCGATGGTCAACGAGAAGGTGGCCTCGGTCGCCCCGCCCTTATCCGCGAACTTCCAGGACCCGGTCTGCTCCTTCTGCGCCTTGCTGGGAGCAGCGAGTTTCCAGGAGATGCTGTCGTCGGTGTTCGTGTAGTCCAACTCGAACTCATCCTTGGCGACTTTGACGTCATTGACCAGTTTGGCGCGGACCGGAAGTCCGTCGGCGTCACTCTCGAGGACCTCCGAGGAGATGGTTCCGGGGAACCATTCCGCCTGCCCGTCCACGTCGCGAACGATCGCGAGAACATCGGCCAGCGGTGCGTTGATGGTGATTGATTTCGATCCAGATACGCTCATGCCCCGAAGGCTAGCGGCGCCCGCCACAGAATGCGCGCCAAGGACGGATGCCGCCGCGCCCCCCTCGGGTCACGGCCCGTCGTTCGACCTGATCACGTCGGCCACAGCCGCCGAGTCCAGGTACGAGCGCACCTCGACGATCAGTCCGTCGCTGTCGAACCTTACGAGCCAGCAGTACTCGTTCCGGTATGTCCGACCATTGTTCTGGACGGATTCGGCCGTCAGCTCGACGACCGCCCAAGCGCCCGCCAGCAGGATGCCGACGACGTGCAGGCTCAAGGGATCGCGCAGCCGAGGGTCGAGCCTGGCCGAGGTTCCGGCCACGAAATCCTCCACCGTGCGGTAGTCACCCGCGAGCGGATGACTACCCAGCACCTGCCACCGAACCTGGGGTGAGACGTGGCGAAGGAATCCTCCCTGCCAGCCTGCAGCGAGGTCAGCGAATACGGCATCCACATGCTGTCGGCTGACGCTCGGTCCAGTTTCCATAGCTCCATCTTGACCGACGACGACGGGACGTCCGAACCAGGTACGCTGCACGGCGGACATCCAGAGCTGGTTCGGAATGTGGCGTGCCGCTGGGCTTCACATGGCGTTTCCGGGCCGCCGACCCCAGGAGACCCGTCATGCTGCACCACAGCCGCGATCACTCCAAGGACGTGCCGTGACTGGGCAGTACGTCTTCGGCTTCGGTTCCCTGGCGGGCGAAACGAGTGATTCCGACAAGGTCGCCCTTGACCCACGGGCCGCGGTCCTCGCCCAACTGCCCGGCTTCCGTCGCATCTGGGGGGTCGCCATGGACAACACCGTGGACATTCCCGGGTACAAGTCCTATCGCGACGTCAATGGCGAGCGGCCCGCGGTGATGGTTGCCTTCCTGGACATCACCCCGGACGTCGGCACAACCGTGGAGGGCGTTTGTCAACCTGTCACGGCCCAACAGTTGGCGGCACTCGATGCGCGCGAACGCAACTACGTTCGGATCGACGTGACGGCCGCGCTTGTCGGTCAGCCCGCGGGGCGGCATTGGCTCTACCTGGGGAGCCAGCACGGCCGCGAGCGGGCCCGGCTCGGCAGGATGCAGGGACGGCTGGCGGTAGCGCAGGAGTACTACCGCCAGGTCCGACACGCGTTTGAGCGGCTGGGACGGTTGCCTGCCTTCCTGAATTCCACCGACCACCCGGGTCCGATTCTCCGGGAACTGACCAGAGTGGACGTGACCGACGAGGGTTGAGCCGACAAGTGGTTAATCCGCCCGCGATGACCTGGCAGGAATCGGTTCAAACAGAGCAGGGCGTCATCGCGCCCCATCTGCTGGTAACTTCGCGACAAGTGACGATAGGAAACCTGTCGAGAAGCGCGAGTCCGGCCAGCATTGGCGTCTACCCCAGGAGTGACACATGATCCCCGCCATTGCAGTGATGCTGCTCTCGACCTTCGTCTATTCGGTGAGCTACGTCCTGCAGCACAAGGGCACCGTCGACAGCATGGGCGAAGGGGCCGGCGAGGGCAAGGGTGTTCGTCGGCTGATGAAGAACCCGGCGTGGCTCACCGGGGCGATCCTGTTCTACGCCGCGGGCGCCATCCACCTGGTCGCGCTATCGCTGGGTTCGTTGGCCGTCGTGCAGCCGCTGCTGGTCACCGAACTCATTTTCATCCCGCCGATCGCGGCGGTCATCAGCAAGATCCACGTGTCCAAACGTGACTGGCTGTGGATCCTCGTGGTGTCGGCGGCCCTTGCGGTGTTCCTCGCTGTCGCGCAACCGACTGAGGGTAACGACACGGCACTCACCAGCCGTTGGATCATCACCATCGGGTTGATGCTGATCGGATTCCTGGTGTGCATGGCCATTGGTAGCCGGCTGGGTGACACCGGCAAGGCCGCACTGTTCGGTGTTGCCACCGGCATCATCAATGCGCTCTATGTCGTGACCGCCAAGGGTGCCTTCGGTGGACCCCCCTCCCCGCTGCTGTGGATCCTGATCGCCCTGGCCGTCTTCAGCGCTCTGGGCGGCGTGGCCTTCGCCACCATCGCCTTCCGGTCAGGACCGGTGACCGTGTCCTCGGCGGCGATGATCGCGGTCAACCCGCTGATCGCGACCGTGGCGGCCATGTACCTCTTCGACGTGACCATCAACGACAGTCCAATCGACCTGATCGTGATCGCCATCGCAGTCGTCGGCGTCCTGATCGGCATCGTAAAGCTCTCCACCTCGGAGGCAGTGCACGGCAGCGCCGAGGACTCCGACCCCGCGCACCCCGTCACCCAGCCACCGGCACCGCTACCGGAGTAGGTCCCGCGACGCGCGTGATTACCCCCACAATCCGCGCCCCGGCCTCCCCCAGCATCGCACTGCGATCGGGGAGCATAGAGGTGAGCCCAACGGACGACCCGTCCGCACGCCGCCTGCCGCATCTTCTGAAGGTCCCTATGGAATCGCGCACCGACCGACCGGAGTCAGCCCCGGACCCTCTGATGGACACGACCCCCGCGTTGCGTCGCCTGACAGCCCCCCAGCCCAGCGACCCCGCACCTGCGAGCGTGGAGCGGGATCGCTCGCACCGCTACCAGGTGATCGGCTTGGCCGCGGCGGCCGCCACCTTCGGCTTGACGGCGGCAATCCATCAGATGGGATACGTCCAGACCTTCAGGTGGGCGCCCGCGGCCATTCTGGGACTGCTGATGAGCCTCTACGCCATTGGCCTGACCAAGGGTCGCCGCGAGGCGTTCACCGGGATGCGAGTGCTGCTACTGGTGCTGGCATTCAAGGGGGTGCTGGCATTCGTGGTGGGTTTCGCGGAGGACGTTCCGGCGGCGCCGCACTGGGCGCAACTGGGCTATCTGGCGATCGCCCTGGCGACCTGGCGGGCCTTGCGTACCCCGGCCGCGCGGACCTACTTCGGACAGGCCTGATCCGCGCCGACCGCCAATCGGACGGTCCGGCGGAGAACGTCGGCGCCCGGGTAAGGCAGGTGAAACTAGGGCCGTGTGGGCGCATGCCAGCACGTCGCGGTGGTCAATCCGCTAGTCCAGGCTGATTTGTCGCGCAGGGTCAGCCGCCAGGAGGTCGGACCGAGCAGCTTCCGGCACGCGGCGATGGCCCGCGTGCTCACCTTTCCGGCCCCGGGATAGGCCTCCGTCACGGATGTAGCCAGATTCGGGGTGGCGACCTGCGCCCACAGCCGATCAGTGCTCAATCGCAAGGCGAGCGCCGCGTTCTTGCCTCGCACCGAACCCTTCAACGGCACCAACTTCTGCGACGAGTCGGCCACGACGCTCCACGACGAGGCAGCGCAGGATGCCCACCTTTCGCCGCTGGCCCATTGGCTGGAGGTAGGCGCGAACCAGGCCACCTGGGCTTGTGCGAATCCGGCGAAGGTCGACTTGTCCACGCGTGGGAAGTTGTGTCCCGCCCGACCCGCCAACGAGGTGAAGCCGGTGTATGAGTTGATCAGCGACCGACACGCCTGGCGGGCGTAGGCAGACATCGCCACGCTGCTGCGTCCCGCCTTGGCCACCGACGCGGGCACCGCGACCGTTCCGGCCGTCTCGACGACGTGCGCACTCGAGCAGGGAACCTTCGTGCCGGAGTAGGACACACTGTTGAGGTCGGCATCGGTCATCTTCCAACACGTGCCGGCGCTGGGGGCCGAAACCGCTCGGGGGGCCGCGGCTACCGACGGGGCCGCGATGAGCGTGGTGATCACTGCGACGGCACTCAACGAGCACGTCGCGACCACGATTCGAGCAGGGCGTCTGGTCGCAGTTGAGCTGTTCATGCATCATGCCTAAGCCATCGCAAACCGACACGCCGGCATTGACATGCAAACGTTGGGTTAAGTCGCCGGTCTAGCCCTGGTCCGCCTTGTTGCGTTCCCTCTTGTCGAGCCACTCCTCCCACTTGCGCACCGCCGCGGGCAGCCTCGCCTGCAGGTCGTCGGCAAAATAGTTGGCGATCCCCTCGGTGTCTCGGTAAGCGGGACGCTCCGGGTAGCTGAGGCTCCAATAGTGGTCGCAGGTCTCCAGCCAGGCTGCCCCCAGCGCACGGGTCACCTTCCCGGCGGCCAAACCAGAACCGACCCGCTCCAACTCGACTTCGTCCGCGCTCCCCTGTGCCTGACCCGCGTCGACGTCAGCCCCGGCAGGGTCTACGGGCGCCGGCAGCGGCTTGGCCTTCGAACGGCGCAACCGCCGGGAGATGGCGTTGCCGCCATTGGAGGCGCCATTCCCCGCGGCGCCGGCGGACTTCGGGTTGGTTGCGGCCTTGGCCCTCGGTTTGGGTTTCGGAAGTTTCCCCTTGGCGGACAGTTTGCTGACCACGACCGGGAGCAGCCCGACCCCGAGCGGGGAGACAAGCACCCCGGCGTTGGTGAACTTGAGCACCCGCCGGACCCGCAACACCGTGCCGACTTGGTCGAGCACCTCGCGGGATCGCTCCTCGGGCATGTCATAGACCTCGGCGATCCCGGCGAACAGCTCCGCCCACACCTGATCGACGCCGCGCAACAGGACCCTGCCCTGCAGTTTCGGAGCTGCCCCGTCGATCAAACTCTGCGCCCGGGCACGCTTGAACTTCCGGTCCACCTGTTGCGCCGCCGCCAGGGCATTGCGAACTCCTTCGGGTGCAACTGCGGATGTGGCCTCCAACAACTCATCCAGCCCGTGGGAGGGCACCCCGGAGAAATCGTCTGCCTTGGCGTTGACGAACCTGACATCGCCGCGGATCGGGAGGCGCAGTTCCCGGATGACGTCAGCAAGCACGACCGCGTCTTGATGAATCTCCCCGTCGGCCGTCAGCGGTGTCTGGGTCATCACCAGCAGCACGGGGATCCCGATGTCGGCGACCTTGCCGATGAATGCCTCTTCGGCCGGTTGGATCCGGCGGTCGCCGGCGCGGATGCAGTACCAGATGACATGGATCTGGTCGTCCAGTCCGCCCATCCGGTTGGCATCCACGAATCCGACGAAGGCCTCCAGGATCGAGGCCATGTCACTTCCGAGTTCGAGGCCCTTGGTGTCGAAGATGCCGAGGTTGCTGGTGTCGTACCGGTACAGCTTGGCGTCCTGCGTCACTGGATCGCCGATTCCCGTCGCGGCCAGGTCGGCACCGAACACGGCGTTAAGCAGGGTGCTCTTGCCGACTCCGGTCAACCCGAACAGGCCCAGGTTGAACCGCCCGATGTCCTCCCTGGCCAGGGCATAGCCGGCGTCGATGGCCTCCCGGGACAGCAACCGACCAGGCTCGTCGGGAACGTTGCTGGCCCCCGCACCCTCGGTCATCGCCGCAACCTCAGTTCGATCGATCGCGTTTGAGCGAACTCAACGATGCCGCGAAGAGGCTCTTGAACTCCCCGAGGAAGACGCTCTGGATCTTCCCGTTGTCGAGCCGCTCGATCGGACCGAACTTGCCGTCCACCATCATCTCGCAGACCCGCACCCAGGCCTGGCCCATCGCGACGGTGAACGTCGACGCGACGGTGGCGGCGACCGCACCTCCAACGACCGTGCCCGCTCCCGGGATCAGCTTCAACGTTCCGGTGACGAGCGTCCGGCCGGCATTGGTTGCCAGCGCCGTGGCCGCGAGACTGACCGCCAGCGCCGAGTCCATCGGCAGCCGGTAGATCTGCGAGATCGACGCCATCATGCCGGTCTGGATCGGCACCAGGAGCGCGGCGTCGGCGAACGGGATCGGGGTGGCACCGACGCCGGCGGCCAAGGTCGAGGCGATCGCAATCCGCGCCTTTGCCGCCTTGTGCTTCAACGAACGATCCACGATCTGTGCTGCTGCGAACGCCGACTTGGCGGCCTCGGGAGCGGCCTCGTAGGTCATCTCCAGCAGCGGCGGAAGCCCATGCGCCTCGTAGCCTAGCTGCGGATCCGGCAGGGCCGCTGTCAGGAAAGGTCGTGAGAGGTAGATGGGCAAACCGAGATCGTTGAGGTGTTGGGCGAATTCCAGATGCTCGCCCCGGTAGACCTCGCCGCGTTTGTGGACCTGCGTAACCACCAGGAAGACGGGCAGCCCCAAGGCGTGCAGGCCCCGGATGAAATCCTGCTCGGCGGGTTCGATGCGGTGATCACCGGCCCGGATGCAGTAGTAGGCGATGTGGATGTGCTCCTCGGGGTCGGCGCCACGCTTGGACTCGATGAACCCGCGCAACTCGCCGAGGACCTGCTCGGAGGAGCTACCGATCTCCAAACCCCGGGTGTCGTAGAGCCCCAGGGTGCCCGCACGCGTGAGGTAGAGGTGGCTCTCCTGCGTCACGGGGCGACCGGATCCGGCAGGCGCCACATCCTCGCCGAAGATTGCGTTGATCAACGTGCTCTTGCCGACGCCGGTCTTGCCGAATATCGCGAGGTTGAAGCGGCCGAGTTTCTTGGCCTCTTCGTTCCACTGCTGCCGGGCCTTGCCCTCGTCGAACGGTTCGGTGTAGTCGGCGTCGCCGGCAGTCATGGATCCTCCAGGTTGGCAATGGGCAGCGGGGCACCACAACCCACCCGCGCCGCATCTTGCTACGACGAACGGCTGGGAAGCCCGCTGAGTGCATTGTGCGCCCCCTGATCGCGGGCGTCCAGGACTCCCTCGACGGTGAGGCGCCGGTTGAGGTTGGGGCCGAACACCCTGGTCGCGAAGACGATACTGATGCAGGCGATCGCCGCGGCATAGTGATTCACCGGCTCCAGCGCCGCGTACGCGATCGCCCCGAGCAGGGTCAACAACAGGAAGTGGGTGCCCGAACCGGTGATGCTCGGTCGCTGGTGGCGCAGAATGTCGCCGAGGACGCCCCCACCGACCGCGGAGAAGCCGCCGACGAATACCGCTGTCACCACTGGCAGGCCGTGGGCGAGGGCTACCCCGGTGCCCAACGAGGCAAAGAAGCCGAGGGTCAAACCGTCGAGGACCACGATCGTGCGATCCATGTGCACGAGTCGCCGCCGCAGCAGGATGGCCGCCGCCGCACTCGCCGCCACCGTGAGTCCGAACCAGGGGGTTGTGACAGCGGCAACCGGAAACTGCCCCACCATCACGTCCCGGATCACCCCGCCGCCCAGACCCAGACACCCTGCCATCAGGATCACTCCGAAGATGTCCCACTGCCCGGATCGACCCTTCAGCGCGATCAAGGCACCCTCCATAGCCGCGACAGCAGTGGTGAAGAGCGCCATCCACTGCGGTGCGTACATGGCCAACTCGTGCAGATCAACTTCGGGGTTCACGGCTTCGTGGTCGCCACCTTCGGTCGTTCGATTCGCGCGGGTGCGCCTGCTGGTGTGACCTACCCCAAACTTACGGAATCCATACATTTCCCAGTAGTTTCATCGTGATTCGGGTGCACAGGGGCTGGGATACACTCCGACCGAATGTGCGGAGGTGGCGTGTAACAGAGGGAATCGGAGTCCGTCGGTGGCTGAGCGCTCAGATCCAACTGGCCTTGACCTCTCCGTCGCTGAGATCTTCGACGAGGCGCAACACATCGGTGGTGTCGGCGTCTGGGCCTGGCAGATCGACAGCGGGCAGATGTGGTGGTCCGACGAGACGTATCGGCTGTTCGGCCTGCAACCGACATCGACCCTGCCTCACCAGGAACAGCTCCTCGACATGGTTCACCCGGACGACCGGGCCGCGCTTGAAAATGCACTGAGCGAGGCCCTCGCGGGCGCCACCTACGACATCCGACACCGGGTCCTCAGCGCGTCTGGTGAGGTCGTCCATGTTCGCGGCCGGGGACGGGTGATGCGCACCGAGGACGGAACGCCGGTGAGCATGTTGGGCACGGTCATGGACATCACCGAGGAAGCGCAGTTGCTGGCGCAGCGGGATGAGGCACTGGAGGCCCTGGCGCAAAGTGAAGAACTCCACCGCCTCCTGGTCGAGAATGCGTACGACGTCATCTGGACCATGGCCGTGGACGGCACCATCACCTACGTCAGCCCTGCGGTGGAGCGGGTGCGGGGGATCACCCCGGCCGAGGCGGCGGCCCAATCGCTCGATGAAATCCATCCGCCGGAGTCTGCTGCCAAGGTCACCGAGTACTTCGGCCGCCTGTACGCGGCCATGGAGGCCGGCGATGTTCCGCCGATCTACCACGGTGAGCACGAGTACTACCGCAACGACGGCTCCATCATGGTCGGCGCCCTCCAGGTGATTCCACAGGTCGACCGCGACGGCGCCGTCATGCAGATTCTGGGCGTGACCCGTGACATCAGTGAGAGCCGCCGATTGGAGGACGAACTCACCCGCGTCGCGCAGACCGACTACTTGACCGGACTGTGGAATCGACGTCAAGCCGAGCGGCTCCTGACAGAGGCGGTTGATCGGCAGGGGTCGACCACGCCGGTGACCCTGCTCATCATCGACGTAGACCGTTTCAAGTACGTCAACGATGAGAAGGGCCATGGCCAGGGCGATCGGGTCCTCATCGAGTTGGCCGCCCGGCTTGAGGCACAACTCCGGGCCGGGGATGTCATTGCCCGCTGGGGTGGCGATGAACTTGTCATCCTGCTCGCCGATCGGGGGCTTCCCGAAGGCGTCGTTGTGGCGGAGCGGCTGTGCGAGTCCATCGCGGCGACACCGTTCGGCGACGTGGGCACAGTGACGGTCAGCGTCGGGGCCGCGGAACTCATGGAGGGGGACGACCTCGACTCCTGGCTGCATCGGGCGGATGTCGCGCTGTATGCAGCGAAGGACGCCGGACGGAACACTGTGCGCCGGGCAGGACCCGACCCAGCAGCGCCGTAGCGTTGAGCTCTCCACCCAGGCGTGTGGCTAGCCCCTCCTGGGCAAGCCGGGGGGAGGGGCGAACGGGCACAGCACAGGGGTCGGCCGCTTCAGGCTCAGGAAGTAGTCCGTGATGCGGTTGTTCACGCAGGCCGACGGGGTGGAGGTCCACAGCGCGTGCTGGGCGCCCCGATACTTCACGAATACTCCGTTCGCGAATGAGTCGCGCATCCGCTGGGCCCAGAAGATCGGAGTAGAGCCGTCGTTGGTCGCGTTGGCGATGACGACCGGGATCGACTTGATGCGAGACCGACTGGCGGCCGATGTGGTCAGCGGAACCGGATCCGGTCGTAACCTCAAGCCTTCGCAGCCCAAGGCGTATTCCGTCGTGATTTTGCCCCCGTAGACCGGTCCAATCGTCGCGTTGGCGTTGATGACCGCATTCTGCGCAGCAGGGGTCATTCGATCCGCGTAGTCCAGGCAGTTGATGACCGAGAAAGCGCCACCGAGGTTCTCGTCCGAGTAGCCCAGCGAGCGCCGCATCCGGGCGCGCTCTGCCGCGGCCTCCGGCGTGTTCAAGCCTGCGTTCAGAATGCGCTTGTTGGCAGCGATCAACTTGGGCCAACTGGCCTCGCTCGGGATGGCCCCCGTCAGATCGGTCAGGTAGTTCCACCGTGTGTACGACAGGCCCTTCCCCAGGTGCACGGGCTTGGCCGCAAGACTGTTCACGGTTGCCATGATCGAGTTGTACGTAGGTGGACTCGCGAGCTTCATGAAGGACAGCGCGGAGTCGAGCGCCACACCGCCCTGGGTGAGTCCCGCGTAGTCCCCCTTGGGGTCGATGTTCCCGTCGAGCACCATGGCACGAATCTTGGTGGGGTACATCAGCGCGTAGACGTAGCCAATCCTGGTGCCATAGCTAATCGCCCAATAGGTCAGCTTGGTGTCGCCTACCGCCGCCCGGAGTCGATCGAGGTCCCGCGCCACGTTGTTGGTTCCCATGAAGTTGATGAAACTCGCGTTGCGCTGTTGACAGGCCCGGTTGGCAGCGGCTGCGACGGCGGCCGTGCGGGAGCGCGCCAGGTTCCAGTCGACCTGCCCGGTCGCGGGCAGCACCGGCTGTGGCTGGGCACATCCCTGCAGCGCCGGGCGGGTATCCCCAATCCCCCTGGGGTCCCATCCGACGACGTCGAACTTCTCCCGCACCGACATGGGCATCTGGGTGGCAGCCCAGCCCGTCGACGCCGCCCCCGCGCCGCCCGGGCCACCGGGGTCGAAGAACAAGGTGCCGACCTTCCGGCCTAGAGCAGGTACCTTCGCCACCGCCAGCACGAACTTCGGACCAGCCGGGTTGGCGTAGTCGTAGGGAACGGCGAGCGTTCCACACATCAACGTGGCGACCTGCTCCGTGGGGCAGGCATGCCAACGGATACCGCGCAGGTCACCGCGGGGCTCCGGCGCCACGCTCGTCGAAGTGTTCGACCCCGATCCGAGCGTAGCCACCGGCACCGCTGGATCCGAAGACGCGAGGTTGGTTTGCGGCGGCGGGGTAGTGGTGGCTGACGAGGTGGTTGCACCCCCGGTGATCACCACGCACGCTAGGCCCAGACCCAGCGTCAACCGCTGAGGGGCACGTCCGGGGAACATCGCCGCCATACTGCCGAACCTACTCCCGTACCACGGCTTTGAACAACATCGCACCCGCCTACTCGATCAGACTGAACAGGCCTTCTTCCTCTTGCGCGTTGTGCAGTTTCAGCACCCCGTACAGGACGTACAGGGTGCGGCGAGACTCACGCACCGCATCCTCGGATTCCAGATCCTCGGAGTCCACGATGCGCTCCAGGCGCCCAACCTGGTGGGTGATCTCAGCGTGTGTCCGACTGAGCGGACCGATCGGGTCCAGGCCACCCAGGGTTTCTGCCATCGCCGGTAGCAGTTCACGCTCTTCTCGTTCTTCATGCGGCAACAAGTCCGCTTGGAGTCGGGTGAGGAGTTCGCGCACGCTGCCGAGTGGGTCCTGCGGATCAGGGTCCTCGAGGTCGTCCGCGACTGTTCGGATCCGATCGACGATCGGCCTGACCTCCTCATGCTCGGCGGCGATGCTCTTGAGAAGCGCCATCCGTTCAGGCGGCACGCTGGTGCCTGTGCGCTGGGGCGCCAACCGCACCCGCAGGGCATTACCGATGGCGAGGACGTCGATCACCTCCTGCAATAGAGCACCCACGGCCGCCGGCAGCCAGCCAAAGGCTGCGACCAACATGGCGACACCCGAAAGACCCATACCCAACCAGGCGCTCTGGGCGGCTATCTTGCGGGCGCGTCGAGCGATCGCGATGGCGTCGCCGAGTCGATCTATCCGATCAACGGTCAACACGACTCCGGCCGCCTCCGAGGACGCCGTCGCACCGCGACCTGCCAGGGCGACCCCAACGTCGGCGGCAGCCAACGCGGGCGCGTCGTTGATGCCGTCGCCCACCATCATCACCGGACCCCGCGACTTCTCTTCACGCACCACGTTGACCTTGTCCGCGGGCGTCTGTTCGGATCGCACCGCATCAACGCCTGCTAAGCGCCCCACCGACTCCGCAAGGTCAGCCCTGTCCCCTGTCACCAGGACCATCCGGTGCAACCCGGCCGCCCGCAGCCGACGCAACATCCGCGGGGTGTCAGGGCGGAGCGAATCCAGCAGTAGCAGCGCCCCCGCAGGCTGACCATCCAGCGACACCAGGACGCTGACGCAGCCCTCGACATCGGCTTCGTGGCGTGCCCGCAATGCCCAGGACGGCCGTTGATCCCCGAGGATCCAGGCAGCTTTCCCGACCGCGACATCTCGGTCAGCTACGGACCCCCGGATGCCGTTGCCGTGAACCTCATCGACACGGGTCGGCCGCACGAGGTGCAGGCCGCGATCGCGGGCAGCGCGGACGATCGCACTCGCCAGCACGTGGGGCGATGCCTGATCGAGGCTGGCCGCGGCTTGCAGGACTTCTGCGACGTCCACCCCAGGAGCGACGTGAACGCTCATCAGAGACGGCGTTCCCCGGGTCAGCGTGCCCGTCTTGTCGAACAGCAGCACCCGGCCGCGGGCCAACTGCTCAAGCACCTGCCCGCCCTTGATAACCACGCCACGCCGGGCTGCCTGCGAGACGCCCGAGATGACGGCAACGGGCACCGCCAACAGCAGCGGGCATGGCGTCGCGACCACGAGTACTGCGACTGCCCGTTCGGGACTCCCGCTGACCAGCCAAGCAACGCCCGCGAGCGCCAGCGACAGCGGGATGAACCACCACGCCATCCGATCCGCCATCCGCACGTACGGTGCCGAATCGGCTTGGGCGGACTCGACCAACCGAACAACATCGGCATATGTGCTGTCTTCGGCGAGGGCCGTGGCCATAGCCGACACCGGGCTGCCGGCGTTCACGATCCCGCTGCGAACCGAATCCCCCGGGCCATGGTCAACCGGCGCAGACTCCCCGGTCAACGCTGACTCGTCGAAGGTTCCCGAGGTCAGCAGTCGGGCATCGACGGGCACGATCTCCCCTGCCCCGATGTGTAACTCATCGCCCACCGCAACCTGGTCGACCTCGACAGTCTCGATCCCGGTGCCGGCGACGCGATGGGCGACCCTGGGAGCTCGGGCCAGAAGTAAGCTCAGCTCACGCCGCGCCGACGACTCGGCCCATTGATCAAGCACGGTTCCGGTGCCGAGCATCACGGCAATGAGCGCGGCGGCCAGGTACTCGCCGGTGAGGATGGCTCCAGCCACCGCGAGCAGGGCCAGGATGTCGACCCCGGCGGTCCTCGCTATCAGGCCCCGGATAACGGCGACAATGGATGCAGCCAGCCCGAGGATGCCCGCGATCAGCCAGCAGGCATCCCGGACGCCGTCATTGCCCGCCAGCATTGCCACGATGCCCGCGGCCAGCAGCGCGGCCGAAGGCACAAGGACCAGCCAGCCTGCATGTTCGCGGACCCAGCGCATGTCGTCCTCCTGCGGCGGCGAGAGGACTCACCGTCACCTTCAAGGCTACTGGGCGCGGTTTCGCCGCTGAGCGACCAAAGGGTCTATCAGCCAAGCGGAGCAACCCACACCGATGGGCTGGTGACAGCTGATCGGCGTGGGTTGCCCGGTGGTGACGTGCGTAATCGAATTACTAGCTGGTGGCGCCCTTCTCGGCGACCTGGACCTCGCGCAGATCGACGTCGGCCTCGACCCCATCGATATCTGTATCGGCTGTCTCCAAGTCAGCGGGCGTGATGCCCTTCCAGATGAGAGCGGCCAGCACACCGCCGATCAGCGGCGCGACGATGAACAGCCACAGTTGCGAGATGGCGGTGCCGCCGGCGAACAGCGCCGGGCCGATCGAGCGCGCCGGGTTGACAGAGGTGCCGTCGAGCGGAATGCCCACCATGTGCACGGCGGCAAGTGAGAAACCGATGGCCAGCCCGGCGAAGGCCGGAGTCGCAACCTTGTCCGTCACGAAGAGGATGACCAGCACGAAAATGGCCGTCAGCAGGATCTCGAGGACCAGCGCGCCCCACATGTTGATGGCGCCGTTGTCGTAGGCGTTAGTGCCGAGGCCGCCGGTCTTATCAGTGACGCCGCCTACCGACACCAGGAACTTCAGGGCCCCAGCACCGGCGATGGCTCCGAGCACCTGCACGACCATGTAGGCCAGGCCTTCACCGATCGGCATCTTGCGGCCGACCATCATGGCGATGGTGACGGCCGGGTTGATGTGGCAGCCGGAGATGTGCCCGATCGCGTAGACCGCCATCACCAACACGAATCCGAACGCGAGGGCGACGCCAACGACACCCGCGGCGGGGATCAGGAACTTGCTTGTGTCATCACGGGCGGCCGCAATACCGGCCACGGCTGCGCCTACCGCAACGAAGACGAGGAAGAACGTTCCGAGGAATTCAGCGAGAAGTTTTCTAGGCATCCAGCAAGCGTAGGAAACCCCAGAGGCCAGTGCTGGCACCGCCACGGCACAGTGTTTCGTTGATCACATACCCCCCACGCGTGCGCGTCGTTGCCCCTGTCGCAGTGGGTGTCATGCGTCTATCCAAGCGCCTCCGAGTTGCTTGCCGCCGCACGCAACTGCCCGTCACTGTCAGCTTGCTGACGGTGACGGGCTCGCCGACCCGGCAGCGGACAGTACCTTCGCGATCCCCTCGAACCCTGCGACGGCGGGGGCCGCGGGCCTCGGGACTTCCGGCGTCGGATTGGCGGGAACGGTGATGTCGCTGTTGACCATCACGACAACTGTTGTGCCGGTCGCCGGCTGGTAGTTCAGGATGGTGTTGTAGCCGGGGATCTCTCCGGTGTGGCCGAGCCAGCCGTTCAGGTTCACAACCCCCATCCCGTAGGAGTAGTCGGGCGTGTTCATGCCGACGGTCGACTTCACCGAGTCAACTCGCAGCTGCTGGGTCTCAGGCTTCAAGATGCCCTTGCCGGTGCCCAGCGCCACCCCCCACGTGTGCAGGTCATCCAGGGTCGAGATGACCTCACCTGCGGTGAAAGCGAACGATGGATTCCAGTTGGTCGCGTTCTTGATCGTCCCGTTCGGGTCGGCCTGGGTACTGATCCCTGACCAGTACGGCGACGGCAGATCTGTCGACGTACCCGGGACACTGCTCTGGTTCATTCCGAGAGGCTTGAACAGCCTCTCGGAGAAGTTCTCCACGATGGGCCGCCCGGTCACTTTCTCGATGATCATGCCGAGCAGAACATAGTTGGTGTTGGAGTAAAACATGTTGGTCCCCGGCGCGAACATTGCCGGGGTCGTCTTCACGGAGTCCACCAACTGCTGGGGGGTGAAGGCTTTGGTGGGGTCTGCCGCCCATACGTTCACGTTCGCCGCGTCGGCGGTGTAGGACGGAATGCCGCTCTGCATTTCGAGCAGATTCTTGATCGTGGCGGTGCTGCCGTTGGGCATGCCCGGGACGTACTTGTCCACGACATCGTCGAAGGACAGCTTGCCGGCCTCGATGAGCTGCAGGATCACGGTCGCCGTCATGGTCTTGGTGATGCTGCCGATGCGGGTGTGATCGTCCGGCGTCGGTGGCTGTGTCGTGCCTGCCTTGGCGACCCCGGAGATGCCGATCCATTCCCCGTTGTTCGTCCAGACACCGGCCAGGACACCAGGCGCCTTGAACTTGACCCGAACGTCGTCGAGCGCCTTCTGCAGTTGGGCCTGGACGTCTGGAGTGAATGCAGTGTTAGCCGCGCTGGCCGAGGCACTCACACCGGCAGAGCCGCTGGCAGCAGAAGCAGAGGTCGAAGAACTCGAGGCTCCGCCGGAGCATCCGGTCATCGTGATGGCTAGCGAGACACCAGCGATGGCGATCGATAGCCGCGTCTTTGCACTATTCACGGAGGTGCCTTTCGAAGAGAAGGAGGTGCCTTTGGGACAGATCGTGAGACCACCGAACACTGGGCGAGGCTGTGCAACTTCGGGTAACGGCCCTGCGCGCCACCAGAGTCCTGGTGGGACACCCTGTCGGGCGACCCACCGCGGTCAGGCAGGCCACCAACATACACTCACCTCCAGTTGGGCGGGGTCGGTTGCCAGGGCCGACCGGACTGCGTCCGGCAGCCGCTTCGATCCGAGCGACCCCCGCCGTCGGCAGGCGTTCCGGACTACACTTAGGTGACCCAACGGTGGAGATGAACGTGGGAGGCGGTTGCTGCGATGCCGAGTCCCGAACATTCCGCCGATGCTGCCGCCTTGCAGGCCGCTCGGTTCCGCGCGATCAGCCTCATAGCTGGTGCAGCGGCCCTGCTGGGCGTGCTACTGGGCGCCCTTGAATCCCTGTGGGGGATCTCCATCGCCGGAGGCGCGACCGCGCTACTGGTCTTGGTGACGTACCTCTGGGTTCGCAATCGGCCTGAGCGCACCGTGATGGGTATGCGAATCAGTCTCTACGGCAGCACGTTGGGGCTCACCGTCGCATCCTTCTTCGAGTTGCCGGATGCGGCCACCATGCCGTTCTTCATGGCCATCATCGTGCTCGCCGGTTCGTATCTGCTCGGCGTCCGGGCGGCCTTGTGGCTGACCATCGTCGCGTCGCTGGGCATCCTGCTGGCCTATCTCGGTTTTGCGTGGGCCGCGTCCGCCGGGCTGGTACCCGAAACCGGCTATGCGGTGGTTGGCGTGGCGGACGGACCTGAACTGCTGATAATGGCGCTTCGCCGCATACTCTTCCTCTTCGCTGTCTTCGGAATGGCCGTTGCGACCCGCCGAGCCCTGGACCGCCAACTCGAGGTGGTGGCCGAACGGGAATCGACGATCGCAGCCCAATCGGCGGAGCTGCGTACCAGCCACCACCACTACCTCACTCTCGCCCAGGGTGTGCCGATCGGCATCCTCGAGACCGACGTCGACGGCGCGGCCGTCTTCGCCAATCGCGCCTGGTGCGAGTTGGCGATGGTGTCCGAGCGAGCCACGATGGGTGTCGGATGGATGGGCAGCGTCGAACATGAGGATCTGACCGGGCTTCTGCACCTGATCGCGCGCACCCTCCCCCAGGACGACCCCGGGCACCACGACGAACTCGCGGACCATGTGTTCCGCATCCGCCGTCCCAACGGAGAATTGCGCTGGGTCACCTGTCGAGTGGCGCCACTGCTCGACGAGGACGGGCTTGTCAAAGGCCACATCACGGCAGCGATCGACGTCACGTCCCAGCGGACCGCGTCCGAGCAGTTGGAATACCTGGCCACCCACGATCCGATGACCGGGGTACTCAACCGGGGCGCCTTCGAGTTGGAGGCCGAATCGGCACTGCTCCGCGCCGACCGTTACTCGGGGCGCTGCGCCTTGCTGTTCATCGACGTGGACGATTTCAAAGTCGTGAACGACACCTACGGCCACGCGGTCGGCGACACCACCCTGGACAACGTCGTCCGTCGGGTGCAATCCACCCTGCGAGAGGTGGACACCGTCGGTCGATTGGGCGGTGACGAGTTCGGCATCCTGCTCGATGAGGTACGCACCCGGGAAGACGCCGAGTTGACCATTCGGCACATCCAAGCGGTGATGCGCGAGCCCATGGTGATCAATGACGACATCTCGTTCGTCTTGGGTTTGAGCGTCGGCGCCGCTGTGTACCCAGACGATGGCACCACGTTCGACGCCTTGGCCCGTCGTGCCGACGGAGCCATGTACGCGGAGAAGAAGCGGCAGACCAACCCCTCGTTCTGACCTCGCGAAACGGAGTCCGGCTCGGAACCCGGCGCCGGATCGGATGACGGTTCGTTGGTGTTGCCGGCACCGAATCGCTTGTGACACGATCAAGGGCATCGACGACGAGGGGTGCTTCCATGACAACCGATGAACTGCGCAGGTTGGCCGACCTGGCTGAGTCTGACAGCGAGTTGATGACCGCCCTCCGTAACGCAGACACACGCGAGGAAGTCGTGCTCATCGCGCAGCAACACGGCGTTCGCATCGAGGAGTCGGATCTGATCGCCAGCGCCGAGCCGTTGGACACGGAGTTGTCGGACGCCGACCTTGCTACCGCCGCCGGCGGAGGGCATCATCCGAAGTACTCCACCTTCGACTACGCCTGCCCATTGGGCGACCCCTGAGTTGAATTTCGCCGACGAAAGCGGCGCATTCAGGGTGTCCAGGCGCCTCGAAGTTGGCGCCACAGTCGGGTGCCAGCGCCACTAGGCTTCCCCCGTGCAACTGATCATTTTCAGCGCCCTGGTGGTGGCATTCGCCCTGGCCGGACGTCGATTCGATCGCTGGAACATCACCGCGCCGATGGTCTTCATGGCCTCAGGGGTCGTCGTATTCGGACTTGTCGACAAACTCGACGTCGATAACGCAGTAGTCCATCTCCTTGCGGAACTCGCACTGGTAGTAGTGCTCTTCCATGACGCATCAACTGTGCAACTGCGCAAGCTGAAGGAGGATGCCGGAGTCCCTGCCCGTCTGCTGGCGATCGGATTCCCGCTGGCGTTGGTCGCCACGACGGCAGCGGCAGTGCTGGCCTTCCCTGCATTAGGTGTTGCAGGTGCAGTGTTACTCGCCGCCTCAGTGACACCGACCGATGCCGGGCTTGGGGCCCCCACCGTCTTGAACCCCTCCGTGCCAGTTCGGATCCGGCGCGCGCTGAACGTCGAGAGTGGCCTCAATGACGGACTGGCGACTCCATTGGTGCTGTTCGCACTCGCGGTCCTTGCCGCCGAAGAGGGGCTCGGTGAACACAGCCTGCTGCAACTGGCCATCCTGCCTGCGGGCTTGGCTTTGCTCGTGGCAGTCGCCGTCGGCGCCGTCGCCGCCTGGGCGATAGACCTGTCCGAGCGCACCGGATCCAGTTCTGCGACAAGTCGGTCGGTGGCCCTGCTGGCGGTTCCGTTTCTCGGATTCGGTATCGCCAGCGTCGTCGGCGCGAACGCCTTCATCACGGCTTTCGTCGCGGGACTCGTCTTCGGCGGCATGTCGAAGACCAACCGGACTCAGCCGGAGACCAGCGGCACCCTGGAGATCGCGGCCGACCTGCTGGGGTACGTCGTGTGGTTCATGGCAGGGGGACTGGCCCTCACCGTGCTGCGCAGCGGGTTCGAATGGCAGTGGCTACTTGCGGCCGTGGCGGTTTTGACCGTGCTGAGAATGATCCCGGTCGCGGTAAGCCTGATCGGCGTTGGCTTCAGCCGACAGACCGTCCTATTCATCGGATGGTTCGGTCCCCGCGGCCTCGCCACCGTGGTGTTCGCACTGTTGGCCGTCGAGGAACTCGGTTCGGCGAGCCCGGTTATGCCTGACTACCTGGGAGTGCTGACCCTCACGGTGTTGCTGAGCGTCTTCGCCCATGGATTCTCGGCGGGTCCCCTGTCCGCCCGCTACGCCGACTGGGTACAGCGAGCGGCGCCCGCAGCCGAAACTGCGGACGCCGCTCGCCCCAGAACTCGTTTTCGAGCGTCCGTGGGCCGCCGTTAACCTTCCTTGTCTAGGACAGCGCCTTCGCCTTCAAGGAGTCGAACTCCGCCTGCGTGATGGTTCCCGCATCCAGCAGCTTCTTCGCCGAGGCAATCTGATCCGCGGCTGAGTTGTCCGTGCCGGCCACCGACTTGATGTACTCCGCTTGCGCGGCCTGCATCTCCTTCTGCTGCTCCATCGCACGCTTCGACATGCCGCCCCCGCGGATGATCAGGTAGAGCAGCACGCCCAGCCAGGGCAGCACGATGACCACGATCACCCAGATCGTCTTGGCAACGCCACCGATGTCGTGGCTGCGGAAGATGTCGCTGAATACCCAGAACAGCAGCATCAGCCACGCGAAGAACAGGAAGAACTCGAGCAGGGCCAGTAGGAAAGATCCATTGTCGTTGAACATGACTCCACTTTCTCTTGATGTCGCCGTGAATGGTCGCGGTGTCGCTGTGCCGAACCTCAGCCCACGTGCGTCCGCGCGATCACGCACATCGTACAAGTGCCGTTCCGCCGCGCGCGGCGGCGCCACACCGAGCGACGCAGGCGGCACGAAGGCCGCGCGCCCTTCCTTACTGCGAACCCCCGTGTGGATTCCCCCGGACGCGTTGCCCAGTAGTAGTTTGGCCGTGCACTGCCCGCCCATCGGACCCGACCGGCCAGCCATCCCACAGCGGGAGTCGCAAGCGTTGTGGCCCAGTCAGGAGGTTGGAACCATGCCGCCGATTCGGGTCTTCCTGGTGGACGATCACGAGGTGGTCCGGCGCGGATTGGCAGCATTGTTCGACGGCACCCCCGGGCTAGAGGTCGTAGGAGAGGCCGCCACAGCCGCCTCGGCGATTCAGCGCATCAACGCCACTGTGCCCGACGTCGTGGTACTCGATGTCCGGCTGCCCGACGGCAGCGGCGTCGAGGTGTGCCGGGAGGTTCGCACGAGGCAGCCATCCGTAGCCATTCTGATTCTCACCTCCTACTCGGATGACCAGGCCAAACTCGATACCTACCGTGCCGGTGCCCAGGGCTACTACCTCAAGGAAGTCGATGGACCAGCCCTGGTAGCGGCGGTACAGAAGGTCGCCTCTGGCGGCACCTTGTGGTCCGAAGGTGAGGTGGAGCGCCTGCAGAGCGAGCTATCGGCCGCCAGCACGGATGATCGTCTGACTAGCCTCACGTCACAGGAACGTCGCGTCCTGGAGCTGATCGGTCGTGGCATGTCCAACAAGGAGATCGCGAACGAGATGTTCCTCGCGGAGAAGACCGTGAAGAACTACGCCAGTTCGATCTTCTCGAAACTCAATGTCTCCCGACGGACCCAGGCCATGGCCTATTCCGCGCGGCACCGCAGGCACCGTCCCGCGTGAGCCGGCTACTTCACGCACATGGCGCCCACCACATCAGGACGGTCGAGTCGCCCACCCGATCCAGCGAGCTATCACCACCGAGGTCACGTGCCCGGGTCCGAAGGTTCGCCAGTCCGGACAGCCGCCCCGGCTTCGACGGATCGAAGGAACCATCGTCCTTGATTCTCAGTCTGAGGATCCCGTCCTGAACGCGGAGGGCAACCTTGACGCGGGTGCAGTCCGCGTGTCTGGCGGCATTACTCAGCCCCTCCGCCACGGCAGCCGCAACCGCGTCGACGAGGTCCCGCGAAAAACGGTCCACAGCCCCGGCATCGAACTTCAGCGTTGGTGGCCTCCTGAGCGTGTGTTCGGCACGCGCAATCTCCCTAGCAAGGATCATCCGCAGACCTGACGCTTCGATGGCATCGGACGACGACCGCAGCCCGGCAATCGATCCACGCAATTCCCTGATGATGCTGTTGATCTCCGCCACGGCGCCTTGCGCGGTTTCACCCACCTTCGGGTCGGGACTTCGGGCCAGTTGCGACTCAAGGGTCATCCCCAGCGCGAAGAGGCGCTGAATGGTCAAGTCGTGCAGATCGCGTGCGATGCGGTTGCGGTCCCGCAGCACGGTCTCCTCCTCCTGCAACTCCCGGGACGAGCTATAGCCAGCGGCGAGCGCCCCTTGGGCGGCAAGCGGCTCAGCGATTTCACTATCGCTCTCGTCGAACGGTCGCCGACCCGACCGGCGGAACAGCACAGCCAACCCGGAGGTCAAGTAGTCGTGACCGAGCGGAACCACGAGCCAGGTCCCCAGACCTTTCAGCGCCGGGTCCGCGGACTCGCCGTCCAACAAGCCGCCCGCCGCCAGCTGACCGGAAACGAGCGCCTCCATGAGAACCGGATCCGACAGGCGGCGATCGACCGTGAGGGCGGTGGGGGCATCCGACTCGTTTCCTTGTTCGGGGGACACCTGCCAAATGGTCCACAGGCCTTGCTCCAGCCCGACGAGGAGGCCAACATCAGCGGCGAGGAGCTGACGCAGGTGGAATAGCAAGGCGGCACTGATCTCGTCTTGGGTGGCCATCGTCAAGGCAAGTTCATTCAGGTTGTTCGCCGCCCGCAGGAACTCGGCGGCCCGCACTTCTGCACTCACGTCAACCATCTGGGCGAGCATGTGTCGCAGGTGACGGTCCTCCTCCCGAACCGCGAAGACGGTGAGATCGATCCACACCGACTCACCATCGGAATTCAAATAGCGTTTTCGCTGGACGAAGGAGTCACGGATCCCCGCCCGCAGCTCCATCAGTCCGGTAACGCTGAGCTCCCGATCGTCAGGATGGGTCAAGTCCGCGAACCGCATCCCGGTCAACTCCGCCCGGGGATAGCCGAGCATGGTGCACAAGTAGGGGTTCACGTAGTCGAAGGCACCGTCGACGTTGGTGATGGCCATACCGACGGTCGCGTCCTCCAGCACCAACTCCATCCCCGAATCGGCCTCCGCCCGCAGGCGCAGCCGTTCCATGCGAGCCGCGGAGCGCTCATGCTCCCGGACGTCACGCGAAACCTCCCGCCACCCGGAGGCGAGGCAGCGTCCGCCCAGCGGCGCCATCCAGACATCGAAACGCGATTCGGCCGGTGCGCCGCTTACCGAGGCGCGAACGTCGCGGATGACCGCGAACCCCGAGTCCCGAAGCGCCGTCGCGAAGAAGGCCCCCATGGCAGCGGTGAGTTGCGGGTCCAGGATCTGGCTCAAAAGCGTCCCGTCCAGGTCGATACCGGACAGCGCCGGTCTCGCCCGGGCCGCCTGATTGGCCCAACGGATGCGGTAATCCAACTCACCGCCGGTGGCGCCTTCGACGGCCTCAAGGATCACATGAGGATCCAGATGGTGTTCCAGAATCCTTCGCCAGTCCACGCCATCTAGATCGAATTCGGGATTCACGCCCCACCTCCCATCGCACCAGCCTATCCGGGGTGGTCGACATCAAAGGACCCTGAAGACAGGACTTTGGACTCTAGGGACTCCCCCGGCATCGCAGGAGAATTGAGTTGGAGGAGAAGACGACGAGGGCCCGATGGGCCAGAGGAGGTGGACATCATGAGGAAGTTGTCGGCGGGTCTCGCGGCATCTGCCCTCGTGTTTGGCGTAGTAGCGGCTGGTGCGTCAGCCCTGGTGCTGGATGGATCAGATTCCGCTCCCGGCAGCGGGAAGACAGATGCGGCTTGCGCAGGTCCACTCGTCGTGACGAATCCCGTGGAACAGGGAGGTCACGACAACAACCGGATCACCCACGTCACTATCACCGGCGACATGACCAAGTGCACCGGGCAGACGCTGCTCACCGAGGTCGATCTGGACGGCACTGGTACCAATCACGCGTACGGGGTGTATCAGTTCCCAGCCGACACTACGGAGGTCACGCTGACCTTCGACGCCACGACCGGGGAGTTCTACGATACGGCGCCCACACCGTCCGGCGGCACACTCACCCCGACCGGATCGAGATTGGCGCCGATCAAGGCTAAGGATTTCGGCCTGGTCACCCTGACCATCGCCAAGACCTGGGCATGACCAAGCCTTGCCGGCCTCTCAGCGGAGGGGATGCAGATGACAACGCCCGCAGCGCGACACGGCGCCGCCGAACGGCGACGCTCGCGCTCCGGGCGTGCCCTGTTGCTCGTGTTGGTGGTAGCGGCGGTCGCCGCGGCGTGGCAGTGGCTAGCGCCGGCCCAGTTCGGCGGGCAAACGACCTACGCGCTGGTAACGGGGCAGTCCATGGAGCCCACCCTGGCAAGTGGCACGTTGGTGGTGGCACGGAGCCGGGAGTCCTACCACACCGGACAGATCGTCGTCTTCGACGCGAAGGGTGGCCATGTGTTGCACCGCATCGTGGCGGGCGATGCGGTTGCTGGGTGGCATACGAAGGGAGACAACAACAACTGGTGGGATCCCTGGGACGTGGCCAACTCCGATGTACGCGGGGAGAAGGTCCTGGCAGTTCCAGGCCTCGGCGCGGTGCTGTCATGGTTCATCGCGCGACCTGCCCTGGCGGCGGCGTCCGCTGCCGCGGTGGTACTGGTGTTCGCCCTGCTGCCAAGGCGCCACCGAAGGGTCACGCCGTATCTTGCAGCCGCCCTCCGGCGAAGCACACCGCCAGGCAAGGCCAGCACCTCAGCCCGCCAGGCCTCGGGATCGGGGCTGCTCGCGGCCTGTCTGCTCGGGGCGATCCTCATGACACTCGGGGCGACAGTTCTGGCCTTGGTCCGAGGATCCCCGGTGTGGCCGAACCTGGTGATGGCGGTGGCCGGTCTGACAATCTGCTCGGTGGCCACCCTGGTGGTCAATAGAGTTGCCCGCTTTCGTTGGCATCCGATCGCGGGTCACGATGAGGAGTTGGCGTCTCTTGACAGCGCCCGCATCTGGCCGCACAAGGTCCCTGCCGATGAACGTGTCACCGCCGGACACAGGCCTCGCTTCGTTCACACCGCGGCTCAACTGAGCGAGCTGGCGACGTCCTACCGGCTGCCGGTCCTGCGCCGTGTCGACCCGGTCAACGGGCGCAGCGACTACGTGCTGATCACTGCAGACGGCGACTTCGTGTGGCACCCGATCGCGGCACCGCACCACGGTCGGCATTGCGCCCACCACGCGAGCCGGGTCGGGCATCCGCTCAACGTGGTCGTCGGGGCGCCCGGTGCCGAATCCCGACGCCCGGCCCATCGTCACACCGTGGTGGGTGGTGAGCCGAGATGATCGGCGTGCTGCCAGGTCTGGCCCTCAACGCCGTGGCATTCCTGGTCGCGGGTGCCGCGGTGCTGAGTCTCGTAGGCTCAGACACCGCCCCGACCACCGGACTGACCGACCCCCATTGTGAGCGCGGCATCACCGTCACGAAGGTGATCGGCAGAGCTGGACGCGTCACCAGCATCGAGGTGTCTGGCGACATGAACCGCTGCAGCGGTCAGACGATGAGGGTCGCCGTCACCCGCGTGAAGAAACCGAGCACGGAGTTCTACGGGGTCTATCGCTTCGCCACCGGGTCGGAGCTTGTCAGTCTTACGTTCGATGAGACCGAGGGGGCGTTCCGCGATACGCAGCCACTGCCCGTCGACGGCACCCTCGAAGCCACCGGCCTCAGAGTGGCGCCCGAGAAGGACAAGGACCTGGGGGACGTCAACGTGACCATTGCGCAGATTTGGCAGTAGTCAGCGGCCAGCCGATGGGTGTTGGTACCGGCAACTGGCGTCGAGGATGATGGGTGCATGAAGTGCCCCGCGTGCGGCGCCACGGTCCCCGAAGTCCCCGCCGACGCACCCACGCATGCCTACGTTGGGTCACCGGCCGCGTGTTGGGCGGCCTTCGGTCGGGTGCAGGCGGACGAGATGACTCGCTTCGGTTATCCGGCGCCCGCGCACAGACTCGTCGTCGATGCGTACATGGCCTCCCACCCGGGCGACGGGACGGACCGGCGCGATCGCCAATCGGTGTTCGTTCACCTGCGGGCACTAGGTGCGCGACTGGCTCTAGGTCGAAGCGAGCAGCAGATCTTGGCCCAGATGCGCACCGCTCCGGTTCCCCGCCCCCAGTACCCACTCCTGACTCCACCCACCCAGCCACCGGTGTTGAACCTGAACAGTGTCGAGGGCGCTCCTGACCTGTCCGCCTACACCGAACGGGCATGGCAGTGGGCCGGCTCGGTGTGGGATGCGTGGTCGCATCAACACGACCGAATCCTCGCCTCGCTGCGGGAGGGCTAAACCCGTCGGCGACAAGCGCAGCAGATCCGGTCGACGCCCGGGAATCCGGTGGTGCGCCCCTCCTGGCCGCAACGCCCTGTAACCGCTCGAATGCGGCGTGGTTGCATTCCACTCGAATCGGCGACGTATGATTCTCGGCATGTTGCCTGCCGTTCGCCGCGTGCTCGTCCCCGTGGTCACCATCGGTGCCGTGTTCATTCCGGCGATGCCGGCACAGGCCACGCCCGATCCGACTCCAGTCTTTCGGGGTGATATCCGACCGCAGCTTCCGCCGCCGGTGCGACCACAACTCCCGAAGCTCACGCGCCCCCAAGTCCCGCCGCCGCCGAGCACGCTGGCCTCCTACACGCTGCTGGCGCCACCGTCGATTGCCAATTCCCAGTTGGTGGCGCGCGCGGTTCTGAAACCCGGCGCGAGTTGCCCGGTGCTGGCCACGGTCAAGAAGGTCGGGGCCCAAACGATCACCAAGAACTACCCGATGACGGAGCGCACCGTGGGGCCGAAAGCCCGGCCCGCCTTCACCACGGTGAAGGTATGCAGCGCCGCCATCCCGGCCGGGATCACCTCGGCGAGCGTAGGGGGTCGGACGATCCCGGCGACCCTTCCGGCCACCGTCACCCGAATCGGGATCTTCGCCGACTCGGGTTGTCGCGTCGAGGCAGGGCGGATCCAGGACTGCGCGAAGGCCTGGCCGCTCGCACCGATCGCCAACCGGCTGGCAGCTTTGAAGCCGCAGGTGGTTCTGAATCCGGGCGACTACTACTACCGGGAGTCCGCGTGCCCGGCCGCGAACTGGGCGCAGTGTGGCGTGAACCCGCCGGTCGCGCCCATCGCAGGGATGCCATTCGATGACAGCGCGCACGGGTGGATGACGGACGCCATCAACCCGATGTCCGCGTTGTTCCCGGTGGCTCCCATCGCCTTCCTGCGAGGAAACCATGAGGCCTGCAATCGCGCCGGCAACGGCTTCTTCCTCTTCTTCGATCCGCGGCCGACGACTGCTGCGACCTGCGAGCCGCTCGCAGTCGGCGCGAACCCGGTCCCGGCCACCCCGGCGGTGACCGACACCTGGTCATTCTCTCTGAATGTGGCGACCGGCCGGAAACTGAAGGTCGCCATGGTCGATTCGGCCTACGGCTCCGATGACAAGGTCACGAATTGGGTGCCCAACCAGGCGAAGGCATATCTACAGGCTGCTCTTCAGACCCAGAAGCAGCCCGGAGTGGAGTCCTGGTTGATGACGCACCGGCCGATCTTCGGTCGTCAAGCCGGTAACGGTTTCGCGCCGAACTTCACCCCCTGGGTGTCCAACGACCAGGCGGCTGCCTCGCAGAACATGCTGGGCAACTACCAGATGATCCTGTCCTCGCACATCCACCTCATGCAGGCTGTGAAGATCCCCGGGCAGCCGCCCAACTTGGTGGTCGGCAACGGTGGGACCATGCTCGATGCCAACACTGCGTATCCAATTCCGTCTTTCGGGCCGTTGGCGAAGAGCAATGGACAGGCGATCAACCCCGCCTATCCGCCGTACCCGAAGGCCAGCTCGATGTGGACGAAGGTGACGTTCGGCTTCGGTCTCGCCACAGCCGCGACGGCCAAGAACTCCTGGAATTTCTCGATGCAGGGGCCCACCGGCAACGTCTTCGGTGCGTGCGCACTGACCAACCCCACGGGTACGGCAGCCAACCTCGCCTGCAAGTAGCGCCGCACAGGCGTGGGTGTGGAGCCGTTCACAAATTCCGGGTGCGGTGAAAGCCCGACCTGGTCAATGATGGGCCATGGCCGCGACTGAAACCGCAGGTACGTCAACGTACGTACCGCAAGGAACCTGGGCTGTTGTCGCCCGAATCTACTGGTGGCTGCTGACGATCATCGGCGCCGCGACGTTGCTGTTCAGTCTGTTCCTGTCCGCGACGTGGGCGGGGAACGGCGGGCCGTTCAACGGCATCTTCTTCACGCTGAGCTACTTCACCGTGTGGAGCAACATCGTCACGCTGATAGCCAACGCGATGTTGGCGGCTAACCCAGCCAGAGACGGACGATGGTTCCGTTGGCTTCGCATGAGCAGCCTGGTGATGATCACTATCACAGGGCTGGTCTACGCGATCGTGCTCGCGCCGCTGTCGTCTCCGATCGGGCCCGACGTGTGGACCAACCTGGGTTACCACTACATCTGCCCCTGGGCGACTGTGCTGGGGTTTCTGCTGTTCGGACCCCGACCGCGGTTCACAGTTCGCGAAGTTGGCACCATGCTGATCATCCCGATCATCTGGTTGGTCTATACCCTGCTACGCGGCCTGTTGCTGCTGCGCCCGCCGGGGAATCGGCCCACGCCCGTGGCGGGCGGTCCGCAGCACTGGTACCCGTATCCCTTCGTGGACGTCAACGACCCGTCACCGCTGATTCCCGGAATGAGTCTCGGGGGGTACGCGGGGGTCGGCGTCAACATCATTGTGATCCTCGTGCTGGGACTGGTTTTCGGCTTCCTCTTCCTCGGTCTGGACAGAGCACTCAGTCGAGGCGCGAAACCGGCTGAGCTTCGCGCCTGACGCGTGGATTTACTTCCGGACGCAGCGACAAGCGCGCCGGTGCACGTTTCGGCTACGTTGGCGCTGTGCGGCTCACCACCTGCCACCTGCCCATCACGACGGCGGCTTGCACGCCCGGTGATGGGTCGCCGCTGCCCCCGATGAGTGTGCAGCCATGACGGCAGCCTCGCCATCCGTCGCCGCTGCACCCGCGAAGACCCCGCCATCAGGGGTCCGGCTGTTACTGACGGCCGCTGTTCTGATGGCGATTCTCGCGTTACCCATCGTGGCTCTGATGTTTACTCCACTTGCGTCCGGCGCAGGTGCGGCGATGCCTGGGATCTTCGTCGCCGCCCTATCGCTGCTCAACCTTGGGGTGCGCAAAGGTCTGCTGTTGACGGCCGTGTCTGTTGTGGCCATCGGGATCAGCCCGGTCGGCGTGGTATACCCGGCCATTGGGGTGATGATCCTCGCCTCGGTCGGCGCCCTCACCGGACTTGCTGCGTTCCGGGGGGTACCGACGCCGGTCATCGAGGTCGCCATCCTGATGGGCCTCACGATGATTGGGCCGTCGGCTCTGACGGCCCGCCAGGTAGCAGAGGGTGTGACCGTAACACCGACATACCTGGTCACCCTGGTGGGAATCAACATCCTGAGTGCCGCCTGGGCATCCCTCTGCGTGGTTCTCCTGTGGAAGAAACTTCCGAAGATCCCACGACAACCGCTCCGCAGAGAAGGCTCGATCGTCTATGGCGCAACCATGGCGTTTCTGCTCGGAGCCGTGGGCGCTGTCAGCCTGACCTGGTTCCCCTACACCCTTGCTGGATGGACGATCTTGACCATCTGCGTGATCGTGCGCCCTATGTACCCACACGAGGGTGTGGTGCATGGTTTACGCCATCGGGCCGAGCACCGAGCAGCTGGGACACTTGGTGGCGTCATCATCGCCGCCGGGATAGCGGCTGTAGTCCACAATTCGAATGCCCTGGTGATTATCGGTCTCGCCTTCCTTGTCGCCGCAGTCGGCAGACTTGCCGCCGGAGTTCCCTATTGGCAGTTCGTCATTCTGCTCACCCCATCGATGGTGTTCATGGGAAATGGCGGCACTCATGTGGATCGGGTTGCACTGGTCCGGCTGGGCTGCTCGCTACTCGGCATCGTGCTCGCGATCGGAGCCCTGGAATTCAATCGGCGCTTCACCTTTCCGTGGATAGCTCGGGAAAGGGCGTTGAAGGCTGTGGCGTCGTCGTCAGGTGATCGAGGGACCGATGACGACACCAAATGACACTAGGTCCGGTGGTACGAGTGGGTTCCGCGGACGTTCCCTCGGGATGCCCGTCACCGGATCGGGCCTCGACTCAGTCACCGTACAGAGGATGTGAGAAGCAATGTTCGACGCGATTGGCAAGTTGCAGGAATTGCAGGCCGGCCTCGAGGCCGGCAAGGAACACATCGGCGACGAGATCTCGGCCCAGCAGTCGGCGATGGACGCGATCGAAAGTCCCGGCGTGCTCGAAGCCAAGACCAAGTTGCTGGTTGCGATCGGGGCGATCGCGCTCGCGCGGTGCGACAACTGCGTGGTCTTGCACATGCCGAAACTCGTGGCGGTCGGCGCGACCAAGGACGAGGTGATGGAAGCCGCCGCGGTTGCGATCAGCTTCGGTGGGGGTCCCACGATGGCATTCATCAGTACGGTCATAGCACCCGCGTACGACCAATTCGCGGCCGCCGCTGCAGCCGGCGACGGCTACCATGCGGGCGGCCTGTTCGACTGAGGACCAGGGTGTGCCGGGTCAGAGTGGTGTTGTTGCGGAGGCGGCCAACGCTGCCTGAGGGTTGAACGGGCCAGTCTGGGTGACAAGGCATACGTTGCTGCCCGTTGAGTAGGTGTAGTTCTGCCCCTGGCTTCCTTTGCCGCCGCCGAGCAGAGTGCCGTCGCCGCAGTTGTACATGTACGTTCCAGCGGTGTTGCCGCCACCGGTGTATGACTGATTCCAGGTGTAATCCGTCGGCGTGCTGCCGCCCTTGGCGTACTGTGCCCCGAATTCGAACTGAGAAGCACCCACGAGTCCGATGACCCAGGTGCCCATGCTCGTCTGCGGGTCACCGCTGCACCCTTGGGTGGAACTCCAAGCAGAGATCCAACCGGTCTGTCCCGGGGCGACAGTGGCGTTGCCGTCGCTGACGGATGGATACTCGGTCTCTGGGGTCGTGTGGTTACCCGGCTCATCCCAATTGACGTTGTAGTAGACGAAAGTGTTGGTCGCGCAGGAACCGTTGTTACCCGCCAACCAGTTCACGGTGATCGTCGACGAGGTCTGGTTGGTAATGAAGATGTCCAGTTGCCCATTCCCCATAACGCCATCTGGTTCCGGCAGTGGGCCGATCGGGGTAGCCAGCGCGGGTGAGAATTGAACGATCGCAGCCATTAAGGCAACGCCTACGGTGGAGATGGTCTTCCGCATTGTTGGTCCTCTCACTGAGTACTGGCCGAGTTGGAGGGAACGGCGGTCGCGGTCGGCGATGCAGTCGCCTTCGGCGGTTTCGTCGTCGGGAGAACAAGTTTCGTATCGTCCGGGCGGCCCCCGTTGCAGTAGGCGGTGACCCCAGCGAGTCCGGCAGCCGCCGAGCAGAGTTGCTGTTCCGAGATCTGCTGCCAGGACGCACCTGTGTTCTGGGCGAAGAACGGCTGCTCCTGACCGCCGCTTCTGACGATTCCCGCTACGTAGGCCGTTCCCGACTTCGCCACCTGACACCGAGATGACACGATGGCTTGCGATGGCTGAAGCACGGTCCGCACGGCCCCTAACTGGCAACGGGCATCCAGGGAGACGGAGGGCGTTGGGGACGACGTCGAACTTCCCGCAGAGCTGCTGCCTTCCGAGGATCCGCCCGCTCCGCAGGCAGCCAAGGCCGCCGCACCGAGAAGCACCATTCCAGCGGCGCCGACACGCGCGCCTGTCCTCTTGCCGAAGGCCGCTCTCACATCAACCGCAATAGTCATTTCACCCTCCGCAGCAAACGTGCACATCTGCGTTCAGCGTAACTCCCGCGCAGCGAGTCACACGATTGAGCTGGGGATGACCACAGTTCAATCGAGTGCGCACCCAGGTCCCGAGGCACTGGTGCATAAGGCCCTGGGAACCGGCGACCTTGGCGATCATCCACACGCTTTCGATCAGCCTGGCCATGAGGTCGATCTGGAAACTGAAGAGCATCAGTCAGATCTCATGAGCCTCAACGCCATCACAGCACTCGATGCTGCCGTCTGCACTGCCGGAACGATCCGGCAGCGCAGGCCGGGATGGATTCTCCGCCCAGCGGAAAGACCTGAATGACAACAACACGAACACCCACAAGGAGAATCAAGTGTCCCGCTCTCGTATCACTTCTCGAATCGTCGCCGGCGGCGTTCTCTGCGCCGTCGCGGTCGCCACCCCGGTTGCTGCCAACGCTGCCTCACCCACACCCGAAGCCCCCACCACCCACAACCAAGTCGCCAAGGTTGACCCCAGCGACGTCAAGGGGAGCGTCAAGGGGACAAGTGTCGGGTTCCGCAACGACACGGGGTCGACCGTCTGGATCCGGAAGTATGACAAAGCAGGCGCTTGGTACAGCAGCCGCGAAATCCCCAACGGCGGAATCTGGGTGACCCAAGGTGACTGGTGGGCGTCAGACGACGTCGAGTTCCGCATCTATCCAACCAAGGCTGATGCCGACAGCAACAGGATGTGGAACGACTACGTCGACATTGACGCGGAGAACCCTTCCTGGGGCTGGCCCTACCTCGTCGTCGACTGGAAGGAGGTTCCCATGTCAGAGAACCAAACCCACATGTGGAAACACTGCAAGTACGGCACCGAGTTCTGGGGCAAGCGGAATGCCGACAGCCGCAGCTTCAAGAACTTCGAGCTTCACATGAAGAAAGGGTTCGGGAAGGGATAGCCGTCTCCCCGGCTTCCCGCCGATCCGAGCGCCCCGGTCCGCCGCCGCCGGACTCTAGTCCAGGCAGAACTCGTTGCCTTCAGGGTCGGCCATCACGATGTGCCCAGCGCTCATCGGCGGAGCTGGCTCCTCGCGACGCAACCGAGTCGCCCCGAGCGCCACGAGTCGCGCGCATTCTGCCTCCAGAGCTTCCATGCGTGCCGGCCCATTGATGCCCGGGGCCGCTCGCACGTCGAGGTGGACACGGTTCTTGGCCAGCTTCCCCTCGGGGACCCGCTGGAAGAAGATGCGAGGCCCGTTCCCGTGAGGATCCTCGATCGCGGACCTCGAATTCCATTGGTCTGCGGGGACACCCATGTTCGCCAGGAAGGTGTCCCAGGCGGCGAGCGGATCGGCATCGTCAGGAACGTCGACGCCGGGCGGCCCGGGGTGGACGTACCCAACGACTTCGCACCAAAACGTCGAAAGGGCTCGGGGGTCGCGGGCATCGAACGTGACCTGGAATTGGCTGCTCACGTCAGCATCCTGGCAGCCTGTGCGCGTCCTAGGGAGGACCACCCAGTTGTTTGTTAGGTCCGGCGACTGATCGACGTGGTCTGGACCTTCGGTTGGGGGCGGGTGAGCCGGGAACCTGGTCCGTGGGCGGATTGCGCCGGACGTCGCGTTCACGCAATGTGGATTCAGATGCGGTGACGCTGCTTCTCACATAGGAGGAACTCGCTTCCTCGCTGCGCTTCAGGGCGTCGACGTAGATGTAGCAATCCATGCGGCCAACTTTTCCGGCGCCAACCAGGGGCCCGATACTTAGCCCATGAACGATCCGAACCTTTCAGACGACCTGTCCCACGTCCCGGACAGCGTCGCGGCCGCCATCACCACACACTCTGAACGGACGGCTGCCTCCGATCCCGGCCCGTTCTTCCACGGCACGAGCCGCCCGCTGGCCGCCGGCGACAGCCTCGCCCCCGGACACCCGTCGAACTACCGTCCCGACATCCTCATGAACCACATCTACTTCACCGCTCTGAAGGACGGTGCTGGCCTCGCCGCCGAAATCGCCGTCATGCTCACGGGACAGCCCAGCGCCCACGTGTACCTGGTCGAGCCGACCGGCGACTACGAGGACGATCCCAACGTCACGGACAAGAAGTTTCCTGGAAACCCCACCCGCTCCTACCGATCCACCAGCCCGCTCCTGATCGTTGAAGAGGTCCACGACTGGACGCGACTGTCAGACGAGCAACGTGCCGACTGGCGGGAACGTCTCACCGCCATGGCAGCCAGCAACGCCGAGATCCTCAACTAACAGCATCAACAACAGCGGGCAGCCGCCGCGCCATCAGGCCCCTTCCGCGGGGAGGTCCGCCATCACCCGCGCCAGACCCCTATTCGCTCGGTAGCCCGCAACCTGGAGCGCCAGTGCGAGGAACGGATCCAGCACCCGGCGTACACCTTTGCCGCGCAGGTCCGCGTCGTAGGTCACCTCGGTACCACCGTCGCCGCGAGGAGTGAAGGTGATGACGTCATAGGACACAAGATCGGCATTCTCGGCACGCAAGTCCACGCGGCCCAAGGCGCGCGGGCCATCGGGAATGAAGGCCGCAACAATGTCGTAGTCCAGCACAAGTTCGCGGATCGGCATTCCCAGGACGAGGCGGTAACGCGCCCCGATCTGACCCGGTTGCCCGTCGATGAGGCTGGCCCGCTTGACAGATGGATCCCAGTCGACGATTGAGGAGAAGTCCGCCAGATATCGGTACGCCACTGGCGGGGAGGCAGGAGAATAAACAGTTGTTCGATACCGGGCCATTCTCCAAGTGTCGGCCACGGAGCCGTACCGCGCACGTGGGGGCTGGCTCCCACCACCGTGAGAACGTGGTCCCCGAGATCCCCAACTCCCGACAGGTCACCCACCCGACTCGGGGGTTGTCGTCACGCTACGCGTGCTGAGCCGATGGGACCATGGGCCCTAGCATGGGAGCGTCGAGGAGGAGGTCAGCGATGTCTGAGGAACAACTCGCCGCGTTCGTCGAAGATGTAAACAACGACAAGGCTCTGCAAGAGGCCCTCAAAGCCGCAACGTCTGCTGAGGATGTGGTGGCTCTCGCCGCTGCGCAGGGCTTCACGATCACGGCAGAGGACTTGGTTCAACAGGGCGCGCAGATGGCGGATGCCGAACTTGAATCCGTCGCGGGCGGAAGAGAGGCACCCTACGTGACCTGGACCGCCTGGCCCTACTGTCCACCCCCCACTGGGCGGATCGTGTGTCGCTAGTGACCTGACCCCCTCTGGTTGATTCGCGCGGTCGGAGTCCACGTTTGCCCGTTGGGGGCGGCCGGCGGACGAGAGAAGCGCAGGCGTCACTCCCCGGTACAGATCGTGGGCAGGCTCGCCTGCGGCGAGCGACGGCTCCCGACAACACAACCCGAACAACGCGAAGGACCCCGCAAGACTGCGGGGTCCTTCGCGTTGTGGAGGCAACCGGACGGTATACGCACAACGTCAGTGACCATTCCCAGGCCTACGTTCACCGTCGATGACGGTGCCGGAGGCACGCTGGTCACCTACCGGGACCCGACCCGGGTGTCCAGACTGGCGCTGGACAAGGCAGCCGAAGTGTTCGCCGGCCGTGGCGTAACAACGGCGACTGCGGCGCAATGGTTGGACGCCGCGGCGCCGTTTCACCAACTGGGTGTGTCCGCGCTACGCAAACAGCTCAACCGGAACCCGCCGGTCGGCTGGATCAAGACCGGCCGAGGAAAATGGGAGCGCGTTAGCGACTGACCGGAGTCATGCGCACAATTCAAGATGTTGAATCATTTTCACCAGACCCTTGCCTCCTCGACGCACAGGGGCACCGTGAGTTACAGTTGTTACAGATAGAGGAGGGCTCATGGGTCAAGTAGGGTTCATAACCGGGCAGTCGCACTTGTTGCGGGGGGCTTCCGCCGCCGAGCCGGTCGGGACCGTCACCGGTTGCACCGTGACGCTCGCTGACGGCCGCACACTCGAAGCGGACGAAGACCTGGTAGGCGTGCTCAACCTGCTCTTGGGAGAGGGGCTCGCGCACCGTCGCGCGCAGGTCGTCGTGGACAGCGAGTGGATGAGCCCTGAATCGGCCGCGAGGTCGCTCAGCGTAAGCCGTCCGACCGTCTACAAGTGGATGGACACCGGCGTGTTGAGCTTCGTCCAGGTTGGCACACACCGACGTGTACCCCGTGAAGATGTGGATGCGCTCATCCGTGCACGACTGTCCAGGGAACGCACAGATGAGGTGCTCGCCGACCATTCGCTGGACTTCCCACTGTCGGAGGAGGACTACCGCCGGGCTTCCTTCGACGCCCGGCGATCTGGAGGGTCTGAGGCTGTTGCACAGTTGGCTCGGGGGCAGCGCGCTGCGAAGGCTCGCGCCGCCGCAGCGCGCGCGAGACAGCCCCGTAAGTGACCCTGCTCTGGGTCACGCGAGCCGCTCTTACGGACCTGAAACTCGAGGCACTCGCTGGGTCCGACGTCTCTCGTGTGAGCAACCGTCACCCCATCCTGGACGCCTTCTACTCCAAGCGCGCGCAGTCGCAATTCGGTACCGAGCAGCTGGAAGGGGTACCCCATTCTCAAGGAATCTGGAACCTGCACGCAATCAACCCGCACAGAGGCGTCACCTGGTACGACCACGACGAGGACGTAGTCTTTCTGCTCGCCTATTCACCGCACGACTATGCCGTTTTCGTCAGTCGCTTCCGGATGGGCCAGTTGTCGCCGTCGGCGCGTGACTATGAAGATGTCGCCCAGCACCGCCGAGAACTATCAGGCCTGGATGACGACTTCCTTGAGGTGGTTGAGGCCCAGTGTCCCGACCTTGTAGCGCGAGCGCTGCATGAACCGGGCCAGGTCGTGGAAGAACTACTGGGAAGTGAACTACCCGCTGCCGCATTGCTAGAGGTGGTTGTGGTCTCTGATACCGATTTGACCGGAGATCTGTATCTCGCGCTGCGGTTCGCCGACCGCCAGAAACTCCGGGCACTTCCGTCGGAGGTTGTCAGTCACCTGATCCCCCTTCTCCTGCCTGACGCCGACTATGTGGACATTGACTGGGCTCCGGCGTACGTTCCTGCCGAACTTGGCAACCGGGCCGGAGACACCACTATCCGATGGCGACGTAACTGACTTCCCTGCGGGGACCCGGTCACGTGCGGGCGCCGGGGGTGTCAAGACGTCGCAAGGGATCCATTCCCGGACCGATGCGGCGACCGCTTACCACCCAAGTGAAAGGACATGCAAAGAATCTCGGTCTGCGTCGGCCCTACCGTCCGCATTGGCGTGTACCCACACCGTCCGAACAAGAAACGAGCAATAACTCCCTAAACCCGTTGCTAAACAACGGGTCTAGGGATGAGGTGGAGAGAACCGGACGGTATACGCACAACGTCAGTAACCATCCTCAGGCCCACGTTCACCGTCGACGATGGGGCCGGCGGCACGCTGGTCACCTATCGGGACCCGGGACGGGTGTCCAGACTGGCACTGGACAAGGCAGCCGAAGTGTTTGCCGCCGCTGGTGTGACATCGGCGACTGCGGCGCAGTGGTTGGAAGGCGCCGCACCGTTTCACCAGCTGGGTGAGTCCGCGCTACACAAACAGCTCAACCGCAAACCACCAGCCAGCTGGACCAAGACCGGATACGGAAAATGGAATCGGCAGTAAGGGGCTGCACTGCAATCCGTAAGACGGGTCGCCGACGCCAGATTGTTGGTGCTTGGGACGCGGACTGCACAGTTTCGCCTATGCCTGTCACACCGACGCGGACGACCCGGCGCTCAAGCGCACCAACCCCTGGCGCCAAACGACGCAAGTATTTATTACGGCCCAAATAGCGATGAGGAGCGCGGGGCTCTTCGCCTTGTGAGCGTTTAGCGGAAATGCGGTTTGGCCCCGGAAACCAAAGCACGTCAAGAGGTGCCCATAGGGGCGTTTCACCAGCCAGCGGCCAGGTTTTCACTTGCCGACTTCGGCGGTCAATCTGGCTCGGAGACGGACCACAACGGCAATGAAGCCCAGCCTGCCGGAAACCCAAGATCGTCAACGTTCACATCCACATGCGAGGGCAACTGCACCAGATGCGACCGCATGGCGGCCTTCCAAACTGCGCGAGTGTCGATCGGGTCCAGCAGATACGCGAGCAGTGCGAGCGCGCTATAGGCCCGCGAGATTGCTCGCTGCCCCTTGTCTCGCAGGTGATCCAGAGTCGGGATGGCACCGGTTCTTGGCAGTTTCGGTTGAACGTCCAGGTTTCGATTCCAGAACCGCGAGTGGTGCGCACAGACGTTACGCACGTAAACCAGCGTCCTTAACCATGACGTGAAGGTGCTCTCGTTGGGGACTCGGAACAGGCTCGCGATCTCACTTCGATCTTGATAAGGCAGGCCCCACAGGAGCCAGGAAAGAGACCCGAATTCCATGATCTCGGTGGCCGCCCAGATTGGCAAACGTGCGTCGTAGTTGCTGGCGAAATGGGCGACGAACGCTTCTCGCGAGCGAGCCTGACCGTTGTCGTAGCGGCGCCGCCATCCGTCGTATAGTGCGTCGCGGCCGCCCTGAGATTGCGTGAAACGTCGATCGAGTTGTGCTGGTTCCAGGTGAACGTACGGGTGACGCCGACCCGCGGTGTGACCGACAGCAACTCGCACAGCGATCTCCACACGCTCGATCGCGTCAAGTACTAGGAGCTTCAGTCTCCGGTCGAACTCATACAGTTCCAGTATCAGTCCGGAACTTGTGCCAGGGGAGAATCGGTCGAGGCGCAGGCCCGTGGAACGATCCAAGTCCCGGAACGGATACCAATACCCGCTGAGCCGGTAGTACCCGATCGTCTCCAGAGCGTGGTCGAATTCAGATGGGTCAGTGATCGCGAGTCCGCGCGTCTGGAGCAGTTCGCGCTGCTCATCGAAGGCAAGGTGGGGCTTGCCGTAGTCAGCCATCATCCCCGCCCGAACGAAGAAAACCAGCCCTTGCCAGAGGCAGAGGGGCTGGCCATGTTGTGTCAAGTGTAGCGCAACGGACCGACGGATTTCGGTTGTGACAGTGCTGACTGTGCGTTCTGGCGCAGGGATTCTGCGGCCAAAGCGATGTCTGGCGGAAGCACGGTGACCCGCGTCTCCGGAGCGCAGTCTCGTTCCGCGACCGTTTTACTCGAAACGACCGGTGCCATCGGAAAGACGCAGTTGCTAATGCTGAACATCTTCGCCGAATCCTGACCGGGGACGCCTGGCCAACCTTCTCTGCGATGTCGTATCTGAGCCGAGCCATGCACTACCCCGACATGTGGATGGAATTCGCCACGCGCGTCGAGGAGCTCTAACCGAAGCGTCGAAACTCCCAATCGGCGGGGCGGACCGTGACCCCCACGCGGACCACGACATGCGCATTCGACTGCTACTCGATTCCGTAGTCGGTGAATCCCAAGCTCCTCAGGTTTTCCTCCAACACGGTGCGCTGACTCTCAGGCAGACGGTCGAAGGCTGCACTGTCGATGTCGATGGTGACGTTGACAGGCACTCCGGCCGCGGTGAAGTGGACGATGATCTCGTCGTTGAGGGTGCTGATGTCGCGCACCACGCGGGCGGCGTTGAGAGTCTTGGTGGCGTGAAACCGCTGCGGCACGGGCTTGGGTGCGACGTTTGCGGGGGAATCGGCTGGCGGTCTAGCGGTCGGTGTGGACGGGAGAGTAAGGGGGGTGCTTTCCGTGCTGGCGCTGATGGTCGTGTCGGCAGGTGTTGTCTCCGTAGGCGGGTGTGCTTCGGCCTCAATCTGGTGTGCGGCTACCTTCGGGTCGACGACGAGGCCATGGTTGCGGACGGCCATCGGGCGTGATCCGAGGACGAGTGCGGCATAGCGGCCGGCATCGTCGATGGAATCGGCGTAGGCGATGCCGTCAACGTCGGGGATGAGAACCATGTCCAAGTTCTCCACCGCGGCCCGAATAACGCCACGGTTGGTGACTTTCGGCATGTACAGGTAGGTGGTGAACAGATCGGCGAGGCGGTCGACGTCGACGTGTGGTGTGGTCTGCCACAGGTGGAGGCGGTCGATCTCGCGGCGCAGCAGGGACGGGGTGTAGGTGCGCACAATGATCTCGTCGGCTTCGCATTTGCGGGTGGCGCGTTCGGCGAGGGTGCCTTGGCCGTTCATCAGGATCGTTTCGACCTCGATGGCGGCGGCACCGGGTTCCTGGCGGGCGACGAGCAGCCAGCGGTAGGTGTCCTTGATGCGGTCGGCGACCGTCTGGGTTGCCTGGGTCAGGCGGCTGCGGGCCAGGCTGATGTTGTGCTGGTCGAGGTTGAGCGCGCCGACATTGTCGACGACGTACTGCCAAGCGAGCTTGTCGCGCACCGCCCGATGCAGGGCCTCCACGCGGTCGCGGTCGGGTGCAAGGAACACCAGGGTGTTCTTATGGATGCGGGCGCTGGCTCCGCGCATGTCCAAGAATCTGCGCGCAGCAGCCTCGGCTTCCGAGGCCGCTTTGCGGGTGTGGGGCCGGTCGGTGCCGAAGATGACGAGCCCGGCGGTGGGCTCGTCCTCCACCGAGGAACTGTCGGCCGGTGCGCGGTGGACCCGTTCGAAGATGCCGCGGTCGGTTTCCGAACGCAGGATGGCGGTGAGGGCATCGGCGACGACGGCGTCCTCCAAGCCGTCGGCACGTTCGGCAACGAGACGCTGGACGGTTTGTTGGAGGCTGAGCCAGTAGCGGTCGCCGTCGCGGTTCATGAACGCGCCGCGGTCGCCGAGCTGGCGTAGTGCGTCGGCGAGATGGGCGGGGTTGTCTCCGGGGTAGGTGGCGCCGAGGACGACGCGCTTGAGCTCGATGCCGCGCACGGGTCCGCTGCCCTGCTGCAGTGCGTTGGCCGCGGGGGCGCTACCGAGGAACACGCACCGGGCGGCGCGGCGGGTAGCCATGGTGCGGCCCAGTAGCGGGATCTCCTTATCGATTGTGGCGGCGGTGGACTGGTCACCGGCGATGTCAGCGTCAACGATAGGTGGCCACCGGTTGTCCAGATGCTGGATGAGCTCGTCGATGACCTTCTGGTCCTCCAGCGGCAGGGTGGCAGGGGTGATGAACGGGGAGCGGTCCCCTCCGTGCCACAGGGCGTGCACAACGGTGGCCATCAGCCGCAACACGCCACGGGTCTGCTGGAAGCGTTCCAACGTCGACCAGTCTTCGTAGAGCCTTTTGAATAGCTCCGGGTGCACCGGGTAGGCGGCCTGCATCGTCTTGTAGTAGCCGGGCTGGGCCAGTTCGGTAGGCAGTTGTTGGCGGTACTTGTCGTAGTGGGCAATGAATTGTGACACCGCCAGGTCACGCGCCCCTACCTTGTCCGTAGCCAACGGTTTGAATAGCCGGCGCCGCACAATCTCGAAAGACTCTTCGATGTCGGCAGGCTGCCAGGGGGATTCGACCCGGTGTATCACCGAACGCAGGTGCCGAAGCGCCTCCAGGCCGGGAGTGCCGCCGATCTCATAGGTGTTGTCGAGAATGCCTTCACCCATGTCGCGGACGTTGTCCGACGCGGGCAGGGAAGCCACCAGCATCGCGGTGGGCACCGCCTTGACCGCTTCGGTCAGGGACTGCACGAACGTCATGTGCCCGTCGAAGCTGCCGGCGGGTGCGGTCTCGGGCCGCGAGTACAGCTGTCGCAGGTAGGCGACCCATTCGTCGATCAAGATGATCGCCGGTGCATGGGCAGCGATCAGGTCCTCCAACACGGTGGTCGGCGCGGGGTCGCCGGCGGCGTCGTATTCGGCGACCATCGCATGGGCGTCCGCGCCGCCGAGCTGCCATGCGATTTCGCCCCACATCGTGTTGACACGGGTGCCGTCGGCCTTGACCGAGCCCAGCACGGACAGGTCGTTGCCGACGATGACGACCCGGGCAACGTCGGCGGGCAGACCCGGAACACCTGCAGCATCAAGGACCTCGGACATGCCGGCCATCTGCTCCACCGGGCTACCCGAGCCGGCGTGATACACCGCGATCTGGCTGTGGGTTTTGCCCCCGCCGAACGTGGTCATGAGGTCCTGGACGGGTTCGCCGCCGCGGCCGTTGAGGCGTTTCGCGGTCTGGGTGAGTAGGTATTTCAGGCCGCGGGTCAGGTAGGTGCGTTCGAAGAACTGCGAGGGGTCCCCATACTCGGGCCCGGCCTTACCTTGGGCGACCAGACGCAGGTCCGCCGCGAACTGCGCGAGCTCGAACTCGCCGCGGGCAACGTCGTCGTGGGGTTCGATGACGTCGCGCCAGGCGGGCGCGCCGGTGGAGTCGATGCTGACGTCAAGGTTCCTACGCACCTGGTTGGCTTCGCGCTTGCGGTCCTTCTCATAACGGACACGGCGCAGGTCACGGCGCATCTCGTCGACATCGTCGGCCTGATCGACGGCGCCGATGGCGCGAAGCAGCAGGTCGGCCTCACCCATGATGCGTTCGGCCTGGTCGTCGGTGAACTTGTTGTTGTGCGCCCAGGAGGTTCGGGCATCCCACAGCGCTGACACGGCGCGCTTCTCCGGGAAGCCCACCTTGTCGCGGAAAAGGCCATGCCACTGCTTGTCGAACACCCAGAACAGGTATGCGGGATCGTCGACACTCTGCTTGTTGCCTTTCGGGGGCCCTCCCGCGGCACTCGCGACGGCTGCCGGCCAGTCGTCGCCGTGCTTGGCCGCCAGCAGCTGAACCATCCAGGGGCCGAGCCCGTCGGCGACCTGTTCGAGGGTCCTGCCGACCCGGTCGCGGTTGGTGGTGGCCATCAGAACAGTCCTTCCGGTCGGTGGGTCGCTGCAAGGACCACGAGGTCGTTCCACGCTCCGATGAGGGCGTTGTAGCGTTCCTGGTCGGCGGTCCGGGCTTTCTTCGCGGCGATGTCATGCAGCCTGTAGGCAAGTGTCCGGGCCGGGTCCTGAAAGTCACCCATGTTGGCCATCAGTTCTGCGGCGTCGGTTTCGCCGCCGCCGCCGATGAGCCGGTCGGCCAAGTGGTGGACGGCCTCCCACGCGGTGGGGGTGGTGTCGGTGGCGATGTCCCAGCCACGGTCGAGGTCGCCGGCACCGAGGAGGTGGACTTTGCCCGCACCGGCGACGGCGACGCCGGAGCGGACGATGTCATCAACATGGGTGCCGACTTGCCGAGATATCTGGTCGGCTTCACCGAAGGGGCCTTC
>CAZKVQ010000021.1:0-9774 GCA_964556255.1 uncultured Actinomycetes bacterium
GGGTGTCCCAACGACCGGGTAGCAAGTGTTCGGTGATGGTCGCCAGCGCGTCGTCCTTGTCCTGTCCGGTGACTACCGAGCAGCGGCCGAGTACCATCACTCCGCGGTAGTTCATCGAGGATTCGAAGGCGGAGCGCGCCAGCACCAGGCCATCCACCAGGGTCACTGTCAAACAGGTCGGTGCGCCATTGGCCAGCATTCGGAAGAGTCGCGATCCGGTAGACCCGTGGAAGGCAAGACGATCCCGCCAGGGTGCGTAGGCCACCGGTAGGACGAATGGTTGCCCCTTGTCCACGACGGCCAGATGCGCCACGATGCCGGCCGCCAGAATGGCGTCGCGGACCTCCGCCGACTCGACCTGCTTCTCCGGCAGCCGCCTGACCCTGGTGCGCGACGGGTCCCGGCGCGAGAGAGGCGCTCGGTCGCTCCCGGTCACAGCAGCTTCGCTCCCTCGGTGAGGACATGACGCAGAATCTGCTCGATCTCGTCGAACTCCGGCTGCCCGATGATCAGGGGTGGCGCCAGCTGGATCACCGGATCGCCACGGTCGTCGGCGCGACAGTACAGACCGTTGTCGAACAAGGCCTTGGACAGGTAACCACGCAGCAGTCGTTCGGACTCAGCCTCATTGAACGTCTCCTTGGTCACCTTGTCCTTGACCAATTCGATGCCGTAGAAGTAGCCGGCGCCACGGACATCACCGACCAAGGGGAGGTCTCGCAGTTTCTCCAGCGTCGATCGGAAGTTCGACTCGTTGGTTCGAACGTGTTGCAGGATTCCCTCATCGTCCATGATGTCCAGGTTGGTCAAGGCGACCGCAGCCGCTACCGGATGACCGCCCCAGGTGAAACCGTGAAGGAAGCTGTTGGTGCCATGGGCGAACGGCTCGAACAGTCGATCGGAGGCGATCATCGCGCCCATGGGGGCGTACCCCGAGGTGAGCCCCTTGGCGCAGGTGATGATGTCGGGAGTCGTGTTGTAGCGAGTGATGGCGAACGTCTCACCGATGCGCCCGAACGCGCAGATCGTCTCGTCGGCCACCAGCAGGACGTCGTGACGATCGCAGATCTCCCGGACCCGCTCGAAATACCCGGGCGGGGGTGGGAAGCAACCTCCGGAGTTCTGCACCGGTTCGAGGAACACCGCGGCGACCGTGTTGGCGCCCTCCATCTCGATGGCCGCCTCGATCTGGTCGGCCGCCCAGATGCCGAAGTTCGTCTCGTCGTCGCCGTGTTCGGGTGCCCGGTAGAAGTTGGTGTTCGGGACCTTTGCGGTGCCGGGGACCAGCGGCTCGAAGCAGTCCTTCGCCGCCGGGATGCCGGTGATGCTGAGGGCGCCATGCGGGGTTCCGTGATAGGCCACGTTGCGGCTGATGACCTTCGTCTTCATCGGTTGGCCGGTCAGCTTGAAGAACTGCTTGGCAAGTTTCCAGGCGCTCTCCACGGCGTCGCCGCCGCCATTGGTGAAGAAGACCCGGTTCAGGTCACCCGGGGCGAGATTCGCGAGCCTCTCGGCCAGTTCGATCGCCGGCGGATGTGCGTACGACCAGATCGGGAAGAAGGCCAGTTCGCTCGCCTGCTTGGCCGCGGCCTCCGCGAGTTCCTTCCGACCGTGCCCGACTTGCACCACGAACAGCCCGGCAAGGCCGTCGAGGTACTCGCGTCCATCATCGTCCCAGATCCGGGCACCGTCACCGCGGACGATCACCGGCACGTGGCCGCCTTGCTCGTATGTGGAGTGTCGGGTGAAGTGCATCCAGAGGTGGCGACGCGCCTTCTCCGCGAGAGCGTCCTCACCCGGTTCGGTCACATACTGCGGGCTGATACTCATCGGTTCCTCGTTTCGTCGCGCGGCAGCATCATCGTGTGCCCCATGTGTACACCTGCTTGTGCAGTTTGAGATAGACGAAGATCTCGGTTCGAGTGACGCCGGGGATGGTGCGGATGGAGTTGTTGACCACTTCCAGCAGGTGCTCGTCGTCCTCGCACACCAGTTCCACCAACAGGTCGAATCCGCCCGCGGTGATCACTACGTAGTCCACCTCTTCGAGCGAGCTCAGAATCCCCGCCGCCTGCTCGACATCACCGGTGACGATGATCCCCACCATGGCGGTGCGGTGGAAGCCGACATGCATCGGGTCGGTGACAGCAGTGATCTGGATGACCCCGGCCTCGATCAGTCGGGCGACCCGCTGCCGTACCGCGGCCTCGGACAGGCCCACCGCGCTACTGATGGCGGCGTAGGACCGCCGACCGTCCTGCTGCAACTGTTCGATGATGGCCTTCGACACCCGGTCAAGCGCGGGAGCGCCCGAATCTCGAACAGACATAGCGGCAATCATGCCGTCTGACCCCTGGTCAAGCAAATGAATCCGCAGTTGATCGGCGTTTCGGTGACGGAAACCGTCATTTGCTCGCCGAGCCGCTGTTGATTCAACCCCGACCAACCAATACAGTTCCCCCCATGACCAACGTCACAGTGCGCAATTACATCAATGGCGAATCGGCTTCCAGTGCCTCGGGCGAGACCACTGAGCTGATCGACCCGTCCACCGGCGAGGTATTCGGTACCGCCCCGCTGTCCGGTGCCGCGGATGTGGACGCCGCATATGCGGCGGCCTCGGAAGCCTTCCCAGGATGGCGCGATGCCACGCCGAGCACCCGTCAGAAGGCGCTGCTCGCCATCGCCGACGTGCTCGAGGCCAACGCAGACGAACTGGTCGAGTTGGAGAGCCAGAACACCGGGAAGCCGATCGCGGTCACCAAGGCCGAGGAGATCCCGCCGATGATCGACCAGATCCGGTTCTTCGCGGGGGCCGCTCGCGTCCTTGAGGGACGTGCCTCCGGCGAGTACATGGAGGGGCTCACCTCCTGGATCCGTCGGGAGCCCGTCGGGGTCATCGGCCAAGTGGCGCCCTGGAATTACCCGATGATGATGGCCATCTGGAAGTTCGCACCCGCGATCGCCGCCGGCAACACAGTCGTGTTGAAGCCGAGCGACACCACCCCCGTGTCCACCGTCAGGATGGCCGAACTGATCGGTGACATCCTGCCGGCGGGTGTGTTGAACGTCGTGGCCGGCGATCGCGACACCGGCCGACTGGTGGTGGAGAACAAGCGGGCCGACATGGTCGCAATCACAGGCTCGGTCCGCGCGGGTATGCAGGTCGCCGAGTCGGCCGCGCGCGATGTGAAGCGGGTGCACCTGGAACTGGGCGGCAAGGCACCGGTCCTGGTGTTCGATGATGCTGACGTCGCGGCCGCCGCCGAGTGGCTGGCCGTGGCCGGCTTCTTCAACGCGGGCCAGGACTGTACCGCCGCCACGCGTGTCCTGGCGGGTCCGAAGGTGTATGACGACTTCGTGGCCGCGCTCGCGGAGCAGGCAAAGGCCACGGCAACGACGTACGCCAACGGCCGCGCCGACGAGGACGCCCTGGTGCCCCCCGTGAACAATGCCAATCAGCTGGACAAGGTGCTCGGCTTCATCGAGCGCAAGCCGTCTCATGCCCAGGTTGTGGCCGGCGGCGTGCGCCAGGGCGACCATGGATACTTCATCGAGCCGACCGTCGTCGCCGATCTGAAGCAGGACGACGAGATGATCCAGAACGAGATCTTCGGCCCGTGCATGACCGTGCAGCGCTTCACCGACGAGGACGAGGCGCTGAGGTGGGCCAATGGCGTCGAATACGGCCTGGCTTCGAGTGTCTGGACGCGGGATGTCGGTCGCGCCCTACGGATGGCCAAGGGGTTGGATTTCGGCACCGTCTGGATCAACACCCACATCCCGCTGGTGGCTGAGATGCCGCACGGAGGTTTCCGCCACTCCGGGTACGGCAAGGACCTGTCGATGTACGGCTTCGAGGACTACACCCGCATCAAGCACGTCATGGCAAGCCTGGACGTGTGAGTCCCAAGCCGATGACTGCTGGTCAATGGATCGACGGTAAGGCTGTTGACGGGTCTTCCGGTGAGGTGCTCGACGTCATCAATCCGGCGACGGATGAGGCCATAACCGAACTGCAGCTCGCAGGGCCGGCCGACGTGGATGCGGCTGTCCAGGCGGCGAACCGTGCTTTCCGGGAATGGTCGCGGGTCCCGCCGGTGGAGCGAAGCACCGTGTTGCAGGCCTTGGCCACCCGGATGACCGAGCGGGCGGACGAGTATGCCCGCGTGGAATCCGAGCAGGCTGGCAAACCCATCCGACTCAGCACCGGCTTCGACGTACCGGGATCCATCGACAACACCGCCTATTTCGCGGGGGCCGCGCGACATCTGCAGGGTACGGCCGCCGCCGAGTGGGATGGAACCCACTCGTCGACGGTGCGGCGCGAGCCTATCGGCGTCGTGGGTTCGATCGCGCCGTGGAATTACCCCCTGCAGATGGCCATGTGGAAGATGCTGCCGGCGGTGGCCGCGGGAAACACTGTCGTGCTGAAACCGAGCGAGCTCACCCCGTTGACGGCATTGATGCTGGCAGAGGACTGTGCGGCCGCCGGTATGCCGGCCGGGGTCTTCAACGTGGTCACGGGCACCGGACCGGTGGCAGGCGAGGCGCTCATGGGTCACGATTCCGTACGGATGATCTCGTTCACGGGCTCGACCGCGGTGGGTCGCCGGGTGGCCGAAGTCGCCACTGCCGGCCTCAAGCGGCTCCATCTTGAACTCGGTGGCAAGGCGCCCTTCGTGGTGTTCGATGATGCGGACCTGGAGGCGGCGATCCACGGCGCCGTGGCTGGAAGTCTGATCAACACGGGTCAGGACTGCACCGCCGCAACACGGGCCTATGTTCACAGCTCGCGCTACGACGACTTCGTCGCCGGTGTCGCCGACCTGATGGCCACGGTTCGGCTGGGCGACACCTCGGAGCACACCACCGACCTGGGGCCACTCATCTCCCGCCGACAGCAGGACAAGGTGGCCGCGATGGTGGACCGAGCCGTCACGTCGGGCGCGACCGCCGTCACCGGCGGGGTGATCCCCGGCGGGTCCCTGGCCGCGGGTAGCTATTACGAGCCGACCCTGATCACGGGGGCCCGCCAGGACAGCGAAATCGTCCAGGACGAGGTGTTCGGCCCGGTGCTGGTTGCGCTGCCGTTCGACACCGACGACGAGGCGATCGCGCTGGCAAACGACACGCCCTATGGGTTGGCAGCGTCCGCTTGGACCAGCGATGTCGTGCGCAGCCAGCGTGCCGCCCGGGAGATCCAGGCCGGTTGCGTGTGGATCAACGATCACATCCCGATCGTCTCCGAGATGCCACATGGCGGCTACAAGGCGTCCGGCTTCGGCAAGGACATGAGCATGTACTCGTTCGAGGAATACACCCAGATCAAGCACGTCAGCGTCGAGATCACCGGCGACGCGCACAAGGATTGGCACCGCACGATATTCGAAAGTCCACACAGATAACCGCTAGCGTGACCCTTACCGGCATCCCCGCCAGGTCATCCGACTCAAGAAGAGGTAGCCCAGATGGCTGTTGAGAACAACGACCCACGGCTCGACGCACTGCGCAAGGCGATGTCCCGGCGCGGTTTCCTGGCGACAGCCGGCGCGACCGGGGCCGCAGCTGCCCTCGCCGCCTGCGGCACCGGCAGCAGTTCCTCGAGCAGCGCCTCCGCGGGAGCGAATGCCGCACCGGTCGCAACGCCGAGCGACATCTCCGCCACCGACAAGACCCTCACCTGGGCCAACTGGACCCTCTACCTTGACTACGACAAGGAGAAGAAGGTCTACCCGTCGCTGGTGGAGTTCGAGAAGCAGACCGGCATCAAGGTCACCTACAAAGAGGACATCGAGGACAACGCCACCTTCAACGGCAAGGTGCAGGGTCAAATGAAGAACGGCCAGGACATCGGCTACGACCTGGTCACCCCGACCGACTGGAACGCCGGCAACTGGATTCGGCAAGGCTGGGCGGCACAGCTCGACGAGGCGGCCGTGCCCAACAAGAAGAACATCCTGCCCCAGTTGGCCGATGTGCAGTTCGATCCTGGCCGCAAGTACTCGCTCACCTGGCAGTCCGGGTTCGCCGGCCTCGCCTGGAACAAGGCCAAGGTGCCCGCTGGCCTGAAGGCCGTGAACGATCTGTGGAATGCGGCCCTCAAAGGCAAGGTCGTGGTGCTCTCCGAGATGCGCGACACGATCGGCCTGATCATGCTCAGCCAGGGCGTGGACATCTCAGGCCCCTTCACCAACGACCAGTTCATGGCCGCCCTCGATGTGCTCCAGCAGCAAGTCGACTCCGGTCAGGTGAAGCAGGTGAAGGGCAACTCCTACAAGGAGGACCTGATCAACGGCCAGGCGTTCGCCGCCATCGCCTGGAGCGGTGACATCTTCCAGCTCAACGCGGAGAACGGTGATCAGTGGGGCTTCGCGCTGCCGGAGTCCGGCGGCACGTTGTGGTCGGACAACTTGCTGATCCCGGCGACGTCGCCCCGCAAGAGCAACGCAGAGAAGTTGATGAACTACTACTACCAGCCGGAGAAGGCTGCCGAGGTGGCTGCGTACGTCAACTACGTCTGTCCGGTGCAAGGGGCGCAGCAGGCCATGGAGAAGATCGATCCGAAGCTCGCCCAGAGCGAGTGGATCTTCCCCACGTCGGCAACCCTGGACAATGCCAAGGTGTTCCGACCACTGACTCCGCAGGAGCAGGCCGAGTACTCCAAGGCCTTCGGCACCGTCATCCAGGGCTGAAACGATGGCGAAGGGAGTCGACGCAACCAAGGCCGAGGGCGATCTCCACCTCGAGCACCTGACGAAGAGTTTCGGGGATTTCACCGCTGTCGACGACCTAGCGCTGCAGGTGCCACAGGGGTCGTTCTTCGCCTTGCTGGGTCCCAGCGGCTGCGGGAAGACGACGACCCTACGGATGGTCGCAGGACTGGAGGAGCCGACCGCCGGTTCGATCCGTATCGGCAACGCGGACATCACGTTTGCCAAGCCGTATCAGCGGCCCGTGAACACGGTGTTCCAGAATTACGCCCTGTTCCCACACATGACCATCTTCGAGAACGTCGCGTTCGGACTGCAGAGACGCGGCATCAAGGACGTCAAGGGGCCGGTCAACGAAGTGCTGGAACTCATCGAGCTCCAGCACGTGGCGAATCGAAAGCCGACCCAGCTCTCCGGTGGTCAGCAACAACGTGTGGCGTTGGCGCGGGCGATAGTGAACCGGCCGGCGGTATTGCTGCTGGACGAACCGCTGGGAGCCCTGGACCTGAAACTGCGCCGCCAGATGCAGCTCGAGCTCAAGCGGATCCAGACCGAGGTGGGATTGACCTTCATCCACGTCACCCACGACCAGGAAGAGGCCATGACGATGGCCGACACGGTGGCCGTGATGAACCAGGGCATCATCGAACAGATGGGGGCGCCGCTGGAGCTCTACGAGTCGCCTCGCACGGCGTTCGTCGCCAACTTCCTCGGTCAGTCGAACCTCTTCCCCGCCTTGGTGGTGGAGAGGAACGGCGACGACATTGTCCTGGAGGATCCGGACGGTACCTTCCAGATGCCGATGAGTCGGGTTGCCGACGTCGTCGACACCCAGCGCGGCGCTCGCGTGCTGGTGGGGGTTCGCCCGGAGAAGATCCACATCGAAAGATTCGACGATGCCGCTGCAGCCCCGAAAGACGGCAATTTCGTCGACGGACATGTCACCGCCGAAAGCTTCCTCGGGGTCAGCACCCAGTACGAGGTAATGACCCCTGCGGGCGAGACCATCAGCGTCTTCTCCCAGAACCTCTCCGGTAAGGGCATCATCCCGGTGGGCGAAAAGGTCCGGCTGACCTGGGCGCCTTCCCACGGCTTCGTGTTGGACGGCGGACAGGACATCAACGCCGGTGTCGAGGATGTCCTCGAAGCGGATGCGAGCTGACCATGGCGATTGCACAGGCGATCGGCGACACGATCGAGGACGAGGGTCGTAACGCTCCTCACCAGGGCAAGCGCGGCAAGTGGGTGCCCTATCTACTCATGCTGCCCGGCTTACTCTGGCTGGCGGTCTTCTTCCTGATTCCGCTGGTGTCACTCTTCCTCACCAGTCTCCAGACGCCGGTATACAACGGCGAGGTCGGTCAGTTCGAGCAGACCTGGCATTTCGCCAACTACATCGACGTTCTCACCGACAAGAGCTACTACATCCCGCTGTTCCGATCTTTCCTGTACGCGGCCATCGCGACGGTACTGGCGCTGGCGATCGGCTATCCGCTGGCCTATGCCATCGCCTTCAAGGCGGGTAAGTGGCGCAACCTGTTGCTGGTGATGGTGGTCGCCCCGTTCTTCGTGTCGTTCATCCTGCGGACCATCGCCTGGCGCCAGATCCTCGCCGACGAAGGCCCAGTGGTGGCGGTTCTTCGAGGCATCGGCGTCGTCGGGGACACCGGGGGTCTGTACCCCTCGGCCACGGCCGTGGTCCTCGGCCTCACCTACAACTTCCTGCCCTTCATGACCCTGCCCATCTATGCCAGTCTCGAGCGGGTGGATCCTCGGCTCGTGGAGGCTTCCAGCGACCTGTACGCCTCACCGTTCACCGGCTTCCGCAAGGTCACCTGGCCGTTGTCGATGCCGGGCGTCGTCGCCGGCACGCTGCTGACTTTCATCCCGGCAGCAGGTGACTACGTGAACGCCGCGCTGTTGGGCAACTCGAAGACCAGCATGATCGGCAACCGCATCGACTACGCGTTCCTCAACTCCAACGACTACCCGACGGCGGCGGTGCTGTCGTTCGTCCTGATGGCCTGCATCCTGGTGCTCGTGCTGGTGTACGTGCGCAAGGTCGGAACGGAGGACCTGGTATGAGCCAGACCCGTTCCGCGAGCGTTGCTGTCCCGACTGACTACCAGGCGCCACAACGGTCGGCAGGTGCGAAACTGCGTGATTGGCTCGGCCGCAACGCCATCCGTATCTACGCAGTTCTGGCCTTCATCTTCCTGCTGCTTCCGGTCGCCTACACGTTCGCCTTCTCCTTCAACGACGCCGGCCGCAGCAACCTCACCTGGGTCGGTTTCACGTTCAAGAACTGGCTCAATCCCTGCGGCGCGCCGGAGGTGTGTCCGGCGCTGGTGAATTCCATCGGCGTGGCCTTCGTGGTCACCTTGGTGTCCACGATCCTCGGCACCCTCATCGCTTTCTCGTTGGTCCGCTACCGCTTTCGGGGTCGATCGACGACCAACCTGCTCATCTTCCTGCCCATGGCAACCCCCGAAGTCGTGCTCGGGTCCTCGCTTCTGGCGCTCTTCCTCAACCTGTTCGTGCCGTTGGGCGCGGTCACGGTCATCATCGCCCACGTCATGTTCTGCATCAGTTTCGTCGTCGTCACGGTGAAGGCGCGGCTCGCCAGCCTCGACCCGCGGTTGGAACAGGCTGCGATGGACCTGTACGCCGATGAGCGATCGGCATTCCGGCGGATCACGCTGCCATTGGTAGCCCCTGGCATCGCGGCCGCGGCCCTGCGCGCCTTCAGCCTGAGCTTCGACGACTTCATCATCACGAACTTCAACTCCGGTCAGTTCACGACCTTCCCCAAGTTCGTGTACGTCTCGGCCAACCGCGGGATCCCACCGCAGGCGAATGTCTGGGCCTCGGCGATGTTCATCGTCGCGCTGGCGATCGTGCTGATCAGCCAGGCAGTGGGCCGGCGCCGCAAGGAGGGGTAGTCATGCCGTTCGCCGATGAACCGGGTACGGCGGCCCGGGCGGCGATTGTCGATGCTCGACACGAACCACTGTGGCTGGCGGATCCGGCCAGACCTGACCCGCGTCCGAGGCTCGAAGGG
>CAZKVQ010000021.1:9784-47523 GCA_964556255.1 uncultured Actinomycetes bacterium
CTCGAAGGGGACACGGATGCCGACCTGCTCGTCGTCGGTGGCGGCTTCTCCGGATTGTGGACGGCCCTGCGGGCGAAGGAGCGCAATCCGGAACTCGACGTGGTGCTGGTGGAAGGCGGCGTGCTCGCGCATGCCGCGTCGGGTCGCAACGGCGGTTTCGTGGCGGCCTCCATCTGCCACGGCGCGGTCAATGGCATCGAGCGCTGGCCCGATGAGTACGCCACCCTGCACCGGTTCGGCCTGGACAATCTGCGAGGTATCGAGGAGACGATCAACCGCTACCGGATCGACTGCGACTATCGGCGCTCGGGCGAGTTCGATGTGGCGTGCGAGGACTACCAGGTAGGTCATTTGCGCGAGGTTCAATCGATGCTGGCCGAGTACGGCATCGAGCATCGGGTGCTTGATGCGCACGAGATCCAGGCTGAGGTCGCCTCGCCGCTGTATCGGGGTGCGATCTCGGACCCCGATGTCGGCACGGTCAATCCCGCGCGACTCGCGTGGGGCCTGGCCACGGCCGCCGAGTCCCTCGGGGTGCGGGTATTCGAAAGAACCGTCGTGACCGATGTGTCGCGCGACGGCGCCGAACTGCGTGCGGTTACCCCCGCGGGCGTGGTGCGCGCCCATCGGATCGCATTGGCGACCGCGGCGCACACTCCGCTGCTGCGGAGACTACGGAACTATGTCGTGCCAGTCTTCGATCATGTGGTGGCGACGGCGCCACTACCCGAACAGGTACTCGACGCGATCGGCTGGCGTGGCCGACAGGGCATCGGGGACTCCGGAAACCAGTTCCACTACTACCGTCTCACGTCCGACAACCGGATCCTGTGGGGCGGCTATGACGCGGTCTACGCCGCGGGGGAGCGGCCGGGATCGCAACTCGAACGCGACGACTTCCTCAGCGCCAGGCTCGTCCAGCACCTGCACGACACGTTCCCGGCCGTCCGTGAGGTGCCGATCGAATTCAGCTGGGCGGGTGCCATCGACACCTGCTCGCGGTTCTCAGCTTTCTGGGGGCAGGCCTACTCGGGTCAACTGACCTATGGGCTGGGTTACACCGGACTAGGGGTTGGTGCGTCGAGATTCGGGGCCGATGTCATGCTCGACTTGATCGAGGGAGTGGATAGCGAGCGACGCGCATTGCGGATGGTGCGCACGAAACCTGTGCCCTTCCCACCCGAGCCGATCAGGACCCTCGGGATCAATATCACCCGAGCCTCGCTGGCGAAGGCCGACCGGAACCAGGGGCAGCGCAACCTCTGGTTGAAGATGCTGGATCGGCTCGGGTTGGGATTTGATAGCTGACTGATGACAGTCCCCGATGTGACGGTGGCGCCGCTTCGGCACCCTACCGACGCCGGCACTCCGACCAACCGAAGACGATGACGAGCGACCACGAACACCCATGGAGATGAAATGACGACGACCGAGCGCGTGACCCACTGGATCAACGGGGCCCTTTGGCAGGGCACCTCCGACCGCACCGGTGAGGTATTCGACCCCGCCACGGGTCAGGTCGCCCGTGTGGTGGACCTCGCCGAGTCCGAAACCGTGGACGAGGCGGTGGCAGCCGCTCGATCGGCCTTCACCACCTGGGGCACGAGCACCCTGACCCGGCGGATGCAGGTCTTGTTCAAGTTCCGGGAATTGCTGGCCGCGAACGCGGAGCAGGTAGCCGAACTCATCACGGCCGAGCACGGCAAGGTGCTCTCCGATGCCCTCGGCGAAGTGAGTAGGGGGCTGGAGGTCGTAGAGTTCGCGTGCGGCAACGCGCACCTCCTCAAGGGGGGCTTCTCGGAGGGTGTGTCGACCGGGGTCGACGCCTACTCCCTGCGTCAACCGCTAGGCGTGGTCGGAATCATCTCGCCGTTCAACTTCCCGGCCATGGTGCCGATGTGGTTCTTCCCGATTGCGATAGCAGCGGGCAACACGGTGGTGCTCAAGCCCAGTGAGAAGGATCCCAGCGCGGCCATGTACCTCGCCGACCTGTGGGCGCGCGCTGGACTCCCCGATGGGGTTTTCAACGTCGTGCACGGCGACAAGGTGGCCGTCGACAGGTTGTTGGAGCACCCGGACGTCGCGTCCATCAGCTTCGTCGGTTCAACGCCGATCGCCCAGTACGTCTACGAGAACGGTACCAAGTCCGGCAAGCGCGTGCAGGCGCTCGGAGGTGCGAAGAACCACATGCTGGTGCTTCCCGATGCCGACCTCGAACTCACCGCGGATTCGGCCGTCAATGCCGGCTTCGGCTCGGCAGGCGAGCGCTGCATGGCGATCTCGGTGCTGGTAGCGGTAGAGCCCGTGGCCGACGAACTGGTGGCCGCGATCGCCGGCCGGATGTCGACCCTGAGGGTGGGGGATGGCCGACGCGGATCCGATATGGGCCCGTTGGTAACCGAGGCACACCGCGACAAGGTGCGCGGCTACGTCGAGGCCGGCATTGCCGAAGGGGCGACGCTGGTGGTCGACGGACGCGACATCGATGTCGACGGTGAGTCCGGCGGGTTCTGGTTGGGTCCGACCCTGTTCGACAATGTGACGCCGGAGATGAGTATCTACTCAGAGGAGATATTCGGCCCGGTGCTCTCGGTGGTGCGGGTTGGCAGTTATGCCGAGGGTATGGAACTGATCAATTCCCACCCCTACGGCAATGGGACCGCCATCTTCACCTGCGACGGTGGGGCTGCGCGGCGATTCCAGAACGAGGTGCAGGTGGGCATGATCGGTATCAACGTGCCGATCCCGGTTCCGATGGCCTACTACTCCTTCGGCGGCTGGAAAGCCTCGCTGTTCGGTGACACGCATGCCCATGGAGCTGAAGGTTTCCACTTCTTCACTCGGGGAAAGGTCGTCACAAGTCGCTGGCCCGACCCGTCCCATGGTGGAATCAACCTCGGCTTCCCGACCAACGGCTGAGTCTCCGCCCAGCACCACGGGACCCGACCCCGCGACCGAAAGGCATGGACCATGGCCAGGTACGGTACCCAGTTCGGCCCTGACATCACCTTCCTCGGGGTGCCCGAGTGCGAGCTGGACGATCCGGCGAGCTACGCGGATTCCGAAGTGGTGATCGTGGGCGCGCCGTTCGACGGTGGAACTTCGGCGCGTCCCGGGGCCCGATTCGGGCCCAAGGCCCTTCGGGAGAGTTGCTACCTCGCACCCGACGGTCTGCGACCCTCGCTAGCGCTGCGGGTGGATGGGCTCGCCGACTTGAAGGTTCGCGACGCCGGCGACGTCGAGATGTTCTCTGGCGACGCGGAGACCTCATGCGCCTCGCTGGAGAAGGCCGTGGAGAAGATTGCCCGGACCGGTGCTGTGCCCGTGATCCTCGGTGGGGATCACACGATCACCTGGCCGGATGTCACCGGGGTGGCCAGGGCCGTCGGGTGGGGACGGGTCTCCGTCATCCACTTCGACGCCCACGCGGACACTGGCAACATCGAGTTCGGCTCGCTCATCGGACACGGGCAGCCGATGCGACGTCTGATCGAGAGCGGCGCAGCCCGGGGGGATCGGTTTCTGCAGGTGGGGTTGCGCGGCTACTGGCCGCCACCGGAGATCCTCGACTGGATGGCCGAGCAGCGAATGCGCTCGTTCGAGATGACCGAGATTGGTGTCCGTGGACTCGAAGAGGTCCTCACCGAGGCGCTCCGCATCGCGATGGACGATTGCGACGGGGTATTCCTGTCCGTGGACATCGACGTGGCCGACCCGGGACACGCCCCGGGCACCGGCACCCCTGAGCCCGGAGGGCTGACGGCGCGCGCCCTTTTGGATGCGGTGCGTCGGATCTGCTACGAGGTGCCGATCGTCGGGGTTGACGTCGTTGAGGTCTCGCCGCCCTACGACCACGCGGACATCACTGCGATGCTCGGGAACCGCGTGGTGTTGGAGGCGTTGTCAGCGATGGCTCGGGCCAAGCAGGACCGAGCGACCGGCTCCAGGTGGGATCCCGCGCTGCCGCTGCTGGCGGATCGCGGCGACGCCGGATAACGAACCCTTGGCACCTGCCAGGCTGCCACCGTCGTTTCGGCATGGCAACACGGACGCGTCCTCCGGGGCTACTCCTCGGGCACCAGCACCGGGGTATCCGCGCGGAGTGTCTCACCCCGGAAGTAGTCGGGCAGGAACCAGCTCGTGATGACCATCAGGACTGCGCCCAGGACGAGCGAGCCGACGCCGATCACGAAGACCCCGCCGATCCCCATCATCGACGTCGAGCCGTAGTCGGGGTTGAAGGAGTCGATGGCGCTCTGCACGAGGGCGCCCGTCAGGATGATGGCTCCCAACAGCGGACAGAGGAACTTGTAGAAGAAGGCCCGCGGGCTGCTGAAGCTCATCTTGCGGAAGTACCAGACCGCCGACCAGCCGGTGAGCCCGTAGTAGAAGGCGATGGCGAAACTGGTCGAGGTCACGGTGTCCTCGAGCACGTTTCGGCTGAACAGGTTGAGTCCGATGTACAGGGCGACCGAGACCACACCCATCATCAGGGTGGAGAAGGATGGTGTCAGATACTTCGGGTGAACGACGGCGAAGCGACGGGGCAGCGCTCGGTACACGGCCATCGACAGGGTTCCCCGCGCGGTCGGCAGGATGGTGGTCATCATGGACGAGACGGCTGAGATCAGCACTGCCAGGGCCAGCAGTTTGGCACCCCAAGTGCCGAGCACCGGGGCCGCCCACACCACGAAGATGTCGCTCACAGCATCGCTGTCCGGATCCGGCGTGCCCAGGTAGGCCACCCCGGCCACCGTCACCGTGACGTAGATGATCATCAACAGGATCGTGGAGATCACCGCGGCACGACCGGGGGTCTTCTCGGCGTCATCGGTCTCCTCGTTCACCGCCAGTGCGGTATCGAATCCCCAGTAGATGAACAGACACAGCAGGATGCCCTGCACGAATGCGCTCCAGCTGGAGATCGCGAACGGGTTGAACCATTCAAGGCTGGGGCGGGTCGCCGTCGGCCCGGCGTTGCCGCTGAAGACCCGGACGAGGGTTACCACAGCCAGCAGAAGGAGCGAGCCGATCTGCAGGCTGAGCATCGCGTATTGGATCCGGGCCGCCCCTTGGATACCCCGGTAGGTGATGTAGGTCATGGTCACGATGAACAGCGAACCGACGGCCACGACCAGCCACTGACTGTTCTCGGCCGAAGTCATGCCGAACAGGCCGAAGAGATACTGGGCGCTCACTTCGGCCGCGCTGGACATGAAGATGATGCCGGCCACCGCCACGCCCCAACCGCCCATCCAACCCGCACGCGGTCCGAAGGCCTTGGCCGCCCAGGTGAAGGTGGTGCCGCAGTCGGGGATCACCTGGTTCAGTTCGCGGTAGGCCACAGCGGTGAGCCACATCGGGATGAAGGCCAGCAACATGACGGCCGGGGACTGGAACCCGACCGCGACGGCGACAAGTCCGATGGTGGCGGCAAGCGAGTACGCGGGGCCGGTCGACGCCAGCCCCATGGTCACGGTGGACCACAGTCCCAGGGAGCCGCCACGCAGACCCTTGTCGAGTTCGAGGTCCCCTCCGCCGTCGGTGACTCCCTGGATGGTCATGACCAAACGCTATGGCATCGCATTGCCTGAAGTCGGCCGATACTGTGAGGTGCAGCAGCGGTTCAAGGACGTCGAATGGAGTAGCGATGCGTGTCTTGATGATCGGTTCGGGTGGGGTCGGAGGCTCGGCCGCGAAGATCGCGGCACGCCGGGCGTTCTTCGATTCCTGGGTCGTTGCGGACTACGATCTCGCACGCGCCGAGGCCCTGGTCGAGTCCATCGGCGACGATCGCTTCCGGGCTGCCCAGGTGGACGCGTCGGATGCTGAAGCGGTGGCGGAACTGTGTCGGGACAACCAGATCACCCACGTGCTCAACGTCGTGGACCCCCGGTTCGTGATGCCGATATTCGATGGTGCCTTCGCTGCCGGCGCCAACTATCTGGACACCGCGATGAGCTTGTCGGCGAAGCACCCGGAGAACCCCTACTCCGAGGTAGGGGTGAAGCTGGGCGACCTCCAGTTCGAGTTGGCCCCCAGGTGGGAGGCCGACGGGTTGCTGGCACTGGTGGGCATCGGGGTGGAGCCGGGACTGGCCGACGTGTTCGCCCGCTATGCCTCCGACCACCTGTTCTCGGACATCGACGAACTCGGGGTTCGGGACGCCTCGGACATGGTGGTTGCGGGCTACGACTTCGCTCCCTCGTTCTCCATCTGGACAGTGATCGAGGAGTGCCTGAACCCTCCGGTGGTGTGGGAGGCGGACCGAGGTTGGTACACGACGGAGCCTTTCTCGGGTGCCGAGGTCTTCGACTTCCCCGACGGCATCGGTCCAGTCGAGGTGGTCAATGTCGAGCACGAAGAGGTGCTGCTGATGCCGCGCTGGGTCAAGTGCAAGAGGGTGACCTTCAAGTTCGGTCTGGGTGACGAGTTCATCGACGTCCTGAAGACCCTTCACAAACTCGGACTCGACAGCACCGACCCGGTCACGGTCAAGGGGGTATCGGTGAGTCCGCGGGACGTGGTGGCGGCCTGTCTGCCGGACCCGGCGACGCTCGGCGATCGGATCAGTGGCAAGACCTGTGCGGGCCTGTTCGTCACCGGCCTGGGAAAGGATGGCCAGCCGCGGGCGGTCTACCTCTATCACGTGGCCGACAATGCCTGGACGATGGCCGAATACGGCACCCAGGCCGTGGTGTGGCAGACGGCCTTGAACCCCGTTGTGGCCCTGGAACTGCTCGCCAACGGTTCGTGGGCCGGCGCCGGGGTGCTGGGTCCCGAGGCCTTCGACTCGTTGCCGTTCCTCGACCTGCTTCGGGATGGCTATGGGCAGGAATGGCACATGGAGGAAAGGGAGCCCCAGAACTGACCGCCGCACAGAGGTTGTCTAGCCGCTGATGCGACGCATAGTTCCTGGGTAGTTGCGGGCCTTCTGCAGGTACATCTCCACCCCGGGGGTGATCATGTCCGGGGTGACTTTGCCCTCCTTGATTCGGGCCGGAACGCCGACGGCCATCGCCGCAGCGGGCACCTCGGTCCCGCCGGACACCAGAGCCTGCGCGGCCACCAGTGACCAGGAGCGCACGATCACCCGGTGCAGCACGACCGAACCGGATCCGATGAGCGCATCGTCCTCAATGGTGCAGCCCTCGAGATGCACGTTGTGCCCGACGACGCAACGGGCACCGATGATCGTGGGGAGTTCCTCGGTGCAGTGCACGATGGTGCCGTCCTGCACAGAGGTCTGAGCCCCTACCGAGATGCGGTTGTTGTCCGCTCGCAACACTGCGGTCGGCCAGACGCTTGCCTCCGGACCGACGACGACGTCGCCGATGAGGACGGCGTCGGGATGGATGAAGGCCGTCTCGTCGATCGTTGGGACCAGATCGCCCAGGGCGTAAATAGGCATGCCGCCACGGTAGTGGAACGTGATCTGGCTAACTATCCGGGGAGAACATGCCCCCGGAGTGGTGGTCGTGGGCGCGGATAAGGCACAATCTCGCGCCGTAGCCCCATTTGCCGGCAGTTCGGGCATATCGTCGCATTTCGCGTTGTTGCAACTGCCCGCAGCGACCTGTCAAGAGTGGCACGTGACGTAATAGATGGAAGGGGAAAGACGCGCAGATGGCGACCGACTATGACGCACCGCGCAAGACGGACGAGGAACTGGCCGAGGAGAGCCTCGAGGAATTGAAGGCTCGTCGGGCCGACAAAGCCTCGGCCAACGTCGACGTGGACGAAACCGAGATGGCGGAGTCCCTGGAGCTTCCCGGGGCCGACTTGTCAGACGAGTCGCTGACCGTGCGCGTCTTGCCCAAGCAAGCCGACGAGTTCACCTGCTCCGTCTGTTTCCTGGTGCACCACCGCAGCCAACTCGTCAAAGAGGTCGACGGCCTCGCAGTGTGCTCCGAGTGCGCCTGAAAAGGACGGATCCAACCCTGAGGGCCGGTCGTTGACCGGCCCTCGCGCGGCGCCGACTAGATGGCCTGGACCTGGGGTTCAGGCGGACTGAACGGCGGCGTCTGAACTGGACGCCTCAGCCCGGGCCTCGGCAGCGATGGCCATATGGCCTGCGGTGCGCTGAACGATGACGTCGATCAGAGCCGTTGACAGTGCGGTCAAGGCTGCCCACAGCAGGATCGTGTGGAGGGGTGTCGCCAGATCCGCCTTGTTCGTAGGTGGTGCGTCTCCCGCGTGGCGCTTCTCATACGCCTTGGCCATGCCTTTGCGAACTGCCCAAGCGGCCGCGAGCGAGACCATGGGAGCCACGGTCCGGGGGTCCAACGCCATTTCTCCTCCAGGGGTCAGCTTGCGCTGTGGGAATCACGTGCCCTAACTATGGCAGAACCGAGCTCTTCAGGGTGGCGCGTGCTGATCAACCAGTAGGGGTGGGGGTCGCGGGGGTCTTCGACGTCCACCGCGATCGCTTCGTCGGCGTAGCCGCTGCGCACCGCGAGCCAGGCGTCCGCATGGCCCCGGTGTCGACGAGCGGCGACCGTGTCGGCGGCATCGAAGACCCGCACCCGCCCGACATAGGGCCACTCGAGGTGCGCCCTACCGACCGCCAGCCGATCGTCCGAGACAACGACGGGGATTCGCGAACGAAGAAGCAATCCGGTACTCACGGCCAACGCCAACAGCGCGACGGCCAAGCCGGCCCAAGGTCCGAGCGGGAAGGCGTACGCGGCTCCGAAGAACACCGCTGCCGCAGGCGGGAACAACCAGGCCCACCACGGCGGTCGCAGGGTCTCCCGGTAGTGCACCGAGGGGCCTGAGGTGGTTGGGTTCCCGGGGCTCATCCTCACAGCGTAGGGTCTGCTCCCATGGAGACCAGGGATGCCCCGGACCCGCCTCGGCGTCACCCGGATGCGCCGGCACCGGGAACTCCGCTGCCGTGCCACTTCCACCTCTGCTACGGCTGCGGTGAGCACCCGCTGGGGCTGCGCATGCAGCTGTTCGCCGGCGCCGGTGTCGCGGTCGAGGGGAAGTTCGTCGTCACCGAGCACCACCAAGGGGCGCCGGGACTGGCCCACGGCGGCCTGCTGGCCGCTTCGATGGACGAACTTCTCGGGAGCCTGAACTGGCTGCTGATGGCGCCGGCCGTGACGGCGAAACTCGAGGTTGACTTCTGTCGGCCTGTGCCGGTGGGCACGGAGCTCGGCCTTCGTGCGGAAGTGACCGGCACCCACGGGCGCAAGGTTTTCGCGACCGGGGAGGCACGCTTCGAGGGAGGTACCGGTGACGTCGCCTTCCGTGGTGCCGGACTCTTCGTCCAGGTGCCGCCCGAGCATTTCACCCGTCATGGTCGCGAAGAAGACGTAGCGGCAGCCAAGGAGGTCCGCGCCGATGGCGGCGCCGGCCAGCCCTGGCTGGAGGTCAATCCATGATCGACGCTCCGAGGGTGCTGATCACCCGTGTCTCAGACGATGTGCCGCTGCCCAGCTACGCCCATCCCGGCGATGCCGGCGCGGATCTGACGGCCAATGAGGCAGTGGAGTTGGCCCCCGGTGAGCGCGCGGCGGTATCGACCGGAATCGCCATCGCGCTCCCAGACGGCTTCGCCGCCTTCGTCCATCCCCGGAGTGGCTTGGCGGCACGGCACGGCCTGTCCATGGTCAACGCGCCCGGGACCATCGACGCCGGGTATCGCGGCGAGATCAAAGTCCTGTTGATCAACCTGGACCACAAAGAGGCGGTCCGGTTGGAGCGTGGTGAACGGATCGCGCAGCTTGTCGTGCAACCGGTGGCCCGGGCGGTGTTCCATGAGGTACAGCGACTTCCAGGGTCCGACCGCGGCAGCGGAGGATTCGGATCCTCGGGTCGCTTCACCTGACCATCAACTAGCGTGGATACCCGGACCGCGACGCCACTAAGGAGACAACGTGTTCAAGCGCAAGCGGGAAAACGACCAGGTCGAGGAGACTGAGGTGGAGGTCGACGTCGTCGACGACGATGACTCGGTCGACGTCGAGGAGGTTGTGGCGGTGGCGGCCGAGGGCCCGTATGACATCTCCGAGGTGCCGGAGAACGAGGTGGCGCGGATCGACCTCGGTGGTATCCAGGTCGCCGGGTTCACCGACATGCAGTTGCACCTGGAGCCGGATGAGCAGACCGGCCGGTTCATGAGTGTGGTGGCGGCGTTCAACGACGCGGCGCTGCGTTTGCAGCCGTATGCCGCACCTCGCAAGGGCGGGCTGTGGGACGAGATGCGTCCGAACATCATCGAGTCCATCAATGCTGCCGGCGGTGATGTCGACGAGGTGGAAGGCACCTTCGGGACTGAATTGCTGGCCGTGGTGCCCGCGGTGACCCCGGACGGTGAGGAGGTCCGCCAGGCGGTTCGGCTGGTCGGGGTGGAAGGACCGCGCTGGCTGCTGCACGGGGTGTTCATGGGGGCGGCCGCCTCCGAGGACGCGGCTACCGAGGTGTTCGAGGACGTCTTCAAGCAGACCGTGGTTTCGCGGGGGAACCAGCCGATGGCCCCCGGGGACGTGCTTCCCATCGTGCTGCCGCCTGATGCCACCCCGACCATGGAGGGGGAGGAACCTGCGCCGTCACAGGAGCGCCCACCCTTGGAGCCTTTCGAACGCGGTCCGGAGATCACCGAGATCCGCTGAGGGCGGTCAGCCCGGCGCGACCTAACACGGCCGCGTCGCCGGTCGGTGACTGTCGATCCAGCTCCACCAGGGTGGCGCAGGGGATGGTGGCCGCCCAGGTCGCTGCCACCTCCGCCGGGTGCATAGGGTCGTCCCGGAGCCCGACCACGGCTGTGGGACACCGGATTGAAGCGAGGCGGGCATGGCCCGGACCAGGGGCTGCCGCTGTGCGGGTGAAGGCCGCCGCGAGTTCGGCCTCGGTGAAGAGCGGCCAGGCACGCTCCAGCTCGTCCACTACCCAGTCCTGCGGGTACGCGAGGCGCAACTGCCGTAAGTCCTCGGCGATCCCGTGGGCCTGAATACGGTGAGCCGCGTGCAGGGTCGCCGCCCCGACCGGTCCCGGATCTTCCGTCCAGGCCGGCATGACGAGCAGCAGCGCGGTATCCCGGACGCCCGATTCGGCTGCCCAGATCGCAATCGCGTGGGCGCCGATGGAGACGCCGCACACAGTCGTGATCGAGGTGCCGTTGGCCGTAAGCTCCGCGGCGGTGGTCGCGAGGCGGTCGGCCATCAGGAATGGATCACCGCTCCGGGAGTCCACCACCACGGTTCGAGCGGGGAGGTCACCGGAGGGTGCGGGACGCGCGACGTCGGAGAAGGCGCGACGGACGAATTCCGGGGTCGATCCGCTGCCCGGGAGCAGTACGACCGCGCCTTGGGCCGCATCATCTGTCATGAAGCCGCACCGTGCCTTCCTCGGGGTCGCTGGGCCGAACCGGCCATCCCGGGCATTCGGCGTTAGCCTTGAGGTTATGGCCACCACCCACTCGGTCAGGAACCTGTTCCGTCGAATGAGGTCGTCCGACTCGGAGGTCGAGGCAGACGACCTGATGGCCGCCAGCGACCAGTCCGGCGCCAGGCATGCGTCCGACTGTCATATGGGGGAAGTCGCGATGCTCTGCGGAGTGGTGCGCGCAGTCACCCTGCACCCGTCGGTGAAGCTGCCGAGCATGGAGGCAGAGATGTACGACGGCTCAGGCGTCGTCCGCATCGTCTGGCTCGGCCGGCGGCGGATCGCCGGGATCGAGCCGGGCCAACAGTTGCGGGTCACCGGTCGGATCGCCGGCAGTCCGGGATCGCCGGTCATGTACAACCCCCGCTACGACCTGCTCCCCTCGGGCGACGGGTGACCCGGGCACCGGACCCCGACGGCATCGAGGGTGAGGTTGTTGAACGGCTGGGCGAGTTCACCGAGGACCTCCCGGCCGAGCGGGTCATGCTCAATCGGGCGCTGGGAGGCTGGCGCGGGATCCTTGATTCATCTCTGCCCGCGATCACCTTCCTGATCCTCTACACGCTTGACCGGGAGAACCTGAGCCGGGCGATCATCGGTTCGGTGGCCGTGGGAGCCGTACTGGCCATCGTTCGGCTGGTGCGCCGCGAGTCCCTGCTGCAGGTTGGTGGTGGCTTTCTCGGTATCGCCGTCTCGGCTTTGGTGGCGTCTTTCACCGGCCAGGCGGCTGACTTCTTTCTGCCCGGAATCCTCATCAATGCGCTCTACGGCGCCGGCGCGCTGATCTCCATCTTGGTCGGCTGGCCGATCCTCGGCCTGATGCTCGGCGGCATCATGGGCGACTTCACTGGCTGGCGCTCGGATACGGAATTGCGTCGGACCTACGCCACCGCCACCTGGATCTGGGTAGGCGTGTTTGGGCTGCGCTTGGTGGTGCAGGTGCCGTTGTACTTCCTGGACTGGGTGGGGCCACTCGGGGTGGCCAAGATCGTCATGGGGTGGCCGTTGTACCTGCTCGGTGTCTGGTTCAGCTTCCTGATCATCCGACCGAGCATGGCGGCGGCCAGGTCACGCGGTGCGGCCAAACGCGAAGAAGCCGCCACCCCCGCCATAGAGGGCGGGACCGCCGACGTCGAGCGTTCTGCCGGCGGTGCCGGGGCGGACGAGGAGACTGGTCACTCCTCGCCGGAGAGCAGGTCCTCCAGCGACGACTCCTGATCGGGTGCGGCGACGAAGATCAACTCGTCGCCGGCCTCCAACGGATCGTCCTCGGTCGGCGGGATCACCCGCGGGCCCCGCAGGATGGCCACTAGGGCGGTGTCGTTGGGCCAGTTGACGTCGCCCACGCGGCCACCGACGACCGGCGAGTCGTGGGCGAGCGTGATCTCGACGAGGTCGGCACCGGCCTGCCGGAAGGTGAATAGCCGGACCAGGTCACCGACCGTCACGGCTTCCTCCACGAGGGCCGAGAGCATCCGAGGCGTTGAGACGGCCACGTCGACCCCCCAGGATTCGTCGAACAGCCATTCGTTCTGCGGGTGGTTGACGCGGGCCACCACCCTGGGTACGCCGAACTCGGTCTTGGCCAACAGTGAAACGACCAGGTTGGCCTTGTCGTCGCCGGTCGCGGCGATGACGACTTGGGCGTCGTCGAGTCCGACGGATTCCAGCGAGGCGATCTCGCAGGCATCCGCCTCCGTCAGGGTGACCCCGGGGATCGAGTGTCGGGCGGCCTCGGGGTGTCGATCGATCAGGTGGATGTCGTGGCCATTGGCCAGCAACTCCTTGGCGATCGATCGGCCCACTTTGCCGGCGCCGGCGATGACAACCCGCATCAGTCCTCCTCCGGTCCCGTCGCCAGCAGGGCTTCGATCTCGGTCGTCCTGGCGGTGGGATACATCGCATGCATGCGGTCGTCCTGCTGCACCACGAGGTCGTCGTTCGGCATCAGGCCCTGGCCGTAGCGCCCCACCCCGGCGATAGTGATGCCGGCAATCCGGGCCAACTGGCTGTAGCGCTTCCCGATCCAACCCGGGTTGACCTCGAACTCGCCGAGTGCGAGCTGGCCGGAGGCGTCCCGCCACTCCTCGCGAGTAGCCGTGGGCAGCAACCGGTGCATGATCTCGGCCGTCGTCCAGGCGACGGTGGCCACTGTAGGAATCCCGAGTCGCTGATAGATCTCCGCGCGCCGGGGATCGTAGATCCGCGCCACCACGTGGTCGACGTTGAACGTCTCGCGGGCGACGCGAGCGGAGATGATGTTGGAGTTGTCGCCGCTGCTCACGGCGGCGAAGGCAGCAGCGCGGGCAATCCCTGCGCGCTCGAGGGTGTCGCGATCGAAACCGACCCCCTCCACGGTCAATCCCTGGAAGGACTGCGGCAGCCTGCCGAAGGCTGTGGAACTCTGATCGATGATGGCCACCGAGTGGCCGTCGGCGTCCAAGTCCCGCGCCAGTCGGGACCCCACCCGGCCGCAGCCCATGATGACGATGTGCACGGTCAGAAACGCTACACCCGGTCGTGGATGCTCTGCTTGGGTAGGCGGCCAGCACACGCGGTCCGGTAGGTCTAGCATGGCGAGCGTGGCAACCGATTTCGCCAAACGGATCATGTTGGGTCGAGCTATCCGCTCCGACCGCCTGGGTGACACCTTGTTGCCGAAGCGAATCGCACTGCCGGTTTTCGCCTCCGATGCGTTGTCGAGCGTCTCCTATGCCACCCAGGAGATCCTGCTGGTGCTTTCAGTGGCAGGCGTCGCGCTGTTCACCCTTACCCCCTGGATCGCGCTGGCCGTGGCGCTAGTCATGGTGGTGGTGGTGGCCTCCTACCGACAGAACGTGCATGCCTACCCCAGCGGGGGCGGCGACTACGAGGTGGCGACCGAGAACCTCGGTCCCAACGCAGGCGTCGCCGTCGCGAGCGCTCTCTTCGTGGACTACGTGCTTACCGTCTCGGTATCCACTGCCGCAGCGGTGGCCAATGTGTCGTCGATCGTGCCGATCATGGGCCGCCATGCCGTGCTCGTCTCGATCATCATCATCGCGGCGCTGACAGTCATGAACCTGCGCGGCGTGCGGGAATCCGGCACCCTGTTCGCCATCCCCACCTACGCCTTCGTGCTCGGAATCTTCGCGATGGTCACCTGGGCCGCCGTTCGGTTGCTGCACGGCGACACGATGCTCGCCTCGTCAGCCGGCTATACGATCAAACCGGAGGATTCCTTCACCGGAGCCGCGTTCGTCCTACTCGTGGCGAAAGCCTTCTCGTCCGGCTGTACGGCACTCACCGGTGTCGAGGCGATCAGCAATGGCGTCCCCGCCTTCCGCAAGCCGAAGGAGAAGAACGCCGCGACGACGCTGCTGATGCTCGGCACCATCGCCATCACGATGTTCCTCTCGGTGACTGCGCTTGCCCTCATCACCAAAGTACGGGTGGCTGAGAATTCGGCGGATCTCATCGGATTACCCCCGGGGCAGGCGCAGCAGACGGTCATCGCGCAGGTCGCCAACGCGGTCTTCAGCAATGCCAGTGTGCTGGCCGGCTTCGTCACCCTCGCGGCAGCGCTGATCTTGATGTTGGCCGCGAATACCGCCTTCAACGGATTCCCGGTATTGGCCTCCATCCTGTCCAGGGACGGTTACCTGCCCCGACAACTGCATACCCGGGGCGACCGGCTGGCGTTCAGCAACGGCATCATCGTGCTCGCCCTGCTGGCCATGTTGCTGATCTGGGTCTTCGACGCCCAGGTGACGCAACTGATCCAGCTCTACATCGTCGGCGTGTTCGTCTCCTTCACACTGAGCCAACTGGGCATGGTGAAGCACTGGACGAAACTGCTGGCGGACCCCGCGCTGCCAGAGGCTGAGCGTCGCAAGATGGTCCGTAATCGGGTGGTCAACGCCATCGGATTCCTGATGACCGGCACGGTGCTCATCATCGTCCTGATCAGCAAGTTCGTGGCGGGCGCCTGGATCGTCTGTCTGGCGATGCCGCTGCTGTACCTGCTGATGAAAGCGATCAGGCGCCACTACGACCGGGTCGCCCTTGAGCTGGCGCCCGATGATGACTCGAAGTCGGCGCTACCCTCCAGGGTCCACGCCATCGTGCTCGTGTCGAAGGTTCACAGGCCGACGCTGCGGGCCCTCGCGTATGCGAGAGCCACCCGGCCCGACACGCTGGAAGCATTGATGGTCAATGTCGATCCGCTCGATACCAGGGCATTGACGGAGGATTGGGAACGCCGCGGCCTGCCGGTGTCCTTGAAGATCCTCGACTCACCGTTCCGGGAGATCACCCGGCCCGTGCTGGAATATGTGCGCGGCCTGCATCGAAGCAGCCCGCGGGATCTGGTGACGGTGTACGTCCCGGAATACGTCGTCGGGCACTGGTGGGAGCACCTGCTGCACAACCAGTCTGCCTTCAGGTTGAAGACCCGGCTGTTGTTCACCCCGGGGGTGATGGTCGTGAGCGTGCCCTGGCAGCTTCGATCGAGCCGACGCATCGTCGATGAGCCGGAGTCCAACGCCGCGGGTGCCGTGCGACGTGGCGAGCCGACCGCGGTGGTGGCCGAACACGACGTGGCCCTTGAGATCGGAAGTGACGTCCGGGAGTAATCGGCGTCGGCGTAGCGGCCGGCGTCGACGTCCATCGGCCGCCTCGTCCGAGTCGCTGCCGGGACTTCGCGTCGAGGGAGTCGCCGCTGGCGGCCATTGCGTGGCGCACACAGCCGATGGCCGGACCGTCTTTGTGCGGGGCAGTCTGCCAGGGGAACTTGTCGACGCCGTGGTTGATTCCACCACCCGCGGCGGGCGCGTGGTGTTCGCTACCGCCACTGTCGTCTCCGAACCGTCCGAGCACCGCGTCGAACCTCCGTGCGGATATGCCGGTCGATGCGGGGGCTGCGACTTTCAGCATGTCGAACTGGGCTACCAGCGAAGACTCAAGGAGCAGGTCATCATCGACCAGCTCTCCCGTATCGGCCGGATCGCCGAGGTGGGCGGGGTGCCGTTGCCGGAAGCTGTGACGCTCGCCCCCGCCGACGACGAGGACGGGTTGAGATGGCGCACCCGGGTATCCGTCGCCGTCACCGACGGCAGGGCCGGTTTCCACGAGCACCGGTCCGACCGGGTAGTGCCCGTCTCCGACTGCCTGACCGCGGTCGACGGCCTCACGCCAGTTTTCGCGCGTGAGTGGCCCGGAGCCTCGGCTGTCACCGCGTCGGTCGGGGAACCCGGTGGATATCTGGTCGAGCCTCCGGTTTCCGGTCATGGTCCGGATGCGGCGGGCGAACTTCAATCGCGGGCCTGGGTGCGGCGCAGCGCCCTCGGTCGGGAATGGCGAGTCAACACGGATGGCTTCTGGCAGGCCCACGTCGCGGCGCCGGAACTCTTGGTGGCCGCCGTTCGCCGGGCACTTCGTCCCCAGCCGACGGATGCCCTGGTGGACCTCTACAGCGGTGTCGGGCTGTTCGCCGGGGCACTCGCGGCCGAGGTGGGATCGGTGGACGCCGTCGAGGGCGATCCCAGAGCGGTGTCGATGGCCCGCCGCAACCTGCACGACCTGCCTTCCGTCGCCATCCACCAGGCACCGGTCGGATCGTGGTTGGCCGAACGGCTCTCGCGCTCAGCTGACGAGGAGGTCCCGCCAGTGGACTTGGTGGTGCTCGACCCGCCTCGGGTGGGCGCCCAGGCTGCTGTGGTCGAGGCGATCGCCGAGCTCGCTCCCAGGAGGATTGCCTACGTGGCGTGCGATGTGGCGGCCCTCGCGCGGGACCTGCGCCATTTCGGTGACCTCGGCTGGCGGCTGGACACCCTGGCGTGCCTAGACATCTTCCCGATGACAGCCCATGTCGAGGCCATCGCCGGGTTGGTCCCCACGCAGGTGACCGGTCCCCGAGGCCGGGGAGTAACTTGACGCACAGGAAACCGCTAGGAATCGGAGAACCCATGGACTCATTCGGCGCCCGCGACACCCTCGACGTCGACGGTACGAGCTACGAGATCTTCCGCCTCGACGCCGTGCCTGGCTCGTCGAATCTGCCCTACACCCACAAGGTGCTGCTGGAGAACCTGCTGCGCACCGAGGACGGAGCCAACGTCACGGCCGAGCAGATCGAACGCCTTGGCAAGTGGGACGAGACTGCTGAACCGCGCGACGAGATCCAGTTCACGCCGGCGCGGGTAATCATGCAGGACTTCACGGGTGTTCCGTGTGTCGTGGATCTGGCCACGATGAGAGAAGCGGTGCGCGACCTCGGTGGCGATCCGGAGAAGATCAACCCGTTGGCACCGGCGGAACTGGTCATCGACCACTCGGTGATCGCGGACTTCTTCGGCAGGCCGGATTCGCTGGCCCTGAACGTCGACCTCGAGTACGAACGCAACCGGGAGCGCTACCAGTTCCTGCGCTGGGGTCAAACGGCTTTCGACGAGTTCAAGGTGGTGCCACCGGGCACCGGGATCGTGCATCAGGTGAACATCGAGAGCCTCGCCCGGGTGGTCATGGTTCGTGACGGAAAGGCCTACCCGGACACCTGCGTCGGGACTGACAGCCATACCACGATGGTCAATGGCCTCGGTGTGCTCGGCTGGGGTGTGGGCGGGATTGAGGCAGAGGCCGCGATGCTCGGTCAGCCGGTATCGATGCTGGTGCCGAGGGTTGTCGGGTTCAAGCTCCATGGGCAACTTCCCGCCGGGGCGACCGCCACCGATTTGGTCCTGACTATCACCGAGCTGCTGCGCGCGCACGGAGTCGTCGGCAAGTTCGTCGAATTCTACGGCGAGGGTGTGGCAGCTGTTTCGCTCGCCAATCGGGCCACCATCGGCAATATGAGTCCGGAGTACGGCTCGACTGCAGCGATCTTCCCGATCGACGACGAGACGCTTGCCTACTTGCGGATGACCGGCCGATCCGAGAGCGACATCGCGCTGGTCGAGGCCTATGCGAAGGCCCAGGGCCTGTGGCACCGGGCCGACCATGAGCCCCGCTACTCGGAGTACCTCGAGCTCGACCTCGGCACGGTGCAGCCGTCGTTGGCGGGCCCGAAGCGCCCGCAGGACAGGGTTCTGTTGGCCGAGGCTGCGGCCAAATTCGCCGAGGCGCTACCGACTTACTCCGGGGATACTGGGCGCACGGCTACCCTGACCCTGGACGGTGAAGAGGTCACCATCGGCAACGGCGCCGTCGTGATCGCTGCCATTACTTCCTGCACGAACACCTCCAACCCTTCGGTGATGATGGCCGCCGGCCTGTTGGCCAAGAAGGCGGTCGAGCGGGGCTTGACCAGCAAGCCATGGGTCAAGACCACGCTGGCCCCGGGTTCCAAGGTCGTGACGGACTACTACGAGAAATCAGGTCTGGACGTCTACCTGGACAAGTTGGGTTTCGACCTGGTCGGCTACGGCTGCACCACCTGTATCGGCAACAGCGGCCCGCTGCGACCGGAGGTTAGCGCGGCCGTGAACGACGCGGACCTCGCGGTGGTGTCGGTCCTCAGCGGCAACCGCAACTTCGAGGGTCGGATCAACCCGGACGTCAAGATGAACTACCTGGCGTCGCCGCCGCTGGTGGTGGCCTACGCGATCGCCGGCCGGATGGACCTGGACATCGTCTCCGAGCCGCTGGGGATCGGGGAGGACGGCCAGCCCGTGTTCCTGCGCGAGATCTGGCCCACGCCCGCGGAGATCTCCGACGCGGTTGCCGCCAGCATCGACGCCGACATGTTCACCGCCCGCTATGCCGACGTGTTCGCGGGGGATGCCCGTTGGACGAGTCTCGACACCCCCGACGGCTCTACCTTCGCCTGGGATGCCGACTCGACCTACGTGCGCAAGCCGCCGTACTTCGACGACATGGCTCGTGAACCGTCACCCGTCGCCGACATCGTCGACGCCAGGGTGCTGGCGAAGTTGGGCGACTCCGTCACGACCGACCACATCTCGCCGGCCGGGGCCATCAAGGCCGACAGCCCGGCAGGTACCTACCTGGCCGAGCACGGCGTGGACCGCAAGGACTTCAACTCCTACGGTTCCCGACGGGGCAACCACGAGGTCATGATCCGGGGGACCTTCGCCAACATCCGCCTCCGCAATCAGTTGGTGCCCGGCGTCGAAGGGGGATTCACGGTCGACTTCACCAAGGCCGACCGTCCGCGAACAACGATCTACGACGCGGCCCAGTCGTATGCCGCCGCCGGGCAACCGCTGGTGGTGCTGGCGGGCAAGGAGTACGGCTCAGGCTCCTCCCGGGACTGGGCGGCGAAAGGGACAGCGCTGCTCGGGGTGCGAGCGGTTATTGCGGAGTCCTATGAGCGAATCCACCGCTCGAATCTCATCGGGATGGGGGTGCTGCCGCTGCAGTATCCGGCCGGCGAGACAGCTGACAGCCTCGGACTGACGGGGGAGGAGACGTTCTCTGTTAGCGGCGTCACCGAGTTGAACGAGGGGCGAACGCCCAGCACCCTCCGGGTTGTCGCCAAGGCCGAAGATGGTCGCACCGTCGAGTTCGATGCGGTGCTGCGGATCGACACCCCGGGCGAGGCCGACTACTACCGCAACGGTGGCATCCTGCAGTACGTGCTGCGCTCCCTGCTCGGCTGAGGCGCCGCCCGACATGTCCACGGCGACCCCGGCGGGCTGGCCCGACCGATTGCCGCCGCCGGAGGCCGAGGAGTTCCCTGCGGCAGCGGTTGCGTGGTTGCTGGACAACGCGCCGCCGGAGTTCCGATCCCATTCGGTCTTCCGTCGTCGTCCGGTGGCGCTCGCTCGGGTAGTCGCCCACTACACCGAGGGTGCGCTCGGTGCTTCCCGCGAGGCTTATTCCGGAGTGCGACGGGAATTGGGGGAGTGGCTGGACCCCACCGGGGTGACCGAAGTCCTCACAGCGCTGGAACACGAAGGCGTCCGGCTCGCGCGGGTGACTCGGGAGGTGGCGCTGGTGGAGGAGGCCCTCAAGGGGCGTCGCTGGGTGCCGAGGCTGTAGGAAGGCCGTAGAATCTCCCAGGAGTGGTCTCGTCGCGTGAAGGGTCGGCAGTGACGCACATAGAGGACGTTTCGGGTCCGGCCGATCTGAAGTCCCTTTCCTACCCCGACCTGGAGTCGTTGTCGGCCGACATCCGGGCATTCCTAGTGGACAAGGTGTCCCGTACCGGCGGCCATCTCGGTCCGAATCTCGGCGTGGTGGAGTTATCCATTGCTTTGCACCGAGTATTCGACTCGCCTAGAGATGCGATCCTGTGGGACACCGGTCATCAGGCCTACGTCCACAAAATCCTCACTGGGCGGGCAGCGGGTTTCGACACGCTGCGCCAGCCCGGCGGCCTGTCGGGCTACCCCAGCCGCTCGGAGAGCCCGCACGACCTCATCGAGAACTCCCACGCCTCAACGTCGCTGTCGTATGCCGACGGGTTGGCCAAGGCGTGGGAAGCCGACGGCGTCCTCGGAAGCCGCCACGTGGTCGCCGTTATCGGGGATGGTGCCCTGACCGGTGGGATGGCCTGGGAAGCGATCAACAACATCGCCGGCGCCCCCGACCGGCAGGTCATCATCGTCGTCAACGACAACGAACGTTCCTACTCGCCCACCATCGGTGGGGTCGCCACCCACCTGTCGACCCTGCGCACTACCGACGGCTACGAGCGTTTCCTGGATTGGGGCAAGCGGGCGCTGTCGCGCACCCCGGTGCTGGGACGGCCGGCCTACGGCACCCTGCATGGGATGAAGAAGGGCATCAAGGACATGGTGGCCCCGCAGGGAATGTTCGAGGACCTGGGGCTGAAGTACATCGGCCCCGTCGACGGTCACGACCTGGTGGAGCTTGAGACTGCCCTACGCCGGGCTCGCGGTTTCCGGGGTCCGGTCATCGTGCACGCCATCACGGAGAAGGGGCGGGGCTACGCTCCTGCCGAGGCCGATGAAGCGGATCGGTTCCACGGTGTAGGGGTGATCAACCCGGATACGGGTGTGCCGGTGTCCGGCGGTGGCCCCACCTGGACCGGCGCATTCGCTGCTGAGATGGTGGAGATCGGCCGGTCCAACCCCGATGTCGTGGCCATCACCGCGGCGATGCTCGGGCCGACCGGATTGGCCGAGTTCGAGCACGCGTTCCCCCAACGCTGCTTCGACGTCGGTATCGCCGAGCAACATGCGGCCACCTCCGCCGCCGGGCTGGCGCTCGGCGGTAAGCACCCGGTGGTGGCTCTGTACGCCACCTTCTTGAACCGCGCGTTCGACCAAGTTCTCTTCGATTGCGCGCTCCACAACGCCGGTGTCACCTTCGCTCTGGATAGGGCCGGGGTTACCGGGGACGATGGTGCCAGCCACAACGGCATCTGGGATCTGTCGATCATGTCCTTCATCCCGCGCGTCAAGGTAGCTGCGCCGAGGGACGGGACGCGTCTGCGCGAGCAGCTACGTCGGGCCGTGGCCATCGATGATCGACCCACGGTTGTGCGCTACCCGAAGGGGCGCCTGACCGATGATCTGCCGGCCCTGGAGCGACTCGGGGATGTGGACGTGCTGTGGCGCAGAGGGCGACAGCAGGTGCTCATCGTGGCGGTGGGACCGATGTCCTGGCAGGCGCTGGGGGCTGCGGAACTACTGGAGTCCCAGGGCATCGGGGCGACTGTCGTCGACCCCTGTTGGGTGCTTCCGGTGTCGCAGGAGGTCGTTGCCCTGTCGGCCGGGTTCGACGTGGTGGTGACGGTGGAGGACAGCGGTCGTCATGCGGGCTTCGGGTCGGCACTCACCCAGGCCATGTCCGATACCGGCATCGTGCTGCCGACTGCCGTGCTCGGCATCCCGGCCGAGTTCCTGTCACAGGGTCGCCGGGCGGACATCCTCGCTGACGCCGGCCTCACGGCCGAGGGCATCGCCGAGGCGGCCACGAGTCTGCTTGCCCACCGGAATCAAGCGTCCCGGCCGGCCTCTTAGTACTTTTTTCTTTACCAGTTCTGCCGATAGCGCCGCAAGCGGTTTCGATGTATAAGCCGCTAGGCGTAGATCACAGTAAAGATTCCCTTGAAGAAGCCCCCCGCCTGTCCGGCGGTTGGCACGGTGGGTAACAGTAAACCGGGATAGATGAAGATCTGAAGAGGCCGCACGCCGACCGGTACGCGGACCCCCGACCAATCACATTGGACGAGGAAACTGAGGATGAGACGCATGACGGACGACCGAGGATCCACCGAAAACCGGGGGATTCGGGGCGCCATGTCCCGCAAGTTCATCACGATAGGTGCAACTGTCTGCGCCGTGGCGGGGACGGCTGTCATCGGGTCGGCGACCCCGGCTGCTGCGAACTACCCCGAGCCGCCCGAGGGGTCGGTGGGTATCCAGGCCTACCTGAATGAGACTGCCCCGGCCGGCTGCCCCACCCGTGCGCCCAGCGGAACCATGCGGGCCGGCGGCGAGGTCCACTCCATGTGCATGCAGGCCGCCGCTGCGGCGCCGTCGAGGGAGGCGGCCGGAGCCATCCGGTATGCCTTCCGCTACTTGGGGGCCTCGTACAGTCAGGGCAACCGCGACTCCGTCGACCCGCCGGTCTTCGACTGCTCATCCATGGTGGGTCGCGCCTATCGGGCCGCCGGAGCGATGATCAAGAACTATCGGACCGGTGAGACCTGGAAGTTCTATCCACTGTTCGGCTGGACTGGCGCCTACACGCCTGACTACTACGCCAACACGAACCTGGTGCGCGTCAGCGGCGCACACCTCCTTCCCGGTGACATCATCATCCAGTTCGACGGCAGCGACCCGAGCAACTCAGCCGGTAACGCGGGCCATGCCCAGATGTACATCGGCAACGGTCTCATCATCCAGTCCGGCGGGGGTCGCCCCAGCAACCTGAATGTGTCGCGATTCGGCAACTTCTCGTTCAGCAACGCCTGGTACTTCCGGTTCAAGTCGCCGAACGGCGCCCAGCCCAACACGCCCCCGGCTGGGAAGAGCGCCAGCCGGGTGATCCCGTGGAAGTACCCGTTCTACTTCGGTCCCACAGGTGCGCGACGCATCATGAAACTCGCGGTGGAGCCCGACAGTGGACGGCCGCTGCAGCTGCAGTACTTCCACAAGGCGTCGAAGAAGTGGCGGACCCAGTCCACCGCTATCACCGGTAGCAGTGGGATGGCCCGCTTCGCCGTGCCGTTCCTTCGAGGCTCTTGGCAGTGGCGCCTCTACGCTCCAGCCACGGCCACCGCCAAGGCGGCAGTCGGTCCGCCGGTCACGTTCGTCGGCCGCTAGCACCAACGCCCGGGCTGGCATCGCGCCCGGGCGCGCGACCCCAACTACGAGCGGGCCACCCCACAAAGGGGTGGCCCGCTCGTAGTTGTCAGCGTTGTCAGCGTGCTAGTCGTGCAGGGTCGCAACACCGGCCGGCAGGAACCGCTCGCCATTCACTCGCTCCGAAACACCGGAACGGTCGAGGTACGGCGTGATGCCCCCAAGATGGAACGGCCAGCCGGCGCCCATGATCATGCACAGGTCGATGTCCTGGGCCTCTGCGACGACGCCCTCTTCCAGCATGAGCCGAATCTCCTCGGCCATCGCCGACATCGCACGCTCCCGGACCTCATCAGCCGTGGCTGGGTCGTCGCCCTGTTCGAACAGTTCCGCAACCTCCGGATCGACCTGCTGGCTGCCGGTGTCCCACGACCAGATTCCGCTTTTGCCGGCATCGACGATCCGGCGCAGGTTCTCCGAGACGTAGAACCGGTCCGGGTAGGCCTCGTGAAGGGTCTCCGACACATGGAAGGCAACCGCTGGACCGACCAGTTGCAGCAGCATGAACGGGGTCATCGGCAGCCCCAGTGGATCGAGCGCCGCATCCGCCACCTCGAAAGGTGTGCCCTCGTCGACGGACTTCGTCACTTCCCCCATGAATCGGGTCAGCAGTCGGTTGACCACGAAAGCGGGCTTGTCGGACACCAGCACGCAGGACTTCTTGAGTGACTTGCCGACGGCGAACGCCGTGGCGAGAGTGGGGTCGTCGGTGGCGTCGCCCCGGACGATCTCCAGTAGCGGCATCACCGCCACCGGATTGAAGAAGTGGAAGCCGACGACCCGTTCCGGGTGGGCTAACCCGGCAGCCATGTCGGTCACCGACAATGAGGAGGTGTTGGTTGCGAGCACACAGTCCTCGCGCACCACCGCCTCGACTTCGGCGAACACCCGCTGCTTGACGGCCAGATCCTCGAAAACGGCTTCAATCACGAAGTCGGCGTCGCTGAAGGCCTCCTTCGACACGGATCCGGTGATCAAGCCCTTGAGACGGTTGGCCTTATCCGCGTTGACGCGCCCACGCGCCGCCAACTTGTCGATCTCGCCGTGTGCGTAGGCGAGCCCCTTGTCGATGCGCCCCTGATCGAGGTCGGTCATCACCACGGGAACGCCCAGTCGTTGGGCGAACAACAGGGCCATCTGGGAGGCCATCAGTCCGGCCCCGACAACCCCGACCTTGGTGACCGGCCGCGCCAGCGACTTGTCCGGAACCCCGACCGGCCGCTTGGCTCGCTTCTGCACCAGTTCGAAGGCGTACAGGCCGGCGCGTAGTTCATCGCTCATCACCAGGTCGGCCAGCGCCTCATCCTCGGCCGCGAAGGCGACATCGGCGTCCGCGGTCTTGGCGAGTTCAATCAGCTCCAGCGCCCTCAGCGGAGCCGGGGCCGCGTCTTTGACCTTCCCGGCGACGAAGGCACGTCCCCGGGCGACTGCGGCATCCCAGGCATCACCGCGATCCACTTCGGCGCGCGTGACCGTCTCCTCACCCTTGACGATCCGGGCAGCCCAAGCGAGCGAGCATTCGAGGAAGTCGGCCGGCTCGAACATGGCGTCGGCGATACCGAGTTGGCACGCCTGGGCCGGTTTCAGTTGCTTGTTCTGGTTCAGCGCGTTCTCCACGATGACCGTGACGGCGGTGTCGGCACCGACCAGGTTGGGCAACAGGTACGTTCCGCCCCAGCCGGGGACGAGGCCGAGGAAGCACTCCGGCAGCGAGATCGCGGCCGCGCCGCTGGACACGCTCCGGTAGGTGCAGTGCAGGGCGATCTCCAGGCCGCCACCCATCGCGGCGCCATTGATGAAGGCGAAACTGGGGACGGCAAGCTCGCCGAATCGACGGAACTGCTCATGCCCGGAGATGCCGATCTCCAGCGCTTCCGCGCGGGCGTTCAGCTGCGGGACTCCGGACAATTCGGCACCGACGGCGAAGATGAATGGCTTGCCGGTGAGGCAGACCGCCACCAAGTCGCTCCTTGCCTCCACCTCGTCGAGCGCCGCCCGCAGCGAGTCCAGGGCACCTGGTCCGAACGTGCTCGGCCGAGTGTGATCGCGACCGTTGTCCATCGTCAGGATCGCGACCGTGCCAGCACCCAGCGGCAGTTGGGCGTAGCGGACCTTGAACTCAGTGACGATCTCTTCCCACTGTGACTCAGCCATCACTTCGCGCCCTTCGTGTAGTGGGGGTTCTCCCAGATGACGGTGCCGCCCATTCCCAGGCCGATGCACATGGTGGTCAAGCCGTACTGGACCTCGGGGTGTTCTTCGAACTCCCTGGACAGATACGTCATCAACCGGATGCCGCTGGAGGCCAGCGGATGGCCGACCGCGATAGCGCCGCCCATGGGATTCACCCGTGGATCGTCGTCGGCTATGCCGTAGTAGTCGAGGAAACTCAGCACTTGGACGGCGAAGGCCTCATTCACTTCGAAGAGGCCGATATCGGAGATCCCCAGGCCCGCCTTGGCCAGCGCCTTCTCGGTGGAGGGGACCGGGCCGTAGCCCATCACCTCCGGCTCCACCCCTGCGAATGCAAAGGAGACCAGACGCATGCGCTTGGCCAATCCCAATTCGTCGGCCACCTCCTCGGCGGCCAGAATCGCCGCCGTCGCGCCATCGTTGAGGCCGGCGGCATTGCCGGCCGTCACCCGGCCGTGCGGCCGGAATGGTGTCTTCAGCCCGGCCAGACTCTCCATTGTCGTTCCCGGACGCGGCGGCTCATCCTCACTCGCGAGGGTCCAACCGGCTTCGGCGGTTCGGGTGGCGACCGGGACCAGCATCGGCTGGATCTTGCCAGCTTCGTAGGCCTTGGCGGTCTTCTCCTGGCTTGCAACCGCGTAGGCGTCAGCGCGTTCTTTGGTCAATTGCGGCAGCCGATCGTGCAGGTTCTCCGCGGTCTTGCCCATCAGTAGCGCCTCGGGGTCGACCAGTCGCTCGGAAAGGAACCTCGGGTTGGGATCGACCCCCTCGCCCATGGGGTGTCTCCCCATGTGTTCCACGCCGGCGGCCAGCGCGACGTCGTAGGCGCCGACACCGATCCCGGAGGCGACCGTGGTTGCCGCGGTCAGCGCGCCCGCGCACATCCGGTCGACGGAGAAGCCAGGCACCGAGATCGGTAATCCGGCGAGCAGGGCGCCGCTCCGACCGAGGGTCAGTCCCTGGTCCCCGATCTGAGTCGTGGCCGCGATCGCCACCTCGTCGATCCGTTCAGCGGGAAGTTTCGGGTTGCGACGGAGTAAGTCGCGGATGACCTTCACCACGAGGTCATCTGCTCGGGTCTCGGCGAACAGGCCCTTCGGGCCCGCCTTGCCAAACGGGGTGCGCGCTCCGTCGACGAAAACGACGCTGCGTCCATGCTGGGCCATGGGGCCTCCAGGTCACTCGGGCGGCCTCGCAGGCTTCCCACCTGCGAGGAGGACATAGCTGACACTGCGAATGTTACTCGCGAGTAATCTATGGCTCGACGTGGGGCGTGTCGACCGCCTCAAGGGGGACAGGGACCTGCGCGGATAAGCCCTCGACGATGTCGATCAGGCACAGGTCCACCTGCCATCTTCGGGCGCCCAATTCAGCCAGAGCGAGCTGCACCTGCGCCGACTCGGGTGGGGCGGCATCCTCCTCGCTGAACTGCCATACCAGTGCCCGCATGGTGCGCGGTGACAGCAAGTTCTCCCGGGGCAGTCCTAGTTGTTCGGCCAACTGGTCGAGGTTCGCTCGGACCGCGGTATGCCGTGCCGCGGCGAGTGGCCTGATGCGATCCCAGGCTCGAACGTTTGGCAGATCCGTACTCTTGGGACGCGCTGCCGGCAGTTCCGATGCGGGCAACGCCTCTGCCTTCGCGAGCGCAGTCAGCCAGACCTGGCTGCGCTGTGGGGTCTGTTGCCGGCCGCGTGGCAGGGCCCGAACCTCCGCGATGCTGCTGGGTGGGGTATCTGCCATCGCTATCAGCAACATGTCGGGTAGCAGGCGTGATGGCGTGATGTCCTCCGTGCGACCCATGAGATCGCGAGCGGTCCATAGTTCCCGAACGATCGCCAACGTTCGCGGGGAACGGGTGCGTAGGCCCTTGACCCGGCGCCATGGTTCCTGTCGCGGCGCCGGCGGCGGGGCCGTCCGCACTGCCTCGAACTCCTCAGCGGCCCACTCCTCCCTGTTCGCGTCGTGCAGTCGTTGCTGCAACACCCGACGAAGGTCCAGCAGCAACTCCACGTCCAAGGCGGCATAGACGAGCCAGGAGTCAGGTAGCGGCCGAGTCGACCAGTCTGCAGCCGAGTGATCTTTCGCCAGACTGAAGCCGAGCAGTTCCTCGACCATCGTTGACAGGCCAACCCTGGGCATGCCCAGCAGCCGCCCGGCCAACTCGGTGTCGAACACCCTCGGGGGCACGAGTCCAACCTCTGCGAGGCTCGGCAGGTCCTGGTTGGCGGCGTGCAGCACCCACTCCGCGTCGCCCAAGGCCTCGGTCACCTGTCGGAGGTCCGGCAGCGCCACCGGATCCACCAGCCAGGTGCCGGCTCCCTCGCGGCGGAACTGCACCAGGTAGGCGCGCTGGCTGTATCGGTACCCGCCCGCGCGCTCAGCGTCCACCGCCACCGGGCCGGTGCCACGGAGAAGGGCGCGCAGGAATTCCGCCAGCGCCTCCGGATTGTCGACAACCGGCGGAACGGGCTCCCGTGGGGCGGTCAGGGGCGTCGGTTCTGCCGCCTGCGCAGCCGCATCGCGTTCAACGTCGGACACACACTGAAACTACGCCACTCCGGATCCCGAGGTGCGTTCCGACGTTCTGCGTACCGACGTCGAATCAGGTGATGAAGCCCGCGCGCATAGCCAAGGCGACCATCTCAGCCCGGTCCCCGGTACCCAGTTTGCGAGCGATCCGCGCCAAATGGCTCTTCACGGTCAAACTGGAGAGGCCGAGGTGCTCTCCCACCAGTTTGTTGGACATCCCGTCGGCTACCGCACCGAGGACCTCCACCTCGCGCTCGGTGAGTTCCCCCTGGTGGCCCCGGATGGTCGGGCTGGGGGATCCTCCCCCGGCCGGCGCCATCACGACGTACGTTCTGATTCCCGCGCCCAAAGCTGCCACCACGCCATACGTGTCGTGGCGACTGGTGACCAGCACGACCCGCCGCCACCCGAGGGAGGCCATGTCACGGACGAACTGCAGCACCGGCACATCCTGCACGCCACCATCCAGCAGGCAGATGTCGGCGCTGCTGACGATGCGGGCGCGTGCCCGCGCCTCGGTGCCGGTCGCACACTCGACGACCCTGGCGGCACCCCGGGAATGGACGAGGGAGACGAACTGGCCTCGCCGAGCCGGATCCGGCGACACGACCAGGGCGGAGAATCGGCGCGCGCCCAGATCGCGCGCCTTCAGTGGCACGGTCGCGATCGGCGCTGAGATCGACACGAAAACCCCCAGTCCGTGCTGCGGGCCGGAACTGGCTGTCCCCACCCGGTCCGCCATCAACTGGCGCACGGTACGAGAATCGGCAACTCAATGGGGCGTCTTGAGCCGGACCGACGCCAAGATTGGCCGCCGGTCTCAGTGGGTGGAGGGCCGCTTCAGTGGCGAAGGCCGCTATGCCTGGGGGACAGCATCGCGACCCCCGCGGCCAGTGGTTCCAGCCCGCATGAGGTTGCCAGCAGGTCAGCCCAAGCCCGCACATGTTGGCTGAGGTCGGCAACGTGCGTCGCGGTCCACGAGGCCCGGATCTGCATCCGGCCTTCGGGTTCCCGGTCAGCCATGGCATCGAAAGACTGGGACTGTACCCGGGTCACAGTGCCGCCCAGGGCTACATAGGCCAGTCCTTCAAGCGACTCCTCGAGCCACGTCCAGCCCACCTCGGGCAGTAAGGGGTCAGCAGCCAACTCCGGCTCCACTAGCGCATCCACGTAGAGCACGAGGCGGGTGTCGCCCTCCCAGGCCTCCTCGCCAGCCGCGTTGTGCAGGATCACCAGCCGTCCGCTGCCGAGCTCTTCATCGGCCACAACGGCGTCAGCGGTGATGGCCAACGATTCGGGGGCCATCCGCTTCGGGGCGGGGGCCTCGGCCGTCAGCAACTCCGGGCGGAAGGTCATCTCCCGGACCGCCGAGGCAGCACGCTCGAACGCGGAACCGACGTCCGCACCCGGGAAGATGGCCATACCTCACAGCGTAAGAGCAATCGGGTACTTCCGGCGGCTTGCCCACGGTGTCGGGGTGTCGCGGTGCGTGGGATGATGCACGACGTGAGTATCGGTGACGAAATCAGCGACATCATCGGCCGGGCGCCCGAGTTGCCTGCCGGCCACCCGTTGGTCGACGGCAGGACAGCCGACTCGGCCTTGGTACGGGCGGCCCGTCGGCAGCCGGTGCCGTTCACCCCGGTGTGGTTCATGCGTCAGGCGGGCCGTTCACTACCCGAGTATCGCGAGCTGCGCGAGGGCGTGGCCATGCTCGATGCCTGCTTCGACCCGGCCATGGTCACCGAGATCACGATGCAACCGGTGCGGCGCCACAAGGTCGACGCCGCAATCCTGTTCAGCGATATCGTGGTGCCGCTCAAAGCCCTCGGCGTGGGCCTGGACATCGTGCCCGGCGTCGGACCAGTGGTAGCCGAGCCCATCAGGACGCGGAGCCAAGTGGCTGCCCTCCGGGATCTCACTCTTGACGATGTCGCCCCTGTCGTCATCGCCATCGGGATGCTCACCGAGGAATTGGGCGACACTCCGCTGATCGGTTTCGCTGGGGCGCCTTTCACCTTGGCGAGCTACCTGATCGAGGGTGGTCCCAGCAAGGACCATGCCCTCACGAAGTCGTTGATGGCCGCCGAGCCCGACCTGTGGCACGAGTTGGCCGGACAATTGGCCCGGATCGCGGGGGAGTTTCTCGCCCTCCAGGTGGCGGCGGGGGCGTCCGCCGTGCAGCTCTTCGATTCCTGGGCAGGCAGCCTGTCCGAGCGCGACTACCGGGAGTACGTCCTGCCGCACTCGGCGGTGGCCATGGCCCACGTCACCGACGTCCCGCGGATCCACTTCGGCGTGGGTACCGGGGAGTTACTCGCAGCGATGGCCGAGGTCGGCACAGACGTCGTGGGAGTGGACTTCCGGGTGCCGTTGGGTTCCGCGGCCGACCGGGTGGGACCCGATTTCGCGCTGCAGGGCAATCTTGACCCTGCCCTGCTGTTCGCGGGCCCGGAGGTGGTCGCGGACAGGGTGGCGAGGGTGCTTCAGGACGCTGAGGGCCTTCCCGGACACATCTTCAACCTCGGTCACGGGGTGCTACCGGCCACAGATCCGCAGGTGCTGACAGATGTCGTCGCTCAGGTCCACGAGGCCACCGCTCGATGACCAGCGGCGTTGGTCGGACTTGGTCGTGCCCTCGATACCGGCGACACTCGGTTCCGGGCGATCCAGGTGCGGTTAGCCTGGGATAGTTCGCCCGGTCGGATTCGCCCGTCGTTTCCTTGCCCAGAAGTGTGGAGGTCCGATGGCAGTGCCTAGGAAGCCTGAAATAGCCGTGATCGGTGGCGGCATCACCGGCCTGGCCTCCGCCTGGGAATTGGCCGAGAGCGACGACGTCTCAGTCACCCTGCTCGAGGCGTCTCGGCAGGTGGGCGGGAAACTCCGGATTTCGCCGGTCGCCGGCGTGCACGTGGACGAGGGCGCCGAATCGATGCTGGCGATTCGCCCGGAGGCGTTGCGGTTGGCATCGGCCGCCGGGCTTCGACCCTCGATCGTGCATCCGGCCACCCGGGGGGCCCAACTACTGAGCCGCGGGGCGCTGCGGGCGCTGCCACCGGGGCTGGTCTCGGGTGTTCCGACAGATCTGCGGGCCCTCGCCGCAAGTCGGGTGCTGTCGCTGCCGGGTCTGCTGCGGATCCCATTGGACCAGGTCATGGGCCGCACCTATGTCGGTGAGGATGTCTCGGTGGGGGCCTTCCTCGGGGAGCGTCTCGGCCGCGAGGTTGTCGACCGCATCGCCGAGCCGCTGCTCGCGGGCGTCTACGCGGGCAACGCAGACGAGCTGAGTCTGCGGATGGCGAACCCGTACCTGTTCCGCCTGATGACCCGGGAGTCCTCACTGCTCAACGCGGCCAAGGAGACCAGGACCGGGTCTGCCGCCATCGCTGGCGCCCGTCAGGGGCCGGTCTTCGCCGGACTCAGCGGCGGCCTCGGACGCCTCCCGGAGAAGCTCGCCACGGCTCTGCCGGGCAGGGGTGTGCGGCTGCGCACGGGGGCGGAAGTCACCCGGATGCGTCGGATCCGCGACGGCTGGGAGGTCTTCCTTGGCGAGGAGCGGTTGGCATTCGACGGCGTAGTACTGGCGGCCCCGGCCCCTGCATCCGCGGGGCTGCTGCGTACGAGCGCGCCATTCGCCGCCGTCCAGTTGCAGTCCGTCGACTACGCGAGCGTTGCCATCGTCACTCTCGCCTACCGGTCCGCGGCGCTACCCCCGCTGACGACCAGTGGCTTCCTGGTCCCTCCGATCGAGGGTCACCTCATCAAGGGCGTCACCTACAGCACGACCAAATGGGACTGGCTGGCTCGGGCTGCCAAGACCTCGACTCGAAACGGCCTGACGATCATCCGCGTCTCGATGGGCCGCTACGGAGATGCCGATGTGCTCGAACGGGACGACGCCGACCTCGCCGAGCTGGCCAGGATCGAACTCACCGCGCTCGTCGGGTTGCCACTGGACACGGTGGCGGAGCGGGTGACGCGGTGGGATCGGGCACTGCCGCAGTACCGGGTCGGGCATGTTGACCTTGTCTCTCGTGCGCGCGAAGCACTGCAGGACGTGCCGACCCTTGCGTTGGCCGGAGCGGCTTTCGACGGGGTCGGGATCCCGTCCTGCATTGCCTCCGGGATCTCGGCGGCTCGACAGGTATCCCGTGCGGTCCACGAACAGGCGGAAAGGCGACGCAACGCGCATGTCTGAGACGAGCAAACCCAAGGCCCGTGATCTGAACGAGTTGATCAGGTACACCACTTGGTCGGTGTTCCGTTCGGATCATGAGCGCCTGAGTGCCGCTGATCGCGAGGAGATGGTGGCCGAGGCCCAAGCCGTGCTGGATTCGGTGGAGTCCAAGGGTGTGACGGTGCGGGGCTGGTACGACGTCGGTGGTTTGCGCGCCGACGCCGATGTCATGCTCTGGGCCCACGCGGAGTCGATCGATGACTTGCAGGACGCCTATCACGCGGTCTTGAAAACCCGTCTCGGCGACAGCTTGCAGCCTGTGTGGTCTCAGGCGGCCCTGCACCGACCGGCCGAGTTCAACAAGTCGCACGTGCCGGCCTTCCTGGCAGACGAACATCCGCGCAACTACGTTTGTGTGTACCCGTTCGTCCGGTCCTATGAGTGGTATCTGTTGCCCGACCAGGAACGGCGGGAACTGCTGGTCGAACATGGTCAGATGGGTCGGGAATATCCCGATGTACGGGCGAATACGGTGGCGAGTTTCGCGCTGGGCGACTACGAGTGGATCCTGGCTTTCGAGGCCGACGAGCTCTACCGGATCGTCGACCTGATGCGCCACCTCCGCGCGTCTCGGGCCCGGCTGCATGTGCGCGAAGAGATCCCGTTCTACACAGGGCGACGGATCGACCTCGTCGAACTGGTCGATGTGCTGCATGCCGGGTGATCGGGCACACTGGTAGCGCTCCCAGATCCCCCCTTCGATGGGTGCACTCATCCGACGTAGCGAGAGGACGCCCGATGGCACATTCCACTCCGGCACGCGACAGTGGCAACCCCGAAGCCAGCGCATACCCAGCAGCCAGGACCGAGCAGGAGTGGCGCGAGGCGCTGACCCCGGAGGAGTACCGCGTGCTTCGGGAGTCGGGTACCGAACGACCATTCAGTGGTGAGTACGAGACGACGACGACGGAGGGCGTCTATAGATGCCGGGCATGCGGGGCCGAGTTGTTCCGATCCGACACCAAGTTCGACGCCCACTGCGGCTGGCCTGCGTTCTTCTCGCCGCTTGCCGGTGACGCCGTGGAGTTGCTGGAGGACCGCTCGCTGTTCTCGACACGCACCGAAGTGCGTTGTGCCTCCTGCGGTTCCCACCTGGGACACGTGTTTACCGGCGAGGGGTTCGACACCCCCACCGACCAGCGCTACTGCATCAATTCGGTTTCGTTGACTCTGGAGCCCAAGCAGCAGTAGCGGCTCCGACCGCGGCCGGGACCTGAGGGGCATCCTCGGAGCCGCCTCCGGAAGTGTCATCGGGCGGTGACCACCGATCCGGGGGATCCATCGGCAGCAGGAACCAGCTGGCCCGTGCGCGCAGCCCGCCGTGACCGCGCAGGTATCGGAGCCACGAGTCCGCGGCGCGCCACGAGGCCTTGGCTGCATCTGCGTCGACGGGAATCGGGGAGTACAGCGCCTGATCTGCATGTCCGGCCACAACTGCGACCTGGGTGGGGGTGTCCTGGTCCGCGGCAACGCCGGCCGGCGAGATGGTTTCCGGCTGGGGGACCCCCAGGTGGGCGCTCCCTGCGCGCAGCCACTGCCACGCTCCCACCACGTCGGTGTCCGGGTCCGGATCGTGCAGGCGGCGGCGGATCCTCGAGCGCCGGAAGCGCACGAAGACAGGCCACATGGCCAACAACGCCACGACCGCGACGGCACCGAGAATCCGAAGATCCACCCCACTAGGCCTCGATGCGGGCTCCGGGGTCGGCGTCGGGGTCGGCGTCGGGGTCGGGCTGGCGGTCGCGCTCGGTGAGGCGCTGGGGGTAGGAGCAGGCTTCGGTAACGGTCCAATACGGGGCACCGGAACGCCGGCCGCCACGTCACCTGGTGCGGCCGCGAACGGGATCCATCCGATCCCGGAGAAGCCGATCTCGGCCCAGACCAGTACGTCGTTGTTGGTGATGGTCTGGGTGCCGGTCGTTCCGGGCATTCGGTAACCGGCCACGACTCGGCTGGGCAGGCCTTGGGAACGCGCCATCAGAGCGAATGCAGTGGCGAACTGCGCCTGGGTCCCGCGATAGTCCTGGGTCATGACCTGAACTAGGCGCGGATACTCGAGGCCGGTCTCGACGGTGTCGTTGTCCACGCTGAATTCGCCGGAATTGGACATGTAGTCGGCGAGCGCGCTCGCCTGCTGGAAGGGGGTGGTTCCGTTGCTCATCTTGGCGCTGGCGAGATCGGCCAATTGGCTCGGGAAGGAGCCGGGCAGCGCCAACACGCCGTAGCCGTCCTCCCGGGTGAGCGGCTTGGCGTTCGTGAGTTGGGAGCTGTCGGTGATTCCGACGACGGTGGACTTGGTCGTGTAAGCCAGGCTCTTGGAGTCCCCGCCAGACACCGCGACGGTTCCCGAGGGGTTGTACAGGTAGGGGCCGGAGGTTATGGCTGTGACCCGGTAGGGGCTGGGCAGCCAGGAGCCCACCAGTTGACTTGTGGTGGCCACCTTGCTCGTGATCGAGTACGTCGAAGCCTGGTCGACGCCTGGGTAGGGGATCGGCCCTTCGACGCGGTTGTATGGTTTCGCGCTGCCCCAGGTGCTGCCGTCGAAGCCCTCGTTGATCGACCACCAGATGGCCTGCGGCGCCTCGTCCGAGGTGATTGTGAAGAGAATCTTGCGGGTCCGCTCCGCGGTCTGCCAGCGGGTCGCCTGGGTCACGGCGTTGACGTCGGTATCGGTGGTGTAGCCGCCAGTGCGGTGGGGGTCGAAGGCGGAACGGATAGTTCCCAGCCCGGTGGCGGTGGCCGCCAACAGGGCCAACATGGACAGGCCGGCGGTGATCGCGATGACCAGTACCGTTCGCCTCGTCCGATCGTGCACAGGCTCACGTTCAACCGAACTGAATGCCTCACCATCGGCCACGGTGAGGGAGGCCTTGCTTGAGGGCCACAGGCTGAGGGCGACGCCCAACGACACCAGGTAGGCGATCGCGAAGGGGATCGCTGAAACCTTCGACCCCTGTGTGAACGCCAGCGTGGCCACCAGCAGCAGCGTGGTGGGCAGCAGGGCAAGGGCCGGCTTCCCCGTTGTGACCATCAGGCAGGCGATCAGCGTGAGGTAGGCCGACACGATCACCGTCGCCGTGACCGTGTCCGGTGTGACGAGGGCCGGCACGGTCGAGCCCAGCAAGGTGCCCAGCCACTGGACGAGACTGTCGGTGTAGACCTGCAGTGGTTCCCGTCCCTGGGTGTCGGGCAGGGTGAAGGCGCCGGCCAGCATCGAGCCCACGATGGTCACGAAAACCGCCAGCAGTGCGCCACGGCCGCGGGAGACCCGGGCGCCCCCGATGATTCCAACTGCGTAGGCCAGGCACACCAGGGCTACCAGCGGCAGGATCCTGGTCAGGGTCGCCGGCCAGCCGAGTAGCCGCGCCCACACTGCGGAACCCGACAGGCACAGCAGTGCCACCCCGATCACCCGGCGGACAACGTCAGAACGAGTCATGTCCGCACTCCGGTAGACATCGGCCGGTAGGGGCTGGCCGCAGCCGTAGCGGCCGCTACTTGCGCGGGGGTCAGCGCGAAATCGTCCGCGGTCCAACCGGTGACGACGCGCATCCCCCGACGCGGGCTAGTCTCACCCGGGGCCGCCCCAACCTGCACCAGTAGCGCCTCACCCACCAGCCCCAGGGCCTCAAGGACCCTGGCGGCGGTTCCGCCGGCGTGGGATCCGGTGACCACGTATAGGGACGTGGCCCGGGAGGCGAGGATGAGATTGCGCAACCTCGCCGGCGGGCGCGTCGGTGTGCCGAATTCCGCCACCGCCAGGGCGTCCAGGATTCGAGGCATGTCCTCGGCCCGCAGCGCCTCGATCACGGTATCCGAGGCCCCGTAGCGCAGGGTGACGGGCAAGCCCTCGGCGACCAGCGCCGCGCAGAGTGACGCCGCGACGTCCACAGCCTCCTCGCCGAATTCCACTCCGCCGGCGTTGGCGGGGTAGGCGGCCGGATCGGTGTCCAACACGAGCAGGGCGCGCGGCAATGGGTTGTCCACCAACTGCTTCACCATCAGCTTGCCTACCCTGGCGCTTGAACGCCAATGAACCTGGCGGAGTTCATCGCCGATCACGTAGTCGCGCAACGTACTGAACTGGTTGGATCCGAGCACGTCTCGATCAGCGGATCCCCCCTCCATTCCCTGGATGCGCCCGGACCTGCTGGCCGACATCGGCAACACCCGCGGATGCACCAGCGCCGTGCGGATCTCGCCGAACTCCCGCTCACGAAGGAAGAGGCCGAAGGGGTCCCGGCGTTCCAGTCTGACCGGCCCGAACTGCAACTCGCCCCGACGACGGGTGAGGAAGGAGTACGAGATCGTCGCCTCGCCGCGCGGTGGCACCGCCGGAAGGCGGAGCTCGACATCCTTGCCCGCCACCCGGTCGATCACATCGACTGCACCGATCGGGGTGAGCCCGCGGTTGCCGGCCCGCAGTTGCACGCCCACCCGCTCCCCGCGGGTCAGCTGCTCGGGAGAGATCTCCCGGCTCAACTGGCCTCCGGGCCGACGTCCCAGCAAGAGCAACCCCATGATCAGGATGAGAAGGCACCCGAAGCCGATCACGACGAGTGTCGGGTACCCGAGCGCGAAGCCCAGCACCAGCATCAGCACCCCCAGCACCGATACCGCGGTGCTCCGAGGGGTGAAGAGGCGGGCCGGCTGGCCGTCGGTCACGGTGCTACCCCTGCGGCACGGGGACCGTGGCGAGAACCTCGCCGAGGACCTGCTCGACGGTTCTGCCCGCCGCCACTGCATCCGGGGAGAGCACGATCCGGTGGCCCAGGACGTTGGGCACCAGTGAGGCGACGTCCTCGGGTATGACGTAGTGACGGCCCTTGGACGCTGCCCTCACCCTGGCGCCGCCCATCAGGGCGAGGCTGCCCCGAGGGCTCGAACCGAGGCGAACGCCGGGGGCACGTCGGGTGGCGTGCACCAACGACACGATGTAGGCCAGCACGGGTTCGGCGATGTGGACGCTGGCGGCGGCCGCGATCATGGCGAGGATCTCGTCGGGGGTCGACACCGCGGTCAGGTCCTCCAGTCGCTGCCCGGCATGAGCGTTGCGCAGGACTGTGGTCTCGGTATTTTGTGAGGGGGCGACCACCGAGATTCGCATGAAGAAG
>CAZKVQ010000022.1:0-17719 GCA_964556255.1 uncultured Actinomycetes bacterium
CCGAGGATGACTCGTTCGGCGAGTCCCGCCTCGGTGCGCGCCACCACCGTATTGCCCAACCGGTCCACCTGCAGCTCGGGCAGTTCGGTCAGGGCGGACTGCACGAGGTCGGCCAGCAGGGCTTCGTGATGGGACACGCTCGGGATATCGATCAGTTGCGCGGTGAGCGTGGCGACGTCGGAGTGGAGGTCGAAACCGGGGCTGGAGTCCACCCGACTACCGTAGCCTCCGTGACCTCATTCCTGCAGTCGCCAGCTTCCGGTATCGGCCTTGCCACCTACTCCGGCGAGGACCTGCTCGACGTCTGGTATCCGAGCCCGGCCCTCACTGCCCGCCCCACCGATGTCCAGGGACTTGAGACCTGCATCGGTAATGACCCGATCCGCAACACCCGTGCCGAGGTCGTGGTCACCACCATCGCAGATCTCTCGTCCCCGCCGGTCGATACGGCCGATGTGTACCTGCGACTCCATCTGCTGTCCTGCCGCCTGGTCAAGCCTCGGACGATCAACCTGGATGGTGTGTTCGGCCTGCTCGCGAACGTGGTGTGGACGGACTCCGGGCCGGTCGCAGTCGAGGAGTTACCGGCGGCCCGGATCCGGGCTCGTGGCCACGGCACGCTGCTCACTGTCCTCGGCGTGGACAAGTTCCCCAGGATGGTCGACTACGTCGTTCCTTCTGGGGTGCGCATCGCCGATGCCGACCGGGTCCGGCTGGGTGCCTACCTGGCGGCGGGCACCACCGTGATGCATGAGGGCTTCTGCAATTTCAACGCCGGGACGATGGGCGCTTCGATGGTGGAGGGTCGCATCTCGGCGGGTGTTGTCGTCGGCGACGGCAGCGATATCGGCGGCGGCGCGAGCATCATGGGAACCCTGTCCGGGGGTGGCTCGCAGGTGATTTCCGTCGGTGAGGGGTGCCTGGTGGGCGCCAACGCGGGGATCGGCATCTCGCTCGGCGACCGCAGCGTCGTGGAGGCTGGCTGCTACATCACGGCCGGTTCGAAGATCACCTTGCCGGACGGTGCCGTCGTCAAGGGGGCGGACCTCTCCGGTGCCGAAGACCTGCTGTTCCGGCGGAATTCGATGACGGGGGCGCTCGAGGCGGTCGGCCGCACCGGGTCCTGGGGTGGACTCAACGAGCACCTGCACGCCAACGATTGAGCTGCCGGCCAACGGTGCCCGTGAGGATCCTCGGCCTCGATCAGGCGCGGTGATCGGTCCAGGCACTGCCGTCCCAGTAGCGCCTGACCCCAGCCTGGTCCGGGTCCGGGTACCAACCAGGCGCGGGTGTGGCCGCTGACGCTGGGGGCGCCGACGCGGGAGGCGCGGGCGTCGGCGGTGCCGCAACAGGTGGCACCGTGGGGTACCTCGGGTGCGACGGGTGCGCGGGTTCGTCGTCGCCGATGCCCGCCAGCGGATACTCCAGTTGACGCTCCTCGGGAACTCGGCGACGACTGCCTCTGATGACACCGACGATCAACAGCACCAAGCCCGTGAGCGCGGCCAGCGCACCCAAGACGAGCACGAGAATCCAACCGATGGCCGCCCCGAACGAACTGCCGAGGCTGCGACCTACGATCACCTGGGTCGCGACGTCTGTACTGATGCTTATCCGATAGGCGCCCGCCGTCGGGGCTTGGAAGACGGCCACGCCGCGGAAGACGGTACTACCCCTGGTGACCGTCTCCGTGAGCCCAGGTGCGGACACCGCCACCGCGCCGTCGGGCCCAGTCACGGACACCGCCGCGGCCGTGAACGGCGCCGTCTGTGTGAGGTCCCCGGCCGTCCCCGACTGCGCGTAGACCGTGTACTTGCCCGGCTCGAGGGATCGGGTGAAATCGCCGGGCACGCTCGCAGACTGACTCGTCAGGGTGTCGGCGACGCCGGAGCCGCTGAACGCCTGAAATGCCGAGAAGGCCGCTATCACCACGCCGAGCACCATCAGGATGACGCCGACCCAGATCAGCGGCCGCCCGCGTTTCTTCGCTGACATGGATGGAATCTAGCGCTCTTCGACTGGCAGGTAGGCACGTTCCCCCGGCCCGATGTACACCTGCCTGGGTCTGCCGATCCGTGTCGCCGGATCAGAGATCATCTCGCGCCATTGCGCGATCCACCCCGGTAGCCGCCCCAGCGCAAACAGCACCGTGAACATGTCGCTGGGGAATCCCATGGCCTTGTAGATAAGGCCGGTGTAGAAGTCGACGTTCGGATAGAGCCGACGGGACACGAAATAGTCGTCCGCGAGGGCCATCTCCTCCAACTCGCGGGCGATGTCCAACAATGGGTCCGCGACGTCGAGGTGGTTGAGGACCTCGTCAGCCTTCGCCTTGATGATGGCGGCCCGAGGGTCATAGTTCTTGTAGACCCGGTGTCCGAATCCCATCAGACGCGCACCCGCTTCCCGGTTCTTCACCCGGTTCATGAAGGCCCGAGCGTCGCCGCCCTCCGCATGGATGCGCTGCAGCATGTTCAGCACCGACTGGTTGGCACCGCCGTGCAGCGGTCCGAACAGGGCATTGATGCCGGCGCTGACACTGGCGAACAGGTTGGCGTGCGAGGAGCCGACCAGGCGTACGGTCGAAGTCGAGCAATTCTGTTCGTGGTCGGCGTGCAGGACCAGCAACATGTCGAGGGCGCGGGCGACCACCGGGTCTACCTCATAAGGCTCTGCCGGCCACCCGAAGGTCATCCGCATGAAGTTCTCGACCAGGGTGAGGGAATTGTCCGGATAGAGCAGTGGCTGCCCCAACGACGTCCGGTGGGCGTAGGCGGCGATCGTGGGCACCTTCGCCAGTAGCCGAATGGTGGAGATCTCGACCTGTTCCTCGTCGAACGGGTCCAGGGAGTCCTGGTAGAAGGTCGATAGGGCACTCACCGCGCTGGATAGCACCGGCATCGGATGGGCGTCGGACGGGAATCCTGCGAAGAAGCGCTTCAGGTCCTCGTGGAGCAGGGTGTGCTTGCCGATCCGGGTCGTGAAGGCCGCCAACTCGTCGCAGGTGGGCAGGTTCCCATAGATGAGCAGGTAGGCGGTCTCGAGGAAGGTGGAACTCTCCGCCAACTGCTCGATCGGGTATCCCCGGTAGCGAAGGATTCCCTTGTCCCCATTGATGTAGGTGATCGCCGAAGTACAGGCTGCGGTATTGATGAATCCGTGATCCAGGGTCACGTCACCAGTGGTCTTCAGCAATGCAGAGATGTCCAGACCCGACTCACCCTCGGTGGCGGGGACGATCGGTACCTCGAGTACCGCATCGGGATGGTTGATCGTGGCTTCGCTCATATTTGCACCGTAGCGCCTGAGTCGGCCTTCGGGCTACGCCGGAGTAGCCCCCACCAGCCGCTCGGCGGCGACCGCCACCCGCTCGTCGGTAGCCGTCAGTGCCACCCGCACGTGCTGAGCCCCCGCTGGACCGTAGAAATCCCCTGGTGCCACGAGGATCCCCAGCGCTGCCAACCAGTCCACCGTCGCTCGACAAGACTCGCCACGGGTGGCCCACAGATACAGGCCCCCTTGCGAATCGTCCACCCGGAAACCGGCCTCCTGCAGCGCGGAGATCAGCACCTCCCGCCGGGCGGCATAGACCGCCTTTTGCAGCACCGCGTGCTCATCGTCCTGGTAGGCGACCGTGGCAGCGGCTTGGATGGGGGCGGGAACCATCATCCCGGCATGCTTGCGCACCTCGAGCAGTTGTTCGATCAGCGCCGGATCCCCCGCCACGAAGCCGAAGCGGTACCCGGCCAGATTGGAACGCTTGGACAGCGAATGCACGACCAGCAGACCCGCATGATCGTCGCCGCACACAGCCGGATCCAGCAACGAGGGCGCCTGGGCCGACCAGGTCAGCCCGGCGTAGCACTCGTCCGACACCACGATCACATCGCGTTCGCGGGCCCAGCGCACCACCTTCGCCAGGTGCTCGACCCCCAGGACGGCGCCGTTGGGGTTCGCCGGGCTGTTGAGCCACAGCAGATCTGGGGAGTCCGGTCCCCACGCGAGGGTGCTATCGGCCCTCACGGCTTGCGCACCCGCGAGCAGGGCACCTACCTCGTAGGTCGGGTAGGCCAGTGACGGGTAGCCCACCCTGTCCCCCGCCGCCAGGCCCAGAGCGGTGGGTAACCAGGCGACCAACTCTTTCGTTCCTATACACGGCAGGATCGCCGTTGGCGCGACCTGCACCGACCGGACCCGCAGCAGCCACCCGGCGATCGCATGGCGAAGGTCCTCGGTGCCCGCGGTCGTCGGGTAGCCAGGCGAATCCGCTGCCTCGGTGAGGGCCCGCTGGATGAATTCCGGCACCGGATCGACGGGCGTACCCACACTCAGATCGACAATGCCGCCCGGATGACTCTCGGCGAGGCGTTTGGCCGCGCGCAGGGAGTCCCACGGGAAATCGGGTAGCTTCACGCTACTCGTCGTGCTCCTGCGGCGGCAGGGCCGCGACGAGCGGCACGTCCTTGGGGATGAGCCCCAGCTTGGCGGCGCCGCCGGGGGATCCAAGATCATCGAAGAACTCGGCATTGGCCGCCGTGTAGTCGTTCCACTCCTCCGGCACATCATCCTCGTAGAAGATGGCCTCGACCGGGCAGACCGGCTCACAGGCACCGCAGTCGACGCACTCGTCGGGTTGGATGTAGAGCATCCGCTCGCCCTCGTAGATGCAGTCGACCGGGCATTCGTCGATACACGCCTTGTCTTTCAGATCCACGCACGCTTCGGCGATGACGTAGGTCATCTGGCGCTCCTAACTCGCTCGAGGGCAGTGAACGGTGCCGCTGACCGGCCCGAGAACGAGTCTATTCACTGCGCATTCCGGCGTCACTGCGAGGTCTGATCGCATTTGACCCCCAAGGACGCCTCGTAGTGCGTGGTGAAGGTCTCTGTCTTCACCGGTGCGCCGTCCTTGATGAAGATGCGGTCGACGGAGACGTCGAACGGGCCACCGGCCGCCGAACTGCAGTTGCCCGACCCTGAGCGGAACCGACTGTCGCGGATCTTGGAATCGATCCGGTCATAGACCTTCGTTCCGTAGATGGTCATGGTCACCGAATGGTCGGTGGCCTCCGACCGGATCAGGATTGGATGGCCGGTATCGTTCCTGAATTTCAGGTCGAGTCGTCCCCATGCCACGGTCGCTTCGAGCCCGGGGGTGTACCTGGGGATGTACAAGGTGTGGGCGCCCTGCTCGACCTTCTCCAGTCCGGCGAAGAACGCCGCCGTCCACATCGCGGTGGTGGCGGTGGAAACCCCGCCGCCCATCTCCTTCTCCAGACTGTTGCCGGCTCCTACGACGAGTCCTTCGGTGTAGCCGTTCGCTTTGGTGCGCTCCCCCACGGTGTCGTTCATCGAGAAGACCTCACCGGGCTGGAGCACCTTGCCATCGATGCGACGGGCGGCCTGACCGATGTTGATGGTCCGGTACTCCGCAGGCTCGAAGTTCTGGGTGAAGGTGGACAACTGGTCGTGGATGTCCATCGAGTTGGCAGCGTCGGTGGTGAAGTTCGGCGCCTGATCGACGATGTCCAGTTGTGCCTTACGGTCCTCACCTGAGGCCGTGATCACGTTCAGCAGGGCCCGGCCGATCTGTTCCGGGGCGATCGCTCGCCCGGGCTGCGAGGGGGTCACCTGCGGCTGACCGTCGACGACCTCGAACTTCGCGTTGGCGGCCGGTCGCAACTCAGGTATCTGACCGCCGATGCGGGCGAGCAGAGCGGTGCCATCGGCCTCCGGAACCAGGGTGTTCCTGTCAGCTCGGAACGACAGGACGGCGGCGATATCTGCCGGGCTCGCGGTGGCCGTGGCCCCGCCCGCCCGGAACGTGACTGGGGCCGCAACCGCGGGCACGGCAACTGTCTCAGCGATGTGTTCGGCTTCGCCGTCCGACACAGCAGGCACCGCCGGCGACGTTGGCAGGACCACCGCATCCTTGGCCGCGAGCACGCCGGCAAGGACGACCTTGGAAGCCGCTGCCTCCTGGATGTCCGCTCCGGGCTTGCCGGGCTTGACGGTGGGCTTGGTGCCTTCGAAGACGATCGCGGGTTCGACCTTGGAATCGACTGAGCGTCGCCCGAGGTCCTCCAGAGCCGTCCGGAGCGCGGCCTCGTCGATCGTTCCGACAGCCGGGACAGCAGCCCCGGAAGACCAGGCGCGGGGCAGATCCCACGGCGCCCATCGGTTGGTGGTCACCTGGGCCACCGACGCCCGGGGGTCAATGGTCACCAGGGACCGCGGCAGATTCTCAGAGGTTGCGCCCGCCGATGCCGCAATGTCCGTCTGGGAAATGCGCGACCATTCAGCGGCAAGCTTCGTCTGCGCCTGCTCCGCCGTGAGGCCACCGATATCGACCCCGGCCACCGTCGTCCGAGGCGCCACGGTACTGGAACCCAAGGCCACCAGGAGGAGGTAGCCACCCACGGCGGCCGCCACCGCTATCAGCACGCCCCGGGGGTGGCCCCGCACGTAGCGACGCACTTTCGGGACCCATCGCCTGAGGAACCGGCCGACGGCGTCGACGATGGTGCGCAGGAGCGTCAGGAGGAATGCGGGCAACTGCCGGGCGACCCTGCCGACCGCCTCCCGAACCCCGGTACGACCGGTTCGGCGGGGGTCTGGCGCGCCAGGATCGACCGAGGGCCGATCATCGATCTGTTGGCTCACGGACCCTCCGCCACGGCTGCGAGCGGGCCCGAGGAATCGGCCCGCGTCATGTGCCTCAAGGCTAAGCGCGGCAACGACTCACATCGTGGCGCCACACCGACGCAAACCGCAGATCCACCCGACGAGGTTCAGATTCCGCGGAATCGGTGACGGTAGAACACGAGCGGTTCACTGTCGCTATCTACCGCCAATGCTTCGACCCGGCCCAACAGGATGTCGTGGTCACCCCCGGGGTAGAGCTGCTCGGTCCGGCACTCCAGGTGAGCGACCGCGCCGTCGATGAGCAACGCACCGCTGACTGCACCGCGACTCGCGGCGACGTGGGCGAACTGGTCGGCCAGCGGGCGCCCCCGCCGGGCGAACCACCTCGCCGTGGGCTCGGCATCGGCCCCTAGGACACTCACCGCCCATGAGTCCGTGGCGGTGACGGCTTCGTGGAAGCGGGACTCCCGATCGACGCATACCAGCACCAACGGCGGATCGAGCGAGACGGAGGTGAAGGAGTTCGCCGTCATGGCGTGGTCGATGCCCTCTACGCACGTGGAGACAACGACGACGCCGGTGACATAGCGAGCAAGTACCCCACGGAAAGTGGCGGCATCGAACTCGCCCTCGGTCACAGGAGAGACCCTACTCAAAGGTCAGTCCGGACTACCCTTCAGCGGAGATCTCCGCTTCCCGCAGCACCTCGACGATCTCGTCACCGACGAGTTCGTGCCGCTCCAGGAGCGCATCGCGAAGGGCCTCGACAAGATGGCGGTTCCGTGTCATCACGTCGCGGACGGTCGCCTTCTGCTCCTGCAGCAAAGCCTCCATGGAGTCGCGGCCGCGGGAATCCGACAGCACCCGGCCGGTGATGTTGGAATCGGAGAACGCGCCATTCTGCACGGCCTGCAACGAGATCAGCGAGTCGCCCATCCCGCAGGAGCCGATCATCTGCGCAGCCACGTTGGTGGCGTAGAGCAGATCGCCGCCCGGGCCGGTCGAGACATCGCCGAAGAAGATCTCCTCCGCGACCTGTCCGCCCATGGCTATCTGGATCAGCCTGGTCATCTCGGAGCGGCTGCGGGTGAAGACATCCTCGCGATCGCCGTGCGCCAGCATTCCCAGGGCATCCCGCCGCTTGACGATCGTCAGGATCTCCAGCCGTCGTTCCGGGGCGACCAGGTAGGCGATGGTTGCATGACCGGCCTCATGCGTCGCGATCAGGCGCATCTCGTGCTCGGTGTAGGCCACCGGCTGCCCCATGCCAACCTCCTCCACGAGGCGGGCCTGTTGCACGTCCAGCACGCTCATCTCGCCGCTGCCTCGTCGCAACGCGTTGACGAGGGCCTCGTCGAAGAGATGCTCGAGCATGGCCGGGGTGTACCCGGTCGTAACGGCGGCCAGTTGGTCTCGGGTCACCGAGGCGTCGAGCTCCACGTCATGGGCGCGGGTCGTCAGCACGTGGTCGATGAGGTCACGTCGCCCCGCCTTCGTAGGCGGCTCGAAGGTCAGCCGCCGGTCGAACCGTCCGGGCCGCACCAGCGCGGGGTCCAACGAGTCCGCTCGGTTGGTCGCAGCGATGATCATCACGTTGGTATAGGGGTTCTTCGGACGCGGGAGTTGGTGCTTCAGCGGCAGCAGACCGTTGGCCGCATCCACGAACTTCGACCCGAACTTCTGCCAGCCCGTCGGCTCATCGAAGGACTGCAGCTGGACCAGAAGCTCATTGACGACACCGCCGGTCGACTCGGAGGTCATGGAGGAGTTGACGATGGTGGCACCGCTGCCGCCGGCATGGGCGTACACGCTCGGCAGGCCGGTCAGGCCGCCGCATCCGACCTGCTCGAAGGCACTGGCACCGTCATTCACGGTGGCGTTCATCCCGCCGCGCGTCGTCGCGATCGCGTCGATCTCCTCGATGAAGCCGATGGCCCCACCTTCTCTACGTGCGGTCTTTCGAAGCGCCTTGAAGTAACTGCGGATCTTGCGCGCGGTCGCGCCGTAGTACATCGACTGGAAGGACGTCGCGCTCACATACAGGAAAGGGACCTCCGCCTCCTTCGCCATGGCCTTCGCCATCATGGTCTTCCCGGTTCCCGGCACACCTTCGAACAGCAGGCCACGCCGCGGCTTACCGCCCATGGCGTCGGCATAGGTGCGATGGGCCAGGAACATGTTCAACGACCGGATGACGTCGTCCTTAACCAGGTCGACACCCTTGAGGTCGCTGAAGGCGACATCCATCTGCTCGGGCCGATAGGTGACGTGCGGCGAGCGGCCCGCGATGATCGTCGTTCCCAGCATCACGAAGATGAGGACCCCGAAGAACGCCACCACAGTGATGGTCATGGGATCGACCGAGGGGAGGTTGAACGACGACAGTCCCACCGGGTGACCGCTGAGCAGGCCGAACCACATCCACACCAACGGGATCGCCAACAGCAGAGCGATGATCAACAACTTGCGCTGGCGGCGCTTCTCCCGGGACTTGCCGACATCGGCCTCATGCACGGATATCCGCCCGCTGCCGGCGGCGCCGAGCAGTGGCGACACCTCGACGGTGCGCGCGGTCGTGGAGATCTGCGGGTTCGTTGGGTTCTGGGCCATGGCACAACGGTCCTTTCAACGATCACAGGGCAACAGTGCGACCCGCGGGGGTTAGCCCGATCGGGGTCACCCAGATGGCGCAACCAGTACTGCCCGTGTTCAGACCGCGCGGGCACGGCCATCGCCCTGCGTCGCCAGTCGGCGACGTCACCCTATTGTGCGACCTCGCCCTCAGCCGGCAACCTCCGGGGAGGCGCTGGTTCCAGCGAACAGGTCCTGCTCTCGCTCACCGGGGGCCGCCCCGGAGGTGCCCGCTGCGAGGCGGTAGTACTCCACACCCATGGCGCGCGAGCCCAGATTATTGGACAGGGCGAAGAACGGCCCCTCCACGTCGATCTGGGACGCGTGGGCTCGAAGCGCATCCAATTTGGCGTCGAGGTACTCAGTCGCATCGATCTCGGTCGTTATCCACTCGTCGTCGACCGCGAAGGGCGCCTCATCCGGGTCCATCTCCGCGAACATGCCGCCCACCCCCGACTCCTTCATCGCCCGGATTCCTGCCGCCAGCACCGACCGGGGGAAACCGGGCCAGTACACCTTCTCGATCGCCCAGGCCTCCCCGAGTTCGGGGCGGAAGGACGGCGCCGCGGCGAGCGCCGCAGCGTACGTCGCCACCCGGTGGGCCTGGATGTGATCGGGGTGGCCATAGCCGCCGAAATCGTCGTAGGTGATCATCACCTGCGGTCGAAGTTCGCGGATGATCTCCACCAGGTAGGTGGCCGCCACGAGCAGGTCGGCTCGCCAGAAGTTGTCGTCGCGGTCATTGGCCGGAGTGCCGACCATCCCGGAGTCTCGGAATCTGCCGTCCCCGCCCAGGCGTCGATGATCGGTCACACCCAACACGGCCATTGCTGCCGCGAGTTCTTCTTTGCGGTGGTCGCCGAGGGCGTCATCGGCGTCGGCGGCCAGGTGGCTGACATCCGGCAGCAGGATCTCGCCTTCTTCGCCGAGCGTGCAGGAAACCAAGCAGACGTGGGCACCCTCCGCCACGTACTTGGCCATGGTGGCGCCGGTGCCGATGCTTTCGTCATCGGGATGGGCATGGACGAGCAGCAAGCGACGCTCGGAGGATGTCGCGGGCGATACGGTCATGGCGAAGACTCTAGGGCAGGATGGGACCATGCTCGATGATGAAGAGGACGACCCGACGAAGAACCCGTGGTTCAAGACCGCGGTCTGGATCGTGCTGGCACTCGCAGTGGTCGGCCTCATTCTGACCCTGGTGTTGTCCTGACAGTGGAATCGCACGAGCACTCGGACTATCCGCTGCTGGCGGCGAGGAGCGGACGATTCAGGTTCGGCGCTCCGCGCAGCTTCTCGCCGACCGCCGACGGGCGCGGCATCGCCTTCATCCGTTCCCGCGACGGCTTGACCGCCGCCGGCGACCTGTGGTGGCTCGACCTGGGCGTCCCCGGTGGCCAGGAGCAGTTACTCCTCGCCAGCGACGATGTACTGACGGCCCATGCCGAGGACCTGCCGCCCGCGGAACGGGCCAGAAGGGAACGCATGCGCGAGGGGTCCATGGGTATCACGACCTACTCGATGGACAGCTCCGGCACCTGCGTGGTGTTCGCCATGTCGGGGAAACTCTTCCGATTTGACCTCCCACCCGACATCGGACGACTCGTGGAACTCGAGGTACCCGGTCCGGTGGTGGACCCTCGGATATCACCGGACGGCCTGCTGGTCGCCTGGCACGCAGAGGGCCGACTCTGGCTCAGCCCGACCGACATCGCCGACCCGCACCCCCTGACTCCCGACGATGGAGGCTCATGGGGACTGGCGGACTTCGTCGCCGCGGAAGAGCTAGAGCGAATCCGGGGCTTCTGGTGGGCGCCGGATTCCGCGTCGCTGCTGGTGGAGCGGGTCGACGACGATGCGGTCGCCCAATGGTGGATCTCGGATCCGGCGTGGCCGGATGCGCCACCACGACCGGTGCGCTACCCCGCTGCGGGCACCACGAACGCGCGACTGGAACTCTGGCACGTGTGTCTGGACGGCAACGCCACTCGACTGCTCGAACTGGGCCCTGGTAACGATCACGAGTACCTGGCGACCGTCGAGTGGTCAGACCGCGGGGCCGTCGCCCTGACGCTGGACCGCAGCCAGCGCAACGCCGTCATCCATCGTTTCTCGCGGCCCTCCGAATCGATCCCAACACGACAACAGCCCACCGCGAACGCCCCGGCAAAACCAACGAGGGCGGCTGCCGCCCCGTCCGCGGAACTGGTTGCGGTGGCCTCACGCGCGCTGGCCGACTCCGACTGGATCGATATCGTGCACGGGGTTCCGACGATCGCGCCGGACGGCGCGCTGGTGACGGTGGAGCGGGACCGGGAACGCGATCGCATGCGGGTCCATATCGACGGTCACCCCATCGGGCCAGACGAGTTACAGGTCAGGTCCGTGATCGAAGCGCGCCCCGAAGGGGTGCTGGCCACGGTTGCGACGAACCACGAGCGCAGCGACCTAGTGCTGATCGGTCGTGACGGCTCGCTGCGCACCCTCGTCGACGATGGCTGGGTCCTAGCCGTCGCCCGCGGGGATCTGATCGTGGTAACCAGCACAACAGTCCACGATCGGGCGTGGCGCACGAGAGTGTTCGCCCTGACAGACGACGACCTGCGCGAGTTGGCGACCGTCGCCAGTTTCACCGAGGACCCGCCGGTCACCCCGTCGCCGCGGTTCTCGAGATGCGGTGGGATCCCCTACGCCGTACTGCTTCCGGAAGACCCGGTGAGCGGCCCTCTCCCGATCCTCATGACCCCGTATGGCGGCCCCCACGCTCAGCGGGTGATGTCCGCGGGACCGGCCATGCTGGAGTCGCAATGGCTGGCGAACCAGGGCTTCGCCGTCGTGATCGCGGACGGCCGGGGCACACCCGGCATCTCCCCCAGCTGGGAGCGGCAGATCCGCGGCGACCTGGCGACCGGGGTCCTCGCGGACCAGGTGTCCGTTCTTGACGAAGTCATCTCGGAACTCGGGGACCGGGTGGATGGATCCCGGGTGGGAATCATGGGTTGGTCGTTCGGGGGATATCTGTCGGCGCTGGCCGTGCTGGCTTGTCCGGATAGGTTCCACGCTGCTGTGGCCGGCGCTCCGGTCACGGACTGGCGCATCTACGACACTGCCTATACCGAGCGCTACCTGGGCGACCCTCACGTTGATGCCGGCCCGTACGAGCTGAGCGATCTGATCAGACGCGCGCCCGATCTGTGCCGTCCGTTGATGCTCGTGCACGGCATGGTGGATGACAACGTGGTGGCGGCCCACACCCTTCGGCTGTCGTCGGCGCTGCTGGCTGCCGGCAAGCCACACTCGGTGCTGCCCCTGACCGGGGTGTCCCACATGACCCCGCAACCCGTCGTATCGGCAAACCTACTGAGGCTGCAGTGCGATTTCCTGCGTGAGCACCTTCAGGTGACCGGCTAGCCGGCGTCCCCCGAATGGCAGCCGCTGATCAGCGGCCACGTAACTCCACACAGTGTTCGGCGACGGCCTCGGCGCTGAGCTGCACCTCGACGGCGCCCTCGCCGTTCCACCCCGCGAGAGCGCGGGCCAGATCCGCAGCCACAACGGCGAGCAGATCGCCGACGGCGTGGTCGGCTGGTACCGGCAGAGGCCGGCCAACCGGCGCTGAGTGATCCGGGTCCAGCCGACGACTCAGGTCCACGACGTGGGTCGCCAGCTCGACCGCATCGGCCGCCGGGGTCGGTTCTCCCGATTGGAGTCGGGGAAGCGGCATCGAACGGAGGCGGGCAGCGGTCAACTCGAGTTGGGCGACCGCCTGTTGGACGCCCTCGGCGGCCACCCGAGCAGAGTCCGGGGCTGTATTCACTTGGGGGAGCCTAGCGCCGCCCCATCACCACTTCGCGTACTGATCTTCCACGAACCCGTACTGATCGTTGATGGTGATGACGGTCCCGTCCGGTGTCCTCAGCGTCCCGTTGAACCTGCCGAATACCTGTTTGAAATCGCTGGCGATCAACACGGCATTGATCTTCTCCACGTGCAGACCCTCCGGCTCGAACGTCAGGTCGACGCAGCCGTCGGCGGTGCTCACCCGCCACGTGCCTTCCGCCGGCTCTTCCCGGTCGTAGTCGAAACTGGCCAGTCCCACCGGAATCAGCTCGCCGTCGACCCAGAAGCAGTTCTCACTGAAGCTGGTCTCATTGACCCCGCAAGAGAGGTTGAGTCCGATCGCGTGCCCCTCGGCCGCACCGGAGAAGCAGGCCCAGTTCCAGAAGGTCTCCCGACGCATGTAGCCGACGCTGTAGTCGTAGTGGGCGTAGGCGCCGATGTCGGCCAGGTCTCGCCTCCCGAACGAACCCTCGATGAAGCCGCTGGCCGGGACACCTGCGATCTTCTGGGTGAATGACCAACCGTTCTTCGCGGTCTGGGTACACACGGCCATCGGAGTGAACCGAGGCTCGGCGTCGAGGTCAAATCGGGCCCGCACCTTCAGTCCGGACGTCAGGTCGACGTCGAGCATCACCAATCGTGGGTTGATGTCGGCTGAGATCCGAATCCGGTTGCCACCCGAGTCGCACTCGCCGGTGCCATCCCGCGGGCGATTCGTCAGCGAGATCCCTTTGCCCAGTGGCAGCTTGACGCTGAACTCCTCCAGCTGACCGGTCTCGGGCTGGTAGGTATAGACGAAGGCGAAGCCCAGGTAGCGGAAGTCTCCCAGGGCGCAGCCGACCAACAGTTCGTCACTGATCAGACCGACGAACTGGAACTGGTTGTAATCCAGCCACTTACGACCCGGCAATTGACGTCCACCCATGGGGGTGCGGTAGTCGAAGTCCTCGATGTTGATCACGTCGGGGGCAGGGTCGAAGTACCCGAAGCGGGGCTGCCCGCTACTTGAGATCAACTCAGCATCGGCCACCCCTCAAGGCTAGCCGGTGCCGAGGCTCGGTGGCTGCCTATGGCACGACTGGTCTATCCCGGGGATTCGTCAGCATGTGCAGAGTCGGCAAGAGTGCTGCAACAGCGTCAGCCGCAGGTCTACTTTGTGATCGTGGAGGTCGTTGTTGTTGAGTCGCGCGCTGCCGGCGCGGCGATCGTCGGGGGTGCCATCACGGCCCTACTGGCGTCGAAGCCGACGGCGGTCCTCGGTCTTGCCACCGGCAGCACCCCGCTCCCGGTCTACGACGATCTGGTCGAGCGCTATTCGCGAGGCGAGGTGAGTTTCGCCGCTGCCCGCGGTTTCGCCTTGGACGAGTATGTGGGCCTGCCGGTCGACTTCCCGGAGTCCTACCGAGCGGTACTGGGCAGGGAGCTGGGCGATCGGGTGGACTTCGCTCCGGGGGCGATCGAGTCCCCCAACGGCTGGGCGGAGGACATCCCGGCCGCCTGCGCGGAATACGAGCAGGCGATCAGGGCCGCGGGCGGGATCGATCTGCAACTGCTTGGGGTGGGCAGCGACGGCCACATCGGCTTCAACGAACCGACGTCGTCGTTGGCCTCCTTGACGCGTGTGAAGACCCTCACCCTGCAGACGCGAACCGACAACGCCCGGTTCTTCGGGGGTGACATCGACGCGGTACCTACCCATGTGCTGACCCAAGGGGTTGGCACGATCCGGCGGGCCGCCCATCTGGTGCTGCTCGCCTGGGGATCCCAGAAGGCCGAAGCCGTAAAAGCCACTATCGAAGGGCCGGTCACCTCCATGGTGCCCTCCTCCGCCCTGCAGCTTCATCCACACGCCACCGTGGTGGTCGATGAAGCTGCCGCAGCAAACCTGGAACTCATCGACTACTACCGAGACGTCTACGAAGGCAAACCCCACTGGCAAGGAATCTGACTCAGGTCAGCAACGGATTGGAGATCCCCATGGCCACGGAAGCGGAAGTCACGGTCAAGCGGCCACTGCCACGGTCGGCGATCATGGTAGCGATCACCGCCGCCACCCTGGGGATCATCTACGGCTACGACCAATCCAACATCGGCGGAGCTCAGCTGTACTTCCAGCGCGATCTCGGGATGGCCACGGCCGCGGTGGAATCCGTCACCGCGGCGATCGTCATCGGCGAGATCGTGGGTGCCCTCATCGGCGGTTGGGTAGCCAACAAGATCGGGCGCAAGAGAGCGATGATCGTCGTCGCCCTCGGATACATCGCCTTCTGCCTGTTCAGTGCCGCGTCGTGGAACGTAGCCTCCCTCTGGATCGCACGGGTGTTGTTGGGGGTCACCATCGGAATCTCGCTGGTGGCGGTACCGGTGTTCGTCGCCGAGTCGGTGCCGGCGCGCATCCGCGGGGCCACCCTGGTGATGTATCAGGTGAGCACGGTCATCGGCATCATCATCGGTTTCCTCGTCGCGGCACTGCTGGCTGATGTCAACAACCAGTTCAACTGGCGGATAATGCTCGGGGTCGCGGCGGTGCCGGCGATCATCCTGCTGCCATTCATCCTGCGGCTGCCCGAGACGGCGCGTTGGTACATGCTGAAGAACCGTCGGGCCGAGGCGGAACACTCGTTGGGAATCACCGATCCGGACGCCGACATCGATGGCGAACTCGACGAGATGGCCGCGGCGATCAGCGAGGAGTCCGGCGGCGCCATCCGCGAGATGCTGCGCAAGCCGTATCTTCGAGCCACCATCTTCGTACTCGGCTTGGGCTTCTTCATCCAGATCACCGGCATCAATGCCACCGTCACCTATGGGCCGAAGATTTTCGGGGCCATGGGCATCGAGTCCGATCAGCAGAAACTGCTGCTCAACGTCGGTATCCAGTTCATCGCCCTGGTGGCCGTGCTGGTGTCGATGCGCACGGTTGACAGGTGGGGGCGTCGGCCGATCCTTCTCACCGGCATCTCGATCATGATCTTCGCCCAGTTGCTGATGGTCATCACCTTCGCCACGGTGCACAACGATCAGTACGCCGGCTGGCAGGTGGCGCTGGGCTTCGCCGGGATCGCCCTGATCAACATCGGGTTCGTCTTCGGGTTCGGCGCATTGGTCTGGGTGTACTCCTCCGAGGCCTTCCCTGCGAGGTTGCGAGCCTATGGCTCGAGCGCGATGCTGACGGCAGACCTGGTGGCCAACTGGATCATCGCCAACTTCTTCCTCTCCGCGATGGAGAAGGTGGGCGGCGCGGCGTCCTTCGGGTTCTTCGCGGTGATGGCGCTGCTGGCGTGGATCTTCGTGTGGAAGCTCGCCCCTGAGACCAAGGGTCGAGAGCTGGAGGAGATTCGGCACTACTGGGAGAACGGCGGCTCATGGGAGTCCGCTGACGACACGAAGATTGGATCATGACTATGACTGACGGTCTGCGCGTCGGGGTCGACCTGGGCGGTACCAAGATCCAGACGGTCATCTGCGACGACCGGGACATCGTGTTGGCCCAGAGTCGGCTTCCCACACCGAACACCGGCGGCCCGCCGGACGTGGCCGACGCGATCGCCGATTCGGTGCGGCAGGCCGCCGAGGAAGGCGGCATCGGCCTCGCTGACATCACGGCGATCGGGGTGGGGGCACCCGGGCAGGTGGACATGGTTGCGGGCACCTTGAGCCAGGCCGGCAATCTGCCCGGCTGGCAGGGCGTCTACTCCCTCGGCCCGGAACTGACGAGCAGGCTCGGCGCCCCGGTGAAGCTGGGCAATGACGTTCAGGTAGCGGTTCAGGCGGAGGTCGAACTCGGGGCCGGTCGCGACTACGGCTCGCTCATCGGGGTGTTCTGCGGGACCGGGGTCGGCGGCGGGGTCGTGCTCGACGGCAAGCTCTGGCTCGGCCGCGGCGCCGCAGGTGAGATCGGCCATACGATCGTGCTCGCCGACGGGGCCACGTGTCCGTGTGGTCGGCAGGGGTGCCTGGAGGCCTATGTCGGTCGGGGGGCCATGGAGACCGAGGTTCGCCGACGGGTGGCCAACGGCGAGAAGACGAAGCTGCTCAAGATCATGAAGAAGAAAGGGAAGCCCCGCCTTGCCTCGGGGGTCTGGGCCAAGGCCCTGAAGAAGAAGGACCCGATGGCGGTGGAGCTCATCGACCGGGCGGTGTGGGCGCTGGGCAACGGCATTGCCAGCGCGGTGAACCTGCTGGATGTCGAGGCCGTGATCATCGGTGGTGGGCTGGGTCTGCGACTCGGACAGCCGTTCGTGGACCGGGTCAAGGAGGCCATGGCACCGCACCTGCTGCTCGCAATGCACCCACCGGCGGTGCACCTGGCAGCCCTCGGCGACCTCGGCGGCGCCATGGGAGCAGCGCTACTGGTGGAACACTTGGCACCTCGGGCCCAGATCGCAACCCGGCCCGTGCACCATATCGATCGTCCGGAGCTCGCTGAGGACGACTGAGGAGTCGGTGCCGTGCATGTGCCTGGTTCCGGTCGACGGCTAGTCGGCATACGCACGGGCGGGTCGATGCTGGCTGTGGCCATGCTGGGGGCCGCGATCTCCGGATGCACGACGCAGGCCTCGGCCCCGACGGGACCACCACCTGTGGAGGTGGCCTCGTTCGC
>CAZKVQ010000022.1:17819-46621 GCA_964556255.1 uncultured Actinomycetes bacterium
CGACGCAGGCCTCGGCCCCGACGGGACCACCACCTGTGGAGGTGGCCTCGTTCGCCGGCCTTGTCCGGTTGCCCGACGGCCGGAAGATCTTCGCCGAGTGCTCCGGGAAGGGCACGCCGACGGTGGTGATGGTGCCGGGATCCCGAAGCTGGCACGACGTCTGGGACTCGGTCGAGGACCGCACCACCGGCAAGCTCATGGTCAGTGACGCGTCGGCGTTCGGCCGAGTCGCCAAAGTCACCCGGGTCTGTACCTACGACCGTCCGGGCACATCGCCGAAGGACGCCTCGGCCAAGTCGACGTTGGTCACCCAGCCCACCTCTGCCCAGCAGGGCGCCGACGACCTGCAGGCCTGGTTGACAGCGGCCAAGATCCCGGGGCCCTATGTTCTGGTCTCCCATTCCTGGGGCGGGATGATCACCACGATGTATGCCGGCAGCCATCCCGACCAGGTGGCGGGCCTTGTCTACGTCGACTCTGCGACGCCCAACCTCCAAGACGCCTTGACGCCGGAGCAGTGGGCCACATTCACGGGAGCTCTGCCCAGGCTCGTGGATGGCTCCGGCGCGGAGGTGCCGGACTACCCCGCCAGCATGGACGCAGTCCGAGCGGCCGCCAAGAACCTGCCGCAGGTTCCGACAGTGGTCATCACCGCCGACCAGCAATTCGACTTCGGGGCCGGCGGTGCCCAGACCTGGCCGGCCTGGGGCCAGGCACAGGCGGAGTTCGCCAAGGAGCACAACGCGCGCCACATCACCGAGACCGGTAGTGCCCACATGATCCCGCTGACTCAGCCCCAACTCGTTGCCGATGCCGTGATCGGGGTCGTGCAGCAGGCTCGAAACTGACGTCGCCAAGTGGCGACGCGTTCCCGGCGGCCGCCGACGTGCTCCTGGCGCGCTACCTTCTGCCCCCGGACTAGCTCCGGTTGACGATGGCAAGCAGCCGCAGGATCTCCAGGTACAACCAGACGAGGCTGACCATCAGGCCGAACGCCATCCGCCAGGACTCCTTCTCCTCGACCCCGTACGCGGTGGTGCGCACGATGCCGTCGAAATCGATGACGAGGGAGAAGGCTGCGAGTCCGACCGCGAACACGGACACCAGCAACCCGATGCCGCTCACCCCGTAGAAGCCCCAGCCACCACCGACTCCGAACAGGGCCGCCACCAGTGACAGCAACGCGATGCCGAGGTAGGAGAAGATCATGATGGTGAAGACCTTGCGGGTCTTGCTGGTCACGCGGATGAGTTTCGTCTTGTAGACGATGAGCATCACGGCGAAGACGATGATCGTGGCGCTCACCGCCTGGAACACCAGGTTGCCGTTGCCGTTGGCCTCACCGTAGGCCTGGTACCAGTTGCTGATCGCTCCCAGCGTCAGGCCCTCGAACACCGAGTAGAGGATCACCAGCAAAGGGCTGGAGGACTTCTTGAAGATGATCACGAAGGCCAGCACCGTTGCGATGATCGCGGGCACGAAGAAGAGCCAGCCGGTACCGAGGGTGTTCCAGCCCACCACCGCGCTGACCACCAGGATGGCGAAGGTGATGCCGGTCTTGACGATGACGTCGTCCATGGTCATCACTCGGCCGGTAGTCGTGCCCCGACCACCCGGAGGGGCGTAGTTCGCGGCGTTTGCCCCGGCGACACTGGCTGCGCCCGCCTGGGCGTAGGCGGCGGTGCCTTCGTTGTACAGCGCGCCGGAGCCCGAGGCCTGAGCGGCCTGCTTCTCTTCGCGCTGCAGCAGCGGATTTCCGGCCATGGCGTGTCCTCCTGAAGACGTCGGTCAACTGTGGCGTGCGGTCATGCGAACGGTCGTACAACGGTAACCCACGAGGTGGGGTCCCACATTCCGTGCCCGGGGCGGGACTCGAACCCGCATGCCGCAAGCGGCCGAGGGGTTTAAGCCCTCTGCGTCTGCCATTCCGCCACCCGGGCGGGTGCGACCAGCGTACGCGTCCTCACTCTGTGGTCGGACCCGAATCGACGTCGTCACAGGTAGGTTCGGCGGGGGTGCACCGCACGGGCATCGGTGACCCGGTCGAGGAACAACAGTCCGTCGAGGTGATCGATCTCATGCTGCAACGCTCGTGCCTCAAAGGCATCGGTGCTGATCTCCACAGATTCACCCGTCACCGGCAGCTGGCCGGTGACCGTCATCCTGGTGGCCCGCTTGACGTCGCCGGTGAAGTCAGGCACGGACATGCAGCCTTCCCGTGCCTTCTCATTCCGAGTGGCAACCACCACGGTGGGATTGCACAGGACGAATACGCCATGGCTGGTGCGGGTCTTCGGGTGGTCGGTCACATCGAGGCTGAACATCCGGACCGACGCCCCTACCTGGTTGGCGGCCAGGCCGACACAGCCGGGAGAGACTGCCATGGTCGCGAGTAGGTCGGCGGCCAACTGGACGGATTCCGGTGCCCGCGGATCAACCTCCTGGCAGCGACCGGAGAGCACCGGGGCAGGCGCCACCACCACCTCCAGCACGCGCCCCTCCGGAAGATCCGGCATGTTGATCACATCAGGTCCGGTTCGTCACGCTGAACCGACACGTCCAGTCCGAGCTCATCGCAGGTCGCCCGAAGTCGATCCTGCAGCCGACCCACGTTCACCCCGCGGGGGAATTCCACTTCGGCGACGGCAAGGTACAAACCCGAGCCTCCGCGCGGCTGGCCCAGCCGGGTGCTGAGTTCTGTGATGTTGCCGCCCTCGTCCGCGACCACGCGGCTGATGGCCGCAACGATTCCTATCCGGTCCTCACCGTGCACGGCCACGATGAGTCGCTCCGGGGACTCGAGGCCCTTCGCGGTGTCGGCGGGAACCTGCGACACCGCCACCCCGTCCAGGCCTGCGGCTCGCAACCGCGAGGCGACCTCTTCCGGCCCGACCTCCGCCTCCACCAGCAGGGTCCACGCGAAATGGCCGTGAAGGAGGGTCATCGAGGAGTCCTGCAGGTTGCCCCCCAACTGCGCCAGCACCCCCGTGACGTCGGCGATGATGCCGACCCGATCGCGACTGATGACAGTGACCGCCAACAACGCCATGTAGTCCTCCGGTTGTGGATGCTGTCCGCGGGCAGCCTGCCCACAGATTCGTCTCCCGACTCTAGGCGCCGGTGAACCCCAGGTCGACCCCGCTCGACGGATCGGCAGGCCGACCCGCGGGTCGCCGAGCCAAGTCGATCGCTATCCCATCGAGGATGTCCTGCTCGCTCACGATCACTTCCGCCAGACCGACCGCCCGCAGGACCTCGTCCAACACGGCGGCACCTGCCACGATCACGTCCGCCCGCCCCGGGTGCATGACCGGCAGAGCCAGCCTCTCGGCCAGGGTCATGGCCGCAAGGTCCGCAGCGATCCTGGTGACCTCGGCTGCCGGGATGCGCGACCCGTGAATGGCGACGGGGTCGTACTCGTCGAGCCCCAGATACAGTGCGGCCACGGTGGTGACCGTTCCCGCCAGCCCCACCAACGAGGCCGCATGACCGAACGGCACCGTCGCCGAGGCCCGCCCGATGGCTTCCCGCGCGTCGCTTCGAACGCCGGCGACCTCGGCGGCGGCGGGCGGATCTGAAGCCAGCCAACGTTCGGCGAGGCGCACGCACCCGACGTCCACGCTGACGCTGGCGACAGGGTCGTCACCGCCGAGAACGAACTCCGTCGAGCCTCCGCCGATGTCGAACACCAGCCTGGGTTCGGCGCCGGCTCGGACGGCCGGGGAGGATGTGGCACCCAGGAAGGACAACCGTGCCTCCTCCTCCCCGCTGATGACCTCGGGCTCGACGCCCAGGCGATCGCGGACGCCGGTCACGAAGACCTCTCGATTCGAGGCGTCCCTGGAGGCCGACGTCGCGACGAAACGCACGGCGCCGACCTGCAGCTCGCGCAGGACCTCGGCATAGCCCTCACAGGCGGCGAAGGTTCGTTCCAATGCGCCGTCACTCAGGCGACCGGTTGCGTCCACCCCTTCTCCGAGGCGCACGATGATCAGGTCCCGATGCAGTTCGTGAACGGCCCCGGTCAACGGATCCAACTCGACGACCAACAGCCGGATGGAATTGGTTCCGCAGTCGACGGCAGCTATCCGGGCCGGTGCACACGGCGGGCGGGTCGACCACATCTCCCGGTCATCGACGGTCGCCAGAGCTTCGTCTCCGACCGGATTGACTCCTGGGCCGGCAGCCAGGGAATGGGCGGCGAGGGCGTGCAAGCACTTCACGCGGGAAGGCATGCCGCCGGCCGAGACGTCACGCACCTCCGCGACGTCGCCGAGGTCAGCGCGTCGCCGCAGGTAGTCTTCGTGCGCAGCGGCGTACTCCTCCTGCCAGTCGCCACCGGGGGCGACCCTCAACTCGTAGTCGACCATCAGCCGCTCCGACTCCAACGTCGACAGCGCGGCCGTAGCGCGCGGACATGTCAGGTAGAAGGTGGTCGGAAACGGTGTGCCGTCGGGCAGTCGAGGCTCGGTGGCGACCACGTCGGGCAGGCCGCAGGCGCAGCGGTGCGCGATCCGGGCGACGCCCCGCGGAGGGCGGCCCAACTGACGACTAACCGCCGCCAGGTCCGCCACCGTGGGCTCAACCACCGGCGTCTCGAACGCTGTTCCACATCCTCGAGTACCAGCCCTCGCTCTGCTCCTTGGACTTCGGCGGGGTGCCGATGACGGGCGGTCGACCGTCACCGAGGACGGTGAAGGCGACCTCTCCAGGGAACACGAAGTGCAATCGTTCGCGAGCCTGCGAAGCCACGAAAGCGGGCTGTTCCCACTGCTTCACCCGCTGTTCTAGCTCACCGACCCGAGCCTGCTTACGATCGAGTTCCTGGGCCAGCTGGGAGTTCTCATCGGACTGTCGGATGAATTTGCGCAAGGGCACAGCGAGGCTGAGCACCATCACTGCCAGCACCACCACCAGCACGGTGGCGCGGAAGGCCGCCGAATCCAGTCGATCGGCGAGCTGCGAAGTCATTCCCCTAGGGTCGCTCACAAATCGAATCGACGGAAGGCCGACGCGCCGGGATAGACCGCCGCGTCTTCCAGTTCCTCCTCGATACGCATGAGCTGGTTGTACTTCGCGACCCGCTCCGAGCGGGCCGGGGCCCCGGTCTTGATCTGACCGCAGTCGGTCGCCACGGCCAAGTCGGCGATGGTCGTGTCTTCAGTCTCACCGGAGCGATGGCTGAGCATGCACACGTAGCTGTTGCGCTGCGCCAGGGCAACCGCGTCCAGCGTCTCCGTGAGGGTGCCGATCTGATTGACCTTGACCAGCAATGCATTGGCCGCGCCCAGTTCGATGCCACGGGCAAGGCGCTCGGGGTTGGTCACGAACAGGTCATCGCCGACGATCTGGACCTTGTCGCCGAGGCTGTCGGTGATGTGAACCCAGCCGTCCCAATCGTCCTCGCTCAGGGGGTCCTCGATGGAAACGAGCGGGTACTGGTCGACCAGACCCTCGTAGTAGGCGGTCATCCACTCCGCCGACCGACTGGCCCCCTCGAACGTGTACGAACCGTCGTCGAAGAACTCCGTAGCCGCGACGTCCAACGCGAGCGCGATGTCGGCACCGGGCTTCAGGCCGACCTGTTCCACAGCCGTCAAGATCAGATCCAGGGCGGCCGTGTTGGCCGGAAGATTCGGCGCGAAACCACCTTCGTCGCCCAATCCGGTCGAGAGTCCCTGTGACTTCAGCACCGACTTCAGGCCGTGGTAGACCTCTGCACCCATCCGGACGGCCTCGGCGAACGTCGAGGCACCGATCGGGGCGATCATGAACTCCTGGACATCGACGTTGCTATCCGCGTGGGAGCCGCCGTTGAGGATGTTCATCATCGGCACCGGCAACACGTGGGCGTTGGGGCCCCCCAGGTACCGGAACAACGGCAGTTCACAGGAATCCGCGGCCGCGCGGGCCACCGCCAGCGACACGCCCAGGATCGCGTTCGCCCCAAGTCGGGCCTTGTTCGGGGTTCCGTCCAGATCGAGCATGATCTGGTCGATGAGGCGCTGTTCGGTCGCGTCCGAGCCTTGGATCTCAGGGCCGATCACGTCCTCCACTGCAGCACAGGCCTTCAACACACCCTTGCCGCCGTAGCGCTGCTCGTTGTCGCGTAACTCAACCGCCTCGAAGGCACCTGTCGAAGCCCCGCTCGGCACGGCTGCCCGGCCGACGGTGTCGTCGTCGAGTAGGACCTCGACCTCCACAGTCGGATTCCCGCGGGAATCGAGGATCTCGCGTGCGATCACACCTTCAATGCTGGCCACAACAACTCCCGGAGTCGACGGTGGAGAACCTTCGTCGTCAGCCTATCCATATCGGAGCCGTCGCTCCTCCCGGCGGGCGGACAAGGTCTCATCGCACCTCGGTAGCGGCCTCGCTCGGTCATGCGCCCGACGGCCGCACAACGTGGTCACTCGATCCCGGGCAGCCAGAGACGCAGCTCCGGCAGCACCGGAACGGTGGCTCGGAGCCGACACAGGAGTCCGACGATTCCCAGCCACACCCGATGGGTCATCAACTGCTCCGGCGGAATCGTCAGCTTCAGCGCGACGGCGTAGTCGGGGTTGCGGGGATCGTGATCGCGGGCGAATTGGGCGCGCAACCATTCCGGCGTAAAGCTGAATACCTCGTGACGGGCCGGATCACTGAACGGGGATAGGAAATCCATCAGCGCCTCGGTATCGAGATCGGTGCCGGGTCTGACCAGGCCCGCCCGCTCCAGGCGGTCCCTGACGACGTCCGGGTCGTCGGATCTCATCGCCGAGATCAGGTGTCCAAACGACTCGGGCAAGCCGCCGGGCATCGGGACGACGGCGCCGAAGTCGAGCACACCCAGCCGACCGTCTGCCATCAGTCGGAAGTTCCCGGGGTGCGGATCAGCGTGCAGCAGACCAGCTCGCGCAGGGCCCGACAGCGCGAACCGCTGGAATCTGGCGCCGAGCATCGAACGGGTCGCGTCGTCGGCGCTGTCGGCCAGCGTTGCGACCGGTTCCCCGGCCACCCATTCGGAGACCAACACCCGTGGTGTCGCCAGCACGACCGCGGGCACGAGAACATCGTCATCATCGTCGAAGGCCTCGTGGAACGCGGTCTGGGACTGCCCTTCCGCCTGATAGTCCAATTCGCCTGCGATCCTGCTTCGCAGTTCCGCCGCGACGGGCGCGGCCGCCATCCCCGGGCTGACCCAACCCGCGGCCCGCAGCGCCCAGCCGAGCGCCGTCAGGTCCGCCCGCAGTCCGGAGGCCACGCCCGGGTACTGCACCTTGACCGCTACCTCCCGTCCGTCGGCCCAGGCGGCGCGGTACACCTGGCCCAGCGAAGCGGCCGCAACAGCATCGGTGTCGAACTCGCTGAAATGCGAGTGCCAATCCGGACCGAGATCCTCCTCGAGGACACCCGACATCTTTGCCATCCCCACCGCTGGCGCATCCTCCTGCAGGGATGTCAACGCCTGCGACCAGGTGTCCTGGGGCAGCAGCGAGTCCAAGGTCGACACGAGCTGACCGGCCTTCTGCGCACCTCCCTTGAGACTGCCCAAGGTGGAACGGACGGCGGCCGCATTCGCCTGGGTTGTCCTGACGCGGACCTGCTCGCGATCTTCCCCGGCGAGGACCCGCACCCGGGCGACGGTGCTGCGGGTGAGGATCCCCGCCACCATCTCCGCCATCCGCCAGCTGCGGATGAGTCCACTACCCGGCGGGGCGTCGCCGTCCGACCTTGTCACGATGACCTATCGGTCCTCTGCCGGCAGCACCTGAGCATCCTCGGCGGCCAGCAGGCGCTCGCGGTAGCCCCGAGCAGCGTCGCGGGCGGCCGCTTCGGCCTCCCAACCGCGCGCCTCACCGACAGCGACCAACGCGAGCAGGACCTGCCCGAACGCCTGCTCGTCATCCCCGAGGTCCGCCACAGCCTCAGTTGCCGCGACCAGCGCTTCGTCCGCTGCGAACGGCGCGGTAATACCGCCATGCTCGGCCCGTCGATGCAGTTTCGCCGCGAGTAGCAGTGCGGGCATCCCCAGGGGAACCCCGTCGGTAACGGACGTCCGCCGCTTCTCGGAGTTCTTATGAGCAAACCAGGCCGCTTCGACATCGGCCGCCGACGAGACTTCCTCACCGGCGAACACGTGTGGATGACGACGGACCAGCTTGTCCACGATGTCCCGCGCGACGTCATCGATGTCGAACCCCGGATCAGACTCGGCGGCGATCCGGGCATGGAAGACAACCTGCAGCAGCAGGTCACCCAATTCCTCCCGGAGGGCGGACTCGTCGCCCGCCTCGATGGCCTCGACCGTCTCGTAGGACTCCTCGAGGAGGTACTGCACGAGGGACGCGTGTGTCTGCTCGGCGTCCCACGGGCACCCGCCGGGCGACCGGAGCCGGTCCATCACCGCCACGAGTGCACGCAGCGGATCGGGCTCCGACATGGTCACTACTGCGCGGGTGTGGCGCCCGGGTCGCCCTGGGGAACCTGCTCGCCACCACTACCGCCGTCGGCACCGGGATCGGTAGCGCCGGGAATCAACTCCGACAGATCCGACGTCGGTGGTTTGGACAAGTCATTGGAGACCGGCCCGAGGGCCAGGCGATCGGCGTTCCAGGTGCCGAACCGGGGACTGACCTGAACGTTGATCTGCTTGCCCAGTTGGATCAGGTAATCGCCGACTGCCTGCTGTTGGGTCTGTTGGTCCTTACCTTTGGCGACTATCTCGGCGATTCGCTGGGCGACGAGCGAGGTGCGGGCCTGGTTGGGAAGTTCCGACGGCAGGATCCCCTGCTGTAGTGCAGCCTGCTCGAGCGCCTCGCGGCCGCCATTGTTTTTCACGGCCTCGGCGATCAGGGCGTCGACGTCGCCCTGGCTCACCTTGATGTCGAGCCGTTGCGCCGCCTGCGCGACGATCACGTCGGTGGTCAGTCGCTGCACGGTCGCCTGCGTGACCCGCTCATCCAGCGGGATCTTCAGAGCATCCGCCAACTGCTGAGCCTGGGTCGCGACGGTCGTATCGGTGACGCGGCCGTTGTCATAAGTGATGGCAGCACCCGCCTGATTGGGCCCGCATCCGGCAACCGCCGCAACCACCACCGCACCTGCAAGCAACGCGCCCAGGCGCCGGGAAAGCTTCAACGCTCCTCCTTGGTGCTATCCGACCGCTGTGGGCCGGGCCGTGTCCACATTGTCCACGAGTTGCTCGACCCATGCCATCAGGTCCTCGCCGACCAGTGGCTTCCCCCCGACTCTAGCGGTGGTGGGTCGGGGGAAGATGACCGTTCGGGTGGCCGGCTTGATGATCGTCCCCGGGTAGAGCCGATTGATCCGCAGCTGCCGGGACTCGGGCAGGTCCGGTCCGACCATCCGGATGACGTTTCCGGCCGCAACCAGATCGGTTATGCCGGCGGCTCGCGCGCGTAGCCGCAGCCGCGCCACCGACACCAGCGCGGTCACCTCGTCGGGCAGCCGACCGTAGCGATCCTGAAGCTCCGCAACGGCCTCGGCGACCTCCTCGTCGGACTGGGCCCCGGCGAGACTGCGGTATGCCTCCAGCCGCAGACGCTCGTCAGGGACGTAGTCGTGCGGGATGTGGGCGTTCAGCGGGAGCTCTATCCGGACCTCGGGCACCTCCTCGGTCGTCTCCCCCTTGTATTCGGCGAGCGCCTCGGAAACCATCCGCACGTAGAGGTCGAACCCGACATCCGCGATGTGTCCGGACTGTTCCCCGCCGAGCAGGTTCCCGGCTCCCCGGATCTCCAAGTCCTTCATCGCCACGGCCATTCCGGAACCGAGGTCGGTGTGCTGGGCGATCGTGGCGAGCCGTTCGTGGGCCGTCTCGGTCAGCACGCGGTCCGGGTTGTAGAGGAAGTAGGCGTAGCCGCGTTCCCGTCCGCGTCCCACCCGACCGCGGAGCTGATGCAACTGCGACAGTCCGAACATGTCGGCCCGGTCGACGATCAGGGTGTTGGCGTTGGCGATATCCAGTCCTGATTCGACGATCGTGGTACTCACCAGCACATCGAATCGCTTCTCCCAGAAGTCCACGATGACCTGTTCGAGGGCGTCCTCGTTCATCTGACCGTGAGCGACCGCGATCCGGGCTTCCGGCACGAGGTCGGAGATCCGGGTGGCGACCCGGCCGATCGATTCCACCCGGTTGTGCACGAAGAACACCTGGCCATCACGGGCCAGTTCGCGTCTGATGGCGGCACCGACCTGACGGTCGTCATACGGCCCGACGAAGGTGAGCACCGGCAGTCGATCCTCCGGTGGCGTGGCGATAGTGGACATCTCGCGGATCCCCGTCACCGCCATCTCCAACGTCCGCGGGATCGGGGTGGCCGACATTGTCAGGACGTCGACGTTGGTGCGTAGCGCCTTCAGGTGCTCCTTGTGTTCGACGCCGAAACGCTGTTCCTCGTCAACGATGACCAGTCCCAGGTCCTTGACCTTGATTCCGGGCCCGAGGAGTCGGTGGGTTCCGATGACCACGTCGACGCTGCCGTCCGCAAGCCCCGCAAGCACCTCGGCGGACTCCGCCTTGGTCTGGAATCGGGAGAGTGCCGCGACCTTGACCGGGAACGGCGCGAACCGCTCGCTGAACGTCTGCAGATGCTGTTGCACGAGCAGGGTCGTCGGTACCAGCACCACCACCTGGGTGCCATCCGCGACAGCCTTGAATGCCGCCCTGACGGCGATCTCCGTCTTGCCGTAGCCGACGTCACCAGCGATAACCCGGTCCATGGGTACCGGCTGGGCCATGTCGGACTTGACCTCGTCGATGCAGGCCAACTGGTCGGGGGTCTCCTGGTAGGGGAAGGCGTCCTCGAGTTCGCGCTGCCACGGGGTGTCGGGGCCGAATGCTCGACCCTTGGTCTGCTGACGCGTCGCGTAGAGCTTTACGAGCTGGTCGGCGATCTGGCGCACCGCCTTGCGCGCCCGCCCCTTCGCCTTCTGCCAGTCGGCACCGCCGAGCCGATGAACGGCCGGGGCCTCGCCCCCTACGTAACGCGTCACTTGGTCGAGTTGGTCGGTCGGGACGAACAGCCGGTCGCCGGGCTGCCCGCGTTTGCTCGGTGCGTATTCGATGACGAGGTACTCGCGGGTGGCGCCGGCGACGCTGCGCTGCACCATCTCCACGTACTTACCTACACCGTGTTGGCTATGCACCACGAAGTCGCCGGGGTTGAGCGTGATCGGGTCCACCGCCCGGCGTCGACGGGAGGGCATCCGCTGACCGGAGGCGCGCACGGCGGATGCGCCGAACATGTCGGTCTCGGTGAGTAACACCAGGCGGGCGGCATCATCGACGACTCCGGCGTCGAACTCGCCCGTCGCGACCGTCACGGAGGCTGCGGAAGTAGGCGCGAACTCCCCCTCCAAGAGCTGGGCGGGCAATTCGGCCTCGATGAGGCGCTCAGCGATCCGCTTCGCGGAGCCGTGGCCGGCCGCCACCACGACAACCCGATCGCCATCACCGAAACGTTCGCGCAGGTCGACCAGGATCGCGTCCCAGTCCCCTCGGTAGGCCGGGGCGGGGATCGCGTCGAGGCTGGCTCCGGACCCGAACGGAGCCACCGACCACCAACCGACACCCCTGGCTGCCGCGATGCCGGCCAGCTCCGGCAGTTCCCGGTAGGAGGCACCCCCGAGGTCGATGGGCACGGTGTTGCCCGCCGCGGCGTTGTGCCATCCCGCGGCCAGGAACTCGCTGCTGGTCGAGACGAGATCCCGGGCCCTCGCCCGAATCCGCTCCGGCTCGCACACCAGCACCAACGCATCGTCGGGCAGCACGTCGATCAGGGTTTGCATGCCGTCGGTCAGCACCGGTGCCAGCGCCTCCATCCCAGGGGCATCCATGCCCTCCGCCAGTGCGCCCAGGATGTCGGCGAGTTCCGGATGGGTGGGAATCAGGGCTGCTGCACGTGTCCGAACCTCATCGGTGAGAAGCATCTCCCGGCAGACGGGCGCCCAAAGCCCATCGGCGAGAACGTCCAGGGATCTCTGGTCCGCCACCGAGAATGACCGGATCTCGTCGACCTCGTCGCCGAAGAACTCCAGCCGAACCGGGTGCGGCGCCGTGGGCGGGAACACGTCGACGATCCCACCCCGCTGGGCGAACTGGCCGCGCCGTTCCACCAGGTCGGTGCGCGAGTAGCCGGTGGCGAGCAGTCGGCCAGCCAGCTCAGCGACCGACAACTCGTCGCCCAGCCGCACCGACACCGGGTCGACGTCTCCCAGACCCGCGACGATCGGCTGCAGAACCGCACGGACCGGCGCCACCACGACCCGCGGCCGATCCGTCCCCCGGCGGGTGACATCGGGCCGGGCCAACCTGCGCAACACACTGAGCCGTTGGCCAACCACGTCAGGGCTCGGGCTCATCCGCTCATGCGGCAGCGTCTCCCACGCTGGGAACAGCACCACGTCGTCCGGACTCAGCAGCCGTCGCAGGCTCGCGACCAGGTCCTCCGCCTGCCTCACCGTCGCAGCCACGAGCAACACAGGCCGATTGCCGAAGTCTGGATGAGCGGCCAGACCGGCGAGCAACGGAACGGCACCGGGTGGAGCCACTATCTCCCGTTCACCAGCTTCACCAGCACCCGCCGCTTCGGCCCACGAGGCGGCGGCCGGGTCCTCGGTGAGTATCCCGAGCAGACCGGTCAGTGCCATGCCCCAAGCCTAGGGTGCCCGGTGTTCGGCCAATACCTCAGCAAGGGCGCCGGCTAGCTCCGGGCGGGCGATGGCGAGGTCGGTCACGTAGGGAGGTCGATGGTTGAACGTCAGAGCGGTGCCATCGAGGTGGCTGCCGAGTAGGCCGGCCGCCTGCGCGACGGCTAGCGGAGCGGCCACGTCCCACTCGTAGAAACCACTGTCGTGCAGGTAGATGTCAGCGTCGCCGCGGAGGATCCGTCCCACCTTCGCACCCACGGAGCCCACAGAGAGGATCTCGGCCGCCCGCGGGCCACCCAAGGACTCCCACGCCGACTCTAGGGCCGCCGCCACCGCCGCCAGGGTCTTCGGGGGCCTGCTGCGGGACGCGATGATGCGCAGTGGTCGGTCAAGCGACAGCGGCGGCAAGGTCGGGGGCGGAGAGGATGCATACGTCACGTCATCGTCCGGAATTGCGACTGCCCCGAGGGCCAGTTGGCTCGAACCCGCACCATCGCGGGTCCACAGGGCGACATGCACAGCCCAGTCGTGGCGTCCGGTGCCGTATTCCCACGTGCCATCCAGCGGATCGATGATCCACACCCGCTGGGCATGGTCGCGGTCGCTGGAGTCCACTGCCTCCTCGCTGAGCACGGCATCCCCTGGACGCTCGCGGGTTAGACAGTCGGACAGGAAGGCCTGCGCGGCCGCATCGGCGCTGTTTCGAAGTTCGGTGGCCGCCAATCGAGGATCGACGCCGACGGAGTCCGTGGCCGCCGCGACCCGGTGGTCCTGCAGCAGGGCGCCGGCCCGCGTGGCCAGATCAATCGCCAGTTCCTGGTCGTCCATGTGGCCTCCAAGCCGGTTGTGGCGCCCGATCTTCTGTTTCGGCCCACGGCGAGGCCGAGACAGAAGTCAGGTGTTGAAACGGTTCTGAGCGACCGCCAGACCGTCGGTCAGCAGGCACTCCACCGCGTCGGCAGCAGTCACCACCGCCAATTCAACGTCCGGTGCTTCCTTACCGGGGAAGGGCTTCAACACATAGTCCGCTGGATCCATCCGACCCGGTGGCCGGCCAATGCCAACTCGAACCCGGAGGAAGTCGCCGGTGTTCAAGCTGCCGCGAACTGATTTCAGGCCGTTATGTCCACCGTCGCCCCCACCGGCCTTCAGCCGCAGACCGCCAAGGGGCAGATCAAGGTCGTCATGCACCAGCACCACCTGGGACACCGGCGTCTTGTAGAAGGAACACAGTGCTGCCACCGGTCCGCCCGAGAGGTTCATGTAGGTCCGGGGCTTGGCCAGCACAGCGCGTACGCCGCCCAGCCGCCCCTCCACAGTTTCCGCGTTGGCCCGGCGATGACGGCCGAAGCCAGCCGACATTCGCTGCGCGAGCACGTCGACCACCCGGAATCCGAGGTTGTGCCGGGTCGCTGCGTAACCGGCGCCAGGGTTCCCCAGACCGACCACGAGCCATGGAGCGGACAACGAACGTCAGTCCTCGTCGGCCCCGGAACCAGCCTCGGCGTCGCCACCCTCGGCGCCTTCCTCGGCCTCGCCCTCCGCCTGCTCGGCAGCGGCGGCCTCCTCCGCCGCGGCAGCGGCAGCGGCGGCTTCCGCCTGGGCCTTCATGGCCTCCCTGACCTGCTCGACGGCGGCCGCGATGGCAGCGTCGGCGTCCAGGTCGTTGTCCTCATCGGAGAGGATCTCCGAGACCGCCGTGGCCACGGCCACCGGATCGAGCTCCTCCTCCACCGCGACGACCTCGGCCTTGGCCATCGCCTGGCCGAGCACCAGCCGCTCGCGCAGTTCGCGGCGGGAAAGCACAACGAGGTCCACGTGCTCGAAGACAAGCTTGATGGGGTCACGCTGGACATCCCGGGGTGCAACGGTATGCGTTTCCGAACCCAGTGTGACTTCGAGCACCACCTTCGGCGTCTTCAGCGCCATCATCAGGTCGTGGGCATCCAGCGACAAATGGGTGACGTCGGTACCAGTCCCGTAGATGACCGCGGGTACCCGGCCGGTCGCCCGCAGCCGGCGTGCCGCTCCCTTGCCGAACTCGGTGCGGGGTTCGGCATCGATCTTGACCTGGCTCACGTGTGCTCCTCGGAAGTTGTACCTGATGTTCGACCGACCAGGTCATGCCTGGACGGGCGCGAAGAGGGCAGCACCGTAAGCGTGCTCGTCGATAACGGCGGTCGAATCCGCCCTCGCCGGACCACCCAAGAGTACAGGTCTGCGCCGCGCCCTCACCGACGCGCCCTGGCCCCTGAGGCCCGCGATCGGATGCTAACGTGGCCACAGCCTTACGGATCCCGGCATGGCTGGGGTCGGTGAGGTTACGAACACCCCACGCAGGGGAAGTCCGGTGGCAATCCGGCGCTGACCCGCAGTCGTAGATCGCAATTCCGTGACGTTCGCGGAAGGCAGCGGGGCCTGATGGGTCCCTTGCGATAAGTCGAAATGCCTGTGTGGGCGTGAACGGCTCCAACAACCGTCGAGGTGTACGGGACGGAGCCCGGACATCGCTCCGGCGGTGTTCGAGCGATGTCACGCTTACCGTGATCGCAGAGGACCACCCCGTTTCATGAGGCTTGCCCCCCGCAGTCGCCGGACTCTCGTGCTGACCGCCACTACCGCCGCCCTGTCCGCAACCCTCGTCGGCGCCCTGCCTGCCACCGGCAACGCCGCCGAGGTGACCCCGACCGCCAGTGCGGACGCGGGCTTGTTCGGCTCTCAGGACCCGACCTACGACGGGGTCTACCGCCAGGGCCTGGCACTTCTGGCGCTGGATGCCGCGGGCGGGGCCATCCCCCCGAGTTCGGTCAACTGGCTGATCCGCCAGCGCTGTGCCAATGGGTCCTTCATGGCCTATCGGGCCAACCTTCGGATTCCCTGCAGCGCGCCCAGTTCAACCACGTACTCCGGACCGGACACGAACTCGACGGCCCTGGCGGTGGTGGCCCTCAACGCCGTCCGTCGTCATGGCGAAGCCGACCGGGCGGCCAAATGGCTCGTGAGTCACCAGAATCCCGACGGCGGGTGGGCCTACTACCCCAGCCCGGGGGCCGCAACGGACGCCAACTCCACAGGGCTGGTCATGATGGCCCTGCGGGCTCACGGAGTCAGCCCGGTGGTTGTGCGCAGCAGCCGGGCTCGCACCGGGTACCAGGCACTGTCTGCCTTGCAGAGCACCTGCTCGGCTGCACCGGCCGACCGCGGCGGGATCGCCTTCCAGAGCGGTGGGGCCCCAGATGAGTTGGCCACGGCACAAGCCTCCCTCGGACTCGTGGGGACGGTGCGGCAGCAGCGCAACGACGCTGGCGTGCTGCCGGTGAACCGGCTGACCGCCGGTTACGTGCCGGGTAGTTGCGCGTTCCCAGTCCGCAATCAGACGGGACTCGGCCTCGACTTCCTGCGCGCCCATCTGGCAGCGGGCAGAGGCGCACTGCGCGACCCGTTCGACCCGGCGAAGGTGAGCATCGGCAACACGGCCTATGCCGTGTGGGCCCTGACCGCTGCGGGCCGCGGCGGGATCGGCGTCAACCAGGCAATCGCGACGCTGGCCCGCGAGACCCGGAACTACGTGAGTCCCGTCAGCGGTGGCGTCCGCCGGGATGACGCCGGGCGCCTCGCCCTGGTTGCGTTGGCCGCCCGTCAGGCGGGTCAGCGACCCGCCAACTTCGGCGGGATGAATCTGGTGGCCCGTCTGCAGCTCACCCGGAGGGTGTGAGGACATGGCTCGCCACTCCCGATTTCGGAGTTCCCACCTGGCGGTGTTGGGTGCCGTGGGGCTGTTCGGCGGTCTTCTCTTCGGCCCGATGGCGGCCGTGCCGGCACGAGCCGACGACGGTCCTGCCAGCGGCGCGGAGGTCACGACCGCCTCCGCTGCGGCCTATCGCTACTGGTCCTACTGGTGGGGTCGACCGGATGGTTCCTGGACCTTCGCGACGATGGGAGCTGCCAGCACCCGACCTAAGGATCGCTCCGTGGAGGGGTGGCGATTCGCGGTGAGCGCCGACTCTGCGAGTGGCGCCCGGCATCCGCGCACCAACCAGACCTTCGATGCCCTCTGCCCCAATCCCCCTGCTGCGGCAGCCGGACAGAAACGGGTGGCCGTCGTGATCGATCCAGGCGTCGTCTCGGACGCGCCCAGTGGTGAAACGCCCGCGGCGGCACATGTGGCCTGCGTCCAGGTGCCGGAGTCCGCCAACGGTGCCCAGGTGCTGGCGAAAGCGGCCGCGCTGCGCACCAACGACGGGATGGTATGTGGCCTGGATGGCTATCCGCAGTCGGAATGTGCCGTGGTCGTGCGCCCCGCGACCTCGGCACCGGCCGTACCACCGGTGAAGGAGCCGACCGCAGCGCCACATACGCAGGCGCCCAGCGTCAACAGTCCCACTCCTGCGGGGTCCACGTCGAATCCGTCGGACACAACCAGCACCGGAGATCAGACGACGACCGGTGACTCCGCGACGACCACCGACACCGGTGGCTCCCTGGACACCAGCGGCACCCAGGACACGACCGGTGGCGCGCTCACCACGGCCGATGGCACTGACCCGGCGGCGACATCGGCGAACCCCGCCGATGCCGGTACCGGCGACGCCGTCCCCGGAGCCGACGCGACGTCGAGTTACCCGGCCGGCGATCCCTCGGCGGATGAGCTGCCCAGCGATGCCGGTGCGGATCCGGCGGCATCGCCCACCGGACAGGAACCGGATGTGCAGCTTGTGCGAGCAGACACCAACAAGGCGTCCGCCGGCTCACCGGTGCCGACGATCCTCGGACTTGTTTTGGTGGCCGTGCTGGCCGCTGCCGCGTGGTTGCTCTACCGCCGCCGGGCGATCGCCGCCGCGGGTAAGCCCGGCCATTCTGCGGGCGCACCACGGCAGTCTGCGCCGAAGCAGGCTGGACCCAAACACACCGGTAAGAACTAGCCGACCGGCTGCGCAGGTCTGGGTGGTCCCGGTCAGTCGAAGAGCCTGGTGACCGAACCGTCGGTGAACACCTCTTGGATCGCGCGGGCGATCATCGGGGCGATGGGGAGGATCGTCAACTTCTCGAATCTGCGCTCCTCCGGAATCGGCAAGGTGTCGGTGACGATGACCTCGCTGATGCCGGACGCCTGCAGTCGTTCGGCTGCCGGCGGGCTCAAAACACCGTGGGTCGCGGTGACGATGACGTCCGCCGCACCTTCGTCGAACAGGGTCTGCGCCGCTTTCGTGATGGTCCCGCCGGTGTCGATCATGTCGTCGACGACAACACACACCCGATCCTTGACCTCGCCGACGACTTCGAACACCTTGACCTCGTTCGGGACATCCGGGTCGCGCCGCTTGTGGATGATCGCCAGCGGCGAGTTGAGCACATCGGTCCCACGCTCGGCGACGCGCACCCGTCCCGCGTCGGGGGATACCACGGTGATCCGCTCCCGATCGGCGCGCCCAGCTACGTATTCACTGAGGATCGGCAGGGCGAACAGGTGGTCCACCGGACCGTCAAAGAAGCCCTGGATCTGGCTGGTGTGCAGATCGACCGCCATCATCCGGTCCGCACCGGCAGCCTTGAAGAGGTCGGCCATGAGTCGGGCGGTGATGGGCTCCCGACCCCGATGCTTCTTGTCCTGTCGGGCGTAGCCGTAGAAGGGCACCACGACGGTGATCCGCTTCGCTGAGGCCCGCTTCAAGGCGTCGACCATGATCAACTGCTCCATGATCCACTTGTTGATGTCCTGCATGTGACTCTGCAGAACGAACGCGTCGCACCCCCGGACGCTCTCGTCGTAGCGGACGAAGATCTCGCCGTTGGCGAAGTCATAGGCGGACATCGGCGCCAGGTCGATGCCGAGTTCCTTGGCCACGTGCTCTGCCAGTTCCGGGTGGGACCTCCCGGCGAACAGTTTCAGAGTCTTCTGGGGGGTCATCACTATGTCGGACACTCAAGCCTCCACGGCGGCCGTTGGGCGGGAACCTGACCCTATGATCGCGGGTCCTGGCTTTCGGTCGGGTCGGCGGGGGGCTCCTCACTCGACTGCCCAACCCGCGCGGACGCGGTCCCGGGTCTGTTGAGCCCGACCCAGCCGTCGATATTGCGCTGCCGCGCGCGGCCGAGGCCGAGCGCCCCGGCGGGTACGTCCTCGGTGATAACCGAACCTGCAGCGGTATACGCCCCATCACCGATCGTGACCGGGGCGACCAGCATGGAGTCGCTGCCGATGCGTACCTCGTCGCCTACGGTGGTGCGGTGCTTGTGCACGCCGTCATAGTTCACGAAGACAGTTGCGGCTCCGATGTTGGTGCCGGAACCGATGTCGGCGTCTCCCACGTACGACAGGTGCGGGACCTTCGAACCTTCGCCGACGTGCGCGTTCTTGATCTCCACGTACGCGCCGGCTTTTGACGCGGCTGCCAGTGTCGCGCCGGGCCGGAGGAAGGTGAACGGGCCGACGGTCGCATCCTCCCCGATCTCGGCGAGCTCACAGTGGCTGCGGAGCACCCGGGCACCGGCCCCCACGCGGCAGCCGACGAGTGTGGTGTCCGGGCCGATGACAGCTCCGGATCCGACCACGCATTCACCCAACAGCGAGGTGTTCCGCTCGATTACGGCATCCGGACCGACGGTCACAGTCGGGGCGACCCAGGCGGTCTGAGGGTCGGCGAAGGTCACCCCTGAACGCATGAGGGCGTCGTTGATCCGATCTGCCATCAGCCGTCCCGCGGCAGCGAGTTGGACGCGGTCGTTGATGCCATGGATCTCGTCGGGATCCTCTGCAACGTAGGCCGAGATCACCCGCCCGTCGGCCCGAAGGAGTCCCAACGCATCGGTGAGGTACTCCTCCCCCTGGGAGTTGTCGGTGGATAGCCGGTCCAGAGCGCTCACCAGCGCGGCGCCGTCGAAGGCATACATCCCGGAGTTGATCTCGTCGATCGCGAGTTCGGCGTCGGAGGCGTCTTTGTGCTCCACGATCCCCACGACCGCCCCGGTAGCGTCCCGCACGATGCGGCCATATCCGGTCGGGTCCTCGAATCGGGCGGTCAGTACGGTCGCACCTGCCCCGACGGCGACATGCTCAGCCACCAGGGCCGCCAGCGAATCGGAGGTGAGCAGAGGGGTGTCTCCGGCCAGCACTACGACCGGGCCGTCGGCCACCGACACCGACTCATCTGCCAGGGATGCCAGCGCGGCGCGAACTGCGTGTCCGGTGCCCATCTGTTCAGCCTGAACCGCGGTTCGCACATCGGGATGCTCGGCTTCGACGTAGGCGGACACCCGTTCGCGCTGGTGCCCGACGACCACCACGGTCTGGTCCGCTGCCAGCCCCTCGACGGCGTTCAGCACGTGCCCCAGGATCGGGATGCCCAGAATGGGATGGAGCACTTTTGCCAGGTCGGATTTCATCCGCGTGCCCTCGCCGGCAGCAAGAACGATCACCAGGGCCGGTCGCGGTTGAGTCACATCGGGAAGTCTATCGTCGCCGCCGAAATGCTCATCGGCTCCCCGCCGAGGATTCGAACCTCGAATACCAGGACCAAAACCTGGGGTGTTGCCGATTACACCAACGGGGATCGCGTGGCCAATGCTACGACGTTGCCGCCGCGGACCTGCTCACGGCTTCGGAGCGGGCAGCGGTTCCACAGGCGCGGGCACCCCGAAGGCGCAGGTGGATACGGCCGGAGTGCCGGCGAAGCGGGCGGCGGCCCACTCGACCATTGCGGCGCCAGCGGCCACGGACGTGTCTTGGTGGTTGACCCCGGGGAGCCACAGGCTCGCGATGTTGACCCCCTTGGCGCACCACTGGTTCTGAAGCAGGGCGTTGGAACCTGCGGTCACGACGATGTCTGCCTCACCCTGCTGCAGGAACATCGGCATCCCCGCCGGCGGTGGCGGTGGTGTCTGTTCGCGCACGCTCGCCGACCACGCGGGATCCTCGTTGGGGTCCTTCGTGAAATAGGGGCCGGCGATCTCGCCAAGCACCAGGCCCTCGACGCCGTCGGCGAGCACGCATTTGGCGATCAGGCTGTCATTGGCGTCCTTGCCCGCCGGCGAAATGATGGCCTCGTAGTCGCGATCCGGGTAGGCCACCTTGTAGGTCGCCAGCGCGTAGGGGCCAATCGCCCAGCCGATCACCGATTGCCACTGCTTGGTCATGATCGCGGCCAGCTCGGCCGCCGGCACCGCCGGTGCGACGGCCTTCAACTGCAACTCCGGCGCGATACTCGCCGCCTTGGCGGCCGTCCACAATGCCGAGTTGCCGCCCTGCGAGGATCCGGCCACGATCCATTCCGTGCCCGCTGAAGCACCCGGGAAGGCGCGCAACGCCCGCACGCTGTTGACGATGTCGCGGGCCTCCTGGCCGCCGAGCAGGAACGTCGGCGGGTATCCCTCGATACCGAGGCCGAGATAGTCGGTGGTCACCACCGCCCAGCCCTGCTGCAGGGCGGGCTCCAACCAGCCAGTTTGGATGTAGCTGACCGATCGCGATGGCGCACATTGCGGCGCGATGCCGACGGTGCCGTGGCCGAAGGCCAGTATCTTGCGGCCACCTGCCGGGGCCGGGGTGTTGGGCAGGAACACCCGCCCGCTGACAGCGACCGGTTCTCCCGCGCTATTGATGGACGTGTAAATGATCCGCCAGCCCTTGCCGCCGACCACGCTGTATTCCAGCGGCTCGTAGCGGATGACGGTCCCGGGGGTCGCCGGGACGCTGTCGGGCTTGGCGTAGAAGGGGCTCTCAGACGCGGCGGTGCGATCCTTGGTCTCCTTGTCGGAGATCAGCTTGTAGCCGACCACCCCCGCGCCCACGAGACCGAGCAGGATGGCGAGAACACCGATCACGGCGAGAATGTTGACGACAATGCGCCAACCACGTCGCTCAGCCGTCATCGCCGATCACCTCCGCAAGTTCGAGCCACCGCGCCTCGACGTCGGCTTGTTCCGCGACGAGGGCTGTGGCCTGTGAATCCAATTCGGCCAGCGTAGGCGCATCGGACGCCGATGAGGCCATCTTCGCGGCGACGACGGCCAAACTGTCCTCGATCTTGAGCAGTCGGCGCTCGAGTCGACCCATCTCCTTACGCGCCGCATGAAGTGCCGCCCCTTCCAGAGGTCCGCCCGCCGCGACCCGCGAGGCAGAGCGCGCATCAGGGGAGCCGGAGTGACCGCCGCCGCGCTCACGCTGGCTCCGACGCAGCGCGAGGTAGTCGTCCACCCCACCCGGCAGGTGCGACAGGGTCGCGTCCCCTGGCATCGCGTAGATGTCATCGGTGACCCGCTCCAGCAGGTAGCGATCGTGCGAGACCACGACCAAGGTGCCGGGCCAACCGTCCAGGACATCCTCGAGAACGGCCAGGGTCTCGACGTCCAGGTCGTTGCTGGGTTCGTCCAGCAACAGCACGTTCGCGCCCGACAGCATGAGCCGCAGCAGGTGCAGGCGGCGCAGTTCGCCGCCCGAGAGGTCCCCGAGACGCGTCCAGGCGCGATCGCCACCGAAGCCGAAGGAGTCCAACAGCGCGGAAGCGGTCAGTTCCTTGCCCCCGACCACTTCCAGCCGGGTGCCGACCTGCGCCAGCCATTCGCCGGTGCGAAGGTCCGGGTCGAACTCGGCCAGACGCTGATCGAGAACGCCCACGACAACCGTCGAACCGATCCTGAGGGTGCCCTCACTGAGGTCCACGGGCGCGCCACGCAAGAGGTTGATCAACGTCGTCTTACCGGCACCGTTGGGACCCAACAGGCCAATCCGATCGCCGGGCCCCAGCCGAAGGGTGACCCCGTTCAGCACGACCGGAGCCGCTGGCGCCGGAGCCAGCACGGCGTCGGTGAGGTCGATGACCTGCTTCCCGAGTCGGGCGGTTGCGACCCGCTTGAGCTCCAACGGGTCGCGTGCCGGCGGCTCGTTGGCAATGAGTGCGGTGGCAGCGGCGATCCGGAAGCGGGGCTTGCTGGTGCGCGCGGGCGGTCCGCGCCGCAGCCAGGCCAACTCCTTCGTCGCCAGATTCCGCCTCCGCTGCTCGGTCGCGGCGGCGCTGCGCTCCCGCTCGGCCCGAGCCAGGATGTACGAGGCATAGCCACCCTCGTAGGCGCTGACATTGGCGTCCACGACCTCCCAGGTGTCTGTGCACACCTCGTCGAGAAACCACCGGTCGTGGGTGATGACCACCAGCGAGCCCGGCCGGGTCTGCAGGTAACCGGCCAGCCAGGTCACGGCCTCGATGTCGAGGTGGTTGGTGGGCTCGTCCAGCAACAGCAGGTCGGGGTCGGCCACGAGAAGGGCGGCCAACTCCACCCGGCGCAGTTCGCCGCCCGACTGCGCCGGCACCGCCTCGAAGCCCTCCTCACCGGATATTCCGAGAAGGCCGGCGGCGATGCCGCGGATGCGCGCGTCACCCCAGAACTCGTGAACATCCATCTCCCCGCGCACCGTTGCCGCCACCGAGGTCACCAGTGGCGGCGGATGCTGCGCGAGGAATCCCCGGGTGAGTCCGCCGGCAGGCACGATCCGACCCCGATCCGGCGAGCCGACGCCGGCCATCAGCATGAGCAGCGTCGACTTGCCCGCACCGTTCCTCCCGACGACGCCGATCCGTTCCCCAGGCGACACACCCAGCGTCACGCCGTCCAGCACCATTGCCGTGCCACGACGGAGGGAGACATCCTCGAGCACCAACGAAACCGCCACCGGCTAGCTCTCCTTGACGCGGACCCCGTGGGCCGGACCATTGGCACGCACCACGTTTCGGCACATCCCTGACGCGGACAGCGACACCGCGAGGTCAAGGGCCTGCTCATCGTCGCGGACGAGAAAGGCACACGTGGGCCCGGACCCCGAGATCATCGCGCCGAGGGCTCCGTAGTCCCTGCCGACCTCGAGCAACAGATCCAACTCGGGGCGAAGGGAGATTGCAGCAGGCTGCAGGTCATTGTGTAACTCCGCCCCGACCCGCTCGGCATCACCGGCGAGCAGCGCCTCCATCAGCGGCTCCGGGATCTCGGGTTCCGGGATGATGGTGCCGGCATTGAGGCGGTCGAACTCCCGGTAGACCGCCGGCGTCGAGACACCCTCGTGCGCGAGCGCGAACACCCAGTTGTAGTTGCCGCGCGTCATCGCGGGCGTCACCCGCTCGCCTCGACCTGTGCCCACCGCTGTCCCGCCGCGCACGGCGAAGACCACGTCCGAACCCAACTCCGCGGCCAGGACGTCCAACCGATCGCGGTCCAGACCGGTCCGCCAGAGCATGTCGCAGGCGAGCAGAGCGCCCGCAGCGTCGGCGGAACCACCGGCCATGCCGCCGGCCACTGGGATGGCCTTGGTGATGTGGATGTGGACATCCGGGTCGACATCCCCCGCCGCTGCGACGGCTTCAGCCGCCCGCCAGGCCAGGTTGTCGGCGTCGAGCGGCACGCCGTCGATGTCGTCGCCGGACACCGTCAAGCGGATGCCGTCACCGGCTGGGCGTCGCCGAACCTCAACCTCGTCGAAGATCCCGACCGACTGGAAAACCGTGGCCACCTCGTGGAATCCGTCCTGCCGAAGGCCACCGACCGCCAGCGCGAGGTTGACTTTGGCGGCGACTACCGCAGTGACCGACCTCGGGAACGCTGACACCCCCCAAGGCTAGGGGGTCGGGCCCCGCAACTTCTCGCCAGAGAGCCGCGCGAAGTCAGCCGCGGTGAGCGTCTCACCACGCGCGCCGGGGTCGATTCCGGCGGCCTCGAGCATTCCCACGGCGCTGTCCACGCCACCCGCCCAGCCAGCCAGCGCGGTGCGCAGCACTTTGCGCCGCTGGCCGAACGCCGCATCGATCGCAGCGAACGCAGTCGCTCGGAACTCACCAGCGGGAACACCCGGAAGCTGAGGTTCCGCGTGCCGGCTCAGTCTTACGAGCCCGGAATCGACCCGGGGCGTCGGCCAGAAGACCGACGGTGACACTCGGCCCGCGGCAACGACGTCGGCGTACCACGCGACCTTCACCGACGGCACCCCGTAGAGCTTCGACCCGGGCGTGGCGCACAGCCGGTCGGCGACCTCCTTCTGCACCATCACCATCGCCCCATTGAGGCTCGGGAAGGACGCAAGGGCGGTGAGCAGGACCGGTACGGCCACGTTGTAAGGCAGGTTCGCCACCAGCTGGGTCGGTTGCGGGTCGGTCAGGTCGGTCAGTGTGAGGGCATCCGCGGTCACGACCCGCAGCCGACTTAGGGCGTCCGGGGCGAACCGCGCCACCGTCGCGGGAAGCGCGTCAGCGAGGTTCGGATCGATCTCCACAGCGGTCACCGAGGCGGCAACGTCGAGCAGCGCCAACGTCAGCGAGCCCAGCCCAGGACCGACCTCGAGCACGTCGTCTGCCGGGCCGACACCCGAACGACTGGCGATCATCCGCACCGTGTTGGCGTCGATCACGAAGTTCTGCCCGAGGGCCTTCGTGGGCGAGACTGACAGCGTTTCGGCCAATTCCCGCACGTCGGCCGGGCCGAGAAGTCGGTTCACAGGCCGCCGAACGCGTCTGCCGTGTTGGCCATCACCAGGTCGCAGGCGTCCGCCAAGTCCCACCCCCGCAGTTCAGCCACGGCTCTCATGGTGAGCGGCACGAGGTAGGAAGCATTCGGCTTGCCGCGATAGGGCACTGGCGTCAGGAACGGGGCATCCGTCTCGACCAGCACCCGTTCCGGCGGCACCACCGCGAGTGCTGCCCGCAGATCATCGGCGTTCTTGAATGTGATGACTCCAGCGAACGAGCAGTAGAAGCCCCGTTCAGTCACCTCTCGGGCGAAGTCTTCATCACCGGAGAAGCAGTGCATCACCACCCGATCCGGGGCCCCCTCGTCGTCGAGGATCCGCAGCACGTCCGCATGGGCCTCCCGATCATGCACGACCAGCGCCTTGCCTTCCGCCTTGGCGATTGCGATGTGGGCACGAAACGACTCCTCCTGGGCCGCCCGACCGGCTGGCTCGGTCCGGTAGAAGTCCATCCCGGTCTCACCCACCGCCCGCACCTGCGGCAACCGGGCCATCTCGGTGATCTCGCGGAGGGCTGCGGACAGGGCTGTGAGGCCACCGGCCTGCTGCAACTTGGGGGCCTCATTGGGGTGAAGGGCGACACTGGCCCAGACGTTCGGATGGTCCGTCGCGACCTCAGCGGCCCAACGGGATCCGGCGACATCGCAGCCGACCTGGATCACGTGGGTCACTCCGACGCCGGCGGCCATCGCCAGGGCTTGGTCGACCGGCAGCGGATCGTGATCATATCCGATGTCGAGGTGACAATGACTGTCCGCGACGGGGCGGGGCAGCGGATCCGGCGCCCCCGGGTAGCTACTCATCGTCGTCCGCCTCGATCCGTGGGAACAGCGGGTCGCCCTTGGCGACGACGGCCCCGGCGGGCAACTGTCCCCACCGACCGGCGTCACGGACGTCCTGCGCGGCGATCTCGCCCAAGTGGGGCACCGCACCGAGTCTGGTCCACAGGCTGTCCATGGCCTTAGGCATCACCGGGTTGTAGAGCACCGCTATGGCCCGCAACGCCTCGCACATGGTGTACAGCACGGTCTCCAGGCGGCCACGCTGCGCTGGATCCTTCGCGAGTTTCCACGGCTCCTGCTCGGTGACGTACAGGTTCACCGCGTCGACGAAACTGCGGATCGCGGCGATACCACCGGCGAAGTCCAGTCTCACCATGGAGGCGTCGGCCTGATCGGTGGCCGCCAGCATGGCGTCTTGCAGAGCCCGGTCGGCGTTGGCGTACGAGCAGGGTTCGGGGACGACCGAGTCGCAATATCGAACAACCATCGCCGTCGCCCGGGACGCCAGGTTGCCCAGGCCATTGGCGAGTTCGGACGTGTACCTGGCGTGCATGTCCTCCCACGAGAACGACCCATCGGATCCGAACTGGATGGCTGCCAGGAAGTAGTAGCGGAAGGCATCCGAACCAAAGGTGTCGATGATCGCCGACGGTGCGATGCCGGTCAGCTTGCTCTTGGACATCTTCTCGCCGCCGACCAGCAGCCAACCGTGGGCGAACACCACATCCGGCAGCGGCAGCCCGGCGGCCATCAGCATTGCCGGCCAGAAGACGGCGTGGAATCTCAGGATGTCCTTGCCGACCAGGTGGACGTTGGCAGGCCAGGTGTGCGCGAACCTATCGGCCTCCGGAGTTCCTTCCCGGGCGCCGTAGCCAATGGCCGTGATGTAGTTCAGCAGGGCATCGAACCAGACGTAGACAACCTGATCCTCGTCCCAGGGCAGTGGGATACCCCAGTCCACCGAAGAACGCGACATCGAGATGTCCGACAATCCACTGCGGATGAACGACACCACCTCGTTGTAGGCGCTTTTCGGTTGCACGCCGTGGGTATGCCGCTCGTAGTGCTCCAACAGCGGCTTTTCGAACGCCGAAAGCTTGAAGAACCAGTTGTCCTCGCGCAGCATCTCCACCGGTGTGTGGTGGATCGGGCACAACAACGAGTCGCCATCCCCGGGGATCAGATCGGCCGCGACCTTGAACTCCTCACAACCCACGCAATAGGGCCCCTCGTACGTCGCCGAGTAGACGTAGCCCTTCTCCTTCAGTAGGGCCCAGAACGCCTGCACCCCGAGTCGGTGGCGTCCGCTGGTGGTGCGGATGAAGTCATCATTGGCCGCGTCGATCGTCTTCAATACCGGCAGCCAGGCGTTCTCCACCAGGTTGTTGGTCCACTTGATCGGGGTCATGCCATTGTCGAGGGCGGTCCGCTCCACCTTGGTGCCGTGCTCGTCGGTGCCGGTGAGGAACCAGACATGCTCCCCACGCTGCCGGTGCCAGCGGGTCAGAACGTCACCGGCCGTCGTGGTGTAGGCGTGACCGATGTGCGGGGCGTCGTTGACGTAGTAGATCGGGGTAGTGACGTAGTACGCCTTGGGAGCGGTCATAGCTGGAATCCTACGGGCGAGCCGAGTCCGAGGGCCCCGCGGAGTTCGCCTGCTTGGCCTCGACAACCGCGTCGAACACCGCCCGCTTGGACACGCCCAACTCTCCGGCCGCGGTCGCGATGGCTTCCTTGCGGGTCAATCCGGCCGCCTCCGCTTTCCTCACCAGTGCCAGCATCTCTGCAGGGGCCACCTCCGACAGACCCGTCGTCCGGCCGCCCACCACAACGGTGATCTCGCCTCGAACGTCGCCCTCGAACTTGTCGACGAGGGTCGCCAGCGGACCGCGGACAACTTCCTCATACGTCTTGGTCAGTTCCCGGCACACCGCTGCCTCCCGATGCTCGCCGAAGGCGGTGGCCATCGCGGTCAGAGTGTTGGGCAACCGGCGCGGCGACTCGAAGAAGACCATCGTCCGCGTTTCCTCCGCCAACGCGGCCAGAGTTCGCGACCGTTCGCCATCCCGGCGGGGCAGGAAGCCCTCGAAGCAGAACCGATCGGAAGGCAGACCGGACAGCGCCAGCGCGGTGATGACTGCCGATGGACCCGGCAGGGCGGTCACCCGAATTCCCGCCTCGGCCGCAGCCCGAACGAGTCTGAAGCCAGGATCGCTGACCGCCGGCATCCCTGCATCGCTCACGACCAGCACGGTCGATCCCGCAGCCGCCGCAGAGATCAACTCCGGGGTCCTGGACTGCTCCACCGCCTCGTAGTAGGACACGATCCGGCCGTTGATCGCTACGCCCAAGTCGGTCGCGAGCCGCCGCACGCGCCTGGTGTCCTCAGCCGCAACGAGGTCGGCCTCGGCCAGCAGGGTACGAAGCCGGCTGGACGCATCCTCCGGGTTGCCCAGCGGCGTTGCCGCGATGATGATCACGTCCGGCCCCTTTGCGGTCAGCCGTCGCGTTTTCGGGCGGCCGAGCGGGACTTCTCCCTGGCAGTGGTGTCGAGGATGACCTTGCGCAGTCGAACAGCGCTCGGGGTCACCTCGACGCACTCATCCTCCCGGCAGAACTCCAGCGACTGCTCCAGCGACAGCAGCCGCGGCGGAATCAACCGCTCGAGTTCTTCGGCGGTGGAGGAGCGCACATTGGTGAGCTTCTTCTCCTTGCAGATGTTCACCGACATGTCGTCCGCGCGTGAGTTCTCCCCGACGATCATCCCCTCGTACACCTCGGTGGTCGGCGACACGAATAGCGAGCCGCGTTCCTGCAGCCCGCAGCACGCATAGGAGGACACCGCACCGGAGCGAGCG
>CAZKVQ010000023.1:0-425 GCA_964556255.1 uncultured Actinomycetes bacterium
GTTCTTGCAGGCCCAGACGTAGCCACCCTCCCACTTCATGGCTGCGGCCACCATGTCGTCGATGAGCCGGTGTTCATAGGTGATGCCGGCCGCCGTGAACTCATCCTCGAACTCCTGGGCATACACCTCGGCGAAGATGTCCTTGAACTGCCCGTCGTAGGCCTTCAGGATCGTGTTCTTGGTCGACAGGTACACCGGGTAGCCCCGGTTGAGGCCGTAGCGCATAGAGGCCCGCGCGAAATCACGGATGGACTCATCCAGGTTGTACATACCCATCGCGACGCCCGCCCCCGGGAAGTCGTAGACGTCGAACTCCATCGGCTCCGAGCCGTCGGCGGGCGTATAGGTCATGGTCAGGGTGCCGGGACCGGGCACTTTGACGTCGGTGGCCTTGTACTGGTCGCCGAAGGCATGACGGCCGACCA
>CAZKVQ010000023.1:435-26076 GCA_964556255.1 uncultured Actinomycetes bacterium
CGGCTTGGTCCAGCCGGGCACCAGCCGGGGAACATTGCTCATGATGATCGGCTCGCGGAAGATGACGCCACCGAGGATGTTGCGGATGGTCCCGTTCGGGGAGCGCCACATCTTCTTCAGACCGAACTCCTCCACCCGCGCCTCGTCGGGAGTGATCGTCGCGCACTTGACGCCGACCCCGTACTTCTTGATGGCGTTCGCGGCATCGACGGTGACCTGGTCGTCCGTCGCATCCCGCGACTCGATTCCCAAGTCGTAGTACTTCAGATCGATATCAAGGTAGGGAAGAATCAACTGCTCCTTGATGAACTCCCAGATGATGCGCGTCATCTCATCGCCGTCGAGTTCCACGACGGGATTCGTCACCTTGATCTTGGACATGTTCACTGGCCCTTCGACGTCGACTGGGTGGATGTTGGCTCGGCTCTCAACTGGACCCGACCGGTTGGGCTAGAGGTTCTGGACGTCGCCCTGCTTGGCGCGCACAGCCTCGCTGGCTTCCAGCAGACCCGCCAGCTCAGTTTCTGAGAGGTCCGTCGCCACGACCCGTCGAACGCCTTCGCGACCGATCTCGGCCTCGACCCCCAGGTACACGCCGGCGATTCCGAACTCACCGTCGACCCAAGCACAGACCGGCATGACATCCCCGCTGTCCTCGGCCACCGCCTTCGCCATCCTGGCAGCCGCCGCCGATGGGGCGTAGTAGGCGGATCCGGTCTTCAGTAGCGCCACCACCTCGGCGCCGCCATTGCGGGTACGGGTCACCAATTCCTCGATCTCGTCCGCCTCGAGCAGGTCGGACAGTGGCTTGCCGTCGACCGTGCACCGGGAGGGCACCGGAACCATGGTGTCCCCGTGGGAGCCGAGGGTCAGCGTCTGGACGCTCGCGATCGGGACCCCGAGCCGCTCCGCCACGAAGTGGGTGAACCGAGCTGTGTCGAGCATGCCGGCCTGACCGATGACGCGGTTGTGCGGGAAGCCGGTTGCGATCTGGGTCAGCGCCGTCATCTCATCAAGCGGGTTGGAGACCACGATGACGACAGCCTCGGGGGCGTATTTGGCGATGTTCTCGGCGACGCTGCGCACGATCTTGGCGTTCGTCTCGATCAGGTCCATCCGACTCATGCCCGGCTTGCGCGGCAGACCCGCGGTGATCACGACGATGTCGGAGCCGGCGATGGCCTCGTAGCCGCTGCCGTCGGCGGCGGTAGTTGCCCCCACCACCTTCGTCTGGAAGCCCTCGACCGGACGCGACTGGTTCATGTCGAGGGCGAGCCCCTCAGCCTTACCCTCGACGATGTCCGTGAGCACGACCTCGTCGAAGATGTCGTACTCGGCCAATCTCATGGCTGTGGTGGATCCGTAGAACCCTGCTCCGACGACGGTTACCTTGCCTGACCGGGACATGCGCTGTCGCTCCTCGAGTTTCGCTGACTGGATTTTTTCGCTCTGAAACCGTTCTGACCTTATCGCTGTGCGCTCAGGAAGGCGGCGGCACCCACAGCGACAGCACCCCTAGACCCACGGCCAACACCCCCAGGACAACCAGATCCACCGACCGGCGACGAACCGCCAGCAGACCGACGGCGTCGCCCGGTAGCACGAGTCGCAGCACGAATGCGGCGATGACGGAGAGGGCGAGCAACACCGAGCCCACCCGGAATCGATCCATCGCCACGAAGCTCATCGCCACCACGATGCCCAGTAGCACCGAGAGAAGAGGCCATTGGCGACGAACCGCGTTCACCTGCGGGTGCCCTCCGCGGCTTCGACGACGTTGGCCAACAGCATGGCTCTGGTCATGGGCCCGACGCCGCCGGGCATCGGCGCAAGGTACCCCGCGACCCCCGCCACGTCCGGCGCCACATCCCCCACCAGTCCCTCTTCGGTCCGGGTGATGCCGACGTCCAAGACAGCGGCGCCGCCCTTGACCATGTCGGCGGAGATGAGTCCGGGAACTCCGGCGGCGGCGACCACGATGTCGGCCGCCGCGATGTGGCGGGCCAGATCGCGGGTTCCGGTGTGGCACAGGGTCACGGTGGCGTTCTCCGAACGTCGGGTGAGCAGCAGGCCGAGCGGTCGGCCGACTGTGACCCCTCGGCCAACGATCACGACCTCAGCACCAGCGATCGGCACGTCGTACCGGCGCAACAACTCGACGATGCCGCGCGGTGTGCAAGGCAACGGGGCAGGTGTCCCCAGAACCAGCCGACCGAGGTTCGCCGGGTGCAGACCGTCCGCGTCCTTGGCCGGATCCATCGCCTCGAGAACGGCGTTCGAATCGAGCCCCCTCGGCAGCGGGAGTTGCACGATGTAGCCGGTGCAGGCTGGGTCGCCGTTGAGCCGTGCCACCTCGTCGAGGACATCCTGCTGTGTGGCGGAGGCCGGCAGATCGACACGGATACTGGCGATGCCGACCTCTTCACAGTCCCGGTGCTTGCCACGGACATAGGAGTGGCTTCCTGGGTCGTCACCCACGAGCACGGTTCCCAGTCCCGGACGAACGCCTCGGGCCGCGAGCGCCGAGACCCGCTCGGCCAGTTCGGCCTTCACTGCGGCCGCGGTCGCCTTGCCGTCAAGAATCGTTGCCGTCACATCGGCATTCTCTCAGGTGCCGATTGGCTGCCGGCGGCGGGCGCGCGGGCACCGAAGAAGGCGAGAGCCGCGGCCACTACCGAAAGCAGCACTGCGAGCAACACCTGCCAGCTGAGCTCCACCGCGCCGGCCGTCGGGGTGACCACGTCCACCCCGACGCTGCCCAGCAGCTGGCCGACAATGGTGAGCAGGGAGAACAACAACACTCCGAGCGACCGCACCGCGAACGCGGCGACAGTGACGAAGGCCACCCCGATGGGTCCCCCCAGCCACAGGATCGGCTCCGACCACGGCGCCGGCGGCGGCACGAAGGCCCGGTTATCCAGGTTCTCCACGACGGTCGCGATCACCAGCAGGGCGGCCGTCCCGACGATGAAGTTGACGCCCGCTGCGACGAACGGCGAACCGGCAGCGACCGACACCCGCCCGTTGAGGCCTTGCTGGAAGGCCACCAAACCGCCGGCGACCAGTGCCAGCAGCAGCAGCGCAAGCGACACCCTGGCGTCCCCGAAGTCGCCAGACACTGCGATTCCCACGCCGATGATGCAGAGGATCGCCGCCGCGACCCTCGGCACAGTGATGGGGCGCCGACCTCCGGGACCGACGCCGAGCCGGTCGGCGACCAGCGAGTTGCCGGTGAGGCCGGCAACGATGGCCACCGTGAACAGGGCCACTCCCAGACTGGGCACGTCCAGGCCCTGCGATGCGACGAACGTCGCACCCCCGAGACCTCCCAAGAGCCCCCACCAGGGCAGGCCGGCGGCCGACCGCAGCGACGAGATCAGTCTCCCGACGCCGGCTCGCGCGGACGGCGTGAGGGCCACGATCAGCGTCACCATGACCAGCCCGAACCCGAACGACACGGCCGCCGCCTCAAGACCGCTGCCCACCCGGATGGCCAATTGGCCGTTGATACGCGCCTGCACCACCGACAACACCCCCACCAACACGGCAAGGGCGCCATCGCGCAGCACCCGCGGTTGCACGTGCGGCAGCGTGGGCGGGTGGTGGTGGGTCACCGCGCAAGCGTAGTTGCTCAACCGCCGGGCACCACTGCACACCGCCGCGGTCGCGCAGCGCCGCAGGGGCCGCGACGACTGCTAGTGGAAGAAGTGACGCGTCCCGGTGAAATAGACCGTGGCCCCGGCAGCCCTCGCGGCCGCGAGGACCTCTTCGTCCCGGACCGAACCACCGGGTTCGACGATTGCCCGCACCCCTGCCTCGGTGAGGACCTCCAGGCCATCGGGGAAGGGGAAGAAGGCATCGGAGGCGGCCACCGCTCCACGCACCCGCTCCTCACCTGCGCGTGCCACCGCCAGCTTGGCCGAATCGACCCGGTTCACCTGACCCATGCCGATCCCGACGGCGGCGCCGTCGTGAGCCAACAGAATGGCGTTGCTCTTGACCGCCCGGCAGGCCCGCCAGGCGAAGGCGAGGTCTGCCAAGGTGGCTTCTCCGACGGGCTCGCCGCAGGCCAGTGTCCAACTGGCCGGGTCGTCGCCGACGGCGTCGATCAGATCGGTCTCCTGCACGAGCAGGCCTCCGGAGATCCGCCGCGACTCCGACTTCGGACCCGCCGGCGGTTCCTCGGCGATCAGGATTCGGATGCTGGGCTTGGCCGACAGGATCGCAATCGCCTCATCCTCGTAGCCGGGGGCCACGATGACCTCGGTGAACACCTCGGCCACCTGACGGGCCATCTCGGCGCTCACGGTCCGATTCGCGGCGATCACCCCGCCGAAGGCGGAGACCGGGTCGGTGTCGTTGGCCTTGCGATGGGCGGCCGCGATGTCGTCGCCGACGGCGATGCCACAGGGGTTGGCGTGCTTGATGATTGCCACAGCCGGCCGGTCGAAGTCGTAGGCGCACCGGTACGCGGCATCGGCATCGACGAAGTTGTTGTAGGACATCGCCTTTCCGTGCACCTGTTCCGCCCCGGCGATCCCGCCCGAGCCGAACGCATCGACGTACATCGCGGCGCGTTGGTGCGGATTCTCGCCGTAGCGCAGCACCTCGGCTCGCTCCCATACCCCGGCCACCCACGCGGGTAGCGGCGACTCGGCCTCGTCATCGGCAACCACCGAGCCCAGCCAACTCGCCACCGCGACGTCATAACCGGCGGTGTGCCGGAAGGCTTCGACCGCGAGCTCTCGGCGCTGCGCCAAGGTGAAACCACCACCAGCAACGGCCTCCACCGTCTCGTCGTAGCGCTCAGGTGAGACGACGACGGCGATGCTCGGGTGATTCTTGGCGGCCGCACGGACCATAGCCGGTCCGCCGATATCGATCTGCTCGACGCAGTCGTCCTCGCCCGCCCCCGATGCGACCGTCTGCTCGAACGGATACAGGTTGACGATGACCAGATCGAAAGGCTCGATTCCGAGCTCGGTCAGTTGTTCGGCGTGGTCCGGTCGCCGCAGATCCGCGAGGATGCCCGCGTGCACGTTGGGGTGAAGGGTCTTCACCCGACCGTCCAGGCACTCCGGAAAGCCGGTGAGGTCAGCAACGGCGGTCACCGGTACACCAGCCGCCGTGATGGCCCCCGCCGTCGAACCGGTGGATACAATCTCCACACCCGAGGCGTGCAACTGCTCGGCGAGCTCCGTGAGTCCGGACTTGTCGGACACCGAAACGAGAGCCCGTCGTACCGGCCGGCGCGCTCCGTTCTCCGTAGTGGTCGTGGTCATTGCAGGGTCACCCTTCTTCCGTCAATCGTGAGTTCCCCGGCGGCGAGCCGTGGGATCAGGTCGAGCAGCATCTGACGTTCAGCGGTCTTGATCCGTTCGTGAAGGGACGACTCATCGTCGTCGACCAACACCGGCACCGGCACCTGGGCGATGATCGGCCCGGTATCCACCCCTGCGTCCACCAGGTGGAGCGTGGCGCCGGTGACCTGGACCCCATAGGCCAGGGCATCGGAAACGGCCACAGCGCCGGGGAATGCCGGCAGCAACGATGGATGGGAGTTCACCACCCGCCCCGGGAATCTGTTCAGGAACAGCGGGTCCAGGATGCGCATCAACCCGGCACAGAGGACGAGGTCGGGTTGGTAACCGGCCACGGTATCGGCCAGCGCCGAGCTCCACGTCACGCGATTCGGGTACTGCGAGGCATCTACCACGAAGGTGGCGACACCCTGTGCTGCTGCAAGTTCGAGGCCTGGGGCGCTCGGGCGGTCCGAGCCGACGGCCGCGACCGAAGCACCAAAGGTCTCGTCGGCAGCGGCTGCGAGCAGCGGCGCCATGGTTGTGCCGGCCCCGGAGAGGAGGATCACCACGCTTGGCCGGTGCTCGGGGGCGCTCACCAGGCGATCCTATGCGGCCCTAGGAGTCGGCCGACACGAGGTCCCGGGCCGCCACCTGCGCCTTCCGCGGGGATGCCCGGCGGGCACTCAGATGGCGCCACAGGTCGAGAAGTTCGAAGCCGAGGAAGGTCAGGCCGGCGACAGCAGCGGCGAACAACAGCGGATTGGGGCCGAGTCCGGTGAGGCGCCCCATCAGTTCACCGCCGGTCAACGCCACAGCCAGTCCGGCCAGCACGCCGGTCACCAGACCGACGCGAAGCCGGAACCAGAGCGAGGAGACGGCCAGCAACGGCAGCGGCGTGGCGCACCGCAGATACCCGACGACTGCCCCGACGGCAATGGGCATCAGGAGCAGGGCTGGGATCCATCCCGGTACTGCAGCGGGCACGGCTGCGAAAAGAGGCAGGCCGGGGAGGGTCGCTGAGGTGTCGCCGAACATGGACAACTGATCGTCGCCACCGAGGCCAACTGGGACGCCGGAGGCGAGTCCGGCCGCCCAGAGACCGGCCGTGGGCAGGTAGAGCAGGCACAACAACCCGAGGATGACCGTGCCGACGAGGCCGGGCTGCAGGCTCGCGAAGGACTCGGTCAGTGTGTCGATGTGCGCGACGGCCGACGCAACGACTATCAGCGCACCACCGCCGGCCAGGGCGACAACACCCCGAAGGCCGGCCCAGAGGTCGGCCCGCAGCCAACTCGGCAGCCGGGTTCCCACAACCAACCCGCTGGCCGATGCAGCACCGATCGTCAGCCCGACGCCGACGACCACAGCCACCCCGAGAAAGGCTGCCCACTCGGGTACGGACGCGGCGGCGGTCGCCGTCAATGCGGCGACGAGAACAGCGAACACTCCGCTGACGAAGGCGCCGGCGCCGACGAGACGAACGAGATCGCCGCGGGTCTCGATCCCGCCGCGACGGACCGCGGCGCGGCCGAAGCGAGAGGCCAGCACCACGAATGCGGCGGTCAGGAGCAGCGGGGGGAACCACAATGTGCCGGCAGCGGTCGCGACGGGCGCGAGGTGGCCAGCAAGCCAGGCGTAGCCGACGAATTCGAGAAGCGCATTGATGCTGCTATGCCCTGCGGCGGCGATCCAGCCCACCAGAGCCAGCGCGCCCACAGCAGCCACGCCGACGATACAGCTGAACAGCGCCGCCAGCGCACCGTTGATCGCGCTGGGCAGGGTCCGCTCGGAGTCGTGCCGACGACGGGTGGTGGATGCCACGTGCTCGGATGTCCGTCGCGCACGAGGGGCCGCCCCCGAAGTTGTCGAGGCGCCACCTACCGACCTGGCGCGGGTACCTTTGGACCCGGAACGTCTCGACCCTCGTCGGGCATCGTTACGCCCTGCTGGGCCACGGTTCTTCGGTGCGGAGGGCATCGCCCGATTGTTTCACCAGCGACACGAGGACCTCGGCAACCACGCCGGAGCCCCGTCGGAGTGTCTCAGCCGACGATGTCACGCATCAGTTGGGCGGTCGCCGACGGCGTCCGTCCGACCTTGACCCCCGCGGCCTCGAGCGCTTCCTGCTTCGCAGCGGCGGTGCCGGAGGATCCTGACACGATCGCGCCGGCGTGCCCCATCGTCTTGCCTTCCGGCGCCGTGAAGCCGGCGACGTAGCCGACGACAGGCTTGCTGACGTTCTCGGCGATGAAGGCGGCGGCCCGCTCCTCGGCGTCGCCACCGATCTCGCCGATCATCACGATCGCCTCGGTCTCCGGATCCTCTTCGAAGGCCGCCAGACAGTCGATGTGGGTGGTCCCGATGATCGGGTCGCCGCCGATACCTACCGCCGTGGAGAAACCGATGTCCCGCAGTTCGAACATCATCTGATAGGTCAGCGTTCCCGACTTGGACACCAGCCCAATCCGTCCGGGTCCGGTGATGGTGGCCGGGATGATGCCTGCGTTTGACTTGCCGGGGCTGATGAGCCCGGGGCAGTTCGGCCCGACGATCCGGGTGGTCCCGGCGCGCTGGGCGTAGGTGAAGAAGGCCGCCGTGTCGTGCACGGGTACCCCTTCGGTGATCACGACTGCCAACGGAACGCCGGCGTCCACAGCCTCGATCACGGCACCCTTGGTGAACTTCGGCGGGACGAAGACGACCGCCACATCGGCTCCGGTCTCGGCCACCGCATCGGCGACGGAGTTGAACACCGGCACATGCTGCCCTTCGGCGTCAACGGTCTGCCCGCCCTTGCCAGGCGTCACACCGGCCACGATGTTCGTGCCGCTGGCGAGCATCCGGCGGGTGTGCTTGGTGCCTTCCGAGCCGGTGATCCCCTGAACCAGGATCCGGGAGTTCTCGTTGAGGAAAATCGCCACGTCAGGCTCCTTGTGCCGCGAGTTGGGCGACCCTGCGGGCCGCATCGTCCATGGTGTCGACCATTTCGATCAGGTCATGTGCGGCGTCATCGAGGATCTGGCGACCGACCTCGGCGTTGTTGCCGTCCAGCCGCACGACGAGCGGCTTGTCTGGGGTCTCCCCGCGGTCGGCCAGCATCACCAGTGCCTGGATGATGCCGGCGGCCACCGCGTCGCAGGAGGTGATGCCGCCGAAGACGTTCACGAACACCGCCTTGACCTCGGGATCCCCAAGGATGATCTCCAGACCGTCCGCCATGACCTCCGCTGAGGCACCCCCGCCGATATCCAGGAAGTTCGCGGGCTTGACCCCGCCGAACTCCTCACCGGCGTAGGCGACGACGTCCAGCGTGCTCATGACCAGTCCGGCACCGTTGCCGATGATCCCGACCTCACCGGAGAGCTTGACGTAGTTCAGGCCCTTGGCGGCGGCCTTGTCCTCCAGCGGATCGGAGGTGGCGGCATCCGCGAGTGCCGCGTGGTTCGGGTGCCGGAAGTCGGCGTTGTCGTCGAGGGTGACCTTGCCGTCAAGGGCGAGGACGTGGCCCGACGGGTCCTTGACCAGTGGGTTCACCTCAACGAGCGTGGCGTCCTCGGCTACGAAGGTCTGCCACAGCGCCACCAGCACGTCGGCGACCTGATCGGCCACGTCCGCAGGAAAGGCGGCAGCGGCCACGATCTCCTGCGCCTTGGCCTTGTCGACCCCGTCGATGGGATCGATGGCCACCTTCGCGAGGGCCTCCGGCTTGGTGGCCGCCACTTCTTCGATGTCCATACCGCCCTCAACGCTGGCCATCGCCAGGAAGTTGCGGTTGGCCCGGTCCAGCAGGAACGAGACGTAGTACTCGCTCTCGATGTCACTGGCGGCTGTCACCAGCACCCGGCGGACGATGTGGCCCTTGATGTCCAGGCCGAGAATGCCCTCGGCCTTCTCGCGGGCCTCCTCGGGAGTGGCGGCGAGTTTGACTCCGCCGGCCTTGCCGCGTCCGCCGGTCTTCACCTGCGCTTTGACCACGACCGTGCCGCCGATGTCGCTGGCCGCGGCGCCAGCCGCATCGGCTTCCGTCACCACGATGCCGCTCTGGGTGGGAACGCCGTGCTCGGCGAAGAGGTCTTTTGCCTGGTACTCGTACAGATCCACGGATCGCCCGTCCTGTCTGGCCAACTCCGGGCGGCCACGACGCGCCGCGCCCGGACTATTCGACTGTTCGGCCGCTTAGCGGCCCCACGCCGCACCCTACTTTCCCCCGCTCCGAGCGGCGGCACCGGCCCGTGCAAAGGCCGCGTGGCGAACTGCTGTCCGACCGCCGCAGGCGACCCGTCAGACAGCTCTGGAGGACCCGTCAGGCAGCAGTGGAGGACCCGAATTCCGAGTTGACCCAATCGACAATGTCCTGGGTACGGGTGCCGGGCGTGAACACCTTGGCCACCCCGAGTGCGGTCAGATCGTCGATATCGTCCTCGGGGATGATCCCGCCCCCGAACACCTTGATGTCCGACGCGCCCCGCTCGCGCAACAGGTCGATCACCCTGGCGAACAGTGTCATATGGGCGCCGGACAGCACCGACAGCCCGACCGCATCGGCGTCCTCCTGGATCGCAGTCTCGACGATCATCTCAGGCGTCTGGTGCAACCCGGTGTAGATCACCTCGATACCGGCGTCGCGCAGGGCACGTGCCACCACCTTCGCCCCACGGTCGTGGCCGTCGAGGCCGGGCTTGGCAACAACAACCCGGATCGGTGATGCGTCCATAGCTACCGTTCTCCCTCTGTCCAAGGCTGCCCGAATGCGTTGGCGTGCTTGGCTGCCAGCATATCCGAGGATGTGTGGCCCCGGGGGCCGGGCGGTTGACGGACCAATCCACGGCGACGCGTGGAAATTCACCCCCCTGAGTCTGGGATCCGGTCCGAATGTGCGTTACGTTCGTCTGCGTGGCAGACGATGATTGTTCCCCAAGCAATGGGGAGGTCAGCGGAAGCGCCCTGAGGCGCGCGATCAATACCTTGGGACGAGCCTCTGAGGGCGGCCGCCGCGCCAAACGTGCCGTACTGTCGCCAGCCGGCATCCGGGGCACCGCGATCGAGTTCGCCTGGCTGTCGGCCCATGTCGCGATGTACCCACTGGGTGTCGTCGAGGGCAAGGCGCGCGAAGCCCAGGAGCGCCACAACCTGCAAGACCTGCCGCCGGTTCAGCGCGGCCTCATCATCGGCGACGTCGAGGCCGCCGGCACCCCGATCATCATGGTGCACGGCGTGATCGACAACCACACAATCTTCACCTTGCTGCGCCGCTCCCTGAGCCGCCGGGGCTTCGGGAGGGTCATCACCCTCAATTACTCGCCCCTGACCGACGACATCCGCAGGGTTGCGCGACGGCTCAGCCGCCTGGTCGAGACGGTGTGCCGGGAGACGGGCTACGAGCGGGTCCACATCATCGGGCACTCGATGGGCGGCATCATCTCCCGCTACTACGTGCAACGGCTGGGAGGGGATGCCCGCGTTCACACCCTGGTGACACTGGGCAGCCCGCACGAGGGGACGACGCCGGCCAAGTACTTCCCGCACAATGTGGCGCGACAGCTGCGGCCGGATAGTCCCATCCTGCAGGAACTTCTGGAACCGGCACCCGGTTGCCAGACGCGAATGGTCGCTGTGTGGTCGGATCTGGATCAGATGATCATCCCGAAGCGCAGCGGACGGATAGTCCACCCGGATCTCAACGCGCGCAACGTTTTCATCCGGGGAATCGGCCACATGTCGCTACCGGTGGACGGTCGGGTGATCCACGAGATCAGCACCACCCTGGCGCACCTCGACGCCGACGGCTCGACGCTCGCGCCGGGAGCCACCTCGATCGCGTCCAGCACCGGCAAGCCTCGGACAGCGAAGCGCCGCTCCACTACGGGCGCGGCGACGCCGAAATCAGCGGCGGTTGGCCGGAATCGGTAGGTAGTCCAACGGATTGACCGGGCTGAGCAGGGCCCCGTTGTCCTTGTCGCTGTCCATGCCGGGCACGATCGGGGTGCCCTCTGGCATCACTTTGAGGATCTCGAAGTGAAGATGCGGTCCGGTGCTGTTGCCGGTACTTCCTCGTAGTCCCAACTGCTGGCCGGCGACGACTTTGGTCCCCTTGGTGACCAATGGGAGGGACTGCAGGTGGGCATAGCGCGAGTAGGTGCCGTCACCGTGGTCGATCAGGACCATGTTGCCGTAGGCCCCTGCGTACTCCGCCAGCCTGACCTCGCCTGCATGCACAGCCATCACGGGCTCACCCTCGCTGCCGGCGAAGTCAAGCCCGGTGTGGTGCCCACTCGACCATGGACCGGGCTCACCGAACCGGGCTGTCAGGGTGTATTCGGCGACGGGCAGTTGCCAGCCTGGTCGGGAGACGCCCGTCGCCGTCTGCTCCGCGCTCGCCCCGACCGCTCGGGTGAGGTCGGTCGTCATGATGACGACCTGGCCCGGAAGGGAACTGCTCGCTGCGGTGAATTGGGCGGTGTCGAGCCCGGCCAGGCCGGGAATGGCGCCGGTCGATACCGCCGTCGAGACGTCGGCGGGACTGGCCATTGCCGGGCCGATCGCCAGCGCGGCGCCGGCCAGGGCAGCCACAGCCGCCGAGCCGAGCGACGTCGCTCGCGCGCGAGCGCCTTGCCGGAGGCTGGACACTGTGGACATCACTCATTACGTTGCCGGGCACGAATCCCGAGTGTCGCCATCCAGGTAGACATCGGGGAGCACGTGCGGTGGGTTTCCAGGGCGGGGCCGAACAGCCCGCAATGGCTTCTAGTGTCACTGTTTGTAGCGTGTCCTTACAGCGCGCGATTCGGACATTAGGTACTTTCCGTGTGTGATCTGGCTCACACCACAGCCAAATAGCCGTGATTCGGAGCCAAGAAGTGACCTGGCTCACAGTTTCTAGGCGTGTCGTCCCCAGGTAAGCGCGCGGCTACAGCTTCTCGACGGGGGCGTACCGGAGCAACAACCGTTTGGTGCCTTCACTGCCAAAATCGACGCTGGCCTCGGAACTCTCCCCGGTGCCCCGTGTGGTGACCACTGTGCCCAAACCGAACCGGTCATGCATCACCCGATCCCCCGGCCTGAGCGCAAGGATCTCCACATCGGTCCGACGCGGACGGTCCGGCGAAGACCCTCGCCGGGCACTCGTCCACGGCGCTGCCGGGGCGCTGAACGGCGCGGACTCCGGCTCTTCGCGGCGGTATTCCAGCACCTCCTCGGGAATCTCCGCCAGGAAGCGGCTGGCCGGGTTGGCCTGCGGGGCGCCCCAGGCAGAACGAACGAGCGCCCGCGTCAGGTATAGCCGCTCCCGCGCCCGGGTGAGGCCGACGTAGGCCAACCTCCGCTCCTCGGCGAGCTCCGTCGGATCTCCGAGCGACCGGGCGTGTGGGAAGACGGCATCCTCCATACCTGTCAGGAACACGACCGGGAACTCCAAACCCTTGGCGGTGTGCAGGGTCATGAGCGTCACGACGCCACCGTCCTGCTCGGGGATCTCGTCGGAATCCGACACCAGCGACACCCGCTCCAGGAAATCGTCCAGGGTCCCCTCCGGTGTGTCGCGGGCGAACTCTGCGGCGACCGCCTCCAGTTCCACCAGGTTCTCCGCCCGGGTGGCGTCCTGGGGATCCTCCGATTGTTGGAACTCCGCCAGCATTCCGGTGCGCTCCAGGATCAGGGCGGTGACCTCCCCAGGACCCGCACCTGAATCCAGCGCGGCCCGGAACTCATCGAGCAGGTCGAGGAAGGCGGTTACCGACTTCAACGAGCGGGTCGCCATGCCCGGCGCCTCCCCTGCCCGCCGCAGCGCGGCGTGGAAGCTGATCCGGTCACGCTGGGCAAGGGCATCCACCATGGCCTCGGCCCGATCTCCGATTCCGCGGCGCGGGGTGTTGAGAATCCGGCGCAGGGACACATCATCTTCGGGGTTGGCGACCGCGCGCAGATAGGCAAGTGCGTCCTTGACCTCCTTGCGCTCGTAGAAGCGCAGACCTCCGACCACTTTGTAGGGCAATCCCACTCGTATCAGGACCTCTTCTATCGCCCGCGATTGAGCGTTGGTGCGGTAGAAGATGGCCACGTCGCTGGGCTGGACACCGTTCTCGTCGGCGAGGGTGTCGATCTCCTCTGCGATGAACGCCGCCTCGTCCCGCTCATCGTCGGCCACATAGACGACCAGCGGCGCACCGTCCCCCGCGGCCGTCCACAGTTTCTTCTCTCGCCTGGCAGGATTGCGCGCGATCACCGCGTTGGCCGCGTTCAGGATGTTCTGGGTGGACCGGTAGTTCTGCTCCAAGAGCACCACTTGGGCCTCGGGGTAGTCGGTCTCGAAGTCCTCGATGTTGCGGACCGTGGCCCCGCGGAACGCATAGATCGACTGGTCCGCGTCCCCGACCACGCTCAGGGTTCCCGGCTCCACACCGTCGCGCCCATCGCCGACCAACTCGCGCACCAGGACATACTGGGCGTGGTTGGTGTCCTGGTACTCGTCGACCAACACGTGCCGGAATCGACGGTGGTAGTGCTCGGCAACGTCATCGAACCCCTGCAGAAGAGCCACCGTGTGGCCGATCAGGTCGTCGAAGTCGACCGCTCCGGCGCGCAACAGACGATTCTGATACTCGCCGTAGACCTGCGCGAGAAGTTCCTCCGTCGGATTCTGCGCCCGGCTTCGATAGGTCTCATGATCGATGAGTTCGTTCTTGAGGTTAGAAATGCTCGCCGCCACCGAACGTGGCGTGGTGCGCTTGGTGTCCATGTCGGCATCACGCATGACGAGGGTGAGGAGCCGTTGGGAATCTGCGGAGTCGTAGATAGAGAAACCCGAGGGCAGCCCGAGGCGCTCGGCCTCCCGCCGCAGGATGCGGACACAGGCCGAGTGGAAGGTACTCACGGTCATGGCCCGGGCCCGGGGTCCGACAAGCTCGAAGACCCGCTCGCGCATCTCCGCGGCGGCCTTGTTCGTGAAGGTGATGGCCAAGATCTCCCCCGGCGACGCCCGGCGGGTCTCCAGCAAATGGGCTATCCGCCGGGTCAGCACCCGGGTCTTGCCGGAGCCGGCGCCCGCAACCACCAGCAATGCCGGCGCCTCGTGGGTGACAGCGCTGAGTTGTTGAGGGTTGAGGCCTTCGAGGAGTTCAGCCATCCGCGGCTGTCACTGCCAGAAGACGGCGATGATCACGTTCAGGATGGCGAGGCCGCCGATGGCGCCCCAGACACCCGCGGAGATGCTGGGCTTCTTGCGGTTCGCCAGGATGAGGCCCAACACGATCAGCAGCACCACGAACTTGACCGCGATCTTCGCGTTGTCCGGAAGTGGGTACTCCTCGGCGTTGGAGGAGTGCAGCGGGTAGGCGATGCCAACCAGCAGCAGTCCGGTCACGAGCTGGGTGAGTGCACCGTGGAACATCGCATTGTTGACAACCCGCGGATCGGACTTGATCTGCACCAGGAAGCCCCCGATGAGGGAGGCCAAGCCTAGGAAGTGCAGCACGATGAGGACGTTCAACAGGATTCCCATGGGCTCTATCCTCTCCTCTACTCCCACTCGATGGTGCCGGGGGGCTTACTGGTGATGTCCAGGGTGACGCGGTTGATCTCGGGCACCTCGTTGGTGATGCGGGTTGATATTCGCCCGAGGAGGTCGTAGGGCAGTCGGGACCAGTCGGCGGTCATCGCGTCCTCACTGGATACCGGACGCAGCACCACCGGATGCCCGTAGGTTCGGCCGTCTCCCTGCACGCCGACCGAACGGACGTCGGCGAGCAGTACTACCGGGAACTGCCAGACGTCGCGGTCGAGTCCGGCCCGTGTCAACTCCTCCCGGGCGATCGCATCGGCGGCTCGCAGAAGGCGCAACCGTTCCGCAGTGACAGCCCCGATGATGCGAATGGCCAACCCCGGTCCCGGAAACGGGTGGCGCCAGACGATCTCGTCCGGAAGGCCCAGTTCACTGCCGACGGCACGAACCTCATCCTTGAACAGGGTCCGCAGGGGCTCCACCAGCGAGAACTGCAGATCCTCCGGGAGGCCACCGACATTGTGATGACTCTTGATGTTGGCCGTCCCGGTTCCGCCACCGGATTCGACGACGTCGGGGTACAGGGTGCCTTGAACGAGGAAGTCCACCGTCTCGCCGTGGGCACCGGCATCGGACACCACCTCGGCCGCAGCATCCTCGAACACCCGGATGAATTCCCTGCCGATGATCTTGCGCTTGGTCTCCGGGTCGTCGACCCCGGCGAGCGCCGCCAGAAAGCGCTCGCGGGCGTCGACCACCTTCAGGTTGACCCCGGTCGCCGCGACGTAGTCGCGCTCCACCTGCTCCGCCTCCCCCGCCCGCAGCAGGCCGTGGTCGACGAAGACGCAGGTGAGTTGATCACCGACGGCGCGCTGCACCAACGCCGCAGCCACAGCCGAGTCAACCCCGCCGGACAGTCCGCAGATGACGCGGTGATCACCGACCTGTTCGGCGATCTGCGCCACCTGGGCCTCGATCACCCCATCGGTCGTCCAGCTGGCAGGCAGCCCCGCGATGCGGTGGAGGAAGGTCTCGATGATGCGCTGCCCGAAGGCGGTGTGCATGACTTCAGGATGGAACTGCACCCCGGCGAGTTGACGCGAGGTGTCCTCGAAGGCCGCGACCGGAGCACCGGCCGTGGCGGCATTGACGGTGAAGCCCTCGGGGGCCGCCACCACCGAGTCGCCGTGGGACATCCACACCGTCTGCCCGGAGGGCAGACCGTCGAGCAGCGTCCCCGCGGTCGTGACGGACAATTCCGTCGCGCCGTACTCGCTGCCGCCGGTCCGGGCCACCGAACCACCGAGCGCGTTCGCCATGGCCTGGAACCCGTAGCAGATGCCGAACACCGGAACGCCGGAGTCGAACACAGCCGAGTCGACGTCTGGGGCGCCTTCGGCGTAGACGCTGGCCGGGCCGCCGGAAAGGATGATCGCCGCCGGAGACTTCTCGAGCATCTCGGAGACCGGCATCGTGTGGGGCACGATCTCCGAGTACACCTGCGCTTCCCGCACCCGACGCGCGATGAGTTGCGCGTATTGGGCGCCGAAATCGACAACGAGGACGGGCCGCGCCTGGGTTGGGGACATGCCCCAGACCCTATCCGGGGCCTACGTCGGCGCCGCCGATCAGGTGGCGCTGCCGGTGGGCACCTTGGGCGTTGGCAGATCGACCACCAGCCTGAGGGCTCCCGGGGCGCTCTCCGGGACCACCGGCGCCTTGGGCGCGACCGGAGCCACCTTGCGGTACTCCTCGCCAGCGGCGGGACGGGGATCCTCCTCGCCCTTGTTGGGCCACATCGCCATGGCCCGCTCGGCCTGGGCGGTGATGGTCAGCGACGGGTTGACCCCCAGGTTCGCCGACACCGCAGCACCATCGACCACATGCAGGGTCGGGTAGCCGTGCACCCGATGGTAGGGATCGATAACGCCGGTCTCGGGCGTCGCCGAGATGACCGCGCCACCCACGAAGTGGGCCGTCATCGGCGCGTTCACCTGCTCACCGACGTTGCCGGCAGGCCGGCCGCCGATGATCTTTGCCAGTTTGCGTACCGCCTCGTTCGCCAACGGGATGGACGCCGGATTGGGGTCTCCCTCCCCCTGCCGGCTGGTAAGGCGCCAGCGACCGAGCTTGGTGCGCTTGCCGAATACGGTCACCGAATTGTCATGGTCCTGCATGACCAGGGCGATCACGCCATGCTCCGACCAGCCCTTGACGTTGAGCAGGCGCAGCGCCGCGACCGGATCCTTGGCCATCTGCTTGAGCCAGGTCCGCCAGCGTGGGACGCCCGGCTCCTCGTCGGTGAGGATCGTCTGCAGCAGACCCATGGAGTTGCTGCCCTTGCCGTAACGCACCGGCTCGATGTGGGTGTGGGGCTCGGGGAAGAAGCTCGAGGTGATGGCGACACCCTCGGTGTAGTCTTCACCGTTCGTCGCACCCACAGCGCCGACCAGCGACTCGGAGTTCGTCCGGGACAGGTAGCCCAGCCGACTCGACAGCCGAGGTAGCACCCCGTTGTCACGCATCCGGTGAAGCAGCTTCTGGGTGCTGTAGGTGCCGGCTGCGACGATCACCTGATCCGCGGTGAAAGTCCTGCCCTTGCCGGGGCGGCCGGTCCGCTTCGTGGTGACCTGCCAGGGGGCGCCGTCGGTTCCCGGGATCATCGAGGTGACCAACGTCAGCGGGAAGACCTTGGCGCCTGCCTTCTCGGCGAGACCCAGGTAGTTCTTCGGCAGGGTGTTCTTCGCGTTGTGGCGGCAACCGGTCATGCACTCGCCGCACTCGGTGCACCCGGTGCGCTCCGGTCCGACGCCGCCGAAGAACGGGTCGGGCACAGTCTCTCCAGCCGGAGCGTCGAAGAAGACGCCGACCGGGGTCATCCGGAAGGTGTCACCAACACCCATCTCCTCGGCAAGTTCCTTGATGGCCCGGTCTGACGGAGTCATCGTCGGGTTCTGCGTGACGCCGAGCATCCGCGTCGCCTGGTCGTAGTAGGGCATCAGTTCAGATCGCCAGTCGGTGATATCGGCCCACTGACGGTCGTTGAAGAACGGGTCCGGCGGCACGTACAGGGTGTTGGCGTAGATCAGGGATCCGCCACCCACGCCCGCGCCGGCGAGCACGATAACGTGGTTCAGCTTATGGATCCGCTGCAGGCCGGTGAGACCGAGCGGTGGCGCCCAGAGGAACCTGCCGACCCGCCATGACGTCTTCGGCATGTCCTTCTCGGTGAATCGACGACCGGCTTCGAGAACCGCAACCCGGTAGCCCTTCTCGGTCAGCCGTAGCGCCGAGACCGAACCTCCGAAGCCTGAGCCGACGATGACCACATCGAAGTGATCCGAATCCGCTGCCGTGCCTGTCGCCATGTTCTCCCTCTCGTGGTGCGTCATTTCATACCCAGTCTCTTCATCAAAGCCACGCTCTTGATCAGACCGTCGCCCCACACCTTGTCAGACACTGCATCGGGTCGGGCGAAGCCCTGCAACCGCTGCACCGAAACAGTCTTGTACTCGGTGTACTTCAACAGCCCTTCCGGGCCGTGCCGACGGCCAAGCCCGGAAAGCCCATACCCGCCCATCGGAGCGTCGATGCTTGCCCAGGCAGCACCGTAGCCCTCGTTGACGTTGATCGTGCCGGCCTTGAGCCTAGTGGCGATCTCCTTACCTCGCCTTGCGGAGCGCGTGACCACGGCTCCGTTGAGGCCGTAGTCGGTGTCGTTGGCCTCGGAGATGGCCTCCTCCACCGATGCCACCCGATAGACACTGGCGACTGGGCCGAAAGTCTCGTTGCGACAGATGTGCATGTGGTGGTCGACATCGGTGAGCACCGTCGGTTCGTAGAAGTACGGGCCGAGGTCAGGCCGTGCCCGGCCACCCGCAAGAATCTTCGCCCCGGCGGCCACCGCGTCGTCGACGTGCGCCTGAACCCTGGCCAGCTGTCGGGCGGAAATCAGCGATCCCATGTCGGAGCCCCAGCCGATGCCCCCCTTCAGGTTGAGACTGTCAGTGCGTCGCACGAGTGCCGACACGAAGTCGTCGTAGATGGCATCCACGACGTAGATGCGTTCCATCGAGATGCACAGCTGACCCGCGTTCGCGAAGCTGGCGCCGGCCGCGATGGCGGCGGCCCGCTCGACGTCGGCGTCTTCGCAGATGATGAGCGCGTTCTTACCACCGAGTTCCATGGAGCAGCCGATGAGACGCTCGCCGCAACGAGCCGCGACCGTTCGTCCGACGGCCGTCGATCCGGTGAACATGACGTAGTCGGCGCGATCCGTCACCAGCGGCCCGACCTCAGCCCCCTCACCGTTAACGACATTCAGCACCCCCTCGGGGAGTCCGGCTTCGAAGAGCAGCTCGACGACCCACAGCGCGGTGTACATCGTCTGAACATCCGGCTTGAGCACGATGGTGTTGCCGGCCATCAGCGCAGCCAGCACGTCGCTGATGGACAACGTCAGCGGGTAGTTCCAGGGCGAGATGACCCCGATCACGCCGATCGGTTCGTGGCGCACCCGGGTGCTGGTGAGCAGCGGGATCGCCCCTTTGCGCCGCGACGGTTTGAGCACCTGGGCGGCGGTGCGGGCGTAGTAGCGCGACGTGATCAGGACGTCGGCCAGTTCTTCGGCCGCATGGCCGCGCGCCTTGCCCGTTTCGAGTTGAACGATGTCCAGCCCCTCGGCACGCCGGGCGAATACGAGGTCGTGGAAGCGCAGCAGCACCCGCGCGCGAGTCGCGACGTCGGTGGCGGACCACGACGGGAAGTGCCGTCGTGCCACCCGGAAGGCAACCTCCACGTCGTCGATCGACGAGACGGGGACGGCCGGTAGCGGCGACCCGTCCAGCGGCGCGGTGCCGACCGTCACGCCCGAGTCCCCGCTCGACGTCACCCGGGATCTGAGCAGCCGCGTCATCTCGGCGGAGAGCACGCAATCGGCGAGTGGCGTGCTGCTGTCGGGCGTGGTAACCGTGTCGCTCAATGTCATTGGCCCACCCTACGACCTATACCCGCCCGGTGGAATAGCCAACGAGCGCGTCGTTGCATGCGGTCGGCGAGAATCGGCACTGCGCGCAGCAAGCCCGGTTGCTACCGTGGAGAAGGTGTCCAGCCTTCGCACGATAGCCCGCCGTGCAGGCGCCATTGCGGTCGTTGCAGCGACCACGCTCCCGGTGCTGCCGGCGCTGGCCCAGGCCGCCCCCGCCGGCCAATGGCAGGACACGTCCGCCGGCGAGGCGCTGGCCGTGCCATCACCGACCAAACCCACGCCGGCGCCCTTCGGCCCAGAGGTACGAGCGAAGCTCGCCAGCCTCGGACTCTGGTTCGGCAACCGCCCGGTCGGGGTGGACCAAACACGGTGGACCATGCGCAGCGTCTGCCTGTGGCGGGAGTTGACCCATGGCCGACCCTCGCGCGCCACGCCGTCGCCCTCCGAGGTACGCGCGTTACTGGCCACGAAACGCGTCGATCCCCGCATCCCTACCCCGTTGGTGGGCACATCGGCAATGGTCAACATGACCTGCCAGGCGGCCTACCTGGTTAAGGGCGACCGCATCACCGGAGTGTTCCCGGTCTCCACCGGCGCCAACAAGACCACCCTTGCCACCCGCACCGGCATGAAGACCGTGTGGAATCGGGTGTGGGGCTGGGATTTCAGTTGGGAGTACCCCGAACCCGACGGGCAGCCGGGCTTGTACCGGCCGGTCTACTTCGACCGCGGGATCGCGTTCCATGGCATCCGACAGCCGATCGACACCATTCCGAGGTCGCACGGCTGCGTGCGCACGAACCGCGCCGATCAGGACCGCATCTTCGATGCTCTGCCGGTGGGTTCACGGGTGTGGGTCTACGGCGACTACTGGGCGCGTTTCACCTCTGGCTTCGGGCTGTAGGTGCTCGAATCCTCAGCTGCGGATCAGCCGCGGATCACCATGTCCACCCGCTGGAACTCCTTCAGGTCGGCGTAACCACAGGTGGCAATGGCACGCCGAAGTGCCTCGGCGATGTTCATGGTGCCGTCACCAACAACCGACGGCCCGAGCATGATCTGCTCGAGAGTGCCCACCGTGCCCAAGTCGACCATCTCGCCGCGGGGCAGGGTGGCGTGCACCGCCTCGGAACCCCAATGACGACCACGTCCGGGGGCATCATCAGCCCGTGCCAGCATCGAGCCGACCATCACCGCGTCAGCGCCACAGGCGATCGCCTTCACCACGTCGCCGGTGAGGCCCATGGCGCCGTCGGCGATGACCTGCACGTAGCGGCCACCCGACTCATCGAGGTAGTCCCGTCGGGCCTCCGCGACGTCGGCGACGGCGGTGGCCATCGGCACCCGGATGCCGAGAACTTGGTGGTTGGTATGGGTAGCACCGCCACCGAAGCCCACCAGCACGCCGGCCACCCCGGCCCGCATCAGGTGCAGCGCGGCCGAGTAGGTGGCGACGCCGCCCACCACCACCGGCACATCGAGGTCGTACACGAACTGCTTGAGATTCAACGGGGTACCGGTCGATGCCACGTGCTCGGCGCTCACGGTCGTGCCTCGGATAACGAAGACGTCCACACCTGAGGACAGCACGATGTCGGCGTACTCCTGGGTGCGTTGCGGGGAGAGGGCGGCGGCGACGGTCCCACCTTGGGCGCGCAATTCCGCCAACCGGGCCGCCATCAATTCGCCCGAGATGGGGGCCGCGTAGAGCTCCTGCAATCGCCGGTTGGCCTTGCCCGGGTCGAGTTCGGTGATCTCGGCCAAGACCGCCGCCGGGTCCTCGTAGCGGGTCCATAGGCCCTCGAGGTTGAGCACCGGAAGCGCGCCCAGGTCGCTGATGCTCTGGGCGGTCGCCGGCGACACCACCGAGTCCATGGGAGCCGCCATGACCGGCAGGTCGAAGGTGTAGGCGTCTAGCCGCCAGCCGATCCGGCACTCCTGCGGGTCGCGGGTACGCCGGCTAGGGGCCACCGCGACATCGTCGAACGAGTAGGCGGGGCGTGCGCGCCGGGAGCGGCCGAATTCGATCGCGTTCACGTCGGCAACTGTAGCCGCGACGGTCGACTGCCGGGCCCCGAGACCTCAGTTGCTGCGGTAGTTGGGCGCCTCGACGGTCATCTGGATGTCGTGCGGATGCGACTCGCGCAGACCCGCGGGCGTGATCCGGACGAATTGACCGTCCCGCTGCAGGTCGGCGATGGTTGCCGCGCCCGCGTAGCCCATCGAAGCACGCAGCCCGCCGATCAGCTGGTGAGCCACCACGCTGAGACGGCCGCGGTAGGGCACCTGCCCCTCGATCCCCTCCGGCACGAGCTTGTCATCGCTGAGGACGTCATCCTGGAAGTACCTGTCCTTCGAGTAGGACCTGGCCTGCCCGCGGCTCTGCATGGCGCCGAGGGAACCCATCCCCCGATACTGCTTGAACTGCTTGCCGTTGACGAAGATGATCTCGCCGGGGGCCTCATCGCAGCCGGCCAGCAGCGACCCGAGCATCACGGTATCCGCGCCGGCCACCAGCGCCTTGGCGATGTCCCCGGAGTACTGCAACCCACCGTCACCGATCACCGGGACACCTGCGGGACCGGCCGCCTTGGCCGCCTCCCGGATGGCGCTTACTTGCGGGACTCCGACGCCGGCTACGACCCTGGTCGTGCAGATGGATCCGGGTCCGACTCCCACCTTGATCCCGTCGGCGCCGGCATCGATCAGCGCCTGGGCGCCGGCCCGGGTGGCGACGTTACCCCCGACGACATCGACATCGGTGGCGGCCTTCACCTTGGCCACCATCTCGAGCACGGCGCGGGAGTGCCCATGGGCGGTGTCGACGACGAGGAAGTCCACACCGGCCTCGACAAGGGCGGCGGCCCGGGCCTGCGCGTCGTCCCCCACACCTACCGCTGCGCCGACTATCAGGCGGCCGTCGGGATCTTTCGTGGCGTGCGGGTACTGCTCGCGTTTCACGAAGTCCTTGACCGTGATGAGCCCCTGCAGGCGGCCAGCGTCGTCAACCAGTGGCAGCTTCTCCACCTTGTGGGCGCGCAGCAGGTCCAGCGCGGACTCCGGGTCGATTCCCACGTGGCCGGTGACAAGCGGCATCGGGGTCATCACGTCGCGCACGAGTTGGCTCATGTCGTCTTCGAAACGCATGTCGCGGTTCGTGACGATGCCCAGCAACCGACCCGAGTCGTCCACTACCGGAACCCCCGAGATCCGGAAGCGGCCGCACAGTTCGTCGACGTGCGCAAGCGTGTCGTCGGGAAGGCACGTAACGGGGTCGGTGACCATCCCGGCCTCGGAACGTTTCACGAGGTCAACCTGCGTCGCCTGATCGGCGATGGACAGATTGCGATGCAGCACGCCGGCCCCACCGAACCGGGCCATGGCGATCGCCATCCGGGCCTCGGTGACGGTGTCCATGGCACTGGAGAGCAACGGGACCCGCAGCGAGATGTTCCGACTCAGCCTCGATGAGGTGTCGACTTCACTCGGAATGACATCGGACTCGGCCGGCAGTAACAGCACATCGTCGTAGGTCAGACCGAGAAGGGCCATCTTCGGATCATCGTCATGGCGCTCCATGGGCACAGGCTACCCGCCGTCGCTCGAGGCAGCTGAGGGGCTGGCGACTCAGGAGAGCAGTCCCCAGCGGAATCCGGTGGCCACGGCCGCCGCGCGGTCCGCGGCTCCCAGCTTGCGAAAGAGTCGGCGGGCGTGCGTCTTCACGGTGTCCTCGGAGATGAAGAGCTGGCGCCCGATCCCGCTGTTCGACAGGCCATTGGACATACCCTGCAACACCTGCTGCTCGCGCTCGGTCAGCACTGGGCGTGGCCCCTCGGGCACCTCTCGGGTCACCGCACTAGCACGGGGGCTGCTCGCCAGCAGCGAGATCAAGACGGCCAACTCCTCGCGTGATGCGTCCTTCGCGATGTAGCCGCGGGCTCCGTCGACGGCAGCCCGACCGACGGCCTCCGGGTCGGCGGCTTGGGTGAGCATCACCACGGTCGCATTCGGATGGGCACCGATCAGCCTGCGCGCAGCCTCGACTCCGCCGATACCGGGCATCCGGATGTCCATCAACACGAGATCCGGATGGTCGGTCTCGTAGCGGGCCAACGCTTCCTCACCGCTGCCCGCAGTCACCACACGGTCCACCCCGGGAAGCATGGCCACCGTTCGTCGAATTGCGTCCCGGTGCATCGGGGCGTCATCGCAGACCAGTACTGAAGTCACATTCGTTGGAATCGGCAGGCGGACGTTTGGACTTGAGACGACTCGGGCGTCAATTGCCGAGCAGCAACGGCGCCACATCGGGTCGGGCAGCGAACTCAGTGGCGAGCTCGGCGGGTAGGTCCGCGGCGATGATCCGGACCGCATGCTCCGCCGACCGTCGAGACCGTTCCGCCTCGTCCGGCTGCGAGTTGCGTAGCACGACCGCCAGCAGCCCGCGGGTCGCCCAGACCAACGGCCAGGCGCCGAGGGACTCCGCCAACAGGGCCGCCCGACCCAGCGTCTGCATCGCGCTCGGGTCATTGAGCGACTGTTGTGCGACAGCCAGGAATGACAGGCTTTTCGCGACGTGTCGGGGGGCGCCCACGTGTTCCGCCTCAGCCACCGAGCGCGCCAGCGCGGCCGCCGCATCCGCGGGTCGGTCCAACAGAAGGGCCACCTCGGCCTGCACCCAGCCCAATCTGACACGCTCGCGCCACCACTCAGAGGTGTCCCCGCAGAGGGACCGGGCCCTTGTCAGTTCATCAAGGGCAATCTGGGACTCGCCGAGGCCGACGGCATCCGCGCTCAGGCCGAGGGCGGAATCGAAGGCCACGAAGGGATCATCCGGCGCCACTTGCTGGGCCCACTCGTCGTAGCTGCGGGCCTCCGCGAACCGGCCCACTTGACGGTGGATCGAGGACAGGGTGCCGGCCGCCATCGCCGCGTAGTGCCGGCGTGCAGCGTCGGCGTTGGCCGGCAACTCGAGCAGCGGCTGAAGTTGCGCGGCCGCCCCGCCGAACATCCCACCGGCGGCCAGGCAGACGCCCAACAACCACTGGGCCCGAGGGCGATTGGGGTCAGACTGCCAGGCGGAGTACAGGAACTGCTGAAGGGGTGCGATGCCGTCGGACGGCCGACCGTGGAATGCGGCCCGTTCGCCGGATTCGAGGAGCGCCGCTTCTGCCACACCCGCATGGTACGCAGGGACGCGATGGCGGGCAGGGCGGAGGACAGATCTCGAACTTCAGCGGGCAGCCGCGCTCAAACCCGCGACAGCTTCGGCCAGGTCATCCACATGCCGAACGCCAGCCGGAGCGCTACCGACCCACCCCGGCCCAGCTGTCCACACCTGGGTGGGCGGGCGCTGGTTGCCGATTCCCGCGAGACCATCGGGGTCGGCACCAGGAATCCTCGCCCACACCATCACCGCGCTGGGACCCACGCGCCGAACCGCCGAGGCCACCGCTTCGAAGGGCGTCCGCTCACCAAGCATCAGACTGGCGATACCCCGCTCCGCCAGCGCCGCAGCTACAGCATGCAGGGGCAGACAATGCTGTTCCTCCGGAGCGCAGGCCAGCAGCACCGGGCGCGCATTGACCGGTTCCGGCACTTGGGCGCGGGCGGTGAACTCTGCGGCTGTGACATTGGCGAGGAAGTGCTCCACCTCGATCCCCCGACCTGTTCGAGCCCAGATCCGTCCCCGCGCGATCAGCACAGGCCGAAGGACCTGATCCCAAGTCCACACGACTCCCCGTGCCGCAATGCTTCCTCGGATGAGTCGCACGCAGGCCGGTTCGTCGAGGGCTGCCACCGCCTTGCCCAAGCCACGCACCAGGTGGGCGGCGGGATCCGTGGAGTGAACCAAC
>CAZKVQ010000023.1:26176-45793 GCA_964556255.1 uncultured Actinomycetes bacterium
GGTCGACTGCTGGGGGCGGGTCGGAAAGACCGCGTTCTGGGGGTCGATCGCGGCGGATTGGGCGGCCCGAGCGGCGTCCGCGGTGGCCACGCCGTTACGTACCAACTCCTGCATTCGAGTCAGTCGCTCGACGTCCTCGCCCGCATACCGTCGATGCCGGCCTTCGGTGTGTCCGGTGGGCCCTAGACCGTAGCGCCGATCCCAGGTCCGCAGTGTGGAGGGGGCCACCCCGAGGAGTCTGGCAACGGCCGACACAGTGAGCCCGGGCGTGGAAGGATCCGCCATCTCCGCGTCCGATGCGGCGTCCGCCAGCTGTTCCACGCCCCGATTCTGGTGGCGATGGGCGGATCGCGCATTTCCGAGCCGGTCCTCTGGCCCTTCGGAGCACGGTGACAGAACGTTATGCCGGCTTGCTCATTTCAGTTCATAAATTGTTCATCTACACCTCTTGCACAACTTTTGGCGCGTTTGATAGATTCACTTCACGTTGATGGAATCCGGTCGATTCGAACGGATCGATTGCGACGCAGACGCACACGGAGGTGCGAGATGGCTGAACTGTCACGGCTTCCCGGAGGTCACGCTGACGCCTGGGACTGGCAACTGAAAGCCGCCTGCCGGGGCGAGGACCCGAACCTCTTCTTCCACCCCGAGGGCGAACGTGGGGCTGCGCGGGCGGCACGAGCTGCCGCTGCCAAGGCCATCTGCGCCTCCTGTCCCGTGATGAGGGCCTGCGCCGAACACGCCCTCAGCGTCCGCGAGCCCTACGGCGTATGGGGCTCGATGAGCGAGGACGACCGAGAGTCGGCCCTCACACTGACCCGAAAGTTCGCAACTGCGAGCTGATCCCAGCGCCGGCGGGACATACCCCCCCCCATTCCCGCCAGGCACCAAGAAGGGGCCGCCCTCCAGATGGAGGAGCGGCCCCTTCTTGATTGTCGTGGTTCGCTTCGAGAGGGTCCCGTCAGTGGGTGTGGCCGGGGTGATGGGAGTGACCGTGGCCGTGACCCTCGTCGTCGTCCTCATCCTCCTCGGGCTTCTCGACCACGAGCACATCGGTGGTGAGCAGCATGGCGGCGATCGACGCAGCGTTCTCCAGCGCAGCTCTGGTCACCTTCACAGGATCGATGACGCCGGCGGCGACCAGATCCTCGTAGGCACCTGAGGACGCGTTGTAGCCCTCGCGGTCGGGCAGGTCCGCCACCTTGGCAGTGACCACGTAGCCCTCAGCGCCGGCGTTCTCCGCAATCCAACGCAGTGGCTCGACGACCGAACGACGCACCAGCATGACGCCGGAACGCTCATCACCGGACAGTCCCAGGCCGTCGTCCAGTACCGAGGCGGCGTGCACCAGGGCAGCGCCCCCGCCCGCCACGATGCCTTCCTCCATGGCCGCACGGGTCGCCGACACGGCGTCCTCGATGCGGTGCTTCCGCTCCTTGAGCTCCACCTCGGTGTGACCGCCGACCTTGATCACGCACACCCCGCCGGACAGCTTCGCCAGTCGCTCGTTCAGCTTCTCGCGGTCCCAGTCGGAGTCTGCCCGCTCGATCTCGGAACGGATCTGCGCGACCCGCTCGGCGACGGCCTCGTGGCTGCCACCGCCGTCGACGATGGTGGTGTTGTCCTTCGTCGCGACCACCCGGCGTGCGGTCCCCAGATCGGTCAACGTGACCTGATCGAGCTTGAGCCCGACCTCCTCGGCCACGACGGTGGCTCCAGTGAGGACTGCGATGTCCTGCAGGATCGACTTCCGCCGATCACCGAAGGCCGGCGCCTTCACCGCCACAGACGTGAAGATGCCCCGGATCTTGTTGACGACCAGGGTGCTCAAGGCCTCGCCGTCGACGTCCTCGGCGATGATGAAGAGCGGTTTGGAGTTCTGTGCCACCAGTTCGAGCACCGGCAGGAGATCGCTGATCGCGGAGATCTTGCCCTGCACGAGCAGCACGTAGGCGTCCTCCAGGACGGCCTCCATCCGCTCGGGATCGGTCACGAAGTATGGCGAGATGTATCCCTTGTCGAACTGCATCCCCTCGGTGAACTCGAGTTCGACACCGGTGGTGTTCGACTCCTCCACCGAGATGACGCCGTCGGCTCCGACCTTCTCGAAGGCATCGGCGATCCGGGCACCGACTTCGGCATCCTGCGACGAGATCGTGGCGACCTGGGCGGTCTCGTCGTTGCCCTCGATCTGCCGGGCGCCGGACAACAGCGTCTCGTTGACCTTCGCCACGGCTGCGTCGATGCCACGCTTCACCGCCAGCGGAGCGGCGCCGGCGGCTACCAGTCGCAGCCCTTCCCGGACCATCGCCTGGGCCAGCACGGTTGCGGTGGTGGTGCCGTCCCCGGCGACGTCGTTGGTCTTGGTGGCGACCTCCTTCACCAACTGGGCCCCCAGGTTCTCGTAGGGGTCGGTGACCTCGATCTCACGGGCGATGGTCACGCCGTCGTTCGTGATCGTCGGCGCACCCCAGGCCTTGTCGAGCACGACGTTGCGGCCCTTGGGGCCGATGGTCACGCGCACGGTGTCAGCGAGGGTATTGACGCCGCGCTCGAGGGAGCGCCGGGCATCTTCGTCGAAGTGCAGGAGCTTAGGCATGTGTCATCACTTGCTTTCTCTCATGGGTTCACGACTGTCAAGGTCTTCACGCACGCGCGGTGTGCGTGACAGCGCCCCGCGCGGACCGCGACAGGCGCGGCCCGAACGGGGCGGTGTCACACGAGCGACACTGGTCGCTGATGGATCACTTCTCGACAATGGCCAAGACGTCACGGGCGGAGAGGATGAGGTACTCCTCGCCGGCGTACTTGATCTCGGTTCCGCCGTACTTCGAGTAGACGACGACGTCGCCCACTGCGACGTCCAGCGGGACGCGCTTGGCGCCGCCTTCGTCGAACCGACCCGGTCCCACTGCCAGGACCTTGCCCTCCTGGGGCTTCTCCTTGGCGGTGTCCGGGATGACCAGACCCGACTGGGTCTTCTGCTCGGCATCGAGCGGCTGGACGAGGATGCGATCCTCGAGTGGCTTGATGGCGACCGACACGGTCTGACCTCCGGTTGCATCGGATGGATTCACTTGGGACATGGTCAAGCGGATTATCGTCGCCGCCGTCGCGGTGTCGGAGACGGTCCTCCACTAGCACTCCTTGCTGCTGAGTGCCAGAAGTAACGTTAGCACTCCCTCGATCGGAGTGCCAATGGCCGGGGGTGGGAAGCGCCCCCGACGAGCGTTTAGGGTCGTGCCATGGGTGAAGCGGCGGCGATGGTGGCGCTGGACTGTGCCCTCGGCCGGACCCTGCTGGAACAGGCGGATCCCGCCGACGCCCTGCGATCCTCCGAGCATCTGCGCCGTGAATTCCCCGATGCCGACCCGTCGCTGATTGCTGCCGCGCTTACCCAGGTCGGCCTGGGCCAGCGCGCCCGAACCCGGTTCGGAAGCCTGGCCGGTGAATACCTTTGGACCTCCGACGGGCTGGAACAGGCATCGCGCCCGGGGGTCGCGCGCTACCGGGCCGACCGTTTGCGTGCCCTCGGCGCCAGCGTGGTCGCCGACCTCACGTGCGGGCTCGGCGCGGACGCCACCGCCTTCGCGCGCGCTGGCCTCGACGTCGTCGGGATCGAACGCGACCCGGACGTAGCCGAGTTGGCGCGCATCAATGCTCGACGGGCGAACCTGGGCGCCAGGATCGCCGTCACTACCGGGGACTGCACAGACCCGGCGATCCTCGGACAACTGCCGACCCAGGCCTGGTTCATCGATCCCGCCCGTCGAGACCCGACAGCAGCACGCCGCCGGGACGGATCCAACCGCCGGATCGACGATCCGCATGCCTGGTCGCCGCCCTGGGACTGGGTTCGTGCCCAGGCCGAACGCGCCGAGGTGCTGGTGGTCAAAGCGGCCCCGGGGATCGCGCATGGTGAACTCGACGGAGCGGCGACCGAGTGGCTGTCGCAGGACGGGTCACTGTTGGAGGCCTGCGCCTGGTGGGGCGGCGCGGGACCACAACGAGCAGCGGTGCTCCTCGACGCCTCCGGCGTCGTGCGGCTGCGCGTCGAAGCCGCCGGAGTCGACGTCCCAGCGGAACCCGGCACGCATCTCCCCCACACCGGCGATCTGCTCCTCGACCCCGACCCGGCGATCATCCGGGCGGGCGTCGTCACCGAGTTCGGGGAAGCGGTGGGGGCGCAACTCGTCGACGAGCGGTTGGCGTTCCTCACCGCACAGCCGGGCAGGCTGCGGGCAGGGGCGTGGGTCGGGTCACGCGTATGGCAGATCCTGTCTTGGGGTGACTACCAGCCCAGACAGCTCACCGCCATAGCCGCTGAACACGGCATCACCAGGATCGACGTCGTCGGCCGGGGGCGCACCCTTGACGCGACCCGGGTCCGGCGGGAGCTGGGGCTGCCGGGCGGCCCGGGCGCTGCCGGAACCCTGATCGTCGCCGGCCTCGGGACCGCTCGGCGCACAACCGTGGCGCTGGCCCGCGCCGTTGCGGCGCCCGACCCCGCCTTCGACGTCGGGACCCTCCCGGCCCGGGGACCCCGATGATCCGCATCACCGTGCGTGCGAAGCCCGGATCACACCACGCCTCGGTCGCCAGGCTCCGGCAGCCCGCCGGGACTAGTCCGACGGCCAGACCGGGATCCGAGACCCCAGAACTGCTGGTTCGGGTGCGCGCCAAAGCCGTTGACGGCGCGGCCAACATCGCCATCACCGACGCGGTCGCCGAGGCCCTCGGATTACGCCGCTCAGCGGTCAGCCTGGCGCGTGGCACCCGCTCCCGGGTGAAGCTGCTCGACCTCGATGCCACCGAGCAGGACGTGCGCGCCGCGTTGGCGGCCCTGCCGGAGGAACCGGCCTAGCCGAGCAGCACCTCCGACACCGGCGCGCTGGAATCGATCGCGACGCCCAGCCCGACCGGTGGCACCCCGGCTTCGACCATGGCCGCGCCGAGGGATGCCACCATGGCACCGTTGTCGGTGCACAGATCCGGCCGTGGCACCCGCAGGGTGATGCCTGCCTGCTCGCACCGTGCCTGTGCCAAAGCCCGCAGGCGCGAATTCGCGGCGACCCCGCCCCCGATCAGCAGTTGCGCTCCGTCGTGTTGTCTGCAGGCAGCAACAGCCTTCGCGGTGAGCACATCCACGACCGCCTCCTGGAACGACGCAGCGACCGCGGCCACATCGACCGGCCGGCCGGCTGCCCTCTCCGACTCCACCCAGCGCGCCACCGCGGTCTTCAGCCCCGAGAAGGAGAAATCGTGTCGGTGGGTGACCTGGTCCTTGGCGGCGGTCAGCCCGCGCGGGAAGGCGATGGCGGTTGGATCGCCCGCTGAAGCCACCCGGTCGATGTGCGGGCCGCCGGGGAACGGCAACCCGAGCAACCGGGCCACCTTGTCGAACGCTTCGCCGGCGGCGTCGTCCAAGGTGGAACCCAGCGACGTGATCGAGGTCGCCACATCCTCGACCAGCAACAGCGAGGTATGCCCACCGGATACCAGCAGCGACACCAGGGGTCTGGGCAACGGTCCGTGCTCCAACCGATCCACGGCGACGTGGGCCGCCAGGTGGTTCACCGGATAGAGCGGGGCCTCCGCTGCCCAGGCGATCCCCTGCGCGGCCGAGGTTCCCACCAGCAGCGCCCCCGCCAGACCGGGACCGGCGGTGACTGCCACAGCGTCGACATCGCTCAAGGAGACACCCGCATCCCGGCAGGCCCGATCCAACGTCGGCAGCATGGCCTCCAGATGCGCCCGGCTCGCGATCTCGGGCACGACACCTCCGAACCGGGCGTGCTCGGCGACCGACGTGGCCACCGTGTCTGCAAGGAGGGTGCGACCACGTACCAACCCCACCCCCGTCTCGTCGCAGGAGGTCTCGATCCCCAGAATCAGCGGTTCCTCAGCCATCCCATGCTCCATCGGGGAGGGTGCTAGCGGCCTCATCCTCTGAGATCCTCCGGCGCATGACCACGGCGTCCGAACCGTCCGGGTAATACCCCGCACGCACGTGGAGTTCGACGAATCCGTAACGCTGGTACAGCTCTCGAGCCGAATTCTCGGATGCTACTTCCAGCAGCATCCGGTGCGCCCCACCCGACGCAGCGGCGGCGATCCCAGCCTGCAGCAGAGCGGCGCCGATGCCGCGCCCACGATCGTCCGGTCGCACTGCAATGGTCATCAGATCCGCTTCCCGGCCCCCCATCGCGACATCGATGTAGCCGAGGATCTCGCCGCTGGGCGCTTCGGCCACCCTCAGCCAACGGTCGGCTGCCGCGAGTTCAGCCAGGAACGTCTCCAGAGTCCAGGCGGTGCCTCCGAACACCGAGTCCTCGATGGCCACGACCTCCTCGAGGTGCCACCAGCGCATCGGCCGCCGGGCGAATCCGGAACTCGTCACGGCCGCCATGAGGGCTCCTGGGCATCGGGACGGCGAAGGTAGAGCGGAGCCGGCTCGAAGAAGTCTTGCGGAACCCCTGCAACCTCCGAACCGTCACCGTCGGCCGGTGCCAACGCCGCCGGGAGGATCCTGTCGACCCGGTCACCTACCCTGACGGGGGCCTCGGGGTCGATCGCCTGCCAACCTTCGGCGAGGAGCCAGTCGGCGAGCCTCAGGGCATCCGGGCCCCTCTCGGACAGCGGATCCAGCCCAACGGGATGCCGGACGAAGCCGGGACCGTACCAACGACCGCACGCCTCCACGACCGTCGCAGGTGCACCGACCAACGGACCCCGAAGGCGGCAGCCCCGGGCGTCGTAGCTGGCCCAGTAGACCTCCCGCCGACGGGCGTCGGTGGCAACACCGAAGGGCTCTCCGACCGGGACCGCCCGAGCGATCACATCCAGGCTGCAAGCGCCCACCACGGGGATACCCAAGGCCCATCCGACCGCCTTAGCGAACATGATCCCGACCCGAAGGCTCGTGTACGGCGCCGGTCCGCAGCCGACAGCCACGGCCGACAACCGGTCGCGGTCAACCCCGGCGTCGGCCAATACCCGCTGCACGGTCGGTGCCAGCACCTCCCCCATGCCGTGTCCGGCGTCGATTTCCATAGACGCCCGCGCATCGGGGCCGGCAACCGCAACCGACAGCACCGGCGTGCAGGTGTCCAGCGCGAGCACCGTTTCGGTCATGCCCCAAGGCTAGGTCGCGCTCGACCTCGGTCCTCAGCAGCCCTCACCCGAGGAGCGCCGCGAAGTCGACTCCTTGCCAACGGGACCCGTGCCCGAGTAACTCCACCTCCCGCGGTTCGTGGCCATCGGACGTCGCGTCGGCGGCAACGGACCCGGAGCGGGACCCCTCGCCTACCGCCGGGCGACGAAGGCGGACCAGCAGGTAGTCCTCGGCCAGACCCTCCGCGAAGCCGGTACCCCACTCGACGACCGTCACCGCCCGTTCGACATCTGCGTCCAGGTCGAGTTGGTCCAGGTCGCGCGCGTCAGCGAGCCGGTAGGCGTCCACGTGCACCAGGGCCGGGCCACCGGTCAGTGACGGATGCAGCCTCGCGATCACGAAGGTGGGCGAGGTGATCGGACCCCTCACCCCGAGGCCCTCCCCCAGACCCCGCACCAGAGTCGTCTTCCCGGCGCCCAGCGGTCCCTCGAGGAGTACGACATCGCCAGGGCGGAGCGCCCGGGCCAGCCGATTGCCGAACCGTTCGGTGGCGTCGGGATCGGCCAGCGTCGCTCGAGCCAGCACGGCCATCAGTTGATCGCGCGCCTCGCCCGGTCCAGCAGACCGAGCAGCTCCCGATTGACTTCCTCCGGTCGCTCCAACATCAGCATGTGACCCGTCTCGTTGATCACCACAAGTTCAGCGTGGGGCACCCGACGGACGATCTCGTACGAATGACCCACCGGGGTCATGACGTCATCCCTGCCCACCATCACCAGAACCTCCAGGCCGGCCATCGTCGCGAGGGCTGCCCGCTTGTCATGCTTGTCGAAGGTGGGCAGGAACTCGGCCACGACATCGACCGGTGTTCCATTGATCATGTCCAGGGTGAACTGGGCCACCTCCGGTGACACCGGGGATCCGAAACTGTAGCGACGCGCCAACAGCATCGAGAGGTCCGACGTCCTTCGACGACTCGCCTCGATGAGGTCCCGCCGTCGGATCAGGGTCGGCACCAGCGAGGGGGCATAGCGGTGGGCCATCCGAGCGATCGGCGCTGGCATCCCCAAGGGCACCTCAGCCATACCTCCCGAACTCGTACCCAGCAGCCCGACGCCGGCCACCCTCGCGGAGAACAGGGCCGGATTGGAGGCAGCCAGCGACATCACGGTCATGCCGCCCATCGAGTGTCCGACCAGCACGAGCGGCCCGACGGGTGCGACGTGGTTGATGACCGCATCCAGATCGAGACCGAGTTGGTCGATGTTGTGACTCTCCGGAGCCCCCCGCTCGGATTCGCCATGCGCCCGCTGGTCCCAGAACACCAATCTGGCCTGCCCCCGCAGTGCCGCCCGCTGGTAGTGCCAGGTCCGGTGGTTCAGGGAGTAGCCATGGCTGAAGATCACGGTCAGGTCGCGCTCAGGATCAAAACCCTCGGGGGTGTCGACGTCCACGTAGAGGCGGATTCCGTCGACGCTGCGCGCCATGCCGACCTCACCACGCAACCTGCCCAACTCGGCGAACGACTCGGGGTCGATCTCCATCTTGTCCGCGACGAACTTCCGCTCCGCCACCGCTCCGGTGACCAAGCCTGCGGCCAATGCGGCGAGCCCGGCGGCGACGGAGACTCCCACGCCCTTCGAGTCAGCCATCCTGTCCTCCTCGATCCGGGGCCACAATCCGAGGCACCCGCGGTCCGATCCGGGTGACGATCTCGTAGCCGATGGTGTCGCAGGCCCGGGCCCAGTCGGACGCGGTCGGCTCGCCTCGTTCGGCCGAGCCGAAGACGATCACCTCGTCGCCGGGGGATACCTGCGCGTCCCCGACGTCGAGGACGAACTGGTCCATGCACACCCTGCCTGCAATGGTACGCACCCGCCCAGCGGCGAACACGGGGCCGACATTCGTACCCGCACGCGGAATCCCATCGGCATAACCCAGTGGTACCAGCGCGAGCCGGGTCTCGTCGGAGGTGGTGTAGGTATGCCCATAGGACACCCCGGAGCCGGCCGGCACATCCTTGACCAATGCCAGTCGCGCCTTCAACGACATGACCGGGCGCAACCCGAGTTCCGTCTCAGTCCCCAGTTCCGACCCGGGCGACACCCCGTACACCGCGATTCCAGGCCGGACCATGTCGTAGTGGGTGGCCGGGAGTCTCAGCGTGGCCGCCGAGTTGGCCAGGTGCCGAAACTCTGGCTCCAGCCCGGCAGCCCGGGTTGCCGCCAGCGCCGACTCGAACGCCGCCACCTGTTGCGCGATGACCGGGTTGCCCGGCTCATCGGCGTAGGCCAAATGTGACCAGACACCCGCCAACGTGACGCTGCCCTCGGCCACCAACCTGGAGGTCTCGGCCAGCAGCGCCGGCCAATCCTCGAGGGTGGCACCGCCCCGGGAGAGCCCGGTATCGACTTTGAGATGAACCCGGGCGGTGATTCCGGTGGACCTGGCGGCCACGGCGATCGCGGCCAAGGTGGCGAGATCGTACGCGCTGACATCGATGTCCGCGGAGATCAGGTCCTCGAACCTCTCCCCAGGTACCGAGAGCCAGCACAGCACGCGACCGGTGTCCCCGGCGGACCTGAGTTCGAGGGCCTCACTGGGCAGGGCGACACCGAGCCAACGTGCCCCCGCCTCTCGGGCCGCGCGGGCGCAGGCGACGAGTCCGTGACCGTACGCGTCGGCCTTCACCACGGCCATGAGTTCGGAGGCCGGCGCTGCGGCCCGCAACCTTCTCACGTTGTGGCGCAGAGCCTCCAAATCGATCAGGGCATGGGCACGGTCGGCCACGTCCGACGCTGAGCCAGCAGTCATCCGCCCGCCGCCACATTCCGGGCAAGGGCAACGGCGTCGGGTACCGCCGTCAAGACGTCCTCGCTCACGATGGGCCGACCGCCAGCGGCGGCCAGTCGCGCAGCCACGCCGTGAAGATAGGCCCCCGCCCCGGCGACCCGGGCCAAATCGGTGCTGTCGGCAACGTGGTTCGCCGCCACCAGGGACCCGATCAGGCCGGATAGGACGTCGCCGCTACCCGCGGTCGCAAGGTCGGGCGGTCCACTTGCCGACACGACGGCAGAGCCGTTAGCCCCGGCGATCACGGTGACGGCCCCCTTGAGCAGCACGACCGAGTCGAGGTCGGCTGCCAACCGGCGCACGGCGGCGAGACGGCCGCCTGCGACGGACAGATCCCCACCGAGCCTCGCGAATTCGCCCGCGTGCGGGGTGAACAGGGTGGGCGAGGTCCGGTCTCGAACCATCGTCCGAAGGTCCTCATCAGCCGAAACCAAGGTGATCGCGTCCGCATCCACGACGATCGGCACTTGGGCGGCCAGCACATCTACCAATCTGGCCTTCGCGGTGTCGTCGACCCCGGCACCGGAGCCGATGACCCAAGCCTGCACGCGACCGGATTTCGAGGGCATCGTGCGGCTCGGCACGATCTCCGGCCAGCGGGTCACCACCTGATCGACGGCACCGCCGGCGTATCGCACCATCCCGACACCGCCAAAGCGGCCGGCGCCTGAGCACAGGATGCCCGCCCCCGGGTAGTCCTCCGACCCGGCGACAACACCGAGTACGCCACGGGTGTACTTGTCGTCGGCCCCGCCGGGAACCGGAACCGCGTCACCCGCGGCAACCATGTCCATGAGAACGGCGTCCGCCGCCTCGTCCCCTTCTGCCAGATAGGGGCCGAGCCCGATATCGACCAGCGAGACCAGGCCAGCCTGGACGCTCGCCGGCGGCAGCAATAGTCCGGTCTTGAGGGCCCCGAAGGTGACCGTCACCTCCGCAGACACACAGGCGTCGGGATCCGGCACCTCGCCGGTATCCGGATTGACACCGCTGGGCAGGTCCACCGCGACGATGCGCCCGGCAGCGGCTGCTGCCAACGTCGCCGCCACCGGCCGCAGCGGACCGCTGCCGCCTATCCCAACAATGCCGTCGAGCACGAGATCCGCCTCCGACAGGGTCGGTAGCGTCGCCTGCAGCAGCGGGTCGCCCACCTCCACGCCGCCGAGGTCGACCAGTCGGGCACCGTGCGCCAGAGCAGCAGCCAGGCCGCCGGGGTGGGTCGTGCCCGCCAGCGTGATGACCGCCACCGCGGCACCTCGACGTCCGAGTTCGGCTGCGGCGAATAAGGCATCCCCGGCGTTGTTCCCGGTACCGGCCAGCACAACAACCCTGGAACCGGTCACCCGCCCGCGCCAGGAGGACAGCAGTTCAGCACAGGTGACGGCCAGCCCGCGGGCCGCGCGGGACATCAACTCTCCCTCGCCGGTGGCGGCAAGGGCAGCGGACTCGGCGGTCCGGATCGCAGCGACGCTGAAGGATCTCCTCACCCCGACCACCGACTACTCGACCGTGACGCTCTTGGCTAGGTTGCGCGGCTGGTCGACATCATGACCCTTCACCGTCGCCATCTCACAGGCGAACACCTGCAACGGCACCGTGGACACCAGCGGCTGCATGAGGGTGGGACATTCGGGCACCCTGATGATGTGGTCGGCGTAGGGGGTGACGGCTTCGTCACCCTCCTCCGCGATGACGATCGTCACGGCACCACGAGCGCGAACCTCCTGGATGTTGGAGATGATCTTCTCGTGCAGAACGCTACGTCCCCTCGGTGACGGCACGACCACGATCACCGGCAGGCCGTCCTCGATAAGCGCGATCGGCCCATGCTTGAGTTCCCCGGCGGCGAAACCCTCCGCGTGCATGTAGGCGAGCTCCTTGAGTTTCAGCGCACCCTCCAACGCAACCGGGAAGCCCACATGCCGACCGATGAACAACACGCTTCGGGCATCTGCGAACCGTTGGGCGAGCTGTCGGACCGGCTCAGCAGTGTCGAGAACCAGGTCGACCATGCGCGGCATGTCCGCCAGCTCCGTGAGGATCGCGCGGATCTCGTCGGGGAACTTGTTCCCCCGCACCTGAGCCAGGTACAGGGCCACGAGGTAGCAGGCGACGATCTGGGTCAGGAATGCTTTGGTGGACGCCACCGCGATCTCTGGGCCGGCGTACGTGTAGAGCGCCGCGTCGGACTCCCGTGGAATGGTGGACCCCTGCGTGTTGCAGATCGCCAGCACTTTCGCACCCTGCTCGCGGGCGTGACGCATCGCCATCAAGGTGTCCATCGTCTCGCCGGACTGCGAGATCGCGACTATCAGGGTGCGTGGGTCCACGATCGGGTCGCGGTAACGGAACTCGCTGGCGAGTTCGACCTCGCACGGGATCCGGGTCCAATGCTCGATGGCGTACTTGGCCACCATGCCCGCGTGGTAAGCGGTGCCGCAGGCGATGATGATGACCTTCGTCACCGATCGGAGCTCAGAGTCCGACAACCGGACATCGTCGAGCTGGAGTAGCCCGGCGCGGTCGATTCGGCCCAACAGGGTGTCGGCCACCGCCTTCGGCTGCTCGGCGATCTCCTTCAGCATGAAAAGGTCGTAGCCGCCCTTCTCGGCGGCGGCCGCGTCCCAGGTGACCGTGAACGGCGTGACATCCGCGGGCTTGCCGTCGAAGTCGGTGACCTCCACGGAATCGGGGGTCAGGACGACCACCTGGTCCTGGCCGAGCTCTATCGCATCGCGGGTGTGGGCGATGAACGCCGCTACATCCGAGGCCAGGAAGTTCTCGCCGTCGCCGACGCCGACCACGAGCGGTGAATTCCGCCGAGCGCCCACCACTTGAGCGGGCACGTCGGCATCCACCGCGACCAGCGTGAATGCGCCCTCCAGCCGGCGACAGACCGCGCGCATTGCCTCGGGCAGGTCATGGTCAACGCCCGGCAGGGTCGCGGCCAACAGATGCGCAACGACCTCGCTGTCGGTCTCGCTAGTCATCAACACACCCTCGGCGGCGAGTTCTTCGCGCAGCTCGGCGAAGTTCTCGATGATGCCGTTATGGATGATCGCCACCCGGCCATTGGCGCTGGTGTGGGGGTGGGCGTTCAGATCATTGGGCGCACCGTGGGTGGCCCACCTGGTGTGGCCGATGCCGACGGTGCTACCCGGGATCGGGTCCGAACCCAGCAAAGTCTCGAGATTGACCAGCTTGCCGGCCTTCTTGCGGATGTGAAGTTGCCCATCGGCCACCACCGCGACGCCAGCGGAGTCGTACCCGCGGTACTCCAGCCTCCGAAGCCCGGATACGACGATCTCCAAGGCTTGCTTCGCGCCGACGTACCCAACGATTCCGCACATGACACAAGAGCCTAGCCGAGAGTCAATTGCTCCTTGACGACGCTCGCCAACCGTTGCGCCGAGGATTCCGCCAGGTCAGAGGTCGGCGCCTCGACCATCACCCGCACTAGCGGCTCCGTGCCGGATTTCCGGAGTAGTACGCGTCCGCCGCCCGCGAGCTTCTCGCTCTCGTCGGCCACCGCGGCCGCAACCACCTCATCGCTGTCGAGGGCGTTCTTGTCGACCCCGGAAACGTTGATCAACACCTGCGGCAGCGAGGTCATGACCGAGGCGAGATCGGCCAGCGTCTTGCCCGTCGCGGCCATTCTTGCCATCACCATGATGGCAGTCAGCAACCCGTCACCGGTGGTGGCGAAGTCAGACAGCACGACGTGCCCGGACTGCTCACCGCCGAGGTTGTAGCCGTTGCTGCGCATCTCCTCCAACACGTAGCGGTCTCCCACCGCGGTGGACACGACATCGATGCCCGCATCGGCCATGGCCAGGTTGAAGCCGAGGTTGGCCATCACGGTGGACACGACGGTGTTGTTGCTCAGGTTTCCCGCGTCGCGCATGGCCAGAGCCAGAACTGCCATCATCTGGTCGCCGTCCACGATGCTGCCTTGCGCATCCACCGCCAGACAGCGATCGGCATCGCCGTCATGGGCGATCCCGAGATCGGCCCCGTGCTCCACCACGGCGTGCTGCAAGTCCGACATATGGGTGGACCCGCAGCCATCGTTGATGTTGTACCCGTCAGGGGTGGAATGGATGGCGACGACCCTGGCGCCGAGGCGGCGATAGACGTTTGGGGCCACATCACTGGCGGCACCGTTGGCGCAGTCCACCACGACCGTCAAGTTCGACAGCGGATTCGGGGCGGCCGCGATCAGATGGTCGACATAACCGGCAACCTTGTCGTCGCCGAGGTAGACGCGGCCGACGGCGTCCCCGATGGGGCGTTCCCAGTACTCCTCGAGGTGGTCCTCTATCGCGGCTTCGAGTTCATCGGCCAGTTTGTGGCCACCGCTTGCGAAGAACTTGATGCCGTTGTCCGGCATCGGGTTATGGGAGGCAGACAGCATCACACCCAGATCGGCGGCTGTGGCCGTAGTCAGATGGGCCACCGCAGGAGTGGGCACCACTCCGAGAATGAGGACATCCACGCCGGCACTGGCCAGTCCCGCCACCACCGCGTGCTCGAGGAACTCGCCACTGGCCCGGGTGTCACGGCCCACGACCGCCAATGGGCGTGGGCGCTCCGTTGAGACGAACTGTCCGGCATCACCGAGTACATGGGCGGCCGCCACTGCCAAATCGACCGCGAGCTCGGCGGTGAGATCGGAGTTGGCAAGCCCCCGAACCCCGTCGGTCCCGAAGAGCCTGGCCATTGTCAGCGCTTCGAGTACTGCGGCGCCTTGCGGGCCTTCTTCAGTCCGTACTTCTTACGCTCCTTGACGCGGGGGTCACGCGTGAGGAAGCCGGCCGCCTTCAAGGCCGGGCGGTTGACCTCTGCGTCTATGTCGTTGAGGCAGCGGGCGATTCCCAACCGCAGGGCACCGGCTTGTCCCGAGGGGCCACCACCGTGCAGTCGGGCGATGACGTCATAGCCCTCTTCGGCTCCGACCACCACGAACGGCTCGTTCACCAACTGCTGGTGCACCTTGTTAGGGAAGTACTCGTCGAGGGCACGCCCGTTGAGTACGTAGCGTCCGGTGCCCGGCACGATGCGCACCCGGGCGATGGCCTGCTTGCGGCGGCCGGTCGCCGCACCCTCGCCGGTCATGGCCGGGCGGGAGGCGACCGCCGCGGACGGGGAGGCCGACTCAGTCGTCCAACTGGTCGGCTCCTCGGTCTCCTCGACCTCGATGATCTCGTCGCTCATGTGAATCCTCTCGATGCTGTTGCTGCGGACGCGGGCGCTGCGCTGAGCGCTACTGCGCGACCTGGCCGATGACGAAGGGCTTGGGCTGCTGGGCTGCGTGCGGGTGCTCGGAACCGGCATAGACCTTCAGCTTGCGCAGCTGGGCGCGGCCGAGCGTGTTGTGCGGGAGCATGCCGGCGACGGCCTTCTCGATCGCCCGCTCCGGATTGGTCTCGAGCAATTCCGCGTAGGTCGTGGCCGTGAGTCCACCCGGGTATCCGCTGTGACGGTAGGCCTTCTTCTTCTCGGCCTTGGCACCGGTCAGGGCGACCTTGTCGGCGTTGATGACGACGACGAAGTCGCCGGTGTCGACGTGCGGCGCGAAAGTCGCCTTGTGCTTGCCCCGGAGGATACTGGCCACATGCGAGGCGAGACGTCCGAGAACCACGTCGGTGGCGTCGATGACGTGCCACTCACGGGTGACCTCGCCGGGCTTGGGGGTGTACGTGCGCATGGGACCTTCACTCGCTAGGACGGACGGTTGTGTCGTGCCAGGTGTTTCGCTTGCTCGGTGCAGGGCGCGGATGGGTGGTTTCTGTGGGCTGTTGACGCCCCAGGGACCGCGCGCCACGTGGCGCACAAGCCCTCCTAGCGTAACCGGCCGAGGATTGGGCCTCACATTCGGGTCCCGTCGCCGGTGCCGCGGAAACGCCTGGCACGCGCCGCGTAAGCAGCCAGATCGGGTGCGTAGGACACCCGCTCGAGCACCAGCGGAAATGCCGGCGCTACGACGACTGCCGGGATCCGGGTACGGCCGGCCAGCACCTCGGCCGGCCAGTCGACCGCCCGCCGCCCGTCGCCGACCGGCAGCATCACGCCTACCAGCGATCGCACCATGGAGTGGCAGAAGGCGTCAGCCGTGACGGTCATGACCGCCAGGCCCGTCGAATCCCGATGCCATTGGAACTCCAACAGGCGCCGCACCGACGACGCCCCCGGACGCGCTCGGCAGAAGGCCGCGAAGTCGTGTTCTCCGAGGAAAGGGGCCGCCGCGGCGTTCATCGGTCCCAGGTCAAGCGGACGGGACCAACCAAGCACGTGCGTTCGTTGCAGCGGGTCCACCTCGCCCCGGTCGGCCACCCGATACGTGTAGCTGCGGCTCATCGCCGAGAAGCGGGCATCGAAACCCGGCGGCGCTTCGGTGATCTCCAACACCCGGATGCTGGCGGGCAGCAGTCCGTTCAGCCGCCTCTTGGCTGCCTGTTCATGCTCCGCCCACAGCGGCCACGGCACGTCGGCGTGCAACCACTGATCACGCGCGTGCACCCCGGCGTCGGTGCGCCCCGCGCACACCGTGACGACCGGCCCGGGCAGCCCGAGAACCACCCCCAGGGCGGCTTCGATCCGGCCGGCGATGGTGTCCTTATCCGGCTGGGTGGCCCAGCCGGCGAAACCCGACCCGTCGTAGGCCACCCGCGCCCGCACACGAACGAGCCCACCGTCCCCGTGCGGGGAGATGGGCTCGTCGTCGTCGAACTCTGCGTTCACGCCTTGTCGGGGCCGTCGGCCTCGCCGGAATCATCGGACGCCGTGGCGGCGGCATCAGAGGTCTGCTGGGAAGTCGCCTCGACCTCGGGAGCTTCGGCCTCAGCGGGGGCGACCTCCTCGGTTGTCCGATCGCTGGTCGGCTGCTCCGAGGTGGTTGCCTTGGCCTGCGCGGTCTGGCGGTCCTTTGCCGCACGCTTCGCGGCTGCGGTGGCCTCGGCCACTGCAGCCTCGGGCAGTGCCTCGACCAGCTCCACAACCACCATCGGGGCGTTGTCGCCCTTGCGGGGTCCGATCTTCGTCACCCGGGTATAGCCACCGGGACGGGTGGCGTACCGGGGACCGATCTCGGTGAAGAGCTCGTGCACGACGGTCTTGTCGCGGACGACCGTCAACACTCGGCGGCGGGCGTGCAGGTCTCCGCGCTTGGCGAAGGTGACCAGCCGTTCGGCCAGCGGACGGAGCCGTTTGGCCTTGGCCTCGGTGGTCGTGATCCGGCCGTGCTCGAACAGCGATGTCGCCAGGTTGGCGAGCATCAGCCGCTCGTGGGCCGGGCCACCGCCCAGTCGGCGACCCTTGGTGGGCGTCGGCATGTCGTTCTCCTCGTTGTCTGCCTAGGAGGTCAGCTCGTCAGAGCTGCTCGTCCTCGGCGTAGGTGTTCTCATCATCGGCATAGAAGTTGACGGCGGCCGCCAGGTCGAACCCGGGCGGGCTGTCCTTGAGCGACAGACCCAGCGAGGCCAACTTGGCCTTCACTTCGTCGATCGACTTCTGGCCGAAGTTGCGGATGTCCAGCAGGTCGGCCTCGCTGCGAGTGAGCAACTCGCCGACGCTGTGGATGGCCTCACGCTTGAGGCAGTTGTACGACCGGACGGTCAGGTCCAGCTGCTCGATCGGCATGTTGAGCTGCTCCGCTACGAAGGTGTCCGCCGGCGACGGGCCGATGTCGATACCTTCGGCCTCCACATTCAGTTCGCGGGCCAGGCCGAACAACTCGACCAGAGTCTTGCCGGCGGAAGCGACGGCATCACGCGGGGCCATGCACGGCTTCGTCTCGACGTCCAGCACCAACTTGTCGAAGTCGGTGCGCTGCTCGACGCGGGTCGCCTCCACCTTGTAGGTGACCTTCAGGACCGGAGAGTAGATCGAGTCGACCGCGATCCGCCCGATCTCCTGGTCGAAGGAAGCGTTCTGTGCCGCGGTGATGTAACCGCGGCCACGCTCGACAACCAGGTCCATCTCGAGACGTCCCCGGTCATTGACCGACGCGATGTGCAGTTCGGGGTTGTGGATCTCCACGCCTGCAGGCGGGGTGATGGCAGCAGCCGTGACCTCGCCGGCACCCTGATGGCGCAGGTACAGCACGACCGGTTCGTCGAGTTCGCTGGAAACCACGAGGTTCTTGATGTTGAGAATGATCTCGGTGACGTCCTCAGCAACCCCCTCGATGGTGCTGAACTCGTGCATCACCCCATCGATGCGGATGCTGGTGACGGCCGCCCCCGGGATCGAGGACAGCAGGGTCCGCCGGAGCGAGTTCCCCAGCGTGTAGCCGAAGCCGGGCTCGAGGGGCTCGAGCACGAACCGCGAACGGTAATCGGAGACGACCTCTTCGGTCAGGGACGGGCGCTGTGCGATGAGCACTGTTGTTTCCTTTCCGTCGGCATCCGCTATTTGACGCCGGGGGTTGGGTGGTGCTGGACGACTACTTGGAGTAGAGCTCGACGATGAGCTGCTCTTGGACCTGCGTGTCGATCTGCTCGCGGGTCGGCAGCGAGTGGACCAGGATCCGCATCTGCTGCGGGATGACCTCGATCCATGCCGGTGACGTGTGCTCCGGAGCCTCGGCCTGGGCCACAATGAAGGGGGTCAACTCGCGGGCGTTGGGCCGCACCTCGACGATGTCCTTCGGGGACACGCGGAAGCTGGGGATGTCGACCTTTCGCCCGTTGACCAGGATGTGACCGTGCCGCACAGTCTGCCGAGCAGCGTCGCGGCTCTTGGCGAATCCGGCGCGGTAGACCACATTGTCCAGCCGGCTCTCGAGGATGACCAGCAGGTTCTCACCGGTCTTACCCGACTTGCGGTTGGCCTCCTCGTAGTAGCCGCGGAACTGACGCTCGAGGATGCCGTAGATGCGGGCAGCCTTCTGCTTCTCCCGCTTCTGCAGCAGGTACTCGCTCTCCTTGGTCCGCGCGTTGCCGTGTTGGCCCGGCGGGTAGGGGCGCTTCTCCAGCGGGCACTTCGGCGAATCGCACTTGGCACCCTTGAGGAACAGCTTGGTCTTCTCCCGGCGGCAGCGCTTGCAGTCCGGTCCTGTGTATCTGGCCATGTCGCTTCTCTACCTACCTCAGACTCGGCGCCGCTTGGGCGGGCGGCAACCGTTGAACGGAACGGGCGTGACGTCGGAGATCGAGCCGACCTCGAGACCGGCGGCCTGCAGCGAGCGGATCGCCGTCTCGCGACCCGACCCCGGACCCTTGACGAAGACGTCGACCTTGCGCATGCCGTGCTCGATGGCGCGGCGTGCCGCGGCCTCAGCGGCGAGCTGGGCGGCGAACGGGGTCGACTTGCGCGAGCCCTTGTAGCCGACCTGGCCGGACGAGGACCAGGCGATCACGGCACCGGAGGGGTCGGTGATGGTCACGATGGTGTTGTTGAACGTGCTCTTGATGTGGGCGTGGCCATGGGCCACGTTCTTCTTCTCCTTGCGGCGCACCTTCTTGGCGCCTGCGCTCTTGGGAGGCATGTCTGCTGTGGTTCTCCAGCTTCTTCTGTGGTCGAGATTCGTCGAGTTGGGTAGCGGCCCGGTTCGGGGCTACTTGGTGGCCTTCTTCTTGCCGGCCACGGTCTTCTTCGGGCCCTTGCGGGTACGCGCGTTGGTGTGGGTGCGCTGACCGCGCACGGGC
>CAZKVQ010000024.1:0-43624 GCA_964556255.1 uncultured Actinomycetes bacterium
ACCCGCGCTACCGCCTTGAGAGGGCGGCGTGCTAGGCCACTACACAACGGGGCCAGGAGTGTTCAGCGTAGCGCCCTTGTGAGGAGCGGCCGCCGGGGGTGGAGTACCCGCGCGACGCTGGTGCCAAACGCTGGGGTACCAGGACTCGAACCTGAACTAACGGAACCAGAATCCGTTGGGCTGCCAATTACCCCATACCCCATGGGTCACGAACTGACCTGATCATTATAGAGGCCGCTCCGGCGCAACGGCACACCCCCTTGATCTACCACTGCGCCGTCAGGGTCAACCCGACGCCAGTTGGACTGCCGCACTGATTCTCCGTAGCGACGACTCGCGCCCCAGCAACTCCATCGACTCGAACAGCGGCGGCGACACCCTCCTGCCAGTGATCGCGACCCGCAGCGCCCCGAACGCCTGTCTGGGCTTCAGGCCCAGGCCCTCGATGAGGGCCGCCCGCAACGCGGACTGGATCGCCTCGGTGGTCCAGTCGGGCACCGGTTCCAACGCCGACAGCGCGGCCGTCAACGACTCGGTGGAACCCACCACGAGTTTCTCGACGTCGGTCGGGTCCATGATCAGGTCCTCATCGGACACAAGCAGGAATCCCAGCATCCCCGGTGCCTGCTGCAAGGTCTCCATCCGCTCGTGCACCAGCGGAGTGGCCTCCCGGATCATCTTCGCCTGCGCCTCTGTGGGGTGCTCCCCCAGCACATCCGCGCGCTGCAGGAAGGGCACCATACGTTGAGCGAGGTCGTCCACGCTGATCGCGCGTATCCAGTCAGCGTTGATGGCGGTGCACTTCTTCAGGTCGAACCGCGCCGGGTTGGGATTGACACGGGAGATCTCGAATGCTTCGGCCATCTGCGCGGCAGAGAAGAACTCCTGGTCGCCTCCCGGGGACCAGCCGAGTAGGCCCAGGTAGTTCACGAGTCCCTCGGGTAGGTAGCCGTTCTCCTTGTACATGGCCAGGTGGGACTCGGGGTCACGCTTGGACAACTTCTTGTTGCCCTCGCCCATCACGTAGGGCAGGTGACCGAAGGCCGGGGTAGTCCCATCACCGACCCCGATCTCGGCCAGCGCCGCGTACATGGCTAGTTGCCGGGGTGTCGACGACAGCAGGTCCTCACCCCGCAGAACGTGCGTGATTCCCATCAACGCGTCGTCCACCGGGTTGACCAGGGTGTACAGCGGATGGCCATTGCCGCGGACAATCACGAAGTCCGGCACATGCGCGGCATCGAAGCGCAACTCGCCGCGGACCAGGTCTTCCCACACCAACTCACCGTCGGGCATCCGGAACCGGAGCACCGGCACCCGGCCCTCGGCTTGGTACGCCGCAACTTGATCCGCAGTCAGGTCCCGGCACATCCGGTCATAGCCCGGCGCCTTCCCCTCTGACCTGGCGATCTCCCGGCGCGCCTCAAGCTCCTCCGCACTGCAGTAGCAGTCGTAGGCGAATCCGGCCTCTCGCAGTCGAGCAGCGACGTCGGCGTAGATCGACATCCTCTCTGACTGCCGATAGGGACCGTGGGGACCCCCGACCACCGGACCTTCGTCCCACTCCAGCCCGGCCCACCGCAATGCATCCAGCAGCGCCTGGTAGCTCTCCTCCGAATCACGTTCGGCATCGGTGTCCTCGATGCGGAAGACGAACGTGCCCCCGGTGTGTCGGGCATAAGCCCAGTTGAACAGCGCTGTTCGCAGCATTCCGACGTGCGGGTTGCCCGTGGGCGATGGGCAGAATCGCACCCGCACCGGACTGCTGCCCACGGCGGGCAATGTCGGCTGCTGGATCCCCGAGGTGTCGGGGTTGTGGTTCGGGTGGTCAGCCACGCCGCGTCACCTCATTGGTCAGGGTGCCGATTCCTTCGATGGAAACCGACACCTCGTCTCCGGGCTCGATCGGCCCGACACCCGCGGGTGTGCCGGTCAGGATGACATCGCCAGGTGAAAGCGTCAGCACGGATGAGGTCCACGCCACCAGCGCGGCGACGTCATAACTGAGGTCGGCAGTGCTGCCGTCCTGCCGGATCGAGCCGTTGACTCGAGCGCCGACACGCACCTGGGCGGCACCGGTGGCAAGTCCCGGCAGGTCCACGACCCAGGGACCCAGCGGGCAGAACGTGTCGAACCCCTTGGCCCGTCCCCACTGGCCATCCCTGGCCTGCAGATCGCGGGCGCTGACATCGTTCGCGCACGTGAAACCCAGGATCACATCGGGAACCTGCTCGCGCGTCACGTCGCGTGCGGTCCGCCCGATGACCACCGCCAGTTCAGACTCGTGGTGCACCATCTCGCTCGCGGACGGCAACTCGATTGCTGCACCTGGCCCGATGACGGCGGAGGACGGCTTGAGGAAGAACACCGGTTCCGCCGGTGGGGTGACGCCCATCTCCTCGGCATGTGCGGAGTAGTTCTTCGCGAAGGCCACGATCGTGTTCGGCAGGACCGGCGACAGCAGCTCCGCGTCATGCCACCTGACAGTCTCGCCCGTCGGTCGTGGATCCATCGCACGTACGTCGTCAATCACCCGCAGATCGTCGCCGGGACGCGAAGCCACCGCCGCCACCACCCGGCTGCCCACCCGGGCTCGAACCCGGATGGCGCCCGTCGGGGCGGCGGTGCTCTGCCACGTCTGCTGGGTCATCGAACGCCCCCGGGCAGGGTGGCCGGACGTTCGGATTCGTCAGGCGCCGGGTCCGCGGCATGCAATAGCCCGTAGTCCACCGCGTCGCGAAGTGCCATCCACGAGGCGGCAACCACGTTGTCGTGCACACCCACAGTGGTCCAGTACTTCCCGCCGTCCTCAGATCCCACCAGCACCCTGGTGACGGCGTCCGTGCCACGCACACCCTCAATGATCCGCACCTTGTAGTCCGCCAGCGAGATGTCGGCCAACTGCGGGAATATCACGGTCAACGCCGAACGCAGTGCGTTGTCGAGAGCATTGACGGGGCCGTTGCCCTCACCGGTCGCCACGATGCGTTCGCCACCAGCGTGCACCTTGACCGTGGCCTCGCTGACGACCTCGCCGTCGGATCGCTGTTCCACGATGGCTCGCCACGACTCCACCTCGAACGTCCGTACCTGCTCGCCCAGCGCGTCCCGGAGCAGCAACTCGAAGGAGGCATCGGCGGCTTCGAAGGTCCACCCTTTCGACTCCAGCTCCTTGACCTCGTCGACCACCACGGAAAGTGCCTCCGGATGGCCTGCCAGGTCAACTCCGAGCTCGCGACTCTTGAGCTCGACCGACGCGCGGCCCGCCATCTCGGTCACCAGCACCCGCATGTCGTTTCCGACCAGTGACGGATCCATGTGGTTGTACAACTCGGCGTTCACGCGCAGTGCACTGGCATGCAGCCCGGCCTTATGCGCGAAAGCACTGACCCCCACATAGGGCTGGTGGGTGTCCGGCGGGAGGTTCGCGATCTCCGCGAGGGCGTGGGCGACCCGATGCATGTCGGCCATCCGCTCAGCAGGTAGAACCTCGATTCCCAGTTTGAACTGCAAGTTGGCGGACACAGCGAACAGATCCGCGTTCCCCGTGCGTTCGCCGTAGCCGTTGGCGGTGCACTGTGCGTGGGTCGCTCCTGCCTCCACGGCGGTTATCGTGTTGGCCACCGCACAGCCGGTGTCGTCCTGACAGTGGATGCCGATGCGGGCATCGGTACCTTCCGCCACCGCAGTGACGACCCGGGCAATCCCTGAGGGCAACATGCCACCGTTCGTGTCGCACAGGACGACGGCCTCGGCGCCGGCCGCATGCGCCGCCCGCACCACGTCCAGAGCGTACGCACCGTCATGCCCGAAACCGTCGAAGAAGTGCTCACAGTCGACGAACACCCGGCGACCCTCGGACCGCAGATAGGCGACCGTGTCGGCGATCATCGCCAAGTTCTCGTCATACGTCGTGCGAAGGGCTTCGGTGACGTGACGCACATCGCTCTTGGCGACCAGGGTCACCACCGGTGTCTGGGCATCGAGCAGGGCCTTGACCTGCTCGTCACTCTCGACGTCCACCCCGGCGTGCCTGGTGGCCCCGAAGGCCACCAGCAAGGAGTTCTGCAACGCGATCTCGTCACGTGCCCGGGCGAAGTACTCGGTGTCCTTGGGCAGGGCACCGGGCCAGCCCCCTTCGATGAACCCGACTCCGAAACCGTCGAGGATACGGGTAACGGCGAGTTTGTCCTCGACCGAGTACGAGATGCCCTCGCGTTGGGCGCCGTCGCGCAGGGTCGTGTCATAGAGCTGGAATGCCGGTCCGGCTGAACCGCCCGGTTCGGCGAATGTGGTTGTGCTGTCTGCGGTCATCGTCGAGGTTCCTGTCTTGAACGAGGTGGGCTCACATGGCTGGGCATCGTCGGCACCGGTCGCAGCGTCCGCCACGACCGGTCACGGAATTCGATGCACCCAGCCGTGGACATCAGGGGCTCTGCCAGTCTGGATGTCCAGCAGTGACTGCCGCAGTTCGATCGCGATCGGGCCCGCACTGGCATCGCGGACATCCCAACTATGGCGATGGGAGCGCACCGAACCGACGGGCGTGATGACAGCTGCGGTTCCGCAGGCGAACACCTCGGTGATCTCACCTGACTCGCAGTCCTCGCGCCACTGGTCCATGCTGATCCGGCCTTCGCCGACGTCGTACCCCTGGTCCGCAGCCAGGGTCAGCAGCGATTCCCTGGTGACGCCCGGCAACAAGGTGCCCGTCAGTTCCGGCGTCATGATGCGAGCACCCGGACCGGACCCGTAGACGAAGAACAGGTTCATCCCACCCATCTCCTCGACCCAGCGGCGCTCGCGCGCGTCGAGCCAGACCACCTGGTCGCAGCCATGCTCGGCGGCCTCAGCCTGTGCCACCAGTGAGGCCGCATAGTTACCGGCACACTTGGCCTCTCCGGTACCGCCAGGCGCCGCCCGCACGTACTCCTCAGAGATCCAAACCGTCACGGGCTTGACGCCATGGGTGAAGTAGGCCCCGGCGGGTGATGCGATGACCATGAAGTCGTAGGTGCTCGAGGGTCGCACGCCCAAACCGATCTCGGTGCCCAGCATGAAGGGCCTGATGTAGAGGGACTTCTCCTGATCGTCCGGCACCCAGTCGGACTGCAACGACACGAGGCTCTCGATGGCAGACACGAAGAGCTCAGTGGGCAGTTCGGGCATCGCCAATCGGATCGCCGAACGGTTGAACCTGGCAGCGTTGCGTTCCGGGCGGAAGAGTGCCAAAGAACCATCGGGCTGCCGGTAGGCCTTCAGACCCTCGAAGATGCTCTGACCGTAATGCAGCGAGTTGGTAGAGGGGTCCATCGTCAGCGGGCCGTAAGGCACCACACCGGCGTCGTGCCATTGCCCATCCTGGTACTTGGCGACGACCATCAGGTCGCACGGATAGCGGCAGAAACCCGGATCGCGGAGGATCTCGGCCAGCCGGGCAGGATCGGTCGGGGAGGCGCTCGCCTGCACGGTCAAGTCCATCGCCGTCACCGCCCGACCGCCGCGGCGAGTGCATCGCCGATCTCCGCGGTGGTCCGCTCCTCTGCCCCCCGGGCGGCCAGATCGTCGGACACCGCCTTCTCGACCTCGGCCGCAGCCGCGGTCTGGCCGAGATGGTCGAGCATCATGGCGACCGACAACACCGTCGCGGTGGGATCGGCGATCCCCTTCCCCGCGATATCAGGTGCTGAACCGTGAACCGGCTCGAACATCGACGGATGCCTACGAGAGGCGTCGATGTTGCCACTGGCGGCGCGCCCGATGCCTCCCGCGATCGCGGCACCGATGTCGGTGATGATGTCACCGAACAGGTTGTCGGTGACGACCACGTCGAATCGCTCCGGGTTGGTGATGAAGAACATCGATGCCGCATCGACATGGCAGTAGTCCGTGGTGACGCCGGGGAATTCCGCGGCCACCTCATCGAACACCCGCTGCCACAGGGCTCCTGCGTTGGTCAGCACGTTGGTCTTATGCACCAACGTGACGTGCCCACGACGACGGGTGGCTCGATCGAATGCGTCGCGCACGATGCGCTCTACCCCGAAGGCTGTGTTGAGGCTGTCCTCGACCGCCACTTCCTGGGGCGTCCCGACCCGAAGCCGACCACCGGCACCGACATAGGGACCCTCGGTCCCCTCTCGGCAGACGACCATGTCGATGTCGGCCGGCGTCTTACCCGCGAGCGGCGTCGTAACGCCCGGGTAGAGCTTCACCGGACGCAGATTGACGTGATGGTCGAGCTCGAACCTCAGTCGCAGCAGTAGTCCCCGCTCCAGCACGCCCGGCGGCACCGATGGGTCACCGACGGCGCCGAGCAGGATCGCATCGTGTCCGGCGATCTCCGTCAGCACACTGTCCGGCAGCACTTCCCCGGTGTCGTGGTAGCGGCGTGCGCCGAGATCGTAGGTGTCGGTGTCGATGGTCACCGTTCCCGCGGTCGCGGCCTGCAGCACCTTGACACCTTCGGCCACGACTTCGGCACCTATGCCGTCGCCGGGGATCACGGCGATACGCAGGGATTCCATGTGGTCAGCCTAGTGTGCCGACCGGTGTGCCGGCGCCGGCAGGTGCTAGCCTTGCTCCCGTGCGGACACTGCTCCTTCGGCGCCGCGGCGAGGCCTGACCACACCGGCCCCTCGTCGCGGAGTGTTGTGATGCACCGGTGACCCGAAGACCAGCCCCAGGAGCCGATGTGAGTCCACACCCCTCCGACGCACCCACTGCGGCCGTAGCCGCCCGTGTGTCGAATGCCTACGACCTGCGCAATGCCCAGCAACCGACCGAGATGGCGTACGCCCGCTACCGGCCGTTCACCCCGATAGACCTGCCCGACCGACGCTGGCCCTCACGGGTTATCGACACCCCACCTCGGTGGTGCGCTGTCGATCTGCGAGACGGCAACCAAGCCCTGATCGATCCGATGTCCCCGGCCCGCAAACGGCGGATGTTCGAGCTCCTGGTCTCCATGGGCTACAAAGAGATCGAAGTCGGTTTCCCTTCCGCCTCGCAGACCGACTTCGACTTCGTTCGGCAACTCATCGAGGAGGACCTGATCCCCGATGACGTCGTCATCCAGGTACTGACCCAGGCCCGTGACCACCTGATCGAGCGGACCTACGAGTCCATCCGCGGTGCAGACCAGGCGATCGTGCACCTCTACAACTCGACCTCCACGCTGCAACGACGGGTCGTGTTCGGACTGGATCGAGATGGCATCCGCGACATCGCGGTCCATGGGGCCCAGTTGTGCGTGAAGTACGCAGACAGCGTCCCCGGCACCGAGGTCTACTTCGAGTACTCCCCCGAGTCGTACACCGGCACCGAACTGGAGTTCGCTGTCGACGTCTGCGACTCGGTGAACGAAGTCTTCCAACCGACGCCGGACCGCAAGGTCGTCATCAATCTGCCCGCCACGGTCGAAATGGCAACGCCCAACGTGTATGCCGACTCGATCGAGTGGATGAGCCGCAACCTGGCTCATCGGGACGGCATCGTGCTGTCCCTGCACCCGCACAACGACCGCGGCACGGCGGTGGCGGCAGCTGAACTCGGCTACCTGGCCGGGGCGGATCGGATCGAGGGATGCCTGTTCGGAAACGGTGAGCGGACCGGGAACGTCTGCCTGGTCACGTTGGGCATGAACCTGTTCAGCCAGGGCATCGATCCGCAGATCGACTTCCGCAACATCGACGAGATCCGTCGGACGGTCGAGTACTGCAACCAACTGCCCGTCAATGAACGCCACCCGTACGGTGGCGACCTTGTGTACACGGCCTTCTCAGGGTCGCACCAGGACGCGATCAACAAAGGGTTGAAGGCGATGGCCGAGGACGCGGCCGATGCTGGCTGCGACGTCGACGACTTCCGCTGGGAGGTGCCCTACCTGCCCATCGACCCGAAGGACGTCGGGCGCACGTATGAGGCCGTCATCCGGGTGAACTCCCAGTCCGGCAAGGGCGGCGTCGCCTACATCATGAGGACCGAGCACAAGCTGGAGTTGCCGCGGCGGCTGCAGATCGAGTTCTCGGGCGTGATCCAGTCGGTGACCGACGACGACGGCGGCGAAGTGACCGCAGACCGGATGTTCGAGATCTTCGCCGACGAGTACCTACCCTCCGGGGCCGAGCATTGGGGTCGGTTCGAGCTTCTGGACTACGACCTGACCAGCAGGTCCGACGGCATGAGCGGGGTTGCGGTGCGGCTGCGCGACTCAGGGGTCCCCATCGAGCTGACAGGCGAGGGCAACGGGCCCATCGCCGCGTTCTGCAACGCCCTGGCCACCATCGACGTCGATGTCCGCGTGCTCGACTACAACGAGCACGCGCTGTCGGCGGGCGGCGATGCCCTGGCCGCCAGCTACCTGGAATGCGCCGTCGGCGCTCGCGTGCTGTGGGGGGTCGGAATCGACTCCTCCATCGTCACGTCCAGCCTGCGAGCTGTGGTGAGCGCGGTCAACCGCGCAAGCCGCGAGTAGCTCCTGGGCGGGTCGCACAGCCAGGCCACCCGGGTCTCTGCCTGCCGGTGTGCTCAGCGCAGCGACAGCAGGCCGATGATGAGCATGGCCGCCAACACGATCAGGATGAGTGCGAGCGTCTGCTTGCGCATGCCCGAGGCGACGGGATCTGACCCGAGGGTCTTAGCTGCTCGCTCCTGCTGTTCCTTGCGTGTGGGCGTCGGTTCCGGCTCCCCGGCGGTGCCATCGGCGGTATCGGCCATTCCGGGCGTCTCCTTCACAGGCTCGGTCTCCGAGGTCGCCTCCTGTCCGGTGCCGTCTGGCCCGTCCGCATGCAAGAGCGACTTCAGAAGCGACAGATCTTTCCTGCACTCCGAGCAGGAGGCTACATGTTCCTTCACGCCGGCAGCGGTCGGTGCCTCCAGCGCCAGGTTCGCCAGCTGCTCGGAGTCGGGATGGCCGCCGTCAAAGGCGGACCCCGTTTGCTGCTGTGGCGTCTCGGGCATGAATGTGGAACCGGCTAGGCAGGCAGGTCGACGGCGCGGCCGCTGCTGGCACCGATGGAATCGGCGATGGCGGCCACGGTCAGGTCGTCCACTGTGGAGTCGACGCTGAGCACCATCGTGACATCCTCGCCGGCGTTCGCCCTGCTGACCTGCATGTTGGCAATGTTGACGCCCGCATCGCCCAGGATGCCACCCACGGCACCGACCACACCGGGACGGTCGGAGTAGCGGAAGACCAACAGGTGCTCGCTCACCGGCACGTCCAATTCGGCCCCGGCTACGAGGACCAGCTTCTCGTCGTCGTGAAGTCCGGTGACGGTGCCGGCGACCCGCAATGCGGTGCCGTCTGAACACGACATGCAGACGCGCACCATCGAGCGGTAATCCTCGAAGTCGCCCTCGGTGGCCAACTCGGAAACGACACCCCGGTCGGCGGCGAGCACCGGGGCGTTCACGTAGGACACCGGCTCGTCAACGAGCAGGCTGAACATCCCCTTGACGGCAGCGAGTTCGAGGACGCTGACATCGTGCTCGGAGAGTTCACCGACAACGTCCACGCTGACCTTGGCGATCGGCGCGGGAGCGAGGGCTGTGGCGAGTCGACCCAGCTTCTCGACCAGTGACAGGTATGGACGCACGGGTTCGGCGATGGCGCCACCGCGGACGTTGACGGCGTCCGGCACGAGTTCACCGGCGAGCGCCTGCCGCACGGACTTGGCGACCGCGATCCCGGCCTTCTCCTGGGCCTCGTCGGTGGACGCCCCGAGGTGCGGTGTGGCCACGACGTTGTCGAGGCCGAACAGCGGTGAGTCTGTGCATGGCTCCTTGACGTAGACGTCCAACCCCGCGCCCGCGACCCGACCGTCGACCAAGGCCTCGTAGAGGGCTGTCTCATCCACGATGCCGCCGCGTGCGGCGTTCACGATGTGCACCGTCGGCTTGACCTTGTGCAGCGCTTCGTCGCCGATGAGACCGAGCGTCTCCTTGGTCTTCGGCAGGTGCACGGTGATGAAGTCGCTCTCGGCCAGTAGCTCGTCCAAGGTGACCATCCGGACGCCCAACTGGGCTGCCCGCGTCGGACGTACGAAGGGGTCGTAGGCGATGAGGTTGACTCCGAAGGCGCTCAGCCGCTGCGCGACCAACAGCCCGATCCGGCCGAGTCCCACAACCCCGACGGTCTTGTCGGCGAGTTCGACGCCGGAGTACTTGGACCGCTTCCACTCCCCATTGCGCAGCGCCTGGTGGGCGGGACTGACGTTGCGAGCGCTGGCGAGCAGCAGGGCCACGGCGAGTTCAGCGGCGCTGACGATGTTCGAGGTGGGTGCGTTGACCACCATCACCCCCCGTTGGGTGGCGGCGGGAACGTCGACGTTGTCCAGCCCGACTCCTGCCCTGGCCACCACCTTGAGGTTGTTGGCGGCCGCGAGGGCCTCTGCGTCGACCTTCGTCGCCGATCGGATCAGGATCGCGTCGACGTCGGCGATGGCGGGCAGCAACTCATCCCGGTTGGCGCCGTCACAGTGACGCACCTCGAAGTCCGGGCCCAAGGCCTCGATAGTTGCGGGGGACAATTCCTCGGCGATGAGTACGACGGGCTTAGACACGAATGTGCTCCGGTATCCAGGGATTGGGTGTCCATCAAGTCTACCCGCGCGCCGGTGGTGGGGTTGAGGTGGAGCGGCGTGAGATCCGCCACGGTGGGACGGCGGCCCGCGACCTAGCGTCAGTCGCGCGCGGCGGCCACCTGGCATGCGGTACAACTCAAGTGTGGCGGAGGACGCGCACGGCGATGCGATGAACTGGTGGCGCCGACAGCGCCACCGGATCAGAGTGCGATTCGATCGGGCGCGGGCGCGTTCAGCATCTCTTGACCATGTGGCCCGGGCGGTCGAGCGCTACCGCGGACACCAGGTGGAGTACTCAGCACTGATCGTGGTCTACCGGGCGCTGTTCCTGGCGATCTGCGTGATGCTCGGAGTCTTGTTCGCGCTGGAGGGGATCACCCACGTGATGCCGGGCGCCAACGAGGTGATCATCCCGAATGTGCTGGCGCCTGCGGACATCGATCTGGGTGCAGCGGTGGAATTGGCACTCCTCCGGTCGCGCAGCGCAGTACTCGATGTGCTCGGTTGGCTGACCTTCCTGCTCTCGGCCACCTACACGGCAAAAGCGCTGCGCGAAGGCTCCTGGAAGGTAATGCACCCCGGGGAACGGCGCAGGTTCCACACCTGGCGGCCGTGGAACCTGCTAGCCGGACTGCTGCTCGCAGTGGTCGTGTTGGCGGGGTGGTTGCTGGCTCTCGGTACCGCCATCCGCACCGCGGCCATCTCCGAGTTGCTCAATACCGCTGTTCCTCGACCCCTCGTGAGCGTCGGCAAGTTCGGACTTGTGGTGCTCGCAGAGATCCTGCTGACCCTGGCGGTCTTTCTGCCCCTTCGCCGGTTAGGCAGTCGGTATCGAACCGCCCCCATGCTCCTCGCGTCGGCGCTGTTGGCCGCCTTTGTGGTAGGCGCCAACTTCGTGCTCATCTACACCTACCTGGGCGCGCTGTACGACCCCGACACTTCCGGCGGCGTCGTGCTGGTGCTCACCATCTTGGCGTGGGTGAATATCGTCGCGCGGGCACTGTTCTACGTCGAGTGCTGGATCGTCGAGACGAATCCACCGGACGATCGCCTCGCCGCCCCAGGATCGGATCCCCCGGGCGACGCCGCTCAGCGTGCTGCGGTGCCTTCGACGTAGTCGTCGTCACCGGAATCGACCCAGGCCATCAGCCCGCGCAACTCGCGCCCGGTCGCCTCGATCGGATGGGCCTCAGCCTGAGCACGCAAAGCCTTGAATTCCGGGGCGCCCGCGTCCTGGTCGGCGATGAACCGCTCGGCGAAGGCGCCGGACCGGATATCGGCCAGCACAGCAGCCATGTTCTCCTTCACCCGGGCGTCGATGACCCGCGGACCGGACACGTAGTCGCCGTATTCGGCGGTGTCGGACACCGACCAGCGCTGCTTGGCGATGCCGCCCTCGTACATCAGATCCACGATGAGCTTGAGTTCATGCAGGCACTCGAAGTAGGCGACCTCGGGCTGGTAGCCCGCCTCGACCAAGGTCTCGAAGCCGGCCATGACCAGTGCGGAGGCACCGCCGCAGAGGACCGCCTGCTCCCCGAACAGATCGGTCTCGGTCTCCTCTGTGAAGGTCGTCTTGATGCCGCCGGCCCGCAGCCCGCCGATGGCGCGCGCATACGACAGGGCGAGCGCGAGGGCCTCCCCGGAGGCGTCCTGCTCGACGGCCACCAGCACCGGGACCCCACGTCCGGCCTCGTACTCGCGCCTGACGAGGTGCCCTGGACCCTTCGGCGCCACCATCGCGACGTCGACCTCGGCCGGCGGTGCGATGTAGCCGAACCGGATGTTGAAGCCGTGCGCGAAGAACAACGCCTTGCCGGCACTCAGGTTCGGCGCGATCGCTTCGGCGTACAGGCCGCGCTGAACGGGGTCGGGGACGAGCACCATGATCACGTCGGCCTCGGCACTCGCGGTCGCGGGGTCCACGACCCGCAGCCCTTCGGCCTCGGCCTTGGCCCGGCTCTTGGAACCTTCGGCCAGTCCCACGCGGACGTCGACACCGGAGTCGCGCAAGTTCAGCGCGTGGGCATGGCCTTGCGAACCGAATCCCAGCACCGCGACCTTCTTGGACTGGATCAGGGCGAGGTCGGCGTCGTCGTCGTAGAACATTTCAGCCACGGTGAACTCCTGCTCGGATAGTGATGGGTGGACGTGCGGTAACGGGTGACGGCCGGCAGGACACCGGACCGAACAGATCTTCTCCCCCGAGGGTACCCAGCCCCTTCACGGGGCAACTAGGCGGTCGCCGGTGGCCACACAGGCGAGCACCCGGGGTGGTTTCAGGCACCGGCCTTCGCCCGGTCGGTGATGCTTCTACTTCCGCGGCCGAGGGCGACGACGCCCGACTGAACGAGTTCCTTGATGCCATACGGCGCCAACACGGTCAGTAGTGCCTCGAGTTTGCCTCGATCTCCAGTCGCCTCGATGGTCAGTGACTCCGTCGCCACATCCACGATTCGGGCCCGGAACATGTTCGCCGTCTCGAGCACGCCGGATCGAGAACCGGCGGTCGCCGACACCTTTATCAGGACGATCTCGCGCTGAACCGCGGATTCGGGGTCCAACTCGACGATCTTGATGACGTTGATCAGCTTGTTCAGCTGCTTGGTCACCTGCTCAAGCGGCGCGCGCTCGCAGTTGACCACGATCGTCATACGCGAGATGAGCGGATCCTCGGTGGGACCCACCGCCAGCGACTCGATGTTGAAGCCACGCCGACTGAACAGCGCGGCGATCCGCGCGAGCACGCCGGGCTTGTTCTCCACGAGCACGCTCAGGGTGCTGGTGTTCATTCCGTGTCCCCTCGGTCCCAGGCGGGCGCCAGATCCCGCGCGTTGGTGATGTCGCTGTTGGAGGTCCCGGCGGGCACCATCGGCCACACCATGGCGTCCCGATGGACCCGGAAGTCGATCACCACCGGAGCATCGTTCATGTCCATTGCCTTCTCGATCGCTGCGTCCACGCCGTCTGGGCTGTTGACCCGCAAGCCGTGGCAGCCGTAGGCCTCGGCCAGCTTCACGAAGTCGGGGAACTCGTGGGAGTTCAGGTCGGTGTGGGAGTACCTCTCGTTGTAGAAGAGGGTCTGCCACTGCCTCACCATGCCCAGCGACGAGTTGTTGATGAGGGCGACCTTTATGGGGATGTCGTTGATAGTGCAGGTGGCCAGTTCCTGGTTGGTCATCTGGAAACAGCCATCGCCATCGATTGCCCAAACCGTGGCTTCTGGACGACCGACTTTCGCGCCCATGGCCGCCGGCACCGCATAGCCCATGGTGCCGAGGCCGCCGGAGTTGAGCCAGGTGCGCGGGTTCTCGTAGCCGATGAACTGCGAGGCCCACATCTGGTGCTGACCCACGCCCGCGACGTAGAGCGCTTCCGGCCCGGCGATCTCCCCCAGCCGGGATATGACGTACTGGGGGGCCAACTCGTCGTTGTCGGGATCGTCGTACCCGAGCGGGAAACGCCTCTTGAGGTCGTTGAGGGTCATCCACCAACCCTCGTAGTCGCCCACTCGACCAGCGGCGTGCTCGGCGCTCAGAGCATCGATGAGCTCGGCCATCACCAGTTTCGCGTCCCCGACGATCGGGATGTCCGCGCGCCGATTCTTGCCGGTCTCGGCCGTGTCGATATCGGCGTGGATGACCGAAGCCTTCGGCGCGAACGAGTCGAGGCGCCCGGTGACCCGGTCGTCGAAGCGTGCGCCGATCGCGATGAGCAGGTCCGAACTCTGCAGCGCGGCGACCGCCGGGACGGTTCCGTGCATCCCGGGCATGCCCAGGTGCTGTGGATGGCTGTCGGGGAACGCTCCGCGCGCCATCAGGGTGGTGACGACCGGGATACCCGTCAACTCCGCGAGCCGACGAAGTTCCGGGGAGGCGTCGGCACGGATCACGCCGCCGCCGATGTACAGCACGGGCTGGCGTGCCGACAGGATCATCTTGGCTGCTTCGCGAATCTGCTTCGAATGCGGCCGGGTATTCGGCCGGTAGCCGGGCAACTCCATCTCTTCGGACCAGTGGAAGGTGGTCTGTGCGGCCAAGGCGTCCTTGCTGATGTCGACCAGGACGGGACCGGGCCGGCCGGTGCCGGCGATATGGAAGGCCTCACGGATGGCGCGCGGGATCTCCGCCGGGTCGGTGAGCAGGAAGTTGTGCTTGGTGATCGGCATGGTGATGCCACGGATGTCGGCCTCTTGGAAGGCATCGGTGCCGATCGCCGGTGACGGCACCTGTCCGGTGATCGCCACGATGGGGACCGAGTCCATGTAGGCGTCCGCCAGCGGGGTGACCAGATTCGTCGCGCCAGGCCCAGACGTCGCCATGCAGACGCCGACCCGACCGCTGGCGGCCGCGTACCCCTCGGCCGCGTGTCCCGCGCCCTGCTCGTGCCTGACCAGGATGTGGCGCAACTTGGTCGAGTCCATCAGCGGGTCGTAGGCGGGCAGGATGGCGCCTCCGGGGATTCCGAAGACGGTGTCCGCCCCGACCTCCTCCAGCGATCTGATCAGACTCGAGGCGCCGGTTGTGACGTCATCGGAGTGGTTCGCTGTCATCTCGTCCTCACTGCTGGGTCGGTGCTGGTCGGGTCCTGCTTCACAAGAAAACCCCCCGTTCCACTGTGGGAAGGAGGGGTCCGCGCGGCGGCTGAAATGCTAGCCGACGCGCGGGGTGCGTACGAGGATCAACTTCATGCCGTAAATGTATCTTTCATCCCCGGCCGACGCATCACCGGCCCCCGCCGGCACAACATCCACGCGTGGCCTTGGGCGGGTCGGACTTCACGCAGCCTCTCGGCTCCGATCCGTCCTGCCGGCTGCCCTCTGGCCTCCGTGCTGCGAGCGCGCCCCAGTCCCGTTCATCCTGTTCTGCGGCCTCTCCTTTGCTGGCTATGCTGAGCGCAGGGAGGCGGAGAGCAAGATGGTGCGTGCGGCGGGCGAGGACGCTGTTCCTGATTGGAGCGTCACAACCGGCAGGCCGAGGGGCCAGGTGAGTCCCGATGGCGAGCAACGGCTCTGGAGTGCCCCGGCGCATTGTGTCGTGGGGATCGGGTCCAGCGCCGGCGGTCTGGAGGCGTTGCAGGAAGTAGTCCGGCACATACCCTCCGGCCTTCCCATCAGCATCCTGGTGGCGCAACATCTTGCTCCCCAGCACAAGAGCCTGATGGCCGAGCTCTTGGGCCGGGAGACACAACTCGAGGTTGTCGTGGCCGAGGACGGGGACGAGCCGACGGTGGGCACGGTGCACGTGTGCCCACCTGGGGTCGACCTCGTAATCCAAGCGGGCGTCATCCGGCTCCTACCGACGGCCACGGGTACCGGCCCCAAACCTTCGGTGGACGCCATGCTCGCCTCGATAGCCCTGGAGTTCGGCGAACGAGCAGTTGGCGTCATCTTGTCGGGAACTGGTTCCGACGGCGCCTACGGAATGCGGGAGATCCACGCTGCCGGCGGGCTGACCATCGCCCAGGACCCAGGCAGCGCAAAGTACGCCTCGATGCCGCAGTCGGCGATCGATGGCGGAGTCGTTGACCGCACCGTCGCGGCGGACGAGGTGGGCGACATCCTCGCTCGGCTGGTGTCCGGCGAGCTTGACCATGCCGGCGACGACACCCACGTCGCCGACACTCTCATGAGGCGCATCGTTTCGGCGATGCACTCCCAGACCGGCGTCGACTACTCCTCGTACAAGGAATCGACCCTGCGCCGGCAGATCACGCGCCGGATGGCGGTGCTGCAGATCCAGGACCAGGGCGACTACCTGACCTACCTGATGTCGGAGCGCTCCGAGGCGCGCATCTTGGCTCAGAACATGCTCGTGTCCGTCACATCGTTCTATCGCGATCCGCAGGTCTGGGATGCCCTCGGCGATGCCTTGGCCGAGCGAGTAGCCCACTGGGATGGAACCGAAGCGATGCGCATTTGGGTTCCCGGCTGCGCGACCGGCGAGGAGGCGTACACCGTCGTCATGGTTGTGGCGCGGGCTATGGGTTTCCCGAGCAACCTGTCCGAGCGCATCAAGGTCTTCGCAACGGACCTGGACGATGCGGCGCTGGAGTTCGCCCGGCGCGCCACCTTCCCGGAGGCCTCGGTCGCGCACCTTCCACCGGACCTCAGGTCCGCCTACATCGAAACCTCCGGGCCCACGGTCCGGGTGGCATCCGCAGTGAAGGAGTGCGTGGTCTTCGCCCGACACAACCTGGCCGTGGATCCGCAGTTCCTGCGGATGGACCTGGTGTCCTGCCGCAACGTCCTTATCTACTTCGAGAACGATCTTCAGGACACCGTCCTGCGGACGATCCACTACGCGCTGGCGCCCGGCGGACTCATGGTGCTCGGCACCTCGGAGGGCCTCGGGTATCTATCGGATGCCTTCATCCCGATCGCCTCGAAACTGCGCATCTACCGGCGAGGCACGACCTCGTTGGACCCTCCCAGGCGCCGTGGGGCACCGGCCCCCTCGCAGCCCGTCGTAACTCGACCCTTGCCACACCCCGAACAGAGTGACGATCACCAGCTGCTGCGCGAATCGATCCTGCGGGTGGTGGCACCGCCCTCGATAGTGATCAATGAGAACGGCAACCTGGTGCAGGTCTTGGGAGATGTCGCTCGGTTCTGCCAGTTCCCGCAGGCATCGATGGACATGTCCGTGGTCTCGCTGGTTCGACGGCCGCTGCTGGCTGAGGTACGCCGGCTGCTGGCGCAGACTCGCGTCACCGGCGCCGCCTCCCTTGGTTCGCCCATCGACCTCGACGATGGTCTGCCCCCAGTTCAGGTCTCGGTGCGCCTCGCGTCGAGCAGTCTGGGAGCCTTCTCGATCGTCAGTTTCGCGGAGGAGACCTCTACGCCGGCCGAATCTGCTGCCGACCCCGAGTCACGAGATGCCCTCCGGCTACAGGTCGAACTCGAATCCACCCGCGAGACCCTGCAGGCAACTATCGAGGAACTCGAGACCGCCAACGAGGAACTACAGGCCATGAACGAGGAGATGATGGCCTCGACGGAGGAGCTGCAGGCCTCCAACGAAGAACTCGAGACCATCAACGAGGAGCTACAGGCTTCCAACGAGGAACTCAGCACCCTGAACGAGGAACTTCACGTCCGCAGCCGCGAACTGAGCGACGCCAACCGGGACCTGCGGAACATTCAGGCCGCGATCAGCCAGGCGCTGATCCTTGTCGATCGTCAGAAGCGCATCACTCGCTATTCACCTCTGGCCGTCCGGCTGTTCGCGATGGTCGAGGAGGATCTGGGCACGCCCCTGAATCGCATAGCGACGACTATCGCCCTGCCGGGCCTCGACAAGGCCCTGGACGATACCTTGCGCAACGGCACCACGGTGGTACTGGAAGCCATCGGTAGTGATGTCGACTATCAGGTTGCGGTCTCCGCTTGGCGCGACGACCACGGTGAGATCGGCGGAGCCGTACTGAGCATCAACGACACGACCTCCGCCCGAGCCCGGCGGCTGGAGGCGGCCCGCGTACAAGAGGAACTCGGCCTGGTCACTGGCCAGATCGGCGTTGCGGCCTGGACTCGAAGGCTGTCCGACGGGGTGCTGCTCGGCATCAGCGACGAGGCTGTCCGACTTCTGGGCGAATCCGCTGACCGACTGTGTGCAGATCCCGAGGCGTGGTTGTCTCATGTACTCCCGGAGGATCTCGAGACCGCGGCGCGAAGCCGCCTGCCCGACAGGGAGCAACGCCTGCAGTACCGCACCGAGATCGACGGACAGGTGCGGACCATCCTCGACATCGACCTGGGCGCCCTTGGATCCTCGCCCGACGAACGCTTCGGGACGCTCCAAGACATCACCGACGCCGCCGAAGCGCTGGGGGCGCTGTCCACCGAGGCTGCGATCACGGCGGCAGCATTCCACCTACCTGGCCGACTGCTCATGCAAACCAGCGAGACCGGCCGCATCCTGCGGGTATCTCCGGACTGTGAGACGTACCTGGGCGTACCAGAGGACCTGGTACTGAGCCGTGACTTGGCGAGCCTCTGCATCCCGGAGGATCAGGAGATCCTGGGCAACTGGCTCACGAGCGTCCAGCGAGGGAACGCACATCTGTTAGAGGTCCGGTGCATGGGCCGTGATGGTCGGCTGCGTCGTCTGGCCCTCGAAGGGGCGCAGATTCCGTCCACGGAGATCGGCCGACTGCTTCTCGTCGCCACTGACGTGACTCAGACCCGGGAGGAGTACGACCGACTTCGTCGCCACAGCCGCACCGATGCCCTCACTGGTCTCTCCAGCCGAGCAGCCATGATCAGCACCCTCAGTTCCGAGTTGCGGCGAGCTGAGATCGAGGGCACCTCTGTGGCGTTGGTCTGGCTCGACCTCGACGACTTCAAGGACATCAATGATCGCTACGGCCACCCGGCAGGCGACACCGCCCTCGCAGAGGTCGCCGGTCGAATCCGATCCAATATGGGCAACGACCTGGTCATCGCGCGTATGGGCGGCGACGAGTTTGCCCTGCTCATGCGAGATGTCGACCATCTCGAGCAACTCGATTTCCTGGCTGACAAGTTGTTACACGCCCTGCGCAGCCCGCTGGACGTCGGCACGGCCACCTGCCACGTCACGGGTTCGGTGGGGATTGCGATGTTCCCGAAGGATTCGTCGACGGTGGACGGGCTTCTCCAAGCCGCCGACACGGCGATGTACGCGGCCAAGCGGGAGGGGGGCGACCAGTTCCGTTTCCACGTCCCGGGGATGCATGCCGAGACCGAACAACGAGCTCAACTGCGACAGGAACTCGCCGATTCGATCCGGACGCGGTCCTTCACACTGCACTATCAACCCATCTACGATCTGGCGGCCGGCAAGGTCTGCGCAGCGGAGGCACTGCTGCGCAGGGTTCTGAACAACGGAACGATTCAGTCGGCGGGGGCCTTCATCGCTGCCGCGGAGTACAGCGGGCAGATTCGTGCCATGGGCCGACAGATGATCGCGCATCTGGTGCAGGATGCGGCTGAGGTACTGCCCCCGGATCTGCCGATCGCGATCAACCTCTCGCCCACGGAACTGAACGATCCCACGCTCTTGTCGTACTTACGTCAGTCCGGTCTGATCGACTTGATGCCCCGACTGCTGATCGAGGTGACCGAACACATCCTGCTGGAGCCTCGCAGCACCGGCATCCAGACACTGTCCATCCTTCGATCTCTGGGCGCCAGAGTCGCCTTGGACGACTACGGAACCGGCTTCTCGAACCTGCAGACCCTCGAACAGTTGCAGCCCCATGTCATCAAGGTAGACGGATCCTTCACTGACCTGGCAGCGCAGCGGGACCCGCGTGGCCGCGCGTTCATCGCCGCCGCAAGCACCCTTGCCGAGTCACTCGATTCCGTCGTCCTGTCTGAAGGGGTTGAGACAGAGGCTCATCTGCACGTCGTCGAAGACCTGGGGATCTCGCTGGGCCAGGGATACCACCTGGACCTGGTCATGCCGCCGGAGGAACTTGTCGCTACGGTCGCCGCCAAGGGAATCGCGGACTTCCCATGACGTCCCCCGTCTGATGCACCACGTACCCCACCACGTCCCGGCGCACTTCTACGGGGAGTACGTGAGGGCCCTGCACTCGGGTGACGTGAACTCCGTTCGGCACATCATGCTGGTGCTGGCGGAACAAGGTTTCACGGCCGATCAAGTGATCCGAGACCTCATCGCCCCAGGTCAACGTGAGATCGGTCAAGCCTGGGGAGGATCCAAACTCACCGTCGCGGAAGAGCATGAGGCGACGGCGATCGCCGAGGAAGCGCTGGTGCTGCTACTTGACTCCTCGTCGGACGCCGCTGATGGTCAACTCGGAGACGTCGTCCTCTGCGCGGCCCAAGGCGAGTGGCACTCGATTGCGGCACGCATGGTGGCGGCGGTTTGGCGGCATCTGGGTTGGAACGTTCACCTTCTCGTGCCCTCCGTGCCGGCCGCTGACATCAGGGAACTTCTGGCCGGTTCTCCGGTGGTGTTGTCGGGTGTGACGTGTGCCATGTCTGCCAACCTCTTCGGCGCGTGGCGCGTGATCTCGGCCCTTCGCGAGCTGGGGTGCTGGGTGATCGCAGGAGGCCGAGGGTTCGGGCCCCCCGCCAGGGGGGAAATGGGGGTTCGGACGTTGGGCGCTGATGCCTTCGCGCCTGACCCGATGTCAGGACATGAAGTGCTTCTTCGACTGCGGGCCCTCGGACCCCCAGGCCGACGACCCGGTGTGGACCTTGGAGAACGGGGCCAAGAAGCCGAAAGACTCATGAGGGATGCCCTGCCCATAGTGTCGGATTGCGTCTCCCTCGCCGACGGCTTGCGTCCTCAACTGATCACCGACGAACGAGCTGCCCGCCAAGCCAGCGACGATCTGCGCCTGCTGTTCCATTCCGCGGTATCTGCAGCGCTGATCGATGCGCCGTGGATCATGTCAGATCACGCGAGCTGGTATCGCGAGATGATGTTGGCCTCGGGGGCGGATCCGAATCTCGGGAATCTGTGGATCGACACGCTGTTGAGTCGCCTCCCCAGCCAGGCGCACTATGTTCGGGCCGTCCTGGCGGCCACCCCTCGCGGGTGAACTGGTGCGTTTGCCCCGACGGAGACTCGAGGTCTAGCACTGAGAGGTCTGACAGTATGCCTGCCAAGCCGTTGGGGCGTAGAAGATCCTTCCACCTGCGGCGCCTTCGAGCTCGGTGTCGGTCAGGTCCCTGCCTTCATCCGGCCGCGGAAGATCCGCTCGTGAGATGTCGAAGCCGTGTTCTCTGGCGATCGTCACCCAGGCCTCGATCGACTCTGCCGCTTCGAGCTCAGAGCGCAGCAGTCGATCGCCGTCCACTGCTGCGCGCAAGGCGTCAAACTGCTCCGCTGACATGCCATTAGCCTCCCCTGACGATTGGGCGCGAGTCAACGTGCCTCGGGTGAAGATCGCACCACGTTCGATCTGGTCCTGCGGCAGGAAACCCTGACGGCAGGCGGTCTATGCCTCGATGAAGGTCATCACCGTGTCGGCGTGAACGCCGTCTGCGGTCATCGAGTCGGCGGCCAGCGGACTCGACAGTGCCGTCTGGAACGTCTCCAGGTCGGGTGTGTCGACCAGGACCGCCGCCCTAGTGGGGTCGTCCGGGTTGATGAAGGTCCGGACGGTGATGCCGTAAGGGCCAAAGAGTTCTTCACGTTTGGGGGAAGCGAGCCAATGGTCCTTGTCGTCTATCTGGTGGTAAACAATCAATGTCGCCATGCTGACTCCCTTGCTCGGTATCGGCGCCGTGATTGTGTACCGGCCCCGTGATTTCGCATCGCGCCAGCTTAGTTAGGAACAGCGCGGGATGGCGCGTGACTCTGGTCAGAGTGCTGCGGTTGCGGGCGGCAGATCGGCATGACCCAGGGCTGGCCCGGTGGCTCGGATGCGCCCGCGGAGACCGCGCCAGTGCCACCGTCTGGACTGCGCCAACATGAGCGGCGCCGGTGAGGCTCTTCTTTCGTGGCAGCACGGGTACCCGCATGGTTCCGACTCAAACGTGATGCCGCGGCCCAATCCACTCGATACCGAAGCCGGGGTCGCCAAGTGCAGTCTCGCCGTGTCACGCCAGAGCGGGGCTGAACTTGCATTGACAATGCAGGCTCACACGCCGCGCCCACCGCGCCTAGAGATTGCCTGACATTCGCCCACAACGACGCCAGTTGCGCAAGCCTCAGGCCGCAAGCGACAGCAGGCAAACAGCGTGACAACGGACTAACTTGCCACCATGGAGTGGGAAACACCGAAACTGGTGTTGTTGGCACCGGTGGATGAGAGCCAAGGCAAGAACTACATTAACCAGTTTGAGTTCAGCAGAAACGCACCCTCCTGAGCCGGTCCTGCCGCCGGCGGCAGATCCTCTGAAATGCGTAGGAGATGGTTCGGCCGACAGGATGTGATCCTGCGACCATACGACCCGTGTTACGTCAGGACGGACCGATTGTCTGACGGTTCTCGAACGTGAAGAACATCAACTTGCGTTCGCTGTCAGCGACGGGGGTCAGCAGCGTGAGGCGTGATGTTTCCCAATGCATCGCGGGGCCTCCTAAGTTTCCGGGAATTCTAACTGCCGAGAAGGCCGACCTACCCCTCCTCGGTCACAGCCCACACGAGTCGACGGCAGGAGAGCGGGGCTCGCAGTGCGGGTTATCGTCTCTGGTCGCTCGTGTCGTGGTCCGCTATCTTGGTGTTGTCTGCGGTCACCAACCACCCTGGGGGCTTCTCATGCGTTGGGAAACGCCAAGGCTGATAGCGCTGAGCGCCGCGCCAGATAGTGAAGGCAAGTTCGTGTCGCAACCCACCGAAATGACCATCAATTTTGGGCCGTCCTGATCAACCGAGCCTCTTCGGCGCGCGTGCCAGCCAAGCATGCGCCTGCCCCGCCAGCGACGGGCAAGGCCTAGCAGGCCGACTGCTTCTGTTTGCCAACGTCACGCTGGCGCCTACTTCGAGATGTCCCCCCGACATCATCCACGAGCGGGGTCTTACGGTGGATTGACCTGGGGCAGGTCACCGGACGCACCAATCCCCCGACCACGACCGCGCCCGGCGGCCGCAATCCACACGGCCTGTCAGGGATTGCGCGGGACACCAAACTCGGTCCCGCGTCAATGACGCAATCGACGCCGCGCAAGGCTGCCCCCTACCTGCTGCGGGCCGATGAACTCCCAGGCTCTAGGACGGACCCTCATCGAACAGGATCTCCTGGTCAAACACGCCTGGCTTACCTTCTCACCCTTCTCCTGATAGGAGTCGGTGAAGCTGGGGTGTAGCCCACGTTCTTCCGACGACGCAGACGTGGCCTTGTATCGTCGACGCATCGGACATCTACAACCTTCTGGGAGTGCCGTCATGCAGTGGGAGACGCCGAGGCTGACACTGCTCAGTGATGCACTTGATGCTGAGAACAAGTTTTCGATGTTCGTCGTTGAGATGGGTCCCACTGCCGGACCTTCGTAAAGGCGGTCGGGAGTTGGACGAACCTGCATTTCCGTGCCGGAGGGACGCGCGCGGTCTGCACCTGGATTGACCCGCGGTAGGGCAGGTCTACGCCTGGCACTATTGAGTTTGAGGCCTTGCACGGGCCAGGGGGACACACCGGTCAGACTCCCGCACGCCAACGGTGCGATGGCGCCATCGATCCGGTACGAGAGGCTTCGGGAACACTCGTTCGAGCCGAACTTGTACACAACTTGTGCAGCCAAGCAGATGAGGCGGCTCCGGATTTCTCCGAAACCGCCTCTGACCTGCTACTTCACTGTCGGGCTGACAGGATTTGAACCTGCGACCCCTTGACCCCCAGTCAAGTGCGCTACCAAGCTGCGCTACAGCCCGCCGCCCGCTGCACCCTCACCGGAGGATGCACGAGCCTTTCACCTGCTTGGCGAAAGCCCTCAGTCACCGTGATGGACACGACCCCTGATGCAATGCCTCGGCAAGACTACCCCCGCTACCGCTGCCGGGACCTCGCTGGGTACACCGCAGGCCGCGCGTCGACTCCCCCGCGTGCTCGTCCGGGCCGCTGTCCACAGCCTTGGGGAATCAACGACGCTTGCGCTTTTCCCGGATCCGCAACTGAATCTCGATCGGCGTCCCCTCGAAGTCGTATTCCTCGCGCAGCCGCCGTTCGATGAAGCGTCGGTACCCGGCTTCAAGGAATCCCGTTGTGAAGAGGATGAATGTGGGAGGGCAGGTTCCCGCCTGGGTGCCGAAAAGAATGCGGGGCTGTTTGCCACCGCGGATCGGGTGGGGATGGGCGTCGGCGAGCTCCCGTAGGAAGGTGTTGAGCCGACCGGTGGAGATGCGACGCTGCCACGAGTTGAGAGCATGTTGGAGTTCGGGCACCAACTTCTCCACCCCTCGGCCGGTTTTCGCTGAGATGTTGACCCTCGGCGCCCAGGGGGTGCTCACCAGGTCCCTCTCCAATTCACGCTCCAGGTAGCGGCGCCGCTCATCGTCCATCAGGTCCCACTTGTTGCAGGCGAGCACCAGCGCGCGTCCGCTCTCGACCACCATCGTGACCAGCCGCACGTCCTGCTCTGTGAGTGGCTCGCTGGCATCGACCAACACAACCGCTACTTCCGCACGCTCCAGCGCGGCCATGGTGCGCAGGCTCGCATAGAACTCATGGCCCGAAGCCTCGCGGACTCGCCGACGGATACCTGCGGTGTCGATGAACCACCAGGGTTCACCACCGATCTCGACCAACTCGTCGACGGGATCCACGGTGGTGCCGGCCGTCTCATCGACTACGACCCGCTCACTGCCGGCTAGCCGGTTGAGCAGACTCGACTTTCCCACGTTGGGCTTCCCCAGCAGCGCCACCCGCCTCGGGCCACCGTCACGCTGCGCTGCTCGCCCATGATCGGGCATGACCTCCAGCAGACGATCGAGGAAATCGCCGCTACCGCGGCCATGGAGCGCCGACACCGGCCACGGCTCGCCCAGTCCGAGACTCCAGAGGGAAGCCGCCTCGAGTTCGCCACGGACATCGTCGACCTTATTCGCCACAAGGAGCACCGGCACACCTGCCTTGCGCAGGACCTTGACGACCGCCTCTTCGGTGTCTGTGGGGCCCACGTTGGCGTCGACCACGAGCACGACGACGTCCGCCTCCGACATTGCCCGTTCGGCCTGCGCCGCAACGGCCGCTGCCATGCCGCGGGTCTTGGTCTCCCAGCCGCCGGTGTCGATCAACACGAACTCGCGACCGTTCCAATCGGCGTCGTAGCGCACCCGATCACGCGTGACTCCAGGGATGTCCTCGACCACGGCGGCCCGACGGCCCAGGATGCGGTTGACCAGCGAAGACTTGCCGACATTGGGGCGCCCCACGACCGCGACAACCGGCCGACTGGGTTCGACTGCGACCTCTACTGACTCACCGAGTTGGGAGATCAGCGCCTCCTCCGCCTCTATCCGCGCGAGTTCGGCATCCTCGTCGAAGTCCACGTACTCATCGCCGGGCAGCAATACCTCATCTGCGTCTTCCGAGGAATCCGGAGTCAGATCGCCGTCGTCTGTCATCGGTCCGCCCTCTCCGTGGTGGGCAATGGTCCGGGCAGCGACTGCCCGGTGAGAATGCACGCTTCCTTCACGTGATCGTGCAAACGCTGCCTGATCGATTCACCGGCCGCAGCGATCACCGACCGTCGGGCCGGATCGCCGGTCGTCGACACTGCAAACGGTTCCCCGTAGACCACGTTGATCCTGGAGTTGCGCGGCGGCACACCGTCCTTGATCATCCCCGGCGCGCGGGTCCCCATGATCGCCATCGGCACAACAGGCGCCCCGGTCATCAGGGCCAGATAGCCGACGCCGTGACGGATCGTCGTCACTTCCCCGGATCCCCGGTGCGCCTCTGGGAAGATGCCCAGCGCCCGACCATCCCGAAGGACACCCAGCGCCGTCGCCATCGCCTTGCGGTCCGGGGCGTCGTAGCGGATGGGGATCTGCCCGGCCATCGCCATGATGCGGTTCAGTGGCGGTGCGAACAGCTCGCTCTTGGCCAGCGCATGCACGGGCCGCGATGCGGCCAACACCATCACAGGTCCGTCCAGGAATCCAAGATGGTTGGCCGCGATTATCACCGGGCCACTGGCAGGGATGTTGCGGGCACCGAGCACCCCGAACCGATACCAGCGGCGGAACAGCGGGACCCCGAGCCTTCGAGCCTGCGCGGCGCCGCGCTCCTTCGGTAGCTGGATAGCGGGTCCGGGCTGCAGGGTGGCAATGGTCATGTGCCCTCTCCGATTCGGGATCTCACCGCAGCAACGGCTTTCGCGATCACCGTATCGAGGTCGTCGAAGGTTCCGTCGATCACGATGGCGTCCTCCGCCTGCACCAACGGACTCGCACTTCGGGAGGAGTCAGCATGATCCCGTCGGGCAAGCTCGGCAGCGGTGGCATGAACCGCGCCGCCGTGGCCCCGCGCCGCGTCCTCCGCAGCCCGGCGCGCCGCTCGCACCTCTGGGTCGGCGACGAGAAACAGCTTGACGTCGGCATGTGGCAGTACCACCGTTCCGATGTCCCGACCCTCGGCGATCAGTCCCAGGCCGGCGTCTGCGGCGTCGCTCGCGGCCTTCCTCTGCAGTGCAACCATCTGCTTGCGTACCGCTGGCACCGCCGACACTGAACTCACGGCGGCGGTGACCGGCGGGGTCCGGATCTCGGCTGACACGTCGACGCCGTCCAGAGCAATGGTGGGCGCTTGCGGATCGGTACCGATGGAGATTCTGGGTCGGTCGGCGTTCGCTGCCACCGACTCGGAATCGCTGACGTCGATTCCGTTCTGCAACATCCACAAGGTCGCGGCCCGGTACATGGCGCCGGTATCGAGATAGCGCAAGCCCAAGGCCTTCGCCACGCCCTTGCTCACGCTGGATTTGCCGGAGCCGGCGGTACCGTCGACCGCGACGATGGGGGTTCTCACAGACGTCACCCTAGTGGCGTTCAGCCGGTGATATGCCAACCGCCCGCCGCCAGCGCCGATCGCAACTCCGCGACCGCTGCCGGGAGTACCGATAGGTGCGCAATCGCGGTCATTCGGCCGACGGTGTGTTCGATGCGGACATCTTCGAGGTTGACGTCCGCCTCGCCCGCGGCGAGGAACAATCGACCCAAGGCCCCGGGAGCGTCCTCCACAACGACCGGCAAGGTGACGTAGGACGTGGCTTCGCCACCATGCTTTGCCGGCAGCCGTTCCGCACCGTGGTTGCCGAGCGCCAGGATCGAGGCGATCGTCTCGACGTTTCGGTCTCGAAGCTCACCGGGGCCCTCGCCGGCAGAGCCACCCTGACCACTCCTCGAGGCGCTACCCGACAACGCTCCGCCCAGACGTTCCAGGTCGGCCGCGAGCTCGGTCAACACGGGCGCCACCGCGCTTGCGTTGGACATCAAGATGTCCGCCCACAAATCGGGGTCGCTCGAGGCGATTCGGACCACGTCGCGCAACCCCTGACCTGAAACCGAGACCGTCGCGTCGTCGACCTCGGCCAGCCGGGCGGCCATCAGCGATGCCACCACCTGCGGCGCGTGCGAGGTGAGTGCCACCGCGTGATCGTGAATGTCAGGTGACAGGACCCGGACCACCCCACCCGCGACGTCCACGACAGAGGTGACCAACTGCACGCGCTCCGGCTCGGACTCCGCCGTAGGTGTGAGCACCCAGGGGCGACTCTCGAACAGGTCGGTGCGCGCGGCGCGCGGCCCGCTGACCTCACGACCCGACATCGGATGGCCGCCGACGAATCGCGACAGGTCCGCGCCACTACCGCGCAGCGACTCGATGACCGGATCCTTGACCGAGGCGACGTCCGTGACCGTGGCGTCGCGGTGGACGTCCAGCGCCTCCGCGACCACATCGGCCGTGACGGAAGGAGGCACCGCCACCACCACCAAGTCCACATCATCAGGTACCTCATCGGCCCGCCCGGCGCCACGCTCGGCAGCGATTCGCGCATTGCCGGGCTTGGCGTCCGACGGCCACACCGGCCAGCCGGCTGCGCTGAGCGCCAGGCCGATAGACGTACCGAGAAGCCCAGTTCCCACCACGAGGACTCGGGGTGGCCCGCCTGGGGTCGAGTCAGTCATCGTTCAGGCTGGTCGGTGATTGCCGCGGAACCGCGCAAGGCCTCGGTACCCCTGAGGTAGGGGTGCCAGATGTCGGCCCGAGCTCGATCGGTGTCCACATGAGCCATGACCCGGATCACCAGCGGCATCGAATCGGGCACGTCGAGTTCCTGAGCGCACATCAACGGCACGTCGGTGAGGCCCATTCCGCGGGCTGCTGCCGCTGGGAAGCAGGAGTGGATGTCCGGTGTCGCGGTGAAAAGCACACTGATCAGATTCTCGGAAGTCAAGTCATTTCCGTCGAGCAAGGTGGTCAGCATCTCGGTGACCGCCTCGTGCATCTCATCCGCATCGTCGGCACCCAGACGGGTGGCTCCACGAATGGCACGCACCGTCATGGCGACTTCTCCTTCACCGCACCGAACCCTTGTCGCACGGCTGTCCGGCGACCACCTGCAAGCGTAGGCGACCCGTGCGACTGGTCACATCCCGGCCGCCGTGTAGAGCTTGCGGCGCTCCGCCGGGGTCAAAGCCCGCAGCGAACCAGGTCTCAGGGTACCGACGTGCAAGGGTCCGAATCTGGTTCTCATGAGCCGCTTCACAGGATGCCCAACTGCCGCGAGCAGCCGACGCACCACGTGATTACGACCTTCATGGATGACGAGTTCGAGCATCGTCTCAGCCGAACCGGCCTCAACGATCCGAACCGAGTCGACCTCCACCGGCCGTCCGTCGATCTCAACCCCGGCGCGCAACGTCGCCAGGGTCGCCGGCTTCACCGCGCCAGGGACCCTCGCCACATAGGTCTTGTCCACACCGTGCGAGGGGTGGGTCAGCCGATTGGCCAGTTCGCCGTCGTTGGTCAACAACAGCAGGCCCTCGGTGTCTGCGTCGAGGCGCCCGACGTGGAACAACCGCACCGGCATATCGGCCACCAGATCCCCGAGGCAGGGCCTTCCCTGCGGATCAGACATGGTGGAGTGCATTCCGCGGGGCTTGTTCAACAGGTAGACCTCGGTCCCCTCCGCGGTAGCGATCCGCTCACCATCGACATGGATGACGGCCGTGTCCGGATCGACCCGCAATCCCTGCTCACGGACAACCTCGCCGTCCACCTTCACCCGCCCCCGGTCGATGAGGATCTCGCAGTACCGTCGCGAACCTACGCCTGCCGCGGCCAGCACCTTCTGAAGCCGAATCCCGGGCTCCGACCCCGCGCCCTTCCACTTCTCAGCCGACGCGTCTCCTGGCTCACCATCGGACACGGCCGGATCAACCGTTCGTTTCGATGATCTCCGACAGGACCTCACCCATCGGCACGTGCTCAGCCAAGGGTGGCAACTCGGAGATGTCGACCAGACCGAGTCGCTCCAGGAAGTACCCGGTGGTTCCATACAGCCCGGCGCCTGACTCAGCCTCGGTACCGACCTGCTCGACGAGCCCCCGCGTCATGAGGGTGCGCACGACACCATCGACGTTCACTCCTCGAACAGCGGAGATCCGCGCCCTGCTGACCGGTTGGCGATAGGCGATGACGGCGAGGGTCTCCAAGGCGGCCTGGGACAGACGGGCCGTCTGTCCCTCGGTGATGTATCTGGAGACGAGGTCACTGCATTCAGCGCGGGTGTAGAACCGCCAGCCTCCGCTGGCCTCGCGAAGATCGAAACCTCGGCCGGACTCCGTGTACTCAGACGCCAGACGGCGCACCTCCAGATCCACCTCGTCGGCCGGCACTCCGGTCACAGCCGCCATCTCCTCGACCGTCATGGGTTGGTCGGCGATGATGAGGAGTGCCTCCAGCGCCGCAGCGAGGTCAGGGGCCCCGAGGTCGAAGGACTCAGCGTCGAATCCGGAATCTGGCGCGGAGACATCCCCCTGCTGCGTCAGGACGGCAGCTTCGGGAGTGTCCACGGACTCCAGGTCGGAAGAGAAGTGTTGTTCTTCCTCGGTTGCCTCGGTCACGGTTGCTGACCCTCCTGCTCATCGATTTCGGTCACGTCGACGCTGGCCCCGCCGGCCGTCCAGCGGATGTGCAATTCGCTCAGGCCGGCAGCCTGCTCGAAGGCGACGACCCCCTCGCGGTAGAGCTCCAGCAAGGCGAGGAAACGGGCGATGACGACCATGGTGTTCTCTGCGTTCGCCACCAGTGACCGGAAGGTCGCGCTGCCCCGACTTCGAAGGTCGGACATCATCAGAGCGGCCTGTTCACGAACGCTCACCGCCGGCGAGTGGATGTGGGAAACAGACACCTCTTGCTCGGGCTTCGGTGCCAGCGCCTCCGCAGCCATCGCCGCGAAAGCCTTCGGACCCAGTCCCAGCACGACATCCGGGAGCAGCTGGGCGTACTTGTCCTCCAGCGACACCGAGCGGGCGACCCGGCGGCCGGCATTCGCCAACGCCTCCGCCAACAGGACCGACACGGATTTGAAGGCCCGGTACTGCAGCAGCCGGGCGAACAGCAAGTCTCTGGCCTCGAGCAGGGATAGGTCTTCCTCGTCCTCCACCTCCCCGCTCGGCAGCAGTCTCGCCGCCTTCAGATCCAGCAGGGTGGCCGCGACCACCAAGAACTCCGTTGTCTCATCGAGATCCCATTCACCACCCTGGGCTCGGATGTAGGCGATGTAGTCGTCGGTGACTTGGTGCAGTGCCAACTCGGTGACTTCGAGCTTGTGCTTCGCGATCAGGTTGAGCAGCAGATCGAAGGGTCCGGAGAACTCGTCGAGGCTGACGGCGAAGCCACCAGGCAGATCTGATTCGTCGACCGTGGCCTGGCCATGCTCGGGGAGGTCCGCCTGCTGCTTGCCGGGACCGGGGAGGTCCCCGAGGACGGTGTCGTGCTCCGCCGCAGTTTCCATCGGACCACCGTATCGTCCCGATGGTTCAGGATCTGGTTGCGACGCCTACCGTGCCCTGGGATGGGTCGAGGCGTATTCCTCAGCGATGCGCTGAGGGGTGACGAGGGTATAGATCTGCGTCGTCGTGACCGAGGCATGGCCGAGGAGTTCCTGCACCACCCGGACGTCAGCTCCACCGTCGAGCATGTGGGTCGCGAATGAGTGACGCAGCATGTGTGGCGATACACGGTCGCCGAGACCCGCCTTGGCGGCAGCGCGCTGCAGCACGCCGTAGGCGCTCTGCCGCGACAACCGTGCACCTCGGGTGTTGAGGAAGAGCGCCGGCGTGGCCTGGCCTCGCTGCGACAACAGCGGGCGCGCGCGGACCTGGTATGCCTGTAGGGCACTGGCCGCGTAGCCGCCGAGCGGCACGATCCGTTCCTTGTTGCCCTTACCTCGGAGCAGCAGCGCGTCTACCTCGTCGGCGACATCGTCCACATCGAGGGCGACCGCCTCGGAAATCCTTGCCCCGGTGCCGTACAGCAACTCGATCAGAGCGCCGTCCCGCAGGCCCATCGGCGGTTCCGCGGCGCCGGCTGCCTCGATCAGGGCGGACACCTGGGTAAGCGTCAACGCCTTCGGTAACCGTAGCCCTGCCCGTGGCGGGGCTACCGCAGCCGCCGGATCCGTGTCGGTCCACCCTTCGAGTACAGCGAATCTGTGCAGCCCTCGAACGGCGGCCAGCGTCCTGCCCGCCGAAGCCGCGGACAACGGCGGATGGTCGACATCGCCCACCGACAACGCCACCAGGAAGTCCTCCACCTGATCGGGGGTGACATCTCGCAACTCCCCGACTCCGTGACCGAGACAGAATTCGCAGTAGCGGGCGAGATCTCGACGGTAGGCCGCCAGAGTGTTGGGGCTCAGCCCCCGCTCCACCTCGAGGTGGCCCAAATAGGCGTCGACGCTGCGGTTCAGCTTGCTCGACGACGCCCCCGCCATGGTCAGGCCAGCACCTGCGCCAGCGGTTGATAGGGCAGGTGAAACGCCTGAGCCACGGCTTCGTAGGTTATCTCGCCAGCGTGGGTATTGACCCCGAGCGCCAGAGCTGGATCGTCCTGGCAGGCGCTCCGCCACCCCTTGTTCGCCAACTCGACGACGAACGGCAGGGTCACATTCGTCAACGCCCACGTGCTCGTGTGGGGCACGGCGCCAGGCATGTTTGCCACGCAGTAGAACAGCGAGTTGTGCACCGGGAAGGTGGGGTCGGCATGGGTGGTCGGCCGGGAGTCCTCGAAGCAGCCCCCCTGGTCAATGGCGATGTCCACCAATACCGATCCGGGCTTCATCCTGGACACAAGGTCGTTGCTGATCAGTTTCGGAGCCTTCGCCCCCGGCACCAGGACCGCGCCGATGACCAGATCTGCGTCGAGCACGCAACGCTCAATCTCATACGCGTTACTGGCGACCGTCTGCATGTGACCCGCGTAGATGGCGTCGACGTAGCGCAGTCGGGCGACGTTGCGATCCAGGATCAGAACTTCCGCCTGCATTCCCAGGGCGATGGCGGCGGCGTTGTTGCCGGAGACCCCGGCGCCCAGGACGACCACCTTGGCCGCGTGCACTCCGGAGACTCCCCCCATGAGCACCCCCCGCCCCCCGTAGGCGCGCATCAGTGCGTGGGACCCGACCTGCGGGGCCAGTCGACCGGCGACCTCCGACATGGGTGCTAGGAGGGGCAGACTCCCGTCTGGTAGTTCCACAGTCTCGTAGGCGATCGCGGTGATACCGGAATCGACGAGGGCATCGGTGCATTCTCGCGATGCCGCAAGATGCAGATAGGTGAACAACACCTGATCGCGTCGCATCCGGTGATATTCCTCCGGCATCGGTTCCTTCACCTTGAGGATGAGATCGCCGGCCTCCCATACGTCGTCCGCAGTCGGCAGGATGGTGGCACCCGCGGCAAGGTACTCCTCGTTGGTGATGCTCGAGCCGACCCCGGCGTCGTTTTCGATGAATACCTCGTGACCCAGGCGCGTGAGTTCGAGGACACCCGCCTGCGTGATGGCGACTCGGTACTCGTGGTTCTTGACCTCGCGCGGAACCCCGACCTTCATCGTGAAGCACCTCCACATCGCGCCCGGCATGCAGCCCAGCACTCTTCGTCCTAACGGAGGCAACGCTAGCCGTTGATGTGGGTCGAAGTGCTATGACCGGTGGACAGCGCCGAAAGTCCGCGACACTCCGACGCGACCGCCACGGGCGGCGTCAGCGGGGCTTCAGCGCGAACACCCGGTCGGCATCGATCGCCCTTCGCCGGCGCGGCCACGGCGAATCCGCCGGACGCAACGTGTCCCAGCCGGTGGCCCGGGCGCTCCAGGCCGCCAGCACCCCGGTCACCGTCGTCGGGTTCTGCAACCGACCGTCGAGCACTGCCGCGCGGGCCTCATCCAGCGGCAGCCACGCCTGCGGCAGTTCGGCTTCCTCCGCCTCGCCAGTCTGGTGGCGGCCCTCGGGGAGGCGGCTCAGTCCGCGCGCCAAGTAGCACCGGAAGGTCTCGGTGGAACCGCCGGGAGTATTGCAGAAATCGACAAGGACGCGCCAACTGCTGGCGGCCAGGCCGGCCTCCTCTGCCAGCTCACGCTGAGCCGCGACGAGTGGGTCTTCGTCCGGCTTGTCCAGCAGCCCCGCCGGCGGCTCGAAGAAGAACTGACCGAGCGGGTGGCGGTACTGACGGATCAGCAGCACCTTGTCATCGTCATCGAGGACCAGTACCCCGACCGCCCCCGGGTGGACCATCAGATCGCGTACGACGGTATGCCCGTGGATCTGGATGGTGTCCGACCGAACACCCCATACCGCCCCGTTGAACCGGTCCTCGCTGCGCAGGATCGGAACATCCTCGTCGCTGTCGCGGACCTCACCGGTCCATTCGCTCACGCGGTGACTCGCACACTGGTCGGGACGGAGGTCTCGCTGCCGGAGGGCATCCGCCGTCCGGCCTGTCGTGCCAGGGCCGCGGCGACCAGGCCGGCGAAGAGCGGGTGCGGCTGGGTGGGACGCGACCTGAACTCGGGGTGGGCCTGGGTGGCCACATAGAACGGGTGGACATCACGGGGCAACTCCACGTACTCGACCAACCGTCCGTCAGGGGAGGTACCTGAGAACACGAGTCCGGCATCGGCCAGCTGCTCGCGGTAGTCGTTGTTGACCTCGAACCTGTGGCGGTGGCGCTCGCTGACCTCAGATGTTCCATACAGCTCGGCGACGATGGATCCCGCTGCCAAGTCCGCCGGATAGAGACCTAGGCGCATGGTGCCACCCATGTCCCGTTCACCGGCGACAACGTCGTGCTGGTCTGCCATGGTCGCGATCACGGGGTTGGTGGTCGCCGGATCGAATTCGGCCGAGTTGGCGTCGGCCAGACCGGCAGCGTCGCGCGCGAACTCGATGACCATGCATTGCAGTCCTAGACACAGCCCAAGCGTCGGGATGCCTTCGCGGCGCGCGTATCTAAGTGCTCCCAGTTTTCCTTCGATCCCGCGCACCCCGAAGCCGCCGGGCACACAGATGGCGTCAGCGTCCCCCAGTGCCTCCGCGGCGCCGGCCTCGGTCGCGCAGTCGTCGGAGGCGACCCAGTGCAGGCGCACCCTACAGTCGTTGGCAAATCCCCCGGCGCGCAGCGCCTCGGTGACCGACAGGTAGGCATCCGGCAGGTCGACGTACTTGCCCACCAACGCCAGATTGATCTCGTGGGCAGGAGCATGTACGCGGCGCAGCAGATCGTCCCAACGGCTCCAGTTGACGTCACGGAACGGCAGATCCAGCCGCCGCACGACGTACGCGTCGAGGCCCTCCGAGTGCAGCACCTTGGGGATGTCGTAGATGCTGGCTGCGTCCACCGCGGCAACCACGGCCTCGGCATCGACGTCACAGGCACGGGAGATCTTCCGCTTGATGTCCTCCGGCACCGCGCGATCCGCGCGAAGCACAATCGCATCGGGTTGGATGCCGATGGATCGCAGGGCGGCAACGGAGTGCTGGGTGGGCTTGGTCTTTAGCTCGCCGGAAGGCCCGATGTAGGGCAGCAGGGAAACGTGCAGGAAGAAGACGTTGTCGCGCCCGAGGTCTTGTCGCACCTGGCGCACCGCCTCCAGGAAGGGCAGCGACTCGATGTCGCCGACGGTACCGCCCACCTCGGTGATGACGACGTCGACCTCATCGGTGCCCATCTCGACGATCCGGCGCTTGATCTCGTCTGTGATGTGAGGGATGACCTGCACGGTGTCGCCGAGGTAGTCGCCGCGACGCTCCTTGGAGATGACTGACGAATACACCTGACCGGTGGTGACGTTCGCCGACTCCGTCAGGTCCACTCCGAGGAAGCGCTCATAGTGACCGATATCCAAATCCGTCTCGGCGCCGTCATCGGTGACGAAGACCTCGCCGTGCTGGAACGGGTTCATGGTGCCGGGGTCGACGTTGAGATAGGGGTCGAGCTTCTGCATCGTCACTCGCAGCCCGCGTGCGCTGAGCAACTGACCGAGACTCGAGGCAGTGAGTCCCTTGCCCAGGGATGAAGCGACCCCACCGGTGACGAAGACGTGCTTGGGGAGTTCCGAGCGGCTAGCAGACCCGCGAGATGATGTTCGATCCACGGACCACCACGCTAACACTCGGCGAAGTTGGTGCCGCAGTTCGGCACGCGGCGCAGTAACCTCTTGGTCCCGGAGTTTCGGTGGGCACCGTACCCACCTCACTCCTCAAAGGCACCTTCAGCGGCCCCCAACGCCAGCAGTTCGTCGGCGTGGGCCAGCGCGTGGGCCGAGTCGTCCTGGCCAGCCAGCATTCGGGCTATCTCCCGCCGTCGATCGTCTCCGGTCACCTCCGTGACGCTCGCGGCGGTCACCAGACCGGCAGAGCCCTTGGTGACGAGTAGTTGGGTCTGGGCGAAGGCCGCCACCTGCGGCAGATGGGTGACCACGATCACCTGCGTGTGGGCGGCCAGCCGGGACAGCCGCCGACCGATCTCAACCGCAGCTTTTCCGCCAACTCCGGCGTCGACCTCATCGAACACCATCGTGGGTACCGGCGCACTGCCGGCGCACGCCACCTCTATGGCAAGCATGACTCTGGACAGTTCACCCCCAGAGGCTCCTTGCCCGATCGGGGCGGGCTCGGCTCCGCGATGGGGCGCAAGCTGGAAGACCACGTCGTCTACACCGTCGGGCCCCCAGACAACGGTTCTATCCCCCACCAGCAGACCGGAGGCATCCTCCCTTGAGGTCACATCGACGTTGAAGCGGGCATCCGGCATAGCCAGGGCCGTCAACTCGGCGGACACCACGGCAGACAGGTCCTCCGCGGCCGCGCGCCGGAGCTTGCTGAGTCGACCGGCGGCCTCGCCCAGTTCGGTGCGCAAGGATTGTCCCTCGAGGCTCAGTTGCTCGATCCTCGAGTCGTCGTCGTCGAGGTCGGCCAATCGGACCGCCGCATCCCGCGCCCACTCGAGCACGTCGTCAACACTGTCGCCGTACTTGCGACAGAGGCGATTCAGCGAGGCCCGCCGCTCTTGGACCCAGCCAAGTCGCTGCGGGTCGAGTTCCAGAGATGCCGCGTGCCCAGCGATGTCGGAGGACACTTCCGCCACCCCGACCGCGGCCTCGCGCAGCCTCGTCGCGAGCTCGCCGAGCACCCGGTCGTGCGTCGCGGCCTGATCGAGGGCACGGGCAGCACCCGCGATCCGGGCGAGAACGTCCTCCGAACCTCCGTCATCGCCGGAGAGTGCGCCATGCGCGGTCTCACACGCTGCGGAGAGGGCGTCCACGTTGCCCAGCCGCTCGTCCTCCTCAGCGAGCGCACGATCCTCCCCCGGTTGGGGATCCAGCGAGGCGACCTCCTCGAGGCCAAACCGCAGGTAGTCGGCCTCGGCGGCCCTCGTACGTGCCTCGCCGCGGCGTGTCTGGAGCTCCTCCTCCACCTGACGCAGGCGCTGGTAACCCTCGCGGTACTCCGCCAGCGTGCGACCCAGTTCGTCACCGCCGAAGGAGTCGAGCTGCGCGCGTTGGGAGGACGTGCGGCGCAGCCGGAACTGGTCGGCCTGACCGTGGACCGCCAGCAGGTCCCCGGTGAGTTCGGCCAGTGTCGCTGCCGGGATGGGAATCCCGCCGATGGTTGCTCTGCTGCGCCCGTCCTTGGGAACGGTACGACCCACCAGCAGCTCGCCCTCCTCGACGGTGCCACCCAGCTCGGTGACGCGTTGAGCGAGCGCCGAGTCTTGCGCGATCCGCCAGCAGCCGTCTATCCGCGCCCGCTCGCCGCGCACCAACGAAGGTGCGGGCTTACCGCCCATCAGCAGCGACAACGCGGAGAGCACGAGGGTTTTGCCGGCGCCCGTCTCACCAGTCAGGGCGGTGAAACCGGGACCCGGTGCAATGGTCGCCTGCTCGATGACCCCGAGGCCCGAAATGCTGATCTGTTCGATCATCGGGCTACTCGACGTTCCCCGGTGCCCGTCGCCAACCGTCCACCGGCAGGTGGAACTTGGCCACGAGTCGCTCCACGAAGGCGGCCGCATGGAGTCTGGCGAGGAGTACCGGCTGGTGGCTGCGGCGAATGACCACCGAGTCGCCTCCGAGCAGGTCGAACCTGCGCCGCCCGTCGCACCAGAGGTCCCCCCGGTGACGGCCCGGCATCAGCTCGACCCGGATGGTGCTGTCTGGAGACACGACAAGTGGGCGCGCGAAGAGTGCGTGGGCACTGTTCGGGACCACCATGATCGCCTCGATGTCCGGCCAGACCACTGGTCCGCCCGCCGACCATGCGTAGGCGGTGCTACCGGTCGGCGTGGCACAGACGATGCCATCGGTGGACCATCGCGACAGTGGGTGTTCATCGATGCTCAACATCAGGTCGACCACCCTTGATCCCGATCCCTTTTCGATGCTGGCCTCGTTGAGCGCCCAGGTTCGTGCCGTGACCTCGCCCTGCGACACCAGTGCGACGTCGAGCGCCAGCCGCTCCTCCACCCGGTACTTCTGGCCGACCACGGCGTCTGCCACCTCGGAGAGTTCATTCTCTTCGGCCTCCGCGAGGAAGCCGACGTGGCCGAGGTTGAGCCCCAGCAGCGGCACATCCTCGTCACGGGCCAACTCGGCACCCCAGAGAATGGTGCCATCGCCGCCCAACACAACCACCAACTCGGCACCCGCCATCAGGGAGGCATCGTCACGCGCCTCGATCAGGCCCTGATCGAACACATGCGCCTGTTCCTTCGGAACCACCGAGGTCACGCCCTCGTCAGCCAGCAGCCGGGCAAATGTCTGCGCCACCTCGGCGGCACCCTCCCGCGAAGGATGGGTGACCAGGACCACGCGGCGCGGCTCAGCAGAGTGGGTCATCCGCGCCCCTCCAGTCCAGGTTGGTTGAGTAGCACCGCATCACGGACCTCCGACAATCCGAGCCCCACCTCAGCCAGCGAATCCAGCAGCAGGAAGAACTCTGCGTTGCCGGCCGCCCCGGGCACCTCACTGGCCGCGACACCTCGGCAACGCAATCCTACGGCCTCAGCGGCCTGCACAACGTCAGCCACGGCAGCAGCCCGGAGGGCCGGATTCCGGACCACCCCACGGGAGTCCAGCGCCTCCCGACCCGCTTCGAACTGCGGCTTGACCAGAGCAATCACCTGGCCTGAGGCTGAGGTGAGGGCGGCAAGGGCCGGGAGTACAAGCCGAAGGGAAATGAAACTGAGGTCGGCCACGATCAGATCGAACGGGCCACCCACGTCGTCCGGCAGAACAGCACGGATGTCGGTGCCCGAGTACTCCACTACCCGCGGATCAGTCGCGACCACGTCGGCGAGTTGCCCGCGGCCCACATCCACCGCCACAACCTGTCGCGCGCCGCGCTCCAACAGCACTTGCGTGAATCCGCCGGTACTGGCGCCTGCGTCCAGTACGCGTGCACCTCGGACCATCACCCTCGGGAACGAGTTCAGGGCCCCTTCCAGCTTCCCTGCTGCCCTGCCGACATAGTGCGCCCGCGGGTCGTCGACCACGATCTCGGAGTCCTCCCGGATCCGAGCCGAGGGCTTGCCGCTGGTCGTTCCGTCGACCGTGACGGCCCCGGATCGGATCAACTCCCTTGCCCGGTCGCGGGAGCGCGCCAGCCCCCTTGCGACCAGCACGACATCGAGCCGTTGCGAACCCGTCAGGAGCCGTCCTCGTCCGCCAAGGCCGAGTTGAGACGACCCAACACATCGCGGAAGACCTCACCGCGTTCCCCGACAGGTAGGTCCGCTGCGTCACCGGCCCGCTCCACGGCAGACGCCACGCGCGGGTCACCGATCTCGTAGGAGACGATCGCCTCTCCCTCTGACTGGCGTTCGCGGGGCGGGTCCGACGAAGCTTCCTCATAGTCCACGACCTCGACCGCACCTGACTCATCCACGGCGGGGAGTTGGCCGGCATCGCCAGCCGTTGTCACTTGGCGGTGGTCTTCTTGGCGGCGGTCTTCTTAGCAGGCGCCTTCTTAGCCGGAGCCTTCTTGGCGGTCTTCTTCGCGGGCGCCTTCTTGGCCGGAGCCTTCTTGGCCGGAGCCTTCTTGGCTGCAGCCTTCTTCGCGGGCGCCTTCTTCACGACCACCTTCTTGGCAGGCACGTCGTGAACCGACGGCTCCTCATGCTGCAGGCCGAGTTTGCGAGCCGCAGTCGTGCTCGCCAACGTCCGGGCGGAACGGGCGACCGCCGTCGCAGAGTCGGCCGCCGCCGAGGCCTCGCTCGCGGCAGAATCGAGCACACCGGCTACGGCGTCAGCAGCCCCGCTCACACCCGGCAGGTCGCCGACTTGGGCGATAGCGGCATTGATCTCCGCCTCCAAACGCTCGACGTGGGCTCGTACCGCCGCCAACTCTTCCTCGCGAACGAAACCGATCCGGCCGACCGCACGTTCGACCTCGGTACGAACCAGGCCAACCAACAGCTCCCGGTTCGTCCGGCTCTGTGCCAACAGGTCCTCCGCGATCGTCGCCACCTGCGTTGCCACCTGTTCCGGGGCCTTGCCTCCCGACTCCAGGCTGGACGCCACGACTCCCTGGGCTGACTCGACTGCCTTCGATGCGGTGGCCTCAACAAGTCCCGAGGCCATCTGCAGGTAGCTCTTGACTGCGTCGATCACGACTAACCCTCTCTGTACGCCCAGCAGCGAGGACCGTGGGCTGTTGACAACTGGCTATCTGGCGGTCCGACGTCTCCCGCGGACGGGTCGCGTCACAACTGCCGACGAGCAAACACTACTCCCCCATGGTCTATGACGCCCTGAAGTCGGCCCCAGGTTGGCTGCCACACCCCGAGGGTGCCCGCCCCACATGCGATAACGTCTACCCTGCCCCGGACCGACAAGGATGGAGAGTCGATGGCGTCGCTGGACGAGTGTCATGACGCGCTCGAAGTTTTGGCGGAACGCCTAGCAGCCGTTGACAAGACGAAGCACAAGAAGAACATCCCCGATCGGTCGATGTCGCTGACTCTGCTGGACCATGACGTCGAATTCCGGGGGCGCCTCCACGATGGTGAACTCCTTGACATCGAACGAGTGGAGCCCGGGGGCCCCAAGGCGGACGTTCGGTTGACGATGTCGAGCGACGATCTCATCGCCCTGACCAACAAAGAACTCTCCTTCGCACATGCATGGGCCACGGGCCGGGTCCACCTGGATGCCAGCTTCCGGGATCTGTTGCGGCTTCGCTCCTTCGGCTGACCCCGGTCGCGGCGCAGATGCAGGGCGCGGGTCCGGTACCACGTGCAGGGAATAGTGCCCAAAGCCAGCGGCAGCGGCCGGCGTCATTCTGAGCGAGGTCGACTCTCCTGCAGCTGGTCGATGACATCCGAGCAGTCGACATCCAGGCCCGCATCCCGGGCCGCCCAAGCCAACGCGGACGCCGCCCGCAGACCGTCAAGCCACAGTCCCGCCGCGGCGGGTGCATTCGACATTCCCAACAGCCAGGATTCGCCGGTCGGCGCCCCGCCGTGATCACCGGTGTCGCCCACCAGGTTGAGCCGCTCATCCTCGATCCTTGCGACCGTTCGCCGGCAGACGCTGGTCATCGATCCCGTGTCATCCCGGACGACTTCGGCCCTGGTCGCCGGCTCCAGTAGCGCGCGCAGATCCAGACCGAGGTACGTCGGTCGGGATAGACCCTCGGCCTTGAAGACGTCTGCCACGCCCGACACCCCGGTCAGTACGAGCAGGCTAGGCAGGTCGCTTCGTCCGGCGCCGAGGATGTCGGTGTCCAAGCGGTCGCCGACCACCAGGGGGCGCTGAGCGCCTGTCCGCGCCACCGATTCCAGCATCAGTGGCGGTTCCGGCTTGCCTGCCACGGTGGGCTGGACACCGGAGGCCTGTGCGACGACCCCGACGAGCAGCCCGTTGCCCGGCGCAATGCCTCCCTCCACCGGAATGGTCAGGTCAGCGTTGGTCGCAACATAGACGGCTCCCGCCCGCAAGGCGAACGTCGCCTCCGCGAGCCTGCGCCACGTCACGTCAGGGAAGAACCCCTGGATGACGGCCGCGGGTTGCTCGGACGCCGACTCCACTGCGACGAAACCCCCGAGTTCGACCTCCTCCTTCAGTCCAGGACCTCCGACGACAAGGACGGTCGCGCCGGCTGGCACGCACCCGCGCAGCACCCGCACGCCAGCCTGAGCGGAAGTCACGATGTCCCGATCGGAGAGGCGCAGGCCGAAACCCCGAAGCTGGTCTGCGATCGAGCCTGGCGTCCGGCTGGCGTTGTTGGTCACGTAAGCGCTACGCAGCCCGAGGGTCCGCTGCACCATCGTCAGCGACTCGACCGCGTGCGGCACCGCGCTCGAACCGAGGTAGATCACGCCGTCCAGATCGAGCAGGAGCACGTCGAACTGTCCGGCGAGGGGCTCGCCGTAGGTACCGTCGCCCGCGCCCGGAGTATCTGCGGTCACGTGTCCGACTCGCCCGCTGTCGTCGAGAAGCCATGGGCAGGACTATCCGGCAGCTCGACCTCGCCGACCACCTCGGGCGCCGCCAGAGAAGCGTCGGAGAGGAACTCGACCCCGTCAAACTCGGCCGCCCGATCAGCCGCATCCGTGACGCCGTCCTGATCGGCCTCCGCGGACCGCCCGAACCAGATCCCGGCCTCGGATTCGCGTCCGGAAGCCAGAAGGGCCTCAGCGTAGGCGTATTTGATGCGAGCGGAGTCGTCTCCCGGCCGGCGGCTGGTCAGCAATTTCGTCTGCAGGATCAGCGCTGCGGCCTCGGGTTGACCCATATCCATCCGCGCGCCCGCTGCGACGATTCTCATCTCCACCTGACCGGCCGCGTCCAGCCCCGTGGCCTCGCGGGCGATGTCCAGGGCCTTCTCCGGGTGCCCCAGCGCCCGTTCACAGTCGGCGATGAGGGGCAGTGTGTCGTCGCGCCCACTGATCCGTCGGGCGGCCCGTAGCTCCTTCTGGGCATCCTGAAAGTGCCCAGCGTGGTATTCGGCGATTCCCAGTGCCTCGCGAACTATCGCCAGACGCGGGGCCAGCTTCCGCGCAGCGACAGCATGCCGAAGAGCCTCATCCGGATCCTCGGTGAGCAGCACGTAGGCCGCACTCAAGTGCGCCTGGACCTGAGGTCCGATGCGCTCGTTCAAGGTGGAGAGCTCGGCGATCACATCCCTGGGTAACACCTTGGCTGCCAGAACATCGGACATGAAGTCCTCGTCGAATTCCGGAGGTCGCGGGTCTCGACCCCCCTGCCTGCGATCGCCTCGTTCGGCTCCACCTCTGGCCGACGGCTCGGTGCGGCGCTCAGCACCGCCTTTCCCCGGGCGGTATCCCGCCTTCTCCGGGCGTCCTCCCGTCTTCGGGCGGGTCCCCCGGCCAGCTGCTGGGGACCTTCGACTGCCGGTGGAACCGCGTGGACGCCGGTCATCACCGGACGAGCCGACGGATCCAGATCCGGCGGCCGGTTTGCCCCGACCGGTGCCACTCGAGCCCGCGGACTTCGCCCCAGACTTGCTGCTGGAGGCTGGCCTGCCGCCGCTGGGGGACTTGCCCCCAGCCTTGGACCTACCGCCGGACGCTGGCCTGCCGCTCGCTCTGGCATGGTTGTTGTCGGAACTGGGCTTGCCTGCGCGGCCGGACGCCGAGGTCCCGCCCCGCGAGGACTTGCCGCCACCGGCGGCCGGTTTGCCCCGACCGGTGCCGCTGGCGGGTTTGGCCGAGCGGCTCGACGACGACTTACCCCCGGTTGGCCGTCCGCCGGAGCTATTGCGGCCGGAACTGGAGCCGCGTCCCGCCCCGGTGCGACCCGACCGGCCGCTGCGCGCGCCACCGTCAGCCACGAGCTTCTCCTTTTCCGGACGCAGACGTCCTGCGTGCCACCTGCGTCACCGCCACGGGGTTCGCCCTGCCACCCTAGTGCCAACAGGCGGTGCGGGCCTCGGTCGAGTCGTGATGGCGCCGGAGCACTGCGGGGTGCCCGACATGCGAGCTCTCCAACCACCCGCACAAACCCCGGAAACACTAAGAGCCACCCCTTACGGGATGGCTCTTAGTGAAAAAAAGTCCGGCGGCGTCCTACTCTCCCACCCCGTCCCCGGGGCAGTACCATCGGCGCT
>CAZKVQ010000025.1:0-27164 GCA_964556255.1 uncultured Actinomycetes bacterium
TCGGCCACCGGGCTGGGCTGTTCGTCATCCATAGCGCCGACGCTTCCAGCGCGAGCGCTCGTAACGCACTGCTCGAGAATGGCGGCCACTTCCGCCGCCTGCTCGGCACTCGACCGGATTCCACTCGCGCACGAGGGATCCGGCGTGAAGCGACCCGGATCGTCCAGGATCTCGTTGATCGCGGCAGCCAGTTCCTCGTGACGGCCGTTGAGGGGGATCACGGTTCCGTTGCCGCCATCGACGATGTCCTCGGAGGCGCCGCCGCCCTCGGTGACGATGCACCACACCCCGCGCAGGGTGGCCTCCCGCACGGTGAGACCGAAACTCTCCCGCCATTGGGAGGGAAACAGCAGCACGTCGATCCCGCCGAAGAACTCGTCGAGACCGTCGCGGGTCCAACCGGGAACCAGTTCCACGGTTCCCGGAACCGTCCAGTGGGAAACCCGCATACTGGACCGGCCCAGATTCTTCGACCCGTCAACCACTTTGAGCACGTAGTCATCGCGCGGCAGGCTCGCCAGGGCCGCCAGCACCTGGTCGCCGCCCTTGAGCGGACCACGCCCCCCGACGAAGCCGAACCTGACAGGCCCTCGATACGGCGGACGCTGGAAACCCTTCCGGGGTTGGGTCACACCGTTGCGGTTGACGCGCAGGATCGAGCCGTCCACCCCGCTACCGATCATGACCCTGGCCCAGTACTCGCTGGGCACCAATACCGCATCGCAGCTATTCAGGATGTCCGCGGAGCGTTGCTGACGTCGCACATGCGCGACCGGATCAGGGACGCAGGTCGCGCAGACGTCGGCTTGAATACCCACCTGGCCGCAGAACCTGCCGTCCTCGCGGATCATGAACTGCCGCTCGCAGAACCACCAGGCATCGTGCAACGTGACGACGGTTGTGATTCCCGCGGCCAGGCTCGCTTCGACGCAGCCAACCCCCAGGTGCTGCACCGCGTGGAAATGGACCACGTCGGGCCGCACAACCCGCAGCACCTCGGCGAAACGGTCAGCGATGGTCTCGTTGTCGTAATGCAGTTCCTCATCGTCCGAATAGCCCGGCAGACCCACAGCAAGCACCGGCAAACCGTTCCCCTGGTACCGGAAGAGTTCCCCGCGTCCGATCCTGGCGTCCCGGGTACCGGTGAACACCACAACCTCATGACCAGCTTCGGCGAGTGCCGTCGCCTCCTCCTCGGCGATCACGGTCGCCCCACCGTAGGAGTCGGGAGCGAAGTGCAGATTGACGATGAGAATCCTCATGCGGCACTTCCCGCAGCCACGCCACGTGGATGGAGAGCGTGAAGCATCGCCGACAACTGGTGGGCAGGCCCGTTCGACAGCTTCGCGCGGTTCAGGTCTCGGGCTGCGGCGGCCACCAGCGCCTTCCGCAGCCCGGGGTCAGCAGTCAGCCGTTCGAGCTGATCTCGCCACTCGCGAGGATTGCGAGCGATCAGCCCAGTGACGCCGTCGACGATGGTTTCGCCGTAAACCTTCGGTGAGGCCACCACCGGCACCCCCACCAAGGAGGCCTCCAGAAACTTGATGTTGCTCTTGAATTGGTTCATACCGCCGTCGAGCAGCGGCGCAATGGCGATGTCCGCGCGGGCGATCTCCCGCAGGTACTCCCCGTAGTTCAACTCCGCGAGACGCTCCACCTGGGCCGAGAAAGGATGCAAGTCGACCGGCAGCGCCAGCGGTCCGACGAGCCGCAGTTTCGCCCTCGGATGTTCGGCGAGCAACCCGGCCAGGGCTGGCCCGGCCAGCGCCAGGTCAGCGTCGTGCGCCCGGGAGCCAGACCCGTAGATCACGATCAACGATTCCTGCTCTACGCCCAGGGTCCCGGCGGCCCGTTCGATCTCAACCCCCCGGCCGATGGACAGCATCGTGTCGTCGACGCCGTTCGCCACCACGAACGCGTCGCCACGCACGTGCCGGGCCATATCCGCGGCGAGCAGTTCGGTCGACGCCAACACGTGGTCGGCTTGCCGCATAGCCGACAGGATCTCGTCGGCGTCGGCCTCAACCTGACGCCGCAGTCCCCGCGGGATGGTGTCGAAGTTGGGATTGTCGACGAGCAGATCACGCCGGTACATCGCATCGTCGAGTTCGTAGACGACAGGGATCCTCAGGCGCCGCGCCTCCGCCAGGACAGCCCGCAGCTGCGGCCCGTCCGGCTGCCGGTAGACCACCAGCACAGAAGCCAGCTGCAACCGGGTGATCGCCTCGGCGGGGTCCGACAGCGACGCGGCCCACGCCGGTACCCCGAGCAGCGCCAGAGCGTCCAGCTTCTGCTGGACCCGATAGTGCCAACACTGTTCCAGGTGCCGCTCAGCCACGATCAGCACCGATAGCGGCCAACCGGCACCCGCCGCCGGCGGGATGCGGCCGCCGGGCAATCTCGACACCCGCGACCGGAACCGGTTGTCGCCGTAGAGCCGGGCCGCCGCGTAAAGCTCCTTCACGCCGTGCTCCTGCACGACTTGGATTCCTTTGCTCGCGAGCGACCTTGCCCCCCGTACCTTGTCCCGGCCTCTGCGCCATCGCTGTTGCATGACCCGAAGGTACTCGCTGGCGTCCGGCAGGTAGCACGAGTGGCTACCTGGAAACGGCGACCCTGGGCCGCACGGACGACTCGAAGTTCAGCACGAATAGGACGTCCGCGACTCCAGGAGCGGATAGGCCGAGCGAAATACCGCGCCCGTATGCTGCAAAGGTGATCCCCGCGCTGGCTCCCGTGTCGTCCTGGGGTGCCCGCATCCTCTGGTGGGGATTGGTAGCGGTAACCCTCATCTGGATGACCCTGTTCACCGCCGGGATCTCGGTTGCCGTACCGACGTGGATGAGCTTCGTCCTCACCGTCTGCGGACTGATCGTCGCCGTTGCCGGCATCCTGGCTCGCACACCCTCGCCGCTGCGGGCATGCCTCGCTGGCTCCGTCTTCCTCCTCACTGCGGCGGGGCTGTTCAGCGGACTCGCGCTGGGTGAACCACTGCCCCAACTGGCCATCGCAGTCGCGTGCGTGATCCTCTCGGTACTCGTCAGCGAGGCCGCCGGCTCGCCGGAGTTCTGGCGTCGCAGTGCGATGGCCGTTCTCACGGCGGTGGTTCTCTCGGGTCTGCTGCTGGGCCTGTGGAGCACGATCAGCGGCGACAAGCTCGGTTTCTACGCCGGGCCGCTTTCGGAGCGCGGACTGTTCGGCATCCAACCCATCCGCGGTATCACCGGTCACTACAACTCGCTGGGCTTCCTGGCAGCGCTCGCGCTGGTGGTGCAGCTGCGCAGCGCGCTGGCCCGACGCGGGGCTTGGCGGTCGCACGTCGACGGCGAGCGCGCCCGCTGGCTGGCGCTGGTCGCGGTTGGCCCGGTGGCGTCGCTCATAGCTCTGGCCTGGAGTCAGTCCCGAGGGGCGCTGTTGGCCGGCCTCTGCGGCGTGGTGGCCGCCCTCATCCCGTGGCGTGGCCGTACTGGCCGAACGTGGCTGATCATCTGGTTCCTGGCCCTCGCGGCGATCCAGCCCTTGCCGTGGCTTATGTCGAGCCTCACCGGGTACACCTTCCACGGTCGGGAGTTCCCCTGGACCTGGGCGGTGACGACGTGGCGGCTCAGCCCGGTCTGGGGGTCGGGTCCGGATGCCTTCACCGAACGCCAATGGGAGATCCTGCGCAAAGCCTTTCCGAAACCTGGTTGGGAGCCTGCGCACGCCCACAGCGCGCTGTTCGGAACCGTGTCCACCGCCGGCACCGTCGGGTTGATCTTCCTCATCGTGGCTGCGGTCTCGATGGCGGTAGTCGCGATCAGGGCGCGACGGATCGACAACCTCTGGGCAGTTGCCGTGCTGACGGTATTCGCCGTGCAGGCGACCATCGAGCCGGCGTTGGGCGTCAATTCGGCCGTCGGCAGTTTCCTGCCGCTGATATGCGTGGTGGCAGTGCTCGCGGGTTCCTTGGGTTTCCTGGATCGAAAAGACCGTGGCAGCCCGACACCCTCGGTGCCGGCGGCACCTGAGCCGGTCGCGGGGTAGCTGGCGGTCGCTTAGGCGGCGCTCAGCCGCACCGGCATGGAGGTGACGGCCAACTGACCGGAGACCTTGCGGCACGGCGATCCATACAGCGGGCAGGCGTTGCGTTCGCCCGCAAAGGTCGCCTGGGCGCTGTCGCCCAGTGCGTACACGATGTCGAAGTCTGCCGGCTTACCGGCGGCGCCGGTGCCCTGGAAGTGACAGGTCACCAAGCCGCCGGCCTCATCGCACCCCTGATAGCGCGTCCCGATCGTCCAGTCTCCAAGTGTCGACAGCGCGGCGGTGGCGGGGTCGCCGGCGCGCATCTGGATCCCAACGAAACCGACGTATGCATCCGACCACAGATACCAGTAGGTGCGCTGGTAGCCCTGCCGCCAGCCATCCAGGTAGGACACCGCGGTCCAAGCCGCCGCCTGGGCACCCACGATCCGACCGTCGGGCTCACCGCCAGGCAGGCTGACCTCGTAGTTGTCCTCGGTGTCCCATAGAGGTTTGGCCGGCGCGCCGGTCTCGCGCAGCAGGTTCTTGAAGGCGTCCAGTTGGGCGCGTCGACCCTGCAGTCCGGTGGTGCCCGCCGGGTAGCCGTGGGCGTTGAAGACGTCTACCGGCCACTGGCGCGCCCCCAGGGCCGCCAGGTAATCCTTGCCGAGGGTGTTCAGCGACTTGGGGATGTGGGTCTGGATTGACGCGGTCGTGACCGTGGCCGCGGGGTCCGCCGCTTTGATCGCCGTGTACGCGCGTTGGGTCATGTCTGCCATGGTGTCCATCGACCCCTGATAGAACTGCGGGCTCGTCGCCTCGTTCCACACCTCGTAGCCGGTGATGCGGCCCTTGTACCGTTGCGCCACCGCGGAGACGTAGGCACTCCAATCGTCCAGGTTCGTCGGTGGCGAGGTGCTTCGCGGACCCTGGACCTCGACCTTGGGCTGGGGAACATCACGGCCGGCCCACGCGGGGGTCCCGCAGAAAACGAAAAGGATGTCCTTGAAGCCCCACGCTTCCGCGCGAGCGAGAAGCCGATCGAAGTGTCCCCACTCGAACGTTCCCCGGGCGGGCTCGGTCTCCGCCCAACTGGGGGCGCAACTCATCCGCAGGGATCCCGCTGGCACCTGGGGCTTGGTCGACCAGGAGTGGATACCGAGATCGCTGGCCTGCACGGTGAACGGTGCCACGCCCCCGGCATTCACCCCGGCGCCAGATCCGGAGGCTCCGGTCCCACCGCCACCTGAGCACCCGGTGATCAGCACCAGCAGCGCTACAACGCCGGCGACGAGCGTGCCCCGGCTACCGAATGTCGGCAACGTCGCCTAACTCTCGATGCGCACGGGCAGTGCCGTGAGTCGGTACGCGCCGCGACCACCGCTGGCGCGGCCGTTGAAGACGGGTGTCACCGCTCGCAACCTCGGTCCGAGGTCGATCACGGTTGTCCCTGTCTCGGACCAGGCGAGCCAGAAGACCTTGCCGGCCTTGTTGAACTTGCACAGCACGGCAGGGCCCTGGTTGCGGCAACCCTGGAAGTGTGCACCCACCACCCAGGCGCCGTAGCGCTGCAGGGCGTAGGTCGCGGCGTCACGCGGGCGTGTCTGAATCCCGGCAAACGGCAGATACTGGTTGGTCCACATGTACCAGTAACCCCGCTGCACGCCCAACCGCAGATTGTCGAGGTAGTACCGCGTGATGTACGCGGCCGCGGTAGTGCCGGTGATCCGGCCGTTGGGAAGCCCGCCGGTGCCGACCCCGAGGAAGTTCGTCTCGGTGTCCCACAGCGGCTTACGACTGCCACCGTAGGTGATCATGGACTGCTTGAACCCGATCACCTGGGCGCGCCTGGCGGCAGGGGTGGAGGTCTCACCCGGCGGATAGAAGTGTCCCGCCACAACATCGACCGGCCAACTCCACGACCTCAGCCCGGCGAAATAGGCATTGCGGAAAACCGTGTCCACGTTGTTCGCGTGGTGGGTGGTGGGTGATGCCGAGAGCACCAGCGCCCGAGGATCCCCTCTACGAATGGCCAGGTAGCCCGCCGCCGTCATCTCCGCCATCTTCGCGGCGCTGCCCTGGTAGAAACCGGCAACGGTCGGCTCGTTCCAGATCTCATAGCCCGTCACCCGACCGCGGTAGCGCGCCGACAGCCGGTACATGAACTCCTTGAAAGCGGGGGTGTTGGGCGGCGAGGCAGAACGGGGACCGAGGTACTCGCGACCCTTCGTGGCACTGGTAGCCGCCCAGACCGGCGTACCGGCGATGGCGAAGATGACGTCCCGGTAGCCCCAGCCATTCGCCCTGGCCAACAGCTCGTCGGTGCCACGCCAACTCCACGTCCCTGGGGACGGCTGGATGCTGCGCCAGTCGAGGTTGATGCGCATCGCGCCGGTGGGCAACTCCGGCCTGGTCGAGTACGAGTGGATGCCGAGCATCGCAGGTTGCACCACGGGGCCGCTGATGGTGGCAGTGGGCACAACGGCCGCCGAGTCCGGGGCCGCGACCCCGACCGAGGTCCCGACCATCAGGCCAGCAGCACCGAGCACCGCCAGGGCGCGCACCTTCCGCTCCACATGGCCGAACCTCGCAGTCAACTGCTGCACCACGGTGATGATCCTCCTTGCGAACTGGGCATCGGGGGGCGCCGATGCCGTCGACAAAGTCGACGGAAACTGGGCGCAGTAAGTTCCACGCCTCACACTTCAATGGTCACACACCCGCGCCGCTCAGACCAAAGCATCGCCTCAGATGTGACTAAAGGTTGGCAGATCCTGTGGCCTGGGTCACCCGATTGCCACGGCCGGAAACGGATCCCCCGGTCGCCCACACCGTCATGGTCGCCCGAAGCCCCTCGGCCGACCGGTCCGTCACTGCGCCGAGTTCACCGGCTTCGAGGGGCGTCACCTTCACGTGCGTGACCAGCGGATGGAAGGGACGTTCCCCGACTTCGTCAACGCCGACCAGGTGCTCGTGCATCTTCTCCCCGGGTCTGAGGCCGGTATACACGATTTTGATGTCACGACCCGACTTCTCCACCATCAGGCGGGCGACGTCGTCGATCCTCACCGGCTCGCCCATGTCGAGGATGAGAGTCTCCGAGTCGCGACCGAAGGTCGCCGCCTGCAGCACCAAGTGCACAGCCTCGCTGATGGTCATGAAGTAGCGCGTCACGTCGGGGTGGGTAACAGTGATCGGCCCGCCGTCGGCCACCTGCTGTCGGAAGGTGGTGAGCATGGAGCCGCGCGATCCGAGGACGTTTCCGAAGCGCACCGACACATAGCGTGACCCTTCACCGCTATCGGATCCGGCGGTGAGGCGCTCAGTGGTGCGCTTGGAGTACCCCAGGACGTTCTCAGGGTCCGCCGCCTTGTCGGTCGAGATGTTGACGAACAGCGGGACGTCCGCCGCGGTGGCAGCCGCGAGCACGTTCGCGGTGCCGACCACGTTCGTTTTGAAGGCCTCATCGGGCGCACGCTCCAGCATGGGCATGTGCTTCAGGGCCGCGGCGTGGAACACCACATCCGGACGCGTATCGAGCATGATGCCCTTGATGCGCTCGGCATCGCGGATGTCGGCCAGCGCAAGGTCATCGGAATCCATCAGGGCCCGGCCATCGAGGCTCATCTTCACCCCGTGCAGCGCTGATTCGTCGCGATCGAGCAACACCAGCCGCGCCGGACCGTATCGGTGCAACTGCCGGGCGAGTTCGCTGCCGATAGACCCGCCGGCGCCTGTCACGAGCACACGTCGCCCGGCCACCAGATCGCGAATCCGCCCCTCATCGGACGTGATGGGTCGTCGGCCGAGCAGGTCCTCCTCCGTGACATCGGAGATGTCCCCCAGCGCCACCTGACCACCGACGATGTCGTACAGGCTCGGAACACTGCGCAGGGTGACCCCGAGCGCGCGGCAGCGAACATCCAGATCGCGCAGAACTGCACTGTCGATGCCGGCGACGGCGACCACGACCACCGTGGCGGAGGTGGCCTGCACGACGTCCTCAAGCTGCGACCACGGGCCCAGCACCCGCACGCCCGACACCCGCAGGCGATGCGTGTACGAGTTGTCGTCGAGGAACCCGACGGGACGGTAGGTGTGCTTCGGGTCGGTGAGCATGAGTCGCAGCACCTGAACGCCGGCGTCGCCGGCACCGAGGATCAGGGTGCGGTCGCCTTGGCGAACGTCGGCGGCGAAGCGTTCCCGCCACACCCGAAGGGCGAACCTTCCGGCCAGCATCCCGAAGATGGCCAGTCCGGTGGCGATCGCGGGCGTGGCCCGGGAGACGTACTCCAGGTTCAGGACCAGCGCCACCGCGCTGTAGATGAAGCCGACGAGCACCGCCGACGTGACAACCCCGAAGACCTCGTCGAACGAGGCGAAACGGAACCGCCCGAGGTACAGCCGGAAGGCGAGACCCACCAGGAGTTGGGTGAAGGCCATCGCAATCCCGATCAGGATCGCATTCCGGGTGAATCCCGGCGGCGGCTGCTGAAAGTCGTAGCGGATGAGCAGGGCCAGCGGCATCGCGACGATCCACATCGCCATGTCCCAGAGAGCACGACTGGCTCTGCGCATGGTGACTGTGAACTTCACCCGCAACTCCCGCCTGTTCGCCCGCCAGTGCCCCACACCTCGTAGCAAATGTACCTGCCGAAGCCGCCCACCCGGCCGAATGCCCCTGGCCGCGTGGCGCTGGGTTAGCCTGTCGGTGTGGCGGCGACCCCGGAATTCGGTGAGCCGTTCGAACACGTCACCGCCGTCATCTCCACCCCGGTCGTAGAGGCGAATCAGCCGCCTCCTCAGCGGCCCTCCACCCCCACCAGGGGCACCCTCGGACTGGCTCTGTTGTGGTTGATCGTCGCTGTGGAGATGGCCAACGCGATCTGGAGCAGTGCCATCGGCAGCGGTGCCGGATCTCCCAAGGAGTTCCCTCTCGGCTGGGTCGGGATTGCCATCATCGGTGTTGCCGGAGTCGGGGTGGCCGCGTTCGTGCTGATCCGAGGGCACCTGACCAACGACCAGGCCATCTGGTCCCTGGCGGTACTCGCCGCCCTCGTCGCCCCTGCCGTCGGCGCCTTGGCCAACACCGGTCTCGCAAGGACCCCCAACGTCGTGGTCACGTCGCCGCCGGTGGCGATTTCGCTGGCGCTCGGCGGCCTCGGTCTGGCCCTGGGCCTCTCGGACGCGGAGCCAGGCAGAGTGCGCCGCCACCTCTTCGCTCTCGTGTCCGTGGTGTCCTGGCTCAATGTCGCCGCCGTGGCGGCGCGTTACCAGGTCGGCCGACCGGCCTTCACCTCAACCATCCAGGGACCGGACCAACTCGATGCGATCCTCACCAACCCGTTCTCCTCAGTGGGGCGACTGTCGGGGCTCTTCGGCCTACCCGACCTACTGGGCGTGACCATGGCCGTGGCCCTGGCCTTCCAGGTGCGCTACCTCGCCCATCTGGCCTCGACGGGCCGACGCTGGACAGCGGCGCTGCTGGCCGTCGTCGGTGCGCTGCCGACGGCGGGTCTGCTGTGGTTCTCCTACTCGCGATGGTCACTCGCTGCAGTCGTGGTGGGACTGTTGATAGCCCTGCTGCCCTGGCAACGGTTCCGCGACGGCTGGCCGCCTGTGCTGCTGCTCGCCGGCGTGGTGGTTGTCATGGCCGTGCCGGCAGCGATCGGCATCTGGTCGGGGATCGGAACCACCGAACGCCGAACCCTGTGGCGCGAGGTCTACCAACAGTTCCAGACAAGCCCGGTGTTCGGTGTGGGTTCGACGAGCACTACCGCAGGGCTGCCCAATGCTGAGAATCAGCTGGTGGAGTCCGCCGGCCAAGCGGGCTGGTTCGGGATCGCCTCGGTACTCGCGCTAGTGCTGGCCGCTGCCTACGCTGCGTGGCGAAGTCGGCGGGTCGATGGCAAGGCAGGCGTCGCGGTGGTCACCACCGGTGCCGTGGTGATGGGCTTCGCGGTTCTGCTCCCGGCCGCCGCTGATCGGGCGCTGCCGCTGGGCCTAGTCGTACTCATCGCGGTGATCGCCTCGTCCTTGGGTCTTCTCGCTGACCCGAATCCGGCCGGCGGCGTCGAAGTCGCTCCGGAGGAGCTATCAGCCGGCGACGCCGACGCCGGCTGGAGTGCCCGCGGCGTGCTGGTCACCGCGGCAGTGGTGCTGATCGCGGCGGCGATCATCGCACTCGTGCTGTGACCTTCTGCCACACCTTTCGGGTTGTGCCTGCGGCACCTTCCCGCTGCCATACGCGTTTGACGCCCGCGGCCCTCGCTTGCCACCGGCCCGAAGCGGCTGCCCTACGACTCAGCGGCCGTCCCTGGCCTCCGGCGATCACGTCAACGAGGGCGGCTGCGGTGAACGACCACCGCATCCCCGAGCGCACGTACCGGTAGCAGAGGTCCCCGTGGGCCCTCAGCAACGCCGGATCCTCGGCGTAGGCACGCACCTGCAGGGCGAGCAGCGTCAGGTTGGCGTAGACCAACGGCGTGAATTCCGGATGGGCGCCGGTGTCGAGGGCCAGGCCCGGGGTGCCCAAGGCGGCCGCTTCGACCAACGGCAAGTTGCAGCCCTCCCACTTGCTCGGTGACACGAAGACGTCGATACCGCGCAGGAAGTCGGTGCGCTCCTCGTCGGTGGCGTTGAGGTGCACGACGAAGCCCTCGGACTCCAGCCTGCTGGCATCCTGCGGCGTACCGCGACCCATCACTTCGAGGTCGGCGGGTACCTCCAAACGGTCTAACTCGGCGCGCAGCACACCAAGCAGCTCACGACCCTTGTAGAAGGCCTCACCCTCGCCGAGCCGCACGAGACAACCCACCCGCAGCCGGCCTGCGTCGGGCCGCGGTGGCACCCAGAGTTTGGTGCCGAGATCCGGAACATGGTCGGCACCGTTGATGATCACGCTGGCCTGCGGCCAGCCGATATCGTGTCGGACGAATTCGCTGATCGCCACCACGTGGTTCACCTGGGGGTACACCGAGGCCCGGATCCGCTCGATGATCTCGCGTCGTTCTGCGGCATCGTCGGTGAAGAACTCGGGGGTCGGTTCGCCGTGCTCCCACGCGACCGTGACCAGGCCCTCGGGTAATCCCGGCAACACCTCGAGGAAGGGGCTACCGTGCGCCACCACTACCTCCGCGCCGACCTTCGCCGCGAGCGACGCGACCGCCTCGGGTGTCGGTTCCACCAGGCGGACATCGAGGTCGCCGAACGCGTCGTCGGTGAACATGGCACCCACGTGGCAGCCGACCCCGAGTGATTCCAACTCGGGAGCGATCGCTCCGATTACCTCGGAGACCCCGTATCCCTGCTGCATCCGGATCGTGAGCATCAAGACGTTCACAGCAGCGTCGCCTCCACGAAGGAGTCCCAGCGTCGGGTGAAGAGGCGACGGTCCTCCCACGATTCCTCGCCCCGGACCCGGGTGGCGTTCTCCAGATGCACCAAGGGGCCGGCGTCGACGACCCGCACACCCAGCCCGAGTCGTCGCAGCGCGAGACAGAGGTCGACGTCCTGGCACTCCTTCTCATAGGCCTCGTCCAGACCACCAACGGCCGAGAAGTACTCGGTGCGCACCATCAGGGCGGCGCCAGTGGCGGCCACGGCATCCCAAGAACGTCCGGGGGTGTGGACGTAGGCTTCGCCGCTCCCCGGGTGATAGCAGAAGCCGCGCAACTCACCCGCCCGGAACACATCGACCCCGGCATGTTGCAGGGTGCCGTCGGGAAAGTCGAGCACCAGCCCGGCCGCGCCCAGCCGGGGATCCTGATCGAACTGTTCGACCAGGGCCAGCAAGGGTTCTGCCGAACGCAGCAAGACGTCGTTGTTCAGCAGCACGAGCAGTTCGTTGCGCACCCGATCACGAACGGCATCGTTGTTGGAGCGGGAGAATTGGTACTTCAGGTCCCGCACCACCTCGACAACCGGAGGGGCCTGCTGGTAGGCCGCGAGTACCTCTGGATCGGTGGAACCGGTGTCACCGATGATCACCTGCAGGTCGAGTCCGGCCGAAGCCAGTACCGGTTGGGCCTGCGCCAAAGCATCGATCAGCGGGATGATCAAACCCGGCTTGTCGAGGTTCAGGATCACTACGCTCACGCCACGATGCAGCCCGGCTACCTCCAGAGTCCCGGTCGCCGACGCAGCGGCCGCGCGGTCGAACGCCGAAGAATCCCGGTACGGGGCGAGCGGGTGGTCCGCAGCACGGCTGGGCAGCATGGCACGATCCTATGCCGCGGGGGTGCGGCGAACCCGACAGGTGACCACCGAGGGTCAGGCGTGGTCCTCGTCCGGGCTCTTGCCCCGAAGCGCGGAAGTAAACCGCCATGACCGGCTCTGCTCCATGGCCTGGATCCTGGCCTGGGCCTGCGCCAACTCGTGGCTGATGGCCGCCATCCCCTGCTGCATCTCGAGTTGCTCTCGCCTGATCGCCTCCCGCTCTGCCGCGACCTCCGCCGCCCTCTCATCTGCTGCTGCCTTGAACTGCAGCAACTCGAGCTGGTTGAGACGGTCCTCCAGGATGAAAGATGCGGAGCCGACGACCTCCGCGAACGGCGGGAAACGCCCCTGCTTGTCCAACACCACGACGCTGTCGTAGAAGTGCACCCCGGAAACCGAGCGCACCCAGTCACCGGGATCGAGCTCACGGGAATGGTGGTACCCGTTGACGTCGTCGACCTTGTGCTTAGCCCACTCGATAAAACTGGTGGTGTAGTCCTGATACGGCTCCCAGTAGGACGTATGGGTGTCCTCGACGAGGTAGAGACCGCCCTCGCGTAGACCAGGGAACAAGGTCTCGATGCTGATGATCTGCTGCTTCATGCTGTGACCGCCATCATCGATGATGACGTCGAAAGGACCGTATTCGGCTTCCACTTCCCGCAGGAAATCCGGATCGCTCTGATCTCCGACTGCGACATCGAACCGTCCGGCGCACGCCGCCTTCGACGACACGCTGATGTCGACGCCGACCAACGTCGCCTGCGGACCGAGCAGGTCCGCCAGCAGGTCGAGTCCACCGCCGTGAAACACCCCGATCTCCAGCAGCTTGATCTCCTTGCCGACATACGGGGCGAGGTGACGGGTGTAGATGGGGAAGTAGTGAACCCACTTGTCGAAGGGTTGGCCACCCTTGTTGGCCAGAAAACGGGTGTACAGATCGTTGTCGGCCAGGTCTCGCCACTGCGAACCGAGGTAGAAGGAGGCCCGGTAGCACTCATTAACGAGATGCCGGTCGACCTCCCGGGCACGTAACACATCGCCGATCGCCCGCGCGGTGTCCGAGGGTGACTCGTCGCCGCGCAGGACCGCGGCGATCTCGGCGTCGACCGGGTCGCCGTCGGCCTCCAGCCCGGGCGCCGACTTGACGCCCATGCCCAGCGCCACGTTCGTGAGGATCGTCTTCAACGACTCGCGATCGATCATGACGTCCGGGCTCCAGACCAGTAGGAGATTTTTCCAGAGCCTAGCCATGCTTCGGGGTAGTCCTGGGGAGGGCGCGCCGCCGTTGTCGTTACCTCAGGTCTGCTGCAGCCAGTCGCCCTCGAGGTACACCAGCCCGGGTTCGCTGCCCCGGGAGCCACGGACGTTGAACGAGAATCCCCGCTCGATACCGTCGATCATCTTGCCGCCGTCCAGCAAGACGGTGGTCAGGGTGTAGTGCCCGGGGCGCAGGATCACCGAGGGCATCGTGAATTCCAAGGTGCCGGTGCCCGCCGCTATGTCGAGGAATCCCGATCGGCCGGTGTTGGGCCCGGCGACGTTGACGCCGTTCTCGCTGAAAATGCCGATTCCGGCGGTCACCGGAGACAGGTCGACGCTGGCTTCGTACGAGAGTCGGATGCTGCCACGCTCCCCCTCCACGAGGAAGCCGGAGGCACTTCCGTCGGCGCGGCGGAACTCCACATTGGTGACCCTCATCTCGCCGCTGCCGATCCGGGTGAGGCCGGCGGTCTCCTCGCTGACCGGGGCCGACGGTCGGGCGTCCGACGCGGCCTCCGCCTCGTTGACTGCCGCAAGGTAGGAGTGCACGACGTCGCGGGCCGGGCCCAGTTCCTGCACCTCACCGCCGTCGAGCCACATGGCGGTGTCGCACATGTCCTCCACGACACCGAGCGAGTGGGTCACCATGAGCACCGTGGAACCGCGTTGACGCAGCATCGCGATGTAGTCGAAACACTTGCGCTGGAAGCCCTCGTCGCCCACAGCGATCACCTCATCGATGACCAGGACCTCCGGGTCAACCTTCACGGCGATGGCGAACCCGAGCCGCACAGTCATGCCGCTGGAATACACCTTGATCGGGGTATCGATGAACTTCTCAAGCTCGGAGAAGGCGATGATCTCGTCCATCGCCGCGTCGATCTGGGCGTTGGACATTCCCAGGATCGAGGCATTGAGTTTGATGTTCTCCCGTCCGGTGAGTTCCGGATGGAATCCAGCGCCGAGCTCCAGCAGCGCCGACAACCGGCCGTTGACCTCCACCTCGCCGCTGGTCGGCACGTAGATTCCTGCGATCACCTTCAGCGCGGTGGACTTGCCTGCGCCGTTGTGGCCGATGATCCCGAACGTCGAACCCTTGGGGATGTCGAAGGTGGCGTCCTTGAGTGCCCAGAACTCGTCGGCGCCAGGTTTGCGCCCGTGCAGAATCCAGTCCTTCAGGGAGGTCCGGCGGTCACCATGGACGGCGAACTTCTTGGACAGGTCTCGGGCCCGGACGGCGTACTCGGTCAAATCGATTCACCCACCCGCGGGCCGAGTTTGACGTAAACGAGCCGGGCGAAGAGCACCGCAGCGAGCGTCCAGCCCAGCAACATCGCCGTCTGTCCCAGCGTCGGCACCCGCAGGTGGTACAGCACGTCGCGCGTCGCCTCGACGAACTGGGCCATCGGGTTGATCGACATCACGGTGCGCACAGGGATGCCGTGCCAGGACTCGGGCACGATAGTGATCGGGTAGATGATCGGCGTCAGGAAGAACATCAACTGCACGATGACGGTGACGATCTGTTGCACGTCGCGGGCATACACGTTCAGGATCGCCAACCCGGTCGTCAGGGCGACGACGAACACGAACAGCAACGCCAGGATGAACGGCAGCAGCAACCAGGTCCACCCGACATTGACGAAGATGATCAGGATCACCAGCAGGATGCCGAACTCGATCAGGGTCTGCGAGGCGGTGGCGATGGCCGAGCCCACCACCGGGATGACACTGGGGATGTACACCTTCTGCAGCAGCACCCCGGCTCCCAGCAGGTTCGGGATGCCCGAACTGATGGCCACCGCGAAGAATGACCAGGTGACTAGACCCACCAGCAGCCACACCGCGTAGTTGCCCGGCTTGCCGTTGCCGAATGGCGGTGGCTCGGCGCGGAAGACGACCGAGAACACCACGGTGTAGATGAGCACGGTGGCCAGTGGCAGGAGCAGCGCCCACACCCACCCGAAGAGGGTTCCGCGGTACTTGGATTTCAGGTCACGCTCGGCGAAGCTCCAGACGAGCTTGCGGTAGCTCCAGACCGACGCTCGAGTTCCGAGGCTCAATTGCCCACCCAGGTGCGGTTCTTGCTCTCGAGCAGGCCCACCAGGTAGTCGCCGTAGCCGCTCTTGCGCAGCGGCTCAGCAAGGGCTAGCAGTTGGGCATCGTCGATCCAGCCCTGCCGCCAGGCGATTTCCTCCAGGCAGCCAACCTTCGTCCCCTGTCTCTTCTCCAGCACCCGGACGTACTCGCTGGCATCGTGCAGGGACTCGAATGATCCGGTGTCGAGCCAGGCGGTCCCCCTGGGCAGAACGGTGACGGTGAGCCTGCCCTGTTTGAGGTAGGCGTCGTTGACAGCCGTTATCTCCAGTTCGCCGCGCGCGCTGGGTTGCACAGCCTTCGCGATCGCGACGACTTCGGGGCCATAGAAGTACAGGCCGGGTACTGCATAGTGGCTACGCGGGTGCGCCGGCTTCTCCTCGATGGAGGTGACCCGTCCCTCGCTGTCGAAGTCGACCACGCCATAGTCCTTGGGGTTGGACACCTGATAGGCGAAGACGTGTCCCCCGTCGACCTCGGTGAGGGCGCTGAGCCTCGTCCCCAGGCCGGGACCGTGGAAGATGTTGTCGCCGAGCACCAGCGCAGCCCCCTGGCCGGCGAGGAAGTCCTCACCAAGGATGAACGCCTGCGCGAGGCCGTCCGGGCTGGGCTGGATGACGTACGAGAAGGAGACGCCCAACTCGGAGCCGTCACCGAGTAGTCGTTGGAAGGCGGGCTGGTCCTCCGGCGTGGAGATGATCAGGATCTCCCGAAGCCCGGCAGCCATCAGGGTGCCGATCGGATAGTGGATCATCGGCTTGTCGAAGACCGGCAGCAACTGCTTGCTGACACCGCGGGTGATGGGCCAGAGGCGCGAGCCCGTGCCACCCGCGAGCACTATTCCCTTCACAGGGCACGAGTGTATCCCGCCGCCCCGCTAGGAGTTGCGACCTGCCACGCGCTTGCGGACCGCCGTGAACAGGCCCGAGGCGCCCTGCTCCCGGTAGATTCCGCGCGCCTTAGCGATCCGCTCCCCCTTCGGCTGCCGAATATCGTTTGGATCCCGACGATCAGGCGAGAGGTCGTCTTCCCGCAACCAGTCGTCCGCCCACCGGGTGTGCATGAGCCGCGCGAAACCTGCTGGAGTGACCTCGTTGCGACTCTTGGATTCGAAGTGGAACAGCCGCGCCGAATTGCACTGCACGATCCGATACCCATGACGTCGGATCCGCATGCAGTAGTCGACGTCGTTGAAACTGCTTGGCAGCATCGGATCGAAACCACCCAACTCTCGCCACACCTCGGCACGCTGGGCCAGGCAGGCCCCGGTGACGCCGGTGACGTCGCGATCGACGGCAGATCTGTTCCGGTCGGAGTTCGACGGGATTTCACCGACGTCCACGTGGTGGACCCCGCTGCGTGCGAAGTACTGGCCGGCGTGCTGGATCGTCCCGTCCTCGTAGAACAGCAGTGCGCCCACGGCTCCGACATCCGGCTCCAGCGCCAGCGCCACCACATTGGACAGCCAATCATCGGAGATCGGCTCGATGTCGTCGTTGAGGAACACGATCACATCTCCGCTGGCGGCCGCGGCACCGGCATTGACTTTCACAGAGAAGTTGAAGGGTCCGGGGGTCTCGACCACCTTCAGAGAGTCGCCGAGCCGACGCCGCCATTGCGCCACGAAGTCGACGTCGCCATCGGCGTCGAGCACCAACACGATCTCGGGCGGGAGGTCGGTGGTGGCCGTCAGGTGCTCGAGCAGGTTGTCGACCAAGCGCACCCGACCCTCCCTGCCCTTGGCCACAGTGCCTCGGGTGGGAATAACGATGCTCACCTTCACCGGGTCGATCGGGGTGCGGTGCACTCCGTCCGCCCGGATCTCGATGTCGTACGGCACTGAACGGCGCGCCATCAGGGCGGCGCGCTCCGCCTCGCCGGTCGCGGGGACGACATCGCCGAAGGGCACCGAGTACAGAGTCTTGGGGAGGTAGCGCATGTCACCGGAAGCGGCCGCCCGGAGTGCCGCCCTGCGCAGATCGGCCGAGTCGACCTCGGCCGCGAGCACATCGGCGCGCACCACAGCCACTTTGCCCGTGTAGTCCTGCCAGAGGAACCTCTCCGGTGACCAACCGCCGATCATGTGGTGGCGCAGGTCGGCGTGCGACCTCTCCAGGAAGTCGCAGTAGAACGCCGTCACGTCGTCGGGGAGGTCCTCGATGAATTCCGTGAAGGCCGCGACCGCGTGTGGTTCCAGCCACACCTCGGGCTCCAAGATGACCCACCACGCGGCTGCGGCCAGCTGATCGGCGCCACCCGCGGGATCGAACACGATTTCGGCGGCCGGGGCGACCGTCTGCCGGCTGCCGCCGGGTCCTGGATCACCCAGGAACAGCAGCCCCGGAACCGCGGCATTGACGCTCACGGCCTGGTCGACACCCACAGTCACGAGTCTAGACGCGCCCTGTCAGACGATGCCGCCTCGCGCCCTATACTTGGACCCGACACGGCGCAATGCGGCCCTCGTGGCCCGCTTCCCCGCGACCACCCGACCCCCTGTGAAGGATCCGGACTGCACACCATGCGCATCCTCGTGACCGGCGCGGCCGGCTTCATCGGCTCCAACTTCGTTCGAAAGATGCTCGATGGCGCCTACCCCGACTTCGCCGACGCTGAGGTAACGGTGCTCGACAAGCTCACCTACGCAGGCAACGAGGCAAACCTTGCGCCGGTGGCCGGTAGTGAGCGATACAGCTTCGTGCACGGGGATATCTGCGACGGCGCCCTGCTCGAGACAGTCGTCCCGGGCCACGACGCCATCGTCCACTTCGCGGCTGAATCACACGTCGACCGTTCCATCACAGGTGCGTCCGACTTCGTGCTGACGAACGTGTTGGGCACCCAGAAACTGCTGCAGGCAGCACTGCAGGCCGAGGTGGGCACCTTCGTCCACGTCTCGACCGACGAGGTCTACGGTTCGATCGGCGAGGGCTCATGGGCCGAGGACTTTCCGCTGGAGCCGAACTCGCCCTACTCCGCCTCCAAGGCGGGCTCGGACCTGGTGGCCCGCGCCTACGGGCGAACCTTCGGGATGGACGTCCGCATCACTCGATGCTCCAACAACTACGGCCCTTACCAGTTCCCCGAAAAGGTCATCCCGCTGTTCGTCACCAACCTGATGGACGGACTGCCGGTTCCCCTCTACGGCTCAGGTCTCAACGTCCGCGATTGGCTGCACGTCGACGACCACTGCAACGGCATTCAGTTGGTGCTGGCGGGTGGCCGGGCAGGCGAGGTGTACAACATTGGCGGCGGCACCGAGTTGACCAACAAGGAACTCACCGGTCTGATCGTCGAAGCGATGGGTCACGGTTGGGACATGGTCACCCCCGTCGAAGACCGCAAGGGCCACGATCTGCGGTACTCGGTGGACATCTCGAAGATCTCCGCCGAACTCGGCTATGCCCCCCAAGTGCCATTCGAGCAGGGCCTCGCCGACACTATCGCCTGGTACCGCGGCCATGAGGACTGGTGGCGGCCCCTTAAAGAAGGGACCCCGGCGGCCCGATGAGCACCTGGTTGGTCGTCGGAGCGAACGGGCAACTCGGCCGCGACCTGATGGAGATCCTGCCCGCCGCCGGCCACACGGCGGTCGGCCTCGACCTGCCCGACGTTGACATCACCAACAGGAAATCGGTCGCCGCGGCGCTGGCCGACGGTGGGTACGACGTGGTCGTCAACGCGGCCGCCTACACGGCGGTCGACGCCGCAGAGGAGGACGAAGCGACTGCTCTGCGGGTAAACGGCGACGGGCCCGCGGTCCTGGCGGCCGTGGTGGCCGGCCATCACGGCATGCGTCTGGTTCAGGTGAGCACTGACTATGTCTTCGACGGCAGGGCCTCCGCCCCGTACCAAGAGGCGGCGGCCCCGAACCCCACCTCGGCGTATGGGCGCACGAAACTCGCGGGCGAGGAGGCGGTGATCACGACCCTGCCCGACCGAAGCTACATCGTGCGCACCGCCTGGCTCTACGGAGCCGGCGGGGCAAACTTCGTCAAGACGATGCTGACGTTGCAGACCCGGCATGACACCCTCAACGTCGTCGATGATCAACGCGGGCAGCCGACCTGGAGCCGCGACCTTGCCAACCAAATCGAGGTGCTGGTCACGTCAGGTGCCCCCGCGGGCGTGTATCACGGCACCGCCGGGGGGGACACCACCTGGTACGGCTTCACCCGCGAGATCTTCCGGCTGGCCGGGCTCGACCCGCATCGAGTGCAGCCCACCACCACCGAGGCGTTTCCGCGACCGGCGCCTCGCCCCGCCTACAGCGTGCTCGGCCACGATCGGTGGCTGGAAGTGGGGTTGTCCCCGATGCGCCCGTGGAACGTGGCGCTCGCCGAAGCGTTGCCGACGATCCTGGACTCACTGGACTGATCGCCGGTTGCGCCAGCCAAGGGCGCGTCCGGCGGCAGCGTGTCGGCATCCTCGGCGTCCTCGACTGTCCAGTCTGGCCGCTGTAGTAGCGCAAGGCCCAAGGTCACCGCCACCACGAAGGCCACTGTGCCGCCCAACCACACCTGGCCCGGGCTGAGGCCGTCACCGAGTAGCCACCAACGCGGGGAAGCCGCCGAGCGGATCGCGAAGGGGTCGACGCCGACCGCCGAGGCGGTCTGGCCGGTGAGGTAGCGCTGGGCGTTCGCTGACATCGCGACCGAATATGCCGCGATGGCGGCTAGGGCGATCAACGTCGTCTGCAGCGGGGAGGGAAGTTCCACCTTCCCCGCCAGCCGTGGCAGCAGCGCGAGGCCGGCGAACACGAAGATCAGCGGAAGGACATACCGCGGCTGTACTGCATAGTTGCTGGCCCCACTCCAGATGAACATGACGAAGGCGGTGCCGCCCACGACGACGATCGCCAGCGCGATCGCTTTGGTGCGGTAGATCACCCCGAGTCCGACCATCACGGCACCGACGAAAGCGATCGCCATCAGAATCCCGACCAGGGGCGGCATCGATGTGTCCAACCAGCCGAGCTGGTTGTTGGGGACGCCCGGGAAGCCGATTCCGGCGGCGAAGGTTTGGGCTGTGTTGCGCGCTATCTCCCACAGTGAGTAGGAGTTCCCAGACGCTGGCCCCAGTCCGGGCAGTGGTGGCGGAGCCGCGTTCCCGATCGCGACCGACATTCCACCGGACGCCACGGTGGTCACCACGCTGAATGCCTTCTCGACGGCCTTGCCGTTGAGAAGGAACAAGAAGAGTCCGGCGATGACCACCAGACCTGCTGGCAGCAACAGCCGGAGCCACGCCTGTCTCGCCATGCGGCTGAGCGGCCATCGCACAGCGAAAACAGCCATCGCCAGGGCGGTGATCACGACCATCGGCGGCGGTTCCCGTCGACCGCCCAGCGCCATCAGGGCGGCGATCAACACGAACACAGCGCGCCCGACATCCAGGGCCCGGAACCCCCGGCCAGCAACGAACGTGAGCAGGGGTCCCCAGAGGGCAGCCACGCCCATGATCGCCCAACTGTTCGGATTGACGCTGGTCATGATGAAAATGCCGAGCGGGATCGACGCGACCAACCAGGACAACGCCACGGCACGCCTGATGCTCGGCCGGGACAGCGCGATGGACCCGACCAGCAGCAGTACAGCCAGGGTGCAGTTGACCAGCCGTACGCGCAGCACGGTGTCGCCAACAGTCGGACCGATCAGCGGGCTCATCGCCGCGTTGTAGATCGGCGGGTAGTTCCTGGGCAACGTGTGGGTATCCGGGATCGGCAGGTCCCGGTCACCGGAGCAATCCGCGGACCGCTGGGCATCCCAGGCGAAGCACGGATAGACCCGTGGTGCATTCCAGGGGCAGGACATCTTCCCTTGGGTGCAGTACAGGCTCGCGATGTGGAAGTCCTCGTCGGGGGTGGCCCCGACGGGCGACGTCACCGCCCATGCCGCAAGCGAACCCCACAGCGCGACGGCGGCCACCACGACGGCAGCGACCATGGGCCAGCGGGAGCGCCGACCCGGCTGCTTACCCGTGTGGCTCACCTACCGGATCGTAGCCGAGGGCGAACCGTCAACCGCCCAGCGCTCGCCGGTAGTCGACGCACGCCTGGTAGTCGGGCAGCAGGCCCTGGGCCGCGGCCTCGGCCAGGGTTGGCGCCGCGTCGTCCTTCGCCGAGAGGGAACATTCCCCCAGGCTGAAACCCCACCCGATGGCCAACTCGGAGTCGTACGGGTACACCTCGCGTTCACGTTCCGGCGAGTACGGCTCACTGCACAGGTAGGCGACGGTCGAGTCGTCCTCCAGGGCGGCGAAACCGTGCCCCAGACCCTCGGAGAGGAACACTGCCCGGCGGTCACGGGGGTCGAGTTGGACCGCCTCCCACGTGCCGAATGTCGGCGATCCGACGCGTATGTCGACGATCACGTCGAGGACCGCGCCGGTGAAGCAGGTGATGTACTTCGCCTGGCCGGGCGGCACGTCGGCGTAGTGGATGCCGCGGACACTGCCACGGGCAGAAACGGAACAGTTCGCCTGTGCCAGTTTCAGCGGCGCGCCCGTGATCTCGGTGAAGGTGGACGACTTGAACCACTCCAGGAACAGCCCCCGGTTGTCCCCATGCTGCTTGGGGGTGACGACCCAAGCTCCCTCGATGCTCAGCGGCGTGATCTCCATGTCCGCCACGCTAGCCGATAGCGGCCGCGCCGAGCCAGCACGATGCACTCTCAGGCACATCCGACCGCATCACCATCGACGACTAGGGTTGACCCGTGTCTAGCAGCGCAGGCGTCGGTCGCACCTCGGTGCTGGTGGACCACCAGACCTTCCTGATGTACCGCCGTGGCGGTATCTCCCGTTACTTCGCCGAACTGCTGCGCTGCTACTGGGAACACCCGGAACTCGAGGTGGACGCTCAGATCTCGCTGCGCCGCAGCAGCAACAGCCACCTGCTGGCGGTTGCACCGCAGGTGCGGCCGTTGCCGTTCCGGCCCGACTCCCTGCCCTACCGGGCAGCGCAGGTGGCGGAGCGCAGGCGTGCCCGCCGAGCGGCTGGCGCACTGCACCCCGACCTGGTCCACTCCACCTACTACCGGCCTGAGGATCTCGACCTGGTACCCGGGGCGAGGCGCGTGGTGACGGTACACGACTTGATCCCCGAACGGCATCCGGAATGGTTCGGAGACCGACCAGTGCACCTGGCCATGCGCGACTACATCGACGCGGCGGACGGGATCGTGTGCGTATCCCAGGCGACCAAAGACGAACTCTTCGAGTTGTGGGGCGAGATCGATGATCGGCCGGTCATCGTGACCCATCACGCCGCCGGGCCACTCTTCACTCCGCATGGACCCGGCTGGGACCTCGGCCGTCCTTACCTACTGCACATCGGCGACCGGGAACTGTACAAGGACTTCCCAACCCTGGTGCGGGCCTTCGCTCAGTGCGAGGCACGAACCTCGGGGTTGGCGCTGGCGGTTGTCGGCGGAAAGGACCTGCTTCCCGAGGAGAAGCAGCTCATCGACGACCTCGGAGTCGCTGATGACCTGATCGTCTTGTCGGCCGGTGAAGCCGAACTGCCGCGCCTCTACCGCTCGGCAGTGGCCCTCGTCTCGCCTTCGACGGTTGAGGGCTTCGGGATGCCGGTGGTCGAATCGATGACCTGCGGGACACCCGTGGTGCTTGCCGACACTCCTGTCTACCGCGAAGTTGCCGGGGCCGCCGGGCTGTTCTTCACCCCAGGCGATGAGGAGGCACTACGGGACCAACTCGATCGACTGACCACTGACGACGACCTCGCGGCGGCCGCAGCCCAAGCCGGTCTCACCCGCGCCGCGGACTTCTCTTGGGACAGCACTGCCGCCAGCACGGCTGCCCTGTATCGCGACCTCATCTGCTGAGGTCAACGCCGCCACACGTGACGGATCAGGGACCCAGCAGGTCGATGGTGCCCGTCCTGCACCAGCGCGCCAGATCGGCCGGCGGGATCTCCGGCAGTGGCGTCACCTCGTCGAGCACCGGGATCTCCGAGCGCCGCAGGTTCGCGTTCAGGTAAGGGTCGTTGAGCAACTCATCCGGCCACGCCCTCAGCAGCCAGTAGCGCTCATGGCTCTCGAAGGAACGTCGTCTGGTCTGAGACTCGAAGTGGTACAGCCGAGCTTGCGGGGTGAACACCGTGGACAGTCCGGCCCTGCGCAACCTCAGGCACAGGTCGACATCGCCACAGTCGTTGGGAACGTTGACTTCGTCGAGGCCCCCCAGCTCGGCGAACGTGTTGGCTCTGACCATCATCACCGCACCGGTGACCGCCAGAACCTCCCGCATCACGGAGTCCAACTGCATTCCTCCCGATGGTCCCGGGGGCCGATGGGAGTACACGTGAGCGGTGCCAGCCCGCGCCGCACCGATCAGGCCGACGTGCTGGATCGCACCGTTGGCGAACAACAGGGCGGGGCCAACGGCACCGACGCCGGGAATCCCGGCTATCCCCAGCAGCACTTCAAGCCAGTCGGGCGTGATCACTTCGGTGTCGTTGTTCATCAGCACGAGGAACTCACCACGGGCGTCGGCGGCACCGCGGTTGATCAGTCGCGCGAAGTTGAAATAGCCGGGATCCTGCAAGATCCGCACTCGGCGGTCGACCGCCAGCTCGGCATAGAGCGTGCCCAGGGCCGGATCGTCGCTGCCGTTGTCGACGATCACGACCTCGAGGTTGGCGTAGGTAGAGCGGTTGAGTACCGAGTCCACGCACCGCGCCAGCAGGTCGGGATGATTGAAGCTGGGAATAACCACCGAGACCAACGGCTCAGCGATGGCGAAGTCAATTCGAAAAGGTGCCCGGTCGCGCGGTGCGCTCACCTCGGCTGTCAGGCCTCGCCGACGGCAGGCGTCTCGGACGGCCGCGGTTCCATCCGCCACAGTCATGGCGGGCGAACCCAACCGGCGCTGGTAGAGGACGTGGGGAATGTGACGGGGCGTCGTGTGTTCACTCGCGCGCAACCATAGGTCGTACTCCGCGGCCGTACCGGTGGGCCAGGCCCCCTGGCCCACTTGGGTGAGCAAGGCCAGCGAGACGGCGACCAGGTGGCCGAAGTAGTTGTCGCCCAGCAGCAGCAGCGGCGACCAATCCGGCTTCCACACCGGCTCCCCCGCGGGTACTCCGGCCGCGTCGATGGGCCGCTCGTCGGAGTACAGCAATTGCGGTGTCTGGCCCTCATCTGTGCCTTCGTTGACCGCTCTCACGACCTCGGCCAGGGACTGCGGAAGGAGCCGGTCGTGCTGGCCCAGGAACGTCAGGTAATCCGCCCCCAACTCCCGCGCGGGGTCCGCAAGGGTGGTCTCGTCACCATCGGCGGGGACCCATCGCACCCGGTTCGGGTGTGTCGCCACGAAATCGTCGATCACGGCTGTGGCCGCGCCGGATTCCCCCACCAGGATGGCCGTCCAATCCGGATACAGCTGAATCGCGAGGCTGCCAAGCGCCTGGGCGAGCAGATCCGGGTCCGGCCGGTCGAGCCGGATGACCACCGCGAAGCGCGGCTTCACCGGGTACGTCGCGACATGGTCTCGAAGGTGGCGGAAGTAACGGCGCAGCATGTCCGCGTGCTGGTCGGGGGTCGCCTGGGCGGCCAGTCCCGCCCTCGCCGACCATCGGGACTCCAGTTCGCGCAGCCGCGGCGCAACCCGTGACACCCGGCCGCTCATCGCCCTCAGGCCTGCCAGTCGCCAGCGCTGCAACGCACCCGGAGTCGCATCGTCGCGGTCGGCAGCCATGCCGCGAGTCTAGATGCCCGATCCGTTCGCGAGGTGGATCGCTGCGAAGCAGCTGAACACCGGCCGCAGGTGGAAAACCTTGCACGAACCGAACCTCAGCGGGCCGCTCTGGCTTGCCGGTAGCCTCTGCAGGAGCATCTGCCCGCCACGCATCGACGGAATCGTGGAGGAACTGAACGTCGACTGGGCGGCGATGGGCAGGCCGGGCACCGGAGGTGGGAATGACGGCGGATCCGCTACCGGAATTGCCCATCGACCCCGACCGGGAATCGCAGGCGGATGTCTTCCGCCAGGGCGCCGCCACCGCCCGCCGGTGGGACATCGCGCTGGTCGTGGCCGCCGGTGGTGCCATCGGCGGTGGCTGCCGCTATCTGCTCAACATCGCCTGGGAGACGACGCCGGGTGCGTTCCCGTGGTCCACATTCGTCGAGAACGTCTCCGGGTGCCTGCTACTCGGCGCCCTGATGGTCTTCCTGCTGGATGTGTGGCGCCCAAGCCGGTACGGCAGACCCTTCCTCGGGATCGGTGTGCTGGGCGGTTACACCACCTTCTCCACCTACACCAGCGAGACCGACGCGCTCCTGCGGGCAGGTGAAGTGCCACTGGCGCTTGCCTACCTGTTCGGAAGTCTCGCAGTGGGGCTGCTCGCCACGTGGATCGGCTTAACCGTGGCCCGCCATATCGCGGGCCTCGACCGCGAAACCGGGAGGACTGCATGAAACTCGAGGGCCGAGCTTTGCGACTGACGATCTTCGTCGGCGAGAGCGACCAGTGGCACCATCGTCCACTCTTCACCGAGATCGTCCACCGGGCACACCTTGCGGGCCTGGCAGGTGCGAGCGTGATGAGGGGGATCGAGGGTTTCGGCGCGTCGTCCCGCATTCACACCAACAGGATCCTCAGCCTCGGCGATGACCTGCCGGTGGCGATTGTCATCATCGACACCGAGGAGAGGGTCCGCGAATTCCTGCCCCAACTGGATGACCTGATCCGCGAGGGCCTCGTCATCCTCGACCCGGTCGAGGTAGTGAAGTACGTGGGTCGACCAGCCCCGGAGACGCCGAACTGATGCTGCTTCTCATGGTCATGATCGGTGCGGCCGTCGGGGCTCCGAGCCGATGGTTGCTGGATCAGGCGATCCAGTCGAGGCATGACAGCGTCTTCCCCTGGGGCACCTGGTTCATCAACGTGGTGGGTTCCCTGCTGCTCGGGCTCATCCTGGGAGCGGCCCACCACGGTTCGGTATCGACCACGGTCGTGGCACTCGCCGGCACCGGGTTCTGCGGCGGCTTCACGACATTCAGCACCTTCGGTTACGAGACGGTCCGCCTGACCCAGGACGGCGCCCGACTGGCAGCCGGGCTGAACATCCTTGCCAGCCTCGGCGTCGGACTGATCGCAGCCACCGCCGGCTGGTACCTGGCCCAGGTGTTCGCGGGGTAAGACTCCGGATCTCAGGCGTCCCGCCGCAGCAGCAAGAGCCAGGCGATGAGCATGAATACAACCACCCATGCCAGCATCACCAGCCCCCCCTGTTGCCATTCTTCGCCGGCCGCTACGAAGTTCGACCCAGCAGTTATCGGCAGCACTTTGGGCAGCCACTCGAACTTGGAAGCGAGGATTCCCGAGAGGACGCCCTCGACGATCAGGGCCCACAGCACCGGGATGATGATCGCCAGTGCCTGCATTCGGGTGATCACGGCAAGCGCGAAGGCGAACATGCAGAACATCAGCCCGAAGGCGAGGAAGCGGCCCACGAATCCGAGCATCGGCAACGGGTCGATTGCGGCGTCCACACGCGAGGGGACGAACTGGCTCGCTGCCAACACCAGCGCCACGCAGAGCAGCAGGAAGACGACGAGGTAGACGCT
>CAZKVQ010000025.1:27174-40358 GCA_964556255.1 uncultured Actinomycetes bacterium
GCGTCTGGGGAACGCGGTCAACGTGGTGCGGATCAACCCGAAGCGGTATTCGCCGCCGAAGGCCATAGCCGCGAGAGTGGCAAGCGGCACCAGGATCAGCAGTTGGGAGCCACTGGCGAAGACCCCGTTGAGCAACTCAAGGGTCGTCAGGTTGCCCAAGATGTCGCCCGTCTCAGGGTCCAGCTTGCCGACGCTGATGATGAGGGCGCCGACAGCCGCTGTCAGCAGCAGTGTGATCAGCAGAATCACCCAGGTCGAGCGCACAGTGCGGATACGTCGACGCTCATAGGAGACAACAGCCATCAGCCCTTCTCCTCCTCGGACGTGCTCGCCCCGCCCTGCTCCGCCGAGTCATCCGGTGCCGCCTTGGGCGGTAGCGGTGGCGGCGGCGGAAGGGGAGCGGGATGGCCTTGTGGCGCCGCTGGCGGCAGCGGACCTGTCACCGCGGGGCCGCTGGGTGGCGGCATGGTCGGCGGCGGCAGCGGCGGCCGGAAGGGATCGGTGGCAGCCGGCGGCGTGGGCGGCGGTGCGAACCCCGGCGACACCGGCGGATGCACAGCTGTGGCATCAGAATCCAGTGATGCCAGCGGCCGCTGCGGCGCAGTTGGCTGCGTCCCGGGAGGCGGCGTCGAAGCCATGGGAGCCGTCTCCGGGGAGGCCGCTCGGTCGCTGACCGGAGTGGTCGGCTCGGCCGCCGCAGCGGCCGCCGCGGCGGCCAATTCGCCCAGCGCGACAGTGTCGGGCTGGACCGGCGGTGGTGCCGGCGCATCGAATGGAACGGCACCCGGAGGTGGGGGTGGCGCTGTCGTCGGCGGCTGCGCCCCGGGGGCCGGTTGCGCCGCGTCCGGGCGTTGGGGAGCCATCCCGGGCACGATGCTGCCGGCGGCCGGAGCGGCGTTCGTAGCGGCGATCGCAGGTGTGTCGGTCGGGTAGGTGGAGGCTGCGACGGCGGGGGCCGCGGCGACGTTCAGGGACGCGGCGTTCGCTGGGGCATTCTGCGCGGAGCCGCCTACCGCGTACTCCTGCGCGTCGTTGGTCATCTCGAGGAATGCCTGTTCGAGGCTTGCCGTCCGCGCCGCAAGTTCCCACACCCGCAGTCCCTCGGTGAAGGCGACTTCGCCCACCTGAACCGTGTCGATCCCCGTCGCCGAGAGCGCCTGATCCCCCTCCAACTTGGCCTGCACCCCCCGGGCGGTAAGTGCGGCTACCAACTGTGCCGCCTCGGGCGTGCGGACGAAGACGTCGTTTCGCATACTGCGGGCTACGAATTGGGCCATCGATTCGTCGGCGACGAGTCGGCCCTTGGCGATCACCACGACGTGTTCGGCCATCACCTGCATCTCATTTAGCAGGTGGCTGGACACGAATACCACGTTGCCCTGAGAGGCGTAGAAGCGCAGGAAGTCGCGTAGCCACTGGATCGACTGGGGGTCCAGGCCGTTGGCGGGTTCGTCCAGCAGCAGCACCTTGGGTTCGGCGAGGATGGCACCCGCCAGGCCCAGGCGTTGCGACATACCCAGGCTGAAACTCTTCGGCTTCTTCTTGGCTACCGACTCGAGCCCCATCAATTCGATGACCTCATCCACCCGGGCATTGGAGGAGCCACTGGCCGCGGCCAGCATCCGCAGATGGTTCCGTGCGGTACGAGTGGGGTGGAACGACTTGGCGTCCAGATGGGCGCCGACGACCTCGGCAGCCCGGGGCACGTCCTTGATCTGCGCGCCGTCGAACAGCGTTTGACCTTCGCCGTTGTCCAGTTCGAGCATCAGCCGCATCGTCGTCGACTTGCCTGATCCGTTCGGTCCCAAGAATCCCGTGACGACCCCCGGGTCGAGGCTGAAGGACAGGTTGTCCACGGCGCGCACTTTGCCGTACGACTTGCCCAGGTTGATGGTTTGAACGGTCATCGCGCCTCCGCATCCCGGGTATCTCCGCGCGGGCAGGCCGCGCAACAGCCCAACCCTAGGCTCGGCGCCCTGATGCCGACCGGAGGCGCGCCATACTGCGCGAACCCCGCTCGTTAGTCTGTCCGCCGTGCCTACCTACGACTACGCCTGCCGGGACTGCGGCCACCGATTCGAGGCAGTGCAGTCCATCCATGACGATGCCCTGACCACCTGCCCGGATTGTGGCGGCGAGCTGCGCAAGGTGGTCGGCGCGGTTGGGATCCACTTCAAAGGTTCGGGTTTCTACCGCACGGACAGCCGCAAGGAGGCCAAGGGTTCCAAGGCCACCGGCAAGACGGCGGACTCCTCCCCGAACACGGCCAAGGACGATGCCGCCAAGGCTCCCTCTGGCGACGGGGCGGGGTCGGGCAAGGCGACCGAAGGCGGGTCGTCAGGATCCACCGATACCAGCGCATCGGGACCCTCGTCATCGGACGCAGCCGGGGCGAAACCCGCCGCGAAGTCCTCCGGGTCCGACACCAAGAAGTGACCACCGCACCTGTGGACGAGTCGGGATACCCGGCCCCGACCCGCATCTAGACTCAAGATCGGGCGGTCGATCGCGTCCGACTTGTGGAGTACTTGAATGCTTCAGGGGGTACCTGAAGGCCGCCATCTACTCAGACGTCTCGCCTCGACCGTGCTGGTCGAAGGCCCATGCCACGCGGGGGTGTCATGGCCGGTTCGTTCTCGCGCCCGCCGGTTGGATCCCGGCCGCTTACACGCATGATCGCGCGAAACCGTCGAAGTCTCGCCTTCATTTTCGCCTTCCTCGGTGTACTTGCAGGCCTCGCAGCGCTGCGACCGACCACCCCGACCTGGCCCGCGCTGGTCGCCGCGGCCGATCTGCCAGCGGGACACGTCCTTGCTGCAGGGGACATTCGCGAGGTCGCCCTGACCGCGGACGTTCATCCGGCCACCGCCATCGGCAGGCAGGAGGAGGTCGTCGGGCGGGCCTTGGCCGGGCCCGTTGCGGCTGGCGAGACGCTGCTGACCACGCGACTCGTGGGCCCGGGCCTGCTCGGCCCGGATGCCCGGAATCTGGTGGCCATGCCGCTGCGGGTGGAGGATCCCGCCGAGGTCGCCTTCCTGCGGCCGGGTGACCTCGTCGACGTGCTCGCCGCCGACCGGGGCTCACTGACAGACGGCACGGCATCTTCCGGTGGCGGCGCCGTCACCGTGGCTCGAGCCGCCCGAGTCCTTGCCGTGCCCGGCGGCGACACGGCATCGGCTGGCGGACTGTTGACGCGCCCAGGCGGTGCAGCGGGTTCGTCGGCTGGCAAGGTCCTGGTCGTGGCGGTCCCGGCACGCATCTCCACCATCGTCGCCGGGGCAGCTGCGCGTTCCCGCCTCTCCGTCGTCGCCCGGGGCAGTTGACGTCCTCCTCCCAGGCGGTTGCCGACTCGCAGTGCGGCCGTGCGTAGACTCCTCGACGCACCACGATCGTCCAGTCGCGGGCGCCGCGACCACTGACTGACGCAGAGAACTGGAGAAACCATGCTCAAGGGATTCCGCGAGTTCATCACCCGCGGCAACGTCGTGGATCTGGCTGTCGCCGTCGTCATCGGCGCAGCGTTCACCGCCCTGGTCGATGCCTTCACCAAGGCGTTCATCAAGCCGATCATCGGTTTGGTGTTGGGCGGGGGCGTGAATGCAGGCCAGGTGACGATCAACGGTCAGGTCCTCGATTTCACGCTGATGGTCAACGCGATCATCACGTTCATCATCACCGCTGCGGTCGTCTACTACTGCTTCGTCGTTCCGATGAACAAGTTCCGGAAGAAGGAAGGGGCAGCGGACGAAGCGGACGAGCAGCTCGAGCTTCTCCGGGAAATCCGCGACCTGCTGGCCGGCAACGCCGGAGGATCCTCCCACCAGGCGACTGGTGCCAGCGGTGACACAGGTGCCGACGAGGAGAAGTAGCCTCCAGTCCCGACTGTCAGCCGTGGTGCGGCGGGACGTTGTCGCGCAACTCCCGATCCCGATCCTCCGATCCCGCTGCATCGGCGGTCTGTGTGCCTTGGGCCGGCGACTCGGCGGCGAGGGTGGCACCTCGCAGCGCCGCCCGCAGCCGCTCGGCTGCTGACGTCACCGACTTCGAGGTGTCGCCAGTCGACCCACCCCGACCAGCCCCGGTCATCGGCTCGTCGCCAGTCGATCCGTCGTGTTCCTCGGCACCCGGCATTGCACTCACCTACAGTCCTACGGCAAAGCTCGGGGCGTGCGGATCGCCCCCCGTCGCAGCGGCCTTTCCGCCGGTCGGGAGAATGATCCCATGGCAGGACGTATCATCCTTTTCGGCGCCACCGGTTACACGGGCCGACTCACGGCTGAGTCACTCGCGCGCAGGGCCGCTCCGAATGTCGTCCTCGCCGGCCGCAACGAGAAGATGCTCGGCTCATTGGCTGACGAACTCGATGAGGCACACGACTGGGAATGCGATACCGCCACCGCGGACATCGGGGATATCGGCAGCGTCCAGGACCTCGTGCATTCGCCTCGAGATGTGCTGATCAGCACCGTGGGGCCGTATGTGCGCTTCGGTAAGCCGGCCATCGAGGCCGCGACTGCCACCGGGGCGGTCTACATCGATTCGACCGGCGAACCGCCGTTCGTGCGGCGGGTGTTCGACCGATACGGGCCACGGGCCAAACGCACAGGAGCCTCGCTGCTCACCGCATTCGGCTATGACTACGTCCCCGGCAACCTCGCCGGCCTGCTGGCACTTCGCAAGGCCGAGGCGGCGGGGTTCGTGCCCAGCAGGGTGGACATCGGATACTTCCTCCGATTGACCGACCCCTCGGCCGCCACCCTTTCGGCCGGCACCTTGGCCAGTTCCATGGCCGTCATCGCCGAGCCCAGTTTCGCCTTTGCGAACTCCGAGATCATCGATGAGCGACCAGCGCGGCACGTGCGCCAATTCGACGTCGACGGCACGCCCCATGATGCGTTGTCCGTCGGCGGCACGGAGCATTACACCCTGCCGCGGATCGATCCGCGCCTCACCGACGTCCGCGTCTACATCGGGTGGGCCGGTGGTCGAACACGCCAGCTCTCGGCCGCTGCCCGGGTAATCAACCCGGTGACCCGGCTGCCCCTGGTGAGACAAGCCACTCGCACCGTCACGGGCACACTGGTCACCGGTTCCGGCGGCGGACCCAGTGCGGCCGATAGGGCCCGCGCGAAGACAGTGGTGCTGGCGGAGGCGTACCTGGGCGATGCAAGAGTCGCCAGCGTCACCGTGTCGGGACCGAGCCCCTACGAACTCACGGCCGACCTGCTGGCCTGGGCCGCCGAGTCGGCGATGGCGGGTGGCTTGGGCAGCGGCAGGAAGCGGCGCTCGGGCGCACTCGGCCCCGCCGACGGTTTCGGCGAGGAGGAGTTCATCGCGGGCTGCCGCTCCCTTGGACTCGCGGCCTCAGCCTGACCCCCCACCGCATGACCGGATCCGACCAGCCAACCCCAGGAGAATCCATGACATTCGTCGCCATCAACGTGCTCTCGGTACCGTCCGCCAATCGGGAGACCCTCGAACAGCGATTCGGCGCGCGCATGGGTTCGGTCGACACCGCTCCGGGATTCCTGTCCTTCGAATTGCTGCGTCCGGTTGAGGGAACCGACGACTACCTGGTCCTCACCCGGTGGAACTCCCGCGAGGACTTCGAGGGCTGGACCTCATCGCAGTCGTTCCGCTCCGGTCATGCCGCGGCCTCCGGTCGCCCGGCTGAGCAGAAGCCGGCTGCGACTGGTTCAACCATCTGGTCGTTTGAGGTAGCGCAGGAATCCTGGTCGTCCTGAGGGTGAGACATCAACCCTGCGTGAGGTCGGTACCGAGCTCACGGGCGCGCTGCTGCTCCCAGGCCCTCTGCGCCTTGGGGGTATAGGCGCTCAGCGGGAACATCAGTAATCCCGCCACCCACAACCAGGCCAGTGCTTCAGCCCCGAACCATGCAACCGCTGCCCAGGCCAGACCCCACACGATCGCGTACCGCTGGGTCCATAGGAAAGGTTGCGGGGCAAGCCCGCCATTGCTGACCCGGGTGTCGTTGGCAATCACGTAGATCAGCAGACCCATGGCGAGCGAGACCAGGAACAGGATCGCGCAGAAGATCTGACCCCCGAGCAGCGGCGTCTCGCCGTCGTTCTCATAGAGCAACACGGTCCCGAGCGGGATCAGCACGATGCCCAGCAGCCAAAACATGTTCAGCCAGAGCAACACGATCGAGGACCCTTGAGCGGAACCCCAGATTCTGTGGTGCACCGCCCAGTACACGGCGATTACGAAGAACCCATAGAAGAAGGCGCCGATCTGATTGCCGTACTGATCGAAGAACTTCGTCCAGCCGCCGGTCTCGTCGATCTTGATGTCAAGCAACGGCAAGACCAGCGCGGTCATCGCGACGGCGACAACGGCATCGGAAAATGGAGCGATTCGCCCGAAGTCCCGAGTCAGTTCGGACTTGAGCAGCCGTGACATACCTCGGATTCTGCCAGCGCAACCCCATGATCGCCCCACGGTTGACCAAGCCCAGCCGGCGTCGATCCGAGGTGCCGTTGCCGGAAGCAGGCGCGCGGGAACCAGTAGCCGATTAGGGTCGCCCCTGTGGAGGGTGGGATGCCGTCATGAGCAACTACGCCGACGTTCGGCGCCGCCGGCAGGCCAAGCCCGAGCCCCGATCACTCAGCGGTCGGGGCTTGGCCGCGCTGCTGGTGGCATTCGCGATCCTGGCTGCGGCCTGGGGGACGGTCTTCTACTTCTACTCCAACCAGCAGGTGAACCCTGACCGGCCGGCACCGACCGACCCCGCCGGGGTGTCAGCCTTGATCGAGCCGATGGAGTTCCGCGCCATCGACGACAAGATGGTCGCCAACCTGCAACTCACCCCCGGCCCGGAACTGCTGGACGCCGCGGGCGCGCTGAAGGAGGACACCACCGTCACGGTCAACACCAGCGTCTCCCGACAGGCCTTCGCATTCGAGAAGGGCAAGGTGATGCAGACCCAGGAAGTAACCCTGAGCGTCATCGGGAACATCCAGGACTATCCCAACGACACCTACGCGGGATCGATGACCGTCGCCGCCCAGACCCTCACCCGGTCTGCTGACGGCAAGCTCGTTGCCACCGAGATCCCGGTTGCCCTGGGCGTCGTGAGTTCCATCGATGGCTGGGACACGACCATCACGACACCTGACGCGCCGGCGTTGACGGCCCAGGCAGACATCTCGACCCAACGCAGCGGTTTCATCTACTGGTTCGCGTGGGCGATTCTGGCCCTGATCACGGTGCTACCCATCCTCGGTCTGGCAGTAGCCTGGCTTTTCATCACCAACCGCAGGGTGTCTTACCTCGAGTATCTGGGTTGGTTCATCGGTCTCGTACTGGCTCTGCCTTTCCTGCGGCGGGTGCTGCCGGGCGATCCACCTCTGGGGTGCCGGATCGATGTGACGGTCTTCTTCTGGTGTCTGGTGGGCGCCATGGTGGGAATGGTGCTGGCCGTTCTTGCCTGGTATCTGCAGAGCCGTCAACGACTCCTCAACCGGCAATACTCGGAGTCCGAGGACACCGGCATCGACGTTGTGAATGAACCGAGCAAGGATCGGCTGAACACGAACCGGTAACACGCCTGACAGCTCCAGGATCAGCGCTCACCTGTCAGCGGCCCGCGTCTGCAGATCCCCAGGATCCGACGGCGATGACGTCGGATCCTGAGCCCCGACCTCGTCCGCCCACTGCGGATGGTGGTCCCGTGCCCACTGCGCCGACACGTACCCCGAGCGCATCCCGAGCCGCGCCCCGGCATCGTTGGCCGCCTTCCACATGTGGCCAATGACGACAACCGCGATGGCCAAAGCAAGCCAGTCGTGAACGAAGGTCGACCCAGTCCGCGTTCGGTCGCTGAACAGCGAGGAGAACGTGAGCACCGCGCCGGTGGCGAGCATCACCAGCGTCGACCCGAGGGTGAATGCCGAGTTCAACTTCTGGCCGGCGTTGAATTTGCCGACTGCCATGTCGCTGACGCGCTGAGACGGACGCAGCCAGCGCCAGTCGTCGGCTGTGAACCTGTTGAGTCGGGACACGTCGCTGCGGAAACGTCCGGATGCCGCGTAGCCGACGATGAGCGGGATCGGCAGCAGGAAGCCACTGCCCAGGTGTACAAGCCTGAGCATGTCCCGCTGTCCCACCAGCACCGACAAGTCCGGGACATACAGAAAGGCCGCGGTGACCAAGCAGATGCCCATGAGGACGCCGAAGATCCGGTGGGTCCAACGTTCGGAGGTGTCGAAGCGCAGGATCCTGCCGCTGGAGCCGGGCGCCCCCGACTCAGACCGTTGGGGCATCGCTCCGCCCGTTGGATCTGCCCACCCAGGCATCGGTGTCGTATCCCCGCACTTCCCAGTAGCCGGGATCGACCTGCGCAGCCACCTGGATGCCGCCCAACCACTTCAGCGACTTGTATCCGTACATGGGCGCGACGTAGAGACGGACCGGTCCACCATGGTCATTGCTGACCGGTTTGCCCAACATCGCGGTGGCGACCAAGACGTCGGGACGCATGGCCTGCTCCATCGTCAGCGACTCCGTGTACTCCCCATCGAAGGAGGTGAAGTTCACGGCTCCGGCACCCGGCTTCGGCCTCACCAGCGCGAGTAGGTCCCGGAGGAGCACACCCGACCAGAGCACATCGGGCACCCGCCAGCCGGTCACGCACTGGAAGTCCTTGGTCATGCTTGTCTGTGGCAGCGCGGCGAGGTCGGCGAAGGTCATGGTGCGGGGGGATTCGACGAGTCCGCCCACATTGAGCCGGTAGGCGTCCGGGGTGACCACTGGGTCATTGCTCACGACGGAGTAGTAGCGGAACCCTCCTGCCGCGGGCAGCACCGAGGTCAGCCCGGTCGGGTCCTGACGGCCCAGTCTGGCCACGGCGTTCGACAGTGGCTGCCCGAAGGCTACGCCGAGGGCCCCCAACCCCAGCATCCCGATGACGACTCGTCGGCCGACGGGCGTCCCCGCTGGGCGATCGGTTTCCGCCCGCGGCTCCCCGTCACTCTCCCCTTCGATCGGGGGCCTGGAGTCCGGCGGGGTCATGCGACAAGGTGACCACAGTCGGCGTCAAACGGCCAGTCCACGCGGATGCGACGTCCGGCACCCCTCGTCGGTTCCCGGCGCAGCCACCGAACAGAGGTCAGCTGACCGGACGCCTGGTGATCCGGTTGGCTACCCCGCCCACCTGATTGCGCAGCACACCCACAGTGGAGTTGGCGATCGCGCCGGTGGAGTCCCGTAACAGGCCGGCCACCTCCAGCTCGCCGATCACGCCGCTCATCAGTTCGTTGACGTCAACTTTGGAGACGACCTGATCGACGTCGACGCGCGACACGACTTCATCCAGATCCACTCTTTGCAGCACCTGGTCCAGGTCGACCCGTTCCACCACGGCATCAAGGTCGACCCTGTGCAGCACGGCTTCGAGGTCGATGCGCGCCAGCAACGCGTCCAGCGTCTCCGGCCCGGCGGCCGCCAGGAAGTCGGCGGCCAGCGTCGCTCGTTGCCGCTGTTCAGCTTTGAATTGTTCGTCGAGGCCGGCAAGGAATCCGTGGACTCTGCGCAGCATCGGCGAGCTCAGCCGCACCGCACCGAACCTCGTGATCTGATCGGAGACAAGTTTCTCGGCACCGGCGACAGCATCGAAGATGCCACGTTGCACCCGCAACATCAGCACCACACCCGCCCCCGGCAGTACCGACAGGAGGTCGGCCGCGCTGGGACCTTCGGTGGCATCGTCATCCGCGCCATCGTCCTGTCGTCCCAGGTTGCGATTCTCGGTGTTTCCCAGCGTCTCCTGGGAGTAACTGGTGACGAACTCGCCGATTCCCAGGACGAGGGCCAACCAGCGGTCGATGCCATCGAACACCAGCCCGGTCGAACCTGGCCGCGGCGATATCGCGGGGTGCGGAGGGAGCGCCGCGGGAGAGGCAGCCGACCCGGTGGACGCGTTCCCGCCAGATCTCGTGGCCCTGGATGCTGTGTTTCCGGAGGCAGCCTTCTTGCGGGGCGCTGCCTTACCCGATGCTGCCTTGCGGGGCGCTGCCTTGCGGGGCGCTGCCTTACCCGATGCTGCCTTGCGGGGCGCTGCCGCCCGGGCGGAAGCCCTGCTCGCCGATTGTGCCGCCCGACCGGCCTGCTTACTTCCCTGCGCTTTGCCCGCGCGCACCTGCTTAGCTGCGGTTGACGATGTCGCCACGACTGAACCTCCGGATCGTTGCAGCAATTGTCGCCGCCGCCGCTGCCGCCCCACGCTCAGGGTCACCCGCTGAGGTCTGGGCCACAGTGCCGCGGGCCGGTGGCGTCGGACAGCAGCTCGCGTCGTTGCTCAGCGACCGAAGGGCCGTCGAAAGCGATCCCCGACTAGCCTGACTGGGGTGACCGCCTACCCGTTGACCGCAGAGGAGGCGCGCGGCCGGGCCCGTGCTGCCGCCGGGCGACTCCACGCCGCAGGACTGCGTCCAGGCGACCGTGTCGCTGTGCTGACGCCAGAGTCCGACCTGGCCCCAGCGGCTGCGGCCAGCGCACAGGCTGCCGTTGTGTGTCTCGCGATGGGGGCACTGCAAACGGGCATCGTCCCGGTGATGATCAACCCGCTGCTGCCCGCCGAGGAAGTCCAGGCCTACGTCGACGATGCTCAGGTGGCGGCGCACGTGACAACGCGACCCGATGGTTCCGGAGGCCTCGGGCTACTAGCACTGACTGACGAATCCGGGGCGCCCCGGATCGGGGTCGAAATGGCGGACGTGCCGTTGGGTCGACCGATGCACTTCACGTCGGGTACCACTGGACGATCCAAGGGCGTCTGGGCCGGGGTACTCGATGAAGTGACAGCGCACGCCTATTGGCAGGACGAGGCCGACCAATGGTCGATGGCCGCGAACGACACGGTGCTCAATCACGGCCCATTGGCACACTCGGCACCTCTGCGATTCAGCATCCTCGCGATGATCGCCGGGGCCACCGTCGTCTTCACCGGCACCTTCGATACCGCCAGGATGTCCGAAGCGATGGTCGAGTTCTCGCCAACCGTCGCCATGGCTGTGCCGACCCACCTTCAACGCCTGCTGCTGCAACCCGGCGGGGCACCGCCGTCCACGTACCGGATGCTGGCCCACGCGGGCTCTTCGTGTCCCCCCGACCTGAAGCGTGCCATCCACTCCTGGGCAGGGGAGGAGCAGGTGTGGGAGTTCCTCGGATCCACCGAGGGGCAATTCACGGCCTGCCGCGGCGACGAATGGGAGACACGGCCGGGCACCCTTGGACGCAGCCGGGTCGGGCGAGTCCTCAGCATCGACGACGGATCCCTTCTCGCGCCCGGCATGATCTGGTGTGTGACCCCCGACTACGCCCGATTCTCCTACTTCGGGGAACCGCAGAAGACCGCCAGCGCATGGCGGCAATTGCCCGCCGGTCACGCCTTCACCGTCGGCGATCTTGGACGCCTCGACGCGGACGGCTACCTGTACCTGCACGGTCGACGTCACGACTTGATCGTCACCGGCGGGATGAATGTCTACCCGGCCGAGGTCGAAGCGACATTGCGACGCTGCCCTGGCATCTCCGACGTTGCGGTGTATGGGGTTCCGGATGAGGCCTGGGGCGACAGGGTGTGCGCGGCTTTCGTCGGCGACGCTGAGCCGGCACAGGTGCGCCGATGGTGCCACGATCACCTGGCCGGCTACCGACGACCCAAGGAACTGCGGCGGGTCGAGGCGCTGCCGCTGACCAGCAATGGCAAGGTCAAGCGTGACGGCCTGGCCGAGTGGGTCCTCGACAACAGTGACTGATGGCCGTCGGTTGGGCAGCGACACGCGACAGCCACGAGTACCTTCGACTACGGGCGGGCATTCCGTCGAAGTGGGCTAGGGAGGCTTCCATGTGCACCGATCTGCGATTGGTTCGCTTGCCGAAGATGCATGTCTCGGCGCGGACACTCGACTTCGGATACGAGACGAACTCCCGGGTGCAGGTCGTACCCCGGGGCCAGAGCTGGTCGGCGACGGCCACCGACACCGCGGCCACCGCCCTGCAGTGGGACAACACCCTCGGCTTCCTGGGAATGGACGCTTTCGGATTCGACTTCGCCTTCTGCGACGGTTTGAACGAAGCCGGCCTGTCAGTCGGCACCCTCTGGCTCCCTGAGACGGACCTGACGACGACGCCACCCGCCGACAACGACAAGCCGGCGATCGACTTCGTCAACCTCGCCGGCTGGCTGCTGGGCACCTGCACGACCGTCGCTGAGGTGAGAACGGCGCTTGCCTCGGTGGCGATCTGGAACGCACCCATCAAGCGACTCTGGCCGTCCGACAGGCCGGTGCCGGACGTAGTCAAGCCGCTGCTGGATTTCGCCTTCACCGAGCATCTGAGCATCCACGACGCCCACGGTGGCGACCTCGTCGTGGAGTTTGTGGCAGGTGGCATCCAACTGCACGACAACGTCATCGGGGTCCTCACCAATTCCCCCACCTACGACTGGCACACCACGAACCCTCGCAACTACCTGGGACTCACCAACGTCGAGGCCAAACCGGTGAACCTCATGGGAATGCCGGTAACTCCGACCGGCAATGGCACCGGTCTGTTGGGGATGCCCGGTGATGTCACCCCGCCATCGCGATTCGTGCGGGCCACCGTGCTGACCGAGGTCGTGACCGAGGCGAAGGACGCACGCGACGCCGTTAACCAGGCCTTCCACTCCCTCGACCTGTGCAGCGTGCCGCGCCATCTGGCAGCCTCTGGGGACTACACCCAATGGTCGGTCGCACGGGACCATGACAATGCCGTCTACTACGTGCGTTCCTACGACGCGTGGACCACCGACACTCATGACCTCAAGTCGTTAGGGGTCGACAAGCCCGGTACCCGGAGCGCGTTCCCGCTGCCGACTGCATGACGGCGGCCCCCGGAGCCAGCTGGCGCAGGTCGCTCGCTCGGGTCGGTCGGTCGCCGATCGCCGCCTTTCTGGCGGTCCTCGCCCTGGCGACTTTCTGCATGCTGCTGCGCCGACCGGCGTCGCTGGTGCAACCAACCATCTGGGCCGAGGACGGTCGCGAGTGGCTGGCCGACGCGTATTCGACAGGTTTCCCAATCCTCAAGGTGTACCAGGGACAACTGTGGACGGCACAACGCCTGATCGCGGGTCCGCTCTCCGTGTTCCCCGTCCGACTGTGGCCTCTGATGAGCTACCT
>CAZKVQ010000025.1:40458-43161 GCA_964556255.1 uncultured Actinomycetes bacterium
TGCTCCCGATGGCGGTATGGCAGGCCTGGCGGGATCGTTCGTCCCGGTTCGCGCGCCTCCGAGCGGCGATCCTCGCTGTCGGCTCGGCGGTCGGCGTGCTGGTGACGCTCAGCTATGGACGCTCAGCCAATCTCGGTGACCCGGTGTCCAGCATCGTTGCATTCGGCTGGCTGGTCATCAGGAAGATCTCTGGCAGCCTGGTCTTGGGCGAGACAAACGTGAGCCTGCTCTGGCCAACGAGATCGTTCTCACCGTGGTTCCTGCTCAGCTTGCTGCTGCTGGTGCTGGTGGCCTTCCTGGTGTGGCGAGACCGACGCGGACCCTCACCTCTGTGGCTGCTCACTGGACTCTTCTGGGGCGCCCTGGGGGTTCTGACGCTGCACGGCGCCTTTGCCGTGACGATGATCGCCGGGCGCCCCTTCAGTTTCACGCGCTATGCCTCGGTGGGGGTGGCGATGCTCGTCCTCATCACCGCCCGATCCCTGCGCGGGGGCGTGTCCCGCGAGACCGTCGTTCCGCTGGCCACCGCGGGCCTGATGATTACCGGAGTCGCCGGTGATGCTCACATCCAGGCCTTCGATGAACCCATCCCAGCGGCCGCCTTGGCCGCGTTCGAGGATTGCCTTGCCCGTGGTCAGAACGCTTGTACGTTGCCGATCTCCCCGCGCGCCCAGAACTGGGAGATCAAGATTCAGCCCTGACAATGTCCTGACTGCGGCCGGGCGAACCCTCTTGCGCAGCCACTTCAGATCCGCTAACGTACAACCTTATGGTTGTAGATCGCATGAGGCCTCTCTCGGACGACGCGGTCGACAGGCTCTTCCATGCCCTGGCCGACCGGACTCGTCGTGACATCGTGGACCGCACCATCCGCCGCGAGGCTTCGGTTTCACAACTCGCCGAGAGCTACCAGATGTCGTTCGCCGCTGTACAGAAGCACGTCGCCGTGCTCGAACGCGCCGGGCTGGTCACCAAACATGCGCAGGGTCGCGAGCGCCTGGTACGGGCCAACCCCCTGGCTATTCAGCAAGCGCAACGCTTGCTCGACCGGTACGAGCACCTATGGCGAGAACGGATGGACCGACTGGATGTCCTGCTCGCCGAGTCGCCGGGCGCGAACACATCCGCTGGCCACTCGGACACCGGCGATCGCCGATCCACCAGGCACCCGACTCCGCGCACCACCTGAACCGACCAAACAACCGTCCCCCACCCCATTCGAGAGGATCAGCCCATGCCCGTCACATCAGTATCCAGGGATCCGGAATCACTGACCATGACCATCGTCGCCGACTTCGAGGTACCGGTACAGCGACTCTGGGACGCCTACGCCGACCCCCGTCAACTCGAGCGGTTCTGGGGCCCACCGACCTACCCAGCCCGATTCACCCGGCACGACATGTTCCCGGGTGGCCGCAGTGAGTATGCGATGACAGGGCCAGAGGGCGATGTGCACCGTGGCTACTGGGAGTTCCTACAGGTACGGCCAACCGATTCGTTCGAAGTGCTTGACGGGTTCGCCCATGCCGACGGAAGCCCCAATCCCGACCTACCTGCCAGCCGTAGTGAGTTCGTCTTCAGCAGTACCCCGACCGGGTCCAAGGTCACGGTCACGTCTCATTTCACTTCCGTGGCAGACCTGGAGCAGTTGCTCGAGATGGGTATGGAAGAGGGCATGCGCGCGGCGATGGGGCAGATGGACGGCGTGATCGCCGACCTGCGCAGCTTCGCGGCGGGCACGGCCTGCGAAGCGGAGATCCTCAGCGACACCCAGGTTCGGATAGCCCGCGTGGTCCGCGGTTCTGTTGCACAGGTGTGGCGCGCCCATCACGAACCTGAGTTGGTGCAACGGTGGCTACTCGGCCCGGACGGCTGGACAATGCCCGTGTGCGAGGTGGCGCGCGAGGTGGGTGATATCTATCGATACGAATGGGAGGCCGTCGACGGCTCACAGCGCTTTGGGTTCACCGGTGAGTTGTTGGAGATCGTGCCGGACTATCGGACCGTGACCACCGAGGCGATGATCGACGTCGAAGGACCGTCCACCATCAACGAACTGACGCTGACTCAGGTTGACGACGGAACCCTACTGAGCCTCGTCATCACCTACCCGAGCGTCGAGGTGCGAGACATGATCCTCGGAACCGGAATGATCAGTGGGATGGAAGCCAGTTACGCACGGCTCGAGTCGGAGGTGCTGATGTCGGCCCAGTAGGGCCGTCAGCGGGTAGTGCTCAGCGACCCAGTTCAACGAGTCTTGGTCACCGGATAGGCGACGACGTTGCGGTAGGGGTAGAAGGCGGGCGTTCCGGGAGCCGTATATGTGACGCGGACAACCATGGGGCACCGACCGGTGACCACGACTGACACCGCACGTTGCGATCCCTTGATCAGCCGCAGACAGCGCAGATCCCCGCGCACTAACTGCGAGGTCACCGTCGCCGTGAGCGGTTGACCCTGCACGGTTCGCGCCCCGGCCTCGTTGACCAGCGTGGTTCCGGGATCGCGCAGGGCGGCCGGAATGCTGCCTGGTCGCTGTGACTGGGCCAACCTGGTGATCGCGAAGGCTCGGAACACCGGTGGGGCCGCCAGATAGGTCTGGTTGCCCGACTGGTTCGCCCGTATCGCACACCTGCCGGTCCTCAGCAGCTTCACTCTCGCGCCGGCCACGGTGCAGGTGTCGGTTGTCGTGGATGTGAATGC
>CAZKVQ010000026.1:0-42043 GCA_964556255.1 uncultured Actinomycetes bacterium
CGCGTCTTCCAAGGGGGCGGCAAGGAGAGCACATATGAACGCGCGCGGGGTGGACGCGGAACGACGAGCCCTGATCATCGTCGATATCCAACGGGATTTCTGTGAGGGCGGTGCCCTTCCGGTTTCCGGCGGACTCGAGGTCGCCGATCATGTGGCGACCTATGTCCGCTCCCACAGGGGTGATTATGCGCTGGTGGTGACGACGCGCGACTGGCACGAGGCGGACAACGACAATGGCGGCCACTTCGCGAAGCCCGGAACAGAACCGGACTACCGGAACACCTGGCCGGTGCACTGCGTCCAGGACTCGACTGGGGCCGAATATGCTCCAGCAATCGCCGCGATCTTAGATCATGTGGACGCCGAGATCCTCAAGGGCCAAGGGGACCCAGGATACTCCGGGTTCAGCGGGTCCACGAAGGATGGCCGCACCCTGGATCAGATCCTTGACGCGGCGGACATCAGGCGGGTCGCCGTTGTGGGCTTGGCGACCGGCTTCTGCGTCACTGCCACCGCATGCGACGCGGCGAAGAACCAGGGGCGCGAGGTCACCACCCTGCTGGATCTGTGCCATGGAGTCAGCGAACCGACGACGGTGACCGGCGTCACCGAGATGCTCGAGGCCGGAGTCACCATGCGCTATGCAGATCCCCACCCTGCGCACTGATCCTCCCAAACGGCCAGGGTTTCCCGCCGCCGTCACCGAATAGCGCCAGCCGTCCGGGTCGGGGCTGGCCACTGCGAGACGACTACGCCGATCACCATGACGACCGCCCCGAGGCAGGTGAGCAGATCCGGCACCTGGTGCAGAAACAGCAGGGCGAGAAGAGTCGACGTGATTGCGGACACCGGGGCGATCAAGGCGGCCTTGCTGGCCGTCAGGACGTGTAGACCGACAAGTCGCAGTGCCGTGTTGCCGGCGTATCCCAGTCCGGAAACGAGGAGCCACAGGAGGGCGGCCGTGGCAGGCGAAAGCCCAAGTGAGAGCACCAGGATCAGTCCAAGCCCGCCCGGGACGATCATCTGCGCCGCACTCGTGGCCCACGGTTCGTAGGCATGCGTCGCCAACGACCTGGATTGGTGCCATTGCAGACCGAGGGCGAGACCGCACAGCAAGGCCAGGACTATTCCCAGCCATTCGGTGTCGAAGGTCGGAGAAGGCTGAGCGAAGAACGCCACCCCGACCAGTCCGATCCCAAGGCCAACCAGATCCCGCCGCGTGAGCCGCTCCCCGTACAGCGGAGCCAACAGTCCGGCGAACACAGGAACCAACAGCAGCAGGAACGAGACTGTGGCGACGGCCGCCATCTGGTAGGCCTGGGCGCCCAGGATCAGCGACACCGCCCCGACCACCGAGACGGCCCACAACGTCCTGTTGCGCAGCATTACGGGCATCGTGCGAAGCGAGTGCACAACTGCCGCTCCGACAAGACATACGACACTGGCAACTGCCAACGTGATGGCCGCCGCCGTCACACCCCCGGCCGCGGCCGCTGCGAACCCGAAAGAGGACACCCCCTGCATCACCCGGGAGACCGTCACGGCTGCCCGAGGATGTCTACCGAGCAGCCCCTGGGCCTGGCCGCGGCCTGAGGTCGAGCCGCCGCCAGAGGTCAAGCTGCACCAACCGACTCGAAGGTCGGCACTTCCGGCAGTGGGAGACCTTCGACAGCATCGGCCAGCATTCGACCCAGAAGAGGGGCGAACTTGAACAGTTGGTTCCCTTCGACCAGTGTCACCGGGCCGACTGTGGAGATCGCGAAGGGCTTCCCGTCCGGAACCGTCACGGGTGCGACCAGCATCTCCTGGGGCTTGGCCGTTGCCGGATCGAGCACCGGCATCAGGCTCTCGGCGTAGTCGACGGCCGCGGACAGACTACCCGCGGAGGTGTCCGTCGGATCGTTCGACGACCAGTCCCCAGATAGCGCAACAACACCGTCTGGTCCGAGTTGCGCCCAGCCGTAGCGGTGACCGGACAGCATTGCCATCCACATGGCAGAGGCCGGAAGGGCGGTCCGCGGTCGCATCGTCGCCCAGGTCCGCTGTTGCGGGACCGTGTCCAGATGCAGTCCGAGGCCGGCAGCCAACGCCTCGGTTCCGGCGCCGGCCGCCACGACCACGGCGTCAAAGGACCGTTCGGTACCGGCCGTGACGACGACCGCCGGGCCGTCCGTATCACCGATCACTCGAACGACATGCTCAGGGATGAGGGTCCAGTCGTGGTCACCGTTGATCGCCAGCAGCCAGTCGATCGTGGCGCGGGTGTCAATCGCCCCCGCTTGCGGGTCGAAGACCAGGGAATCCAGATCGAGAAGGCTGGCATCCACCAACGGGCACAGCGTGCCGACCTGTTCTCGGCTGGGAAACCGACTCGGCTGGCCAGCTTCGGCCATCGCGACCGCCCAGACCTCCCTATCCGGGTCGGAGATCAGCAGGCCGTCGCATCGGATCAGGGGCTCGGACCACTGGTCCTCCCACTCCCGCCAGAGCGCCCTCGACTGAACCGCGAGCCCCACCCCGTAAGCGCTCGGATGGGCGATCCGGAAGGCCCGCACCCGGCCGAACGATTGACCGCTCCCAGGGGGCTCGGGATCGAAGGTGGTGACGCAACAGCCGCGCCGACCGAGCGCGTGGGCTGCCGCCAAGCCGACGACTCCAGCGCCGACAACGGCCACCTTCATGGCTCGGGCATCCATACTCGTCAGTCTATGGAACCAAGCCCTCGACGAGCCGCGGATATCTTCCGGCGGCGCTTGAGTTCATCGGTCCGCGGCCCGCGCGGCCGACAGCCGCATCGCTCAGCGGAGGAGCCGCATAGCGTCGCGATACCTGTCGTCAGTGGTGGACACGATGGTAGGCCAGCCGAACTCCGGCTCGATCGTCGTGTTCCGGTGCGTCATCGTCGTCCGGAGGCCAGGATTGGACGCTAGGCTCACGATCGCCCCCGCCAATCCCCTGTCGTCCGTCGCGAGCAGACCCTCGTGCCCGTCCCGGACGAACTCGGTCACCCCGCTGTCGTTCAGCGCCACGATCGGAAGCCCGAAAGTCCGCGCCTCGAGGGCAGCGATCCCGAACGACTCCAGTCGACCCGGCGACAGGAAGATGTCGGCATCTGAGTAGTGGGTCCTGATCTGCTCGTGGGTCTGCCAACCCGTGCAGTGAACCCAGTCGAGGTCGCGCCGCGAGATGGCCTTGTCGAGGGCCCCGCGGTTCGGCCCGTCCCCGACGATGACCGCACGCAACCGGATCGAGTCCGGCAGGTGTGCCCGTGCCTCCTCCAGGATGTCGATGAGGGCCTCGCTCCGCTTGCGCACCGCCAGCCGGCCCACGGCGACGATCGTGACGTCGTTCTCGTCGCGCCCCTGACGCGCCAGGCGCTCCTGCGCGGTGGACTGCCAGAAGGGGATGTCGATGCCGTTGGAGAGCACCTTCACCTCCGCCCGCCCCCCAAGAGCCCGACGCAGAGGGCGGGCCGCCACCTCGCTCACGGCCGTCCACATCACCGGCCAACTGCGCCACCCCACCAGGGCGTCCGCAGCCGCGAACAGTCGCGACCAGTTCGCCAGCACCGAGTGCACCGACACGACCACCGGGAGACCTGCGTGGACAGCGGTGCGCAGAGCGGGCCAGGCGAACGGTGACACCAAACCAGCGTGCACGTGCACGACGTCGGTGTCCTCGACGAGAGCCTGCCGAAGCGGCTTCCCAACTCGGTGTGTCACCGGCAATTCGTAGGGCAGTCTCAGCCCGAGGCGAAGGATGGGGACGCGACCGGAATCCGGGCTATCCGCCTCCGGCGTCGACGTCCGAGCCGCCTGGGTGGCCGTCACGACCCGGGGTTGGTCACCCGCCTCGAGCTGGGCATGAGCCAGGCCCTCCACCTGCAGCTCGATGCCACCTGTACGCGGGAGGTAGCAATCGCTTACGTGGGCGACTCGCACCCTGCGCCCTCCCTCGTCCTCGTCCGTTCTCGGTCCAATGTTTGACAGACTGCGCCTGTGCCCTTCACCGTCGTGTTCCTCCACGCACATCCCGACGATGAGGCTCTGCTCACGGGGGGAACCATCGCTCGCCTGTCCTCCGAGGGGCACCGGGTGGTACTTGTCACGGCGACAGACGGCGCTGCGGGCCTGACGTCCACATCAACCATCCACGCTGGAAGCCTAGCCGCTGTGCGTCGCCGGGAACTCTTGAAGTCGGCTGAAATCCTGGGTGTGTCGAGAACGGTGCAGTTGGGCTACGGCGACTCCGGTCTCGACGGAAGCGGGGCTCCTTCCACCCTCGGAGGCGACCCCTCGATGCAGCCGCCCTTCGCCGGGGTGGACCTCGACACTGCGGCCGCTCCGGTCGCGGAGGTGGTGGCGCAGGAGCGCGCCGCAGTCCTCGTGGGGTACGACGCGGCGGGCGGTTACGGTCACCCGGACCATGTTCAGGTGCACCGGGTGGCTCGAAGGGTCTCGGACCTATCACCGGGGGTGACCCTGCTCGAGGCAACGCTGCCCCGGGAACCGCTCGCTTGGTCGGTCGGAACCGCGTACCGATTGCGCCATGTAGTGCCGGCCCTGCGGGGCCTGGACCCGAACGCCTGGTCCGTCGCGAACTCACCACGCGCCGAGATCACCCACCGGGTCGACGTGCGCGGCTTCACCGACGCCAAGCGGGCGGCATTGGCCGCCCATGTGTCACAGAGCCGGTCGGACGCCGACGTTCGCACCCTGCACGTGCTATCGGCACTCCCGCGGCCCGTGTTTCGACTGCTCATGGGTTGGGAGTGGTTCGTCGGGCCAAGATCCGCCTATCAGCGCTATTCACGACATCCACTCGCCGGAATCAGGAAGAGTTGAGCGAGTGACCAGTCCCGGTGACGGCAACGACAGTCGGCCGACCATGTGGCGTCCGACGGGCACCCAGGTGGCGCTCTCGCTGGGCGCCCTGGCGCTGGCCGGAGCGCTGATCGCCTTCGTCCTGCCGAAGACCACCGGCACGAACTGGTCCCAGGCCATCGAGGTGATGGGCCGCCTGCGTCCGGTCGACGTGCTGGCGATCACGGTCCTTTGGGCGGTCGGTTTGTGGCTGTATACGTTCGTCTACACGGGCAGCCTGCCGGGGATCAGCCATTCGAAGTCGCTCGCCCTCAATCTGACCGGCTCGCTTGTGTCCAACCTGCTGCCGTTCGGCGGAGCTGCGGGCGTTGCGAACACCTATGCCCTGACCTTCTCGTGGGGATTCTCAGGCGTGGCCACCTCGCTGATGGTGCTCGTGAGCGGTCTTGCCAACCTGCTTATGAGACTGCTGCTGGTCCTGATCGGGCTCGTCGCGTTGCACCTGAGCCAGGCGAACCTGTCAGCGGCGGGTGGCCAGATCACCCTCGGGACAGTCATCGCAACCGCAGCGGTCACAGCTGTGGTGGTGGCGATGCTGGGAAGTTCGCGATTCGCCGGGGCTGTCGGGTCGATCGGGGATGCGCTGCTCAGCGCCCTGCTGCGCCTGCTTCGACGACCGCCACGGCAGATGTCGCTGCGCGACTCGGCGACCGAGATGCAGCGGCGTGCCAGGCCGCTATTGGCGAAGGGCTGGCCTTCGGTCGCCTTCGGGATGTGTTCGTATTACGCGACCGAGACCATCTTCTTCGGCATCGCGCTACATGCGCTGGGGGCGCAACTGTCGTGGCTGGAGATCATTGCCGCCTTCGCGCTATCCCGCGTACTCACGGCCGCCACAGTGACGCCCTCGGGGGTCGGTATCTCGGAGGTAGGCACAGCGGCGGCACTGGTCCTCTTCGGGACGCCGCCGGCGATCGCGACGGCCGGCGTGCTGGTGCTGGGCTTTTACACCTACCTGGTGGAGATCCCCGCCGGCTTCGCTGGACTCGTGTGGGTCGGGATGAAGCGCAGCTGGCGGGTACGGCAGATCAGGCCCGAGCCCGGGCCCGAGGCAACATAAGGCGCGTCTGCGAAGGGCCGGAACGCCTCCGACAGGCCTCCGGAGGTCGTCAGCGGTACAACCTGCGACCAGCCCGAACGCTTGCCGCCGCCTTGCGGGCGAAGTAGTCGACTGCCGACGCTTTCGCACGCAGGGCTGCAGCGGAGTTCCGTTCGGCCAGCCTGAGGGAAACCCTGCTGCGTGCGAAGTCGCGGGCAGCGTCCACGTCGGCTTGGTCGGTGCCGGTCAGGTAGACACCCCAGGCGATGGTGTTGGTGTCCACGGTCGGATAGACCTGCCGTCCGACACGTGGCCGGCGGTACCAGCGCCCGAATCCCGGCATAGCCTCCAACTGTCGAACACCGCTGGTGCCGACGAGAACCCCGCTGCTCGTGGAGTTGCCCACTACCCGGTAGGACCTGACCCGATCGTAGTGCTGCCAGTCCAGCGAGAGGTCGCAGTGGGAACCGGTCAGCCAGTAGTGCGCCGCTGAAGCCACCAGGTCGCAGGCTGGACCGTGTTGGCTCGACTCGTCGATGGTGATCGTGTGCCCGACGAATCGGGTACCGCACTCGACCATGCACGGCCCGGTTTCATCGATGATCACTTCCATGTGGAACGGCGTGCGTACGAGTCCCGAGCCCCGAAGGATCCTGGTCGCATAGTCGGCAAGCGGTTCGAACTCCGGATCGCTGGTGAGGACGGTGAACTCCCCCAGCGACATACTGGTACGGCTACCGACCGCCCCTCGCAGGTAGCCGCCGATGGCGACGACCACCGGCTCGCCATCACCGTCTATCTGGCCGTTGACATAGAACTCGGGTCCGTCGATGAACTCCTCCAACGTGCACGGGGACGTCGCTGCGGCGAAGTAGCGGTCCAACTCGTCCACGTCAGGCGGCCAGGATCGAATCAGGATGTCGCGATTTCCCAGGCCGTCGGTCGGTTTGAGGACGAAACGCGAGTAGGTATCAGGATCGGCCGTCAGGACATCGGATGTGCTCGTGACGAGTTGCGACGCATTGATGCGTACCCTGGGCGTTTGCCGTCGGACCAGTTCCTTGACCCGGAACTTGTCACGGAAGGTGGCAATGAGTTCCGGCGAGTTCCATGGCAGGCCGAATAGCTGCATGAGTTCGGCCGCCACAACCGTGTAGAGCTCGACCTGGGCCGTCACCGCCCGCACGTCGAACCGGGTCGCGAGAGAGTTGGCGAACTCCTCCAGCGGATAGAGGATCGGCACGCGACCGGCAATCGCCTTGCTGTGGTATGCCGGCATGGCCATCGCGGCCTGCAGCCTGTCGGACCGGCTGGGAAAGGCCAGGACGCTGCGCATCGAATGGTGGCGCCAGTAGTAGTCGATCATCCTCGACCCGTAGTCGAAGTCAGGGTCCATGATCAGTGCGACCGGCTCCATGGTCCCCTCCGTTGCCGCCACCTGACGGCTGATGAGCACCTCGGCGGGCCCTGGCATCGCTACCAACGGCGGGTCAACGGTTCGTCACCCCTGCGTCACCACACCAACCATGCCACCTGGAGCGGCCCCGGTGCGCGCGCAGCAGCCGGTAAAGCCGGGCAATTGCGTGGCCGATGACTCCAGTGTCGGCAGTCGGCACCGATCCACGGACCCGAGGAGAACGACGGATGCATTCCCCAGCCAGGCGCGGGATCGCAACCGCGGCCATCGTCGTGGCGATGGCCGCAGTCGCAGCATGTAGCAGCAACGCCGAGCCAAGCCCGGACCTTCAGGCCTGGGTCTCCGCCCAACCTCTGACGTCCTCGAAGGGCGTTCACGTGGCCACGGCCTGCATTGCCTACCCCAGTGTCGGACAGCGCCAGCGGGAGGCCACCGCCGCGGAGATCGCGACAATGGCTCGGTCAGACGGCGTCGACGTGAGCACCCAGGAGGTTCTGTCCTATCTGCATCGGTGCCACAAGTGACCGAATCGGCCCACGACTAGCGCGTGAGCACGACCAGCGTCATGGAATTCGCCGGGTAGGTAGTGGTGACCTTGCCGGCGACGATCGGCACTACCCCGGTGTCGACGATGCGGTTCCGCGCGGCGGCGGAGTAGCGATACCCCCGGCCGAGTGTGTAGTTGCCGTGTGCGACGGCCAATGGGGCGCGGATCGCGGCGTTTGACTTGTTGATGACCATCACGGTCAGGGCGCCGTCCACCGATCGGGTGGCACCGTACACAGCGAGTCGGGATTGATCGGTGGTCGTCGAACGCACCGACGTCTCACCGAACGCCCCACCTCGCCCGTTGTAGTTGCGGTACATGCGAAAGGCGAATGCACCCGGTTGAGAGGCCTTCGGCGGCGCCCACATGGTCGCGAGGTCCAACCCTTCACGCCCGAAGATCCCCAGCGCATCTGCCTGGGTCAGCGCCCCGTTAATCGATTCCAAGCCACCGAAGTTGTATTCGGTGATGGCGGTCTTGGTTCCCGGGTAGTAGGCGGACACCCAGCGCTTCATCCTGCGGATGAGTTGGATCGGTGCGGCACCGACGTCCCTGCCGATCCAAGATTCGTCGACGTAGGTGGGGTCCCACAGGGAGCGAGTGGAACGGAGTCGGCGGGCCTGGGTGTCGGCGTCACCGGCGCTCGCGAGGGCGATGCCGGAGCCTTGCGGATAGAAGTGCTCATCGAAATAGTCGAGGAGTCGCACGCCGGCCGCCGCGGACGCGGCGCGGAATCGTGCCAGATACCAGGGCGCCATGTCGACGTTGGCGTGCGTGGCATGGTCCGAGCGGTTCTGACCGCACTGCTCGGCCGCCGAGAAGAAGTACGCGCACCAACCCCAGTCGCTCGGCCCCAGCACCGCCGCGGATCGATCCGCCCGCTTGACCGCGGCCGCGGTCGCTGTGGATTTGCGGGTCAGTTCGTCGTAGGTCTGCGGGCTCGGGTGAACGTCTCGATGGGCCTCGCTCCAGAGCGCGGGCTCGTTATCGAGTCCGTAGATGCGCACCCCGCCGCGGCCGGCGGCGCCATAGCGTCGCACCAACCATGAAACCATGGCCTGGTCGAAGGCCGGCCCAGCCGACAGCGAGGTTCTACTCGCCACCGCCGCGATCTTCCCGCGTGCATCGATACCGTTGCCACAGCCCGGATCCCAAGGATCGGAGTCGGTCTGGCCGCGCCAGACCGAGGTGGGGAAGGAGCAGAGGAACGGATGATCCGCAGGCGAGTTGCGGGCAACGTATCCCAGCATCGGCACGGTCACCAGCGAGGAACTCCCCCGACGGCGGTCACCGTCGACGAAGGATTCCAAGGTGTCAGGTCCACTGCGAACGATGTTCTCGAAATACCAGTCTGAACCGACGTTCGTCGTTCGATTCGAGTAGTTGTACCGGCTCGTGGCGTTCCCACCCCATCGGTCCATCGGGACCCTGTAGACACCCGCCAGGCCAGACTCGGCCGCGAAGTTAACACCGTAGATGTCGGGACTGATCCGGTGCTTGGACGCCGCCACGTCTACGGCGAGCGCGACCGGCACCGTTCGCACAGTCGGGGCGAGGGCTCGGCCGCCACCATCCACCGTCGGCTGCGTCGTTGCGGCACTGTTGGTTGTGCAGGCGAAGACGAGCACACAGGTGCCCAAAAGGGCGCCGGTGGCTCGCGATGACCGCCGGTAACTCTCCACCGCACCCACTGTGTCACGAATAGCGCCGAGGTTGGAACATCCCGGCGGCAGGTCACTCGGTCGCAGCACCCAGGAGAATGATGACAATGTGACTGCTGCCGCATCCGGTGAGCGCAGTCAACTCGAGTGAGCGCCCGGTGCTGTAATGCTGACCAAGGCACAACCCATAGTCGGAGGCGCAGATGTCCACCAGGTGCCCAAGCGCATGTTCGCTGCTGTCGGCGGCTGCCCTGCTGTCGTTGGCAGCCTGCAGTAACGGCGGGGCGTCCTCGGCCAACTTCACCCCGAATACAGCAACGTCGGTCGGCGCTACCTACACCCTGGCGCAGGTGGCGACACACAGTGACCGCAGCGACTGCTGGACCGCAATCAACGGCAACGTTTACAACGTCACCGCTTGGGCCACCAGGCACCCCGGTGGCGACCAGAACATCTACCGACTGTGCGGCATCGACGGCAGTTCCGCCTTCACCGGCCAGCACGGCGACCAGGGCGAACCGAACGAGGTCCTGGCCGAATACAAGGTCGGCACTCTGTCCTGACCGGCGGCGGGTCCACGTCTACTGCCGGCCCAGGATGAGCAGCCCGTGCTCCCAGGATCAGAGCTAGCCGGCGAGTCGCCAACGCGCCAAGGATGCACGCGCGTCACCGCCACTGATATCGGGTGTGATGACCAACTCAAGTGTGGTCACGCCGTCGAGTTCGACGCTGAGGTCCTCGGTTTCGTGCGCCGCGCCGCCGGGGCTGAAGTTCCATTGCTGCCGGACCACCTCCTGGAACGACCGACCACCATCGGCGGACCAGCGCAGCACGAACTCCTGCGTCCGGGCCACCACAGGTTCGTCGAAGTCCAATGCGATCCGTCGAATGCGCTGTGGTTGCTCGAAAACCAGTCGAATCCGCTGCTCACCCGCTGCCGAGGCACGCCAACCCGGACCCTGGTCGCCGAGGAGAGCCGACTCGATCGGGTAGGACTCGTCCTCGGACGTCAACTCCACCTCGGCACAATCGTCGAGATTCAGCCAACCGCCTGTTGGGGGCGTCGGCTCTTTCGGGCCTGACGGTGTGATGCGCTTTCGCATGAGCGCCTCCTTGTTGTGCTCACATTAGACCCAACCGCACGTGCGAAGCCCCCGAGACGAAGGACAGGACCGCCCATCATCGCCCGGGTCACAGCCAATCGCGCGGTGCTAGCGTGTCGAATCGTGACGCGAGACCGAACCTTGCGTGGCCGGCAGCTGTTCCTGTTGGTCAGCGCGGCCACCGGAAGCGCGGCCGTCGTGGCGTTTCTGACAACGAGTCGGCGAGTCAGGGCGGCGATGGACAAGGCTCGGCAGCCCTTCACCGGCGAAGGTGACATCCTTCTCGTTTTCGGCGCATCGGCCACAGTCCGTGGGCCCAGCAACGAGCTGCGCGCTCGGCTCGATCACGCCCGAGCCCTGCATCGGTCGGGGGTGGCACCTGTCATCGCTGTCAGCGGCGGTGAATCAGCCGGCATCGACGAGGTAGTCGTGATGTCCGACTACCTCGTCGCCTCAGGCTGCCGTCCGGATGCGGTCATTCCCCTCCGACCAGGAGACAACACCCGCCTGACGTTGCAGGCTGCCGCAGACGCCCAGCTGCAGGGCGCGCGCATCATCGCGGTCAGCTCGCCGACCCACGCCCACCGGATATCTGCCGAGGCGCGTCGCCGGGGTCTGGCCGTGCAGGTTTCGTGTCCGATCGAGACTCCCGAGTTCAACAATCCCGACGTTCTGCGTGCCCGCCTATTGACCGAGATCATCGCATCGCTGGCATATGCCGGGCCGCCTCGGATCGCCCGCGTAAGCCTCAACCTGCTCGGCCGCGCCCGTCATACCGCTCCCTTGGCGCTCGCATCGCTATCTTCAAGGCTGCGGAAGAGGCGCTGACAGTGAGCGACGAGGGCGGCAGGTGGGCGGAGTTCGATTACCTCGCCCGGGAATTCGGTGATTCCTTCTACATCCTCGATGACGACGTCCTCACGGCGAATGTCGTCGAGTTCCGCTCGGCCTTCGGCAGTCGGTACCCCGCAACCGACATCGCATATCCATACAAGGCGAACCACCTACCGGACATCTGCCGCACGCTCGCCCGACTGGGCGTCAGGGCTGAGGTCGGGTCGGACATGGACCTGTGGCTGGCGCACCAGCTCGACGTTGACCGCACCGGCATCATCTCCAACGGCCCCAACCGCTCGCCCGCAAGCCTCGAACAGGTCATCCGCGACGGCGGTACGGTCATCGCGGATTCGCTTCGGGACGTGCGAATACTGCAGGAACTCGCGCGGAGTACAGCGTCCGGGGAGTTCCCCGTCGGGCTCCGCATCAACTTCCCGCTGGGCGGGAACGCCCACCCGCGTCTGGGGCTGCAGGTCGGCAGCGCGCAATTCGACGAAGCCGTCGTCGGGATCCGCAGGTCAACGGGGCTACGCCTCGCTGGTCTGCACTGCCACGTCCCCGGTCACAGTGTCGAATCCTTCGCCGAGCGGACACGCGTCCTCATGCGGGTCGCCGACCAAACCATCCCCGATGGTCCGGAGTACCTCGATATCGGCGGAGGTTTCTACGGGGGCGTCCCCTCGGTCTACCCCGAACCGGGGCCGGCTCCAACCATCTCGGACTACGCCGAAGCGGTCTGTGACCCACTGATCGCCCGGTATGGGACGGAGCCGTCCGGCCCCCGGCTCATCGTGGAACCGGGCACTGCCATGGTCGCGTCGGCCATGTCAATGGTGACGCGAGTCGTGAGCATCAAGACCGTCCCGGGCAGGAATTTCGCGAACGTCGCGGGAAGCATCCTGGACACGAGCCCCAACACTCGACGGATCGACTTTCCTGTTGATGTGATCCGGCGCGGCGATGGGGTACCAGGCCCCTTCGAGGTGGGCGGCAGCACCTTGATGCCAGACGAGTTCATGAGTATCGGCCTGCCCGGTCCACTCGCCGAAGGCGACTTCCTCGTGTTCGGCAGAGTGGGCGCGTACTCCATTTCCATGGTCGCCCCCTTCCTCCGACCGGACGTAGCCGTCCTCAAGCGTTCGACCGCTTCCGGGGACTGGCTACAGGTCCGTCGGGCCGGTACCCCCGAAGATGTGTTCGCGGGGATGCTCTGAAGGCTGCGCCGCGCGAGACCGAGCGGAACCAGCCAGTTCAGCGACACTATCTGCCCTTCCGGTCCATTGGTCCCGGGGAGAAAGTGTCCTAGACTCGCCGGATCGCGGGAAGCAGCTGGAGGCACCCAATGTCCACCTCACTCTCAGTTCGGGGCGCAGCGGTCGCAGCAGGAGCGGTGCTCGCCGTCGGTGCGACGTCCCTGGCCTCGGGCCCGACGGCACAGGCTGCAGTCCCGATCGACCTGATCAGCGCAACCCCGGGTGGCGCAAGCGGCAACAGCGGGTCAACCCAGCCGGCCTTCTCCTCCGACGGCCGTTGGGCGGCTTTCTGCAGTGCCGCCTCCAACTTGGTCCCCGGGGACACGAATGGCAAGACTGATGTGTTCCTGCGCGACATGACCACTGGCAAGGTTCGAATCGTCTCCCACCCGTTCGGCACCCCGGTGCAGGCCAATGGCGACTCCTGCTCACAGTCCGGTGTCGGCTGGGACCTCGGGGTGTCGGTCGATGGCCGGTACGTCGTGTTCGATTCGGCGGCGAGCAATCTCGTTGGCGGCGATACCAATGCGTTGAGCGACGTCTTCCGATGGGACCGGGTCACCGGCAGGACACAACTCGTGTCAGTTCGCCGAGTGGCGCCAGCGCGCTCGGGCAACAATGCGTCCGTTGCACCGCGGGTCTCCGGGGACGGGCGCTTCGTGGTCTTCCAGTCGTCGGCGAACGACCTGGGCGCGACGAACCCCGGGGTCACCACCCCCCAGGTCTACCTGCGCGACATGGCAACCTCGACCACTCGACTCGTGAGCCTGACGAGTACCGGGAAGGTTCCCAACAACTTCGCCGAACGCTCCGATATCTCGGCCGACGCGCGTTTCATCACCTTTGAGAGTGACGCCACAAACATCGTGCCGGGCGATACCAACGCGACCCGCGACATCTTCCGTCGTGACCTTGTGACCGGGGCAGTGGTGATGGTCAGCCGAAAGTCGAACGGCGCTATCTCGGACGGCTTCTCGATGAACGGTGCCATCAGCGGCAACGGACGATTCGTGGTGTTCGAATCCGACGGCGTGCTGGTACCGGGCGACACCAACGGGTTCCGAGACATCTACGTTCGCGACCTCACGGCGAAGACGACGACACGTGCGTCGCTCACCTCGACCTCGGCCCAGATACCGGGAGGCAGTTCACGACCGAAGATCTCGGCTGACGGTTCTCGGGTGACGTTCGACTCCGACGCCAAATACGGCATCGTCCCGGGTGACAATAATTCGGCGTCCGACGTGTTTCTCCGTAACCTCAAGCTGAATGCAACCCTCCGGGTGTCGGCCAACGGGGCCGCCTCCGGCGGCACCTTCGGCACGATCAGCGGCAACGGGCGGCGCATCGGTTTTCTCTCGACTGCCGCCCTGGCGGGTACCGATGCCAATGCGACCGACGACGCCTATTCCTTCACTTTCCCCAAGTCCGGTGACGTGACGCCGCCGCGCTTGGTGTTCAACGGCAACTTCGCCGTCGTGACAGACGGCTCCGGCATCGCCCAGGTGCTGGTCAACGGTCTGCCGAGGCATCTGGACGCGGCCAACCGAGTGCCTGTCGCGGCTGGACAACTCGTGCAGGTGTGGGACGGCTCCGCCCTGCGGACCTCGCTGCGGCGCTAGTTCGCCCCTGGATTCCAACACGGCATTCGGGAGCCCATCACTTTGGGCACACCATCGGGCTAGCCCGACGTCGGCCGGCCCGCCGTTTGTGCACGATCGTCGTCTCCACCTCGATGGTCGGCGGGGTCCCTGCGCTCGACACCGGCCGAGGGCCGGCGCCGCGCCAGCAACGTCATCGTGGCGGCGATGACGCACACGAGCACTCCAAATCCATACGCCAGTCGAAGCCCCGTCTGCATAGTTTCGACGTCGACCTGGCCGGCCGACAGCATGCTGGACAGCGAACCCAGACCCTCCGCGATCGGCAGCGAGAACAGCGTCTCGAACAGCACCAATCCAAGTACCAGTCCGAGGTTCACAGACACCTTCAGCATTCCCGACGTGCGTCCGCGCCCATCGGCACCGGCACCCATCACGAGGGCATTGTTGGGGGCGATGAACATGGCGTAGGAGGCCGCGCGCCAGACCAGGTAGACGACCACCAGCAGCAGCCCAGCCCAGCCCACAGTCACGACCATCAGGGCGCTCGCCCCCGCGGCCGCCAGCATGCCGATGGCCGAGAGCCGTCGGGCGCCGAAACGGTCCGCCCACCTGCCGCCGAGGGGACTTGCCGCGACGTACACCACCGAGTAGGCGATCATCACGAGCCCTACCTGTTCCGCACGTAGCCCCTGCACATAGATGAGGTAGAAGGGCAGCACGAAGTTGCAGCCGGCCAGCAGCATGTAGCCCACCACCGAGGCGGCGAGTCCGCGGCTCAGCACCGGGTCGCGCAGAGCACGCAATTCGATCAGTGGATCCGTCACCCGCAGTTCCCACCACACGAAGGCTCCCAGGAGCACGATCGCCGAGACGAAGAGGGCCAACACGGGGGTGGCCAACCAGCCACCGAGTTCCTCACCCTGGTTCAGCCCGATCAGCAGGGCGAGCAACCCAACCGTCGACAAGCCCGCGCCGACGAGGTCAAAGCCTGGCAGCGAACGGTCGCCTCCCCTAGCAGCATCCCGCGGGATCACCCGCCAGGCGACCAATGCGGCGGCGATGCCGATAGGCACATTGATGGCGAAGACCCAATGCCAACTCAGCAGACCGGTGATGATCCCCCCGAGCGGGGCCCCCAGGGTGATCCCCAGGGCGGTGACGGTCGTGAAAATGCCGAAAGCCCAGCCCCTACGGGCCCCGTCGACATGGCCTGCGATGAGGGCCGGTCCGGTGACCGACAGCATCGCCGCTCCACAGCCCTGCAGCACACGGAACGCGATGAGTGCGGTCAAGCTGGGTGAGACCGCACAGAGTGCTGAGCCCAACACGAACACCAGGTAGCCGGCCAGGAAGACCCGCCGGTGTCCGACTCGATCACCGAGACGACCGAATACCAGCAAGGTGGCGACCAGCGCCACAAGGTACGCCATGGTGACCAGCGCAGCCTGGCTGGTGGAGGCATCGAAATCTTTGGCGATCACCGGCAGGGAGACGCTGACGATGTAGTCGTCGAGGGTCGCGATGAAACCGGCAAGCGCCAGACTCACCACGATCCAACGTTCGTGACGCCGACCCTCGGCAGTAGTGCCCATCGCGGACTCCCCGGGACCGGCAACGTCGCGGTATCCCTGAATTCCAGCCTATCGCCACGCAGTGCGACGATCCGTGCCTCGCGCCCGGTTGGCCGCCCGGAACGGCCATAATCGCCTCATGAACCGGATCGGTATCAGACGTGAGGACAAGAATCGCTGGGAGCGAAGGGTCCCTCTCACTCCGGCCGCAGTCGGCACCCTCGTGGCCGATCGGGACATCCCCGTTCACGTGCAGACCTCCGACAATCGAATCTTCAGCGACGACAGTTACCGATCCGAGGGCGCCACAGTCGTCGACGACCTCGCCGACGCAGACGTGATCCTCGCGGTCAAGGAAATCCCACCGGAACTACTGGCCGCCGAGAGAACCTACGTGTTCTTCTCCCACACCATCAAGGGCCAACCACACTCGATGCCCTTGTTGCAGCGGGTGCTGGATGTCGGCGCCACGCTGATCGACTACGAAGCTATCGTCGGCACCGACGATCGACGACTCGTGCACTTCGGCCGCTTCGCCGGCCTGGCAGGGGTTGTCGACGCCCTTGGCTACTTCGGTCGTCGTTTGCGTGCTCTCGGTGTGGAGCTGCCGTTCGCGTCACTGCGGCCGTCGTTCGAATACGACAGCCTCGAGGGCGCGCTGGAGGCCGTGGCGGCGGTGGGCGCGGTAATTGCCAAGCAGGGCATGCCCGCCGAGGTGGGACCCCTCGTGATCGGGGTCACCGGCTATGGCCACGTGGCCCAGGGGGCCTTGGAGGTGCTCGACCGGCTGCCGAAGGTGGACGTGGCCCCAGCCGACGTCACTGCGGAATTCATTGCCGCAGCCTCTCCGCAACAGGTCTACGTCACTGTCTTCACCGAACGGGACACAGTCGCCCGGATGGACGGCCGTCCAGTAACCCTCAAGGAGTACCGCAACCGGCCCGCGGATTTCGTCAGCACGTTCGCCCCAGCGGCCAGCCAACTGTCGATGCTGGTCAACAGTGTGCTCTGGCAGCCCTCGGCCCCGCGCTTGTTGACCATCGACGAACTACGGGCTATGGAACTCCAGGGGGCGCGTCTCTCCTTCATCGCGGATCTCTCCTGCGACATCCGCGGTGGCATCGAGGCCACTGTTCGGGCAACCACATCCGACGAACCTGTCTTCATCTTCGACCCGCAAGCCGGCACCGCGACAACAGGTTTCGAGGGACCTGGCATCGCGATCCTCGCGGTGGACAATCTGCCCTGCGAATTTCCACTTGAGGCGTCCGAGGCGTTCAGTGAGGCGCTGGCCGGTATGGTTCCGGACCTGGCGCTGGCCGACTTCTCACGCCCGTTCGATGAATTGGATCTGCCCGCACCGTTGAAGAACGCCGTCGTCGTGCATCAGGGGCAACTGACGCCACGCTTCGCCCACCTGGCGGAGGACCTGCACGCCGCCAATCGTGACGACTGAGAACGACCTCCACCATCCCCAAAGGGGTAGATCAGGTATCCGAGCGGCCCTGCATCTTGCGCATCTCCGCGTCCACCTGCGCCTGGGACACGTCATCGGCCCGACCGAAAGTGCCCCACGCCGTGAAGGCGAGGGCGATGCCCATGCCGAGGATCGCCCAGGCAGGCCAGAAGTAGCCGCCGCCGGTGAGCGCCCAGATGCCGATGAGCATCACCCAGATGACGACGAACAGGATCACGAGTCGCCAGAAGTTCCGCTTCGCCCGGATGCGCTTGACGGCCTTCTCCCGAAGTTCCTCTTGCGGGTCAACACCACTCATGACCCCATGGTGGCACAAGCGCGGTGGGCGGCGGGGACAGAAGCCCGGCTTCCCACGGGCGGTTGCACCCGCGGGGCATCCCTCTGGGCAGTTCAACAGTGGCCGAGTGTCGCGACCTGCCCACCGGCAACGGGTCCGGCCACCGCCTTGGCCACTGCTGCCAACACCACCGGGTCCCAGGTCACCGATGCTGTCCACGGCAACCCCAGTTCGGCCGCTAGCCCGATTGTGTGAACGTCCGGCCGTACAAGGCACGAACGAATGGCCAGCGGCGCGCCCGCGAGTCCCTCGGCCAGGGCGCTGGACTTGGAGACGATACCGTCGTTCGGCCACACGCTCGGTAGGCCGCCAGGCCGGGAGAAGCGGTCGCCACCTATCAACGTCACCGGGATGCCGGCCAGGTCGTCCCCCTGCGACACATTCCACCCATTCGGTCCCTGCAAGTCGCGCGTCCCGATGACGTTCGCCGCCCCCTCGGGTCCTTCGGGCGCACTCAACTTCGCTTTGTAGTCCGGCAGCACTTTGAGGCAGAGTTGTTCGGTCCCGCACACCGAGAGGGGCAGGACCCCCTCCGCGTAGTCCGCTGGGAAGGTACCCGTCCAGGGGGTGCTCAACGTGATCAGCGACCGGACTTTCACATTGCCGGCCTGACCCGCCACATCGCCGATCGCCCCGCGCGCGAAGAGGCCCCCCATCGAGTGCCCCACCAGATCGACAGTGGTGACACCTTCGTGATCGTGCAGGTAGCTGAGGAAAGCTGCCAGGTGCGCCCCTCCCTGGTCTAGACCTGCGGTCGTGTTGATGGTGAGGTCGGCCGGCAACGGCGGCGGGCACCCGGAGGACGCCGCCATCCCCGACGTTGATTCCACCACCCCGGGGCCAGCCTGCGCCGGGGCGGTGTAGACCCTGTTCCCAGCCGCCACGAGGCTGTCCCGGAGGGCGGACACCGAATCTCCCGCCGACAATCCCGTGGTGCATTTGGCCGTGGTCGTGGTGTAGGGCGTCTGGGTTGCCAGGCCCGACACCAGGACGACTGCGCGCCCCTCGGACGCGGCCGGCGACGCGGCTCCGCTAGAAGCCGACCCGCCCGCGGATGCCGCACCCTGGGATGTCCCGCCCGAGGCTGAGCAGGCGGCCAACAGCCCCACCACGATGGTGGCGCCGACGGCCAGCAACGCCCGTTTCGCCGCCCTACTCCTCGTCATGGGAACGCCGATCAGCCCGTTGGAGCCCGGAAGGGGCTTGCGGGATAGGTGCCGAGGATGCGGATGTGGACCGAGAAGAACGCCAGTTCCTCCAGTGCAAGGGCAAGCGGACGTTCATCGGGGTGCCCCTCGACATCCGCGTAGAACTGGGTGGCCGAGAAGGTGCCCCCCAATTGGTAGCTCTCCAGTTTGGTCATATTGACACCGTTGGTGGCGAAACCTCCCAATGCCTTGTAGAGCGCGGCTGGGATGTTGCGCACCCGAAACACGAACGACGTGATCATCGGCCCATCAGCGGCCGCGGGCTCAATCGGCTCCCGGGCCAGTACCAGGAAGCGCGTGGTGTTGTTGTGCTCGTCCTCGACGTCGGACGCGAGGATGTCCAACCCGTAGAGCTCGGCTGCCAGCTGCGGAGCCAACGCCGCGACGGTGGGATCGTCAGCTTCGGCAACTTCCCGGGCCGCACCGGCGGTGTCGTCGGCAACAGCCGCCGCCCAACCGTGCTCGGTGATGAAGCGACGGCACTGACCCAGGGCGTGAACATGGCTACGAACCGACCTGATGTCCTCGATGTTCGATCCTGGGATGCCCATGAGTTGGAAGTGGATCGGCAGGAAGTGCTCCGCCACGATGTGAAGACCCGAATCCGGCAGAAGGTGGTGGATATCGGCAACCCGGCCGGCTATCGAGTTCTCTACCGGGATCATTGCGAGGTCCGCGGCGCCGGACTGCACGGCGTTGAGGGTCTGCTCGAAAGTGATGCAGGCCTTCGGCGTCAAGCCTGGGAAGAGTTCGCGACAGGCGGTGTCGGAGTTGGCTCCGGGCTCACCCTGGTACGCGATGAGCCCGGTAACGGGCCCGACCTCGGTCGAATCGTTCACGCTCGGAGGCTACGCCCTACCGACCTCGCCAACGTCACGGACTCCGCCGAAGTAGCCTCGACCTAGGTGGTCGCCATCGGTGACCCGCACCCGACTCTCCGTGGGGGATGCTATGGCGACGGCGGCCGTGGCGACTCCGGTCGCGCGTTTCGATCTCCGGACGTTCGTGAAGATCCTGGGTCCAGCGCTCGCCTACCCCATCGCAGGAGTCGATCCACTCCTGCTCAATCTGAACTTGTCGGCAGTCACCGACGGTCTGCACCTGCCGCCCGGGAGTTTGGGCCTCTTGGCCGGCGCGTCGACCCTGGTCGTCGCGGCCTCCGTGCTCGCCGTGGGCAACCTCGGGGACAGGTGGGGCCTGAAGCGCATCCTGGTCTACGGGCTGGTCGCGAACATGATGGTGGCCTGCGCGTCCGCTTTGGCGCCCAACTACACGGCCCTGCTGGTGCTTCGTTTCGCCGACGGAGCCACTCTGGCCGCGCTGCTGGGCGTATCGCTGGCGCTGGTGTCGGTGTCGGTTCCAGCCCGGTTACGGTCAACCTCGATCGGGGTCGTGATGGCCGTGTACACGGTGATGTATGGGCTAACGCCGTTGATCGGCGGCTGGGTCGTGGGTGCCCTCGGGTGGCGATCCCTTTTCCTGGTGACGATCCCGTTCGCGTTGGCCGCCCTGATCCTGACCGCCCGATTCGTCCGGGAGCCACCCGTGAGCCGGGGTCATCGGCTCGACCTGCTCGGAGTCGGCCTGTTCGGTGTGGCGCTACTGGGACTCGTCTCCGGCATCGGCGCGGCGCCGGAGGGCCTGGGGGCGCCGGGCTTCTGGGCACCCCTTGCCGTCAGCGTGCTCGCCACGATCGGGCTGGTAATCCACGAGCGACGCGTGCCGCAGCCGGCGCTGGACCTGCGACTCTTCCGTCATCGCGGCTTCCAGATTGCGGTCATCGCCACCGTCGTTGTGAATGTCTTCTCCTCCGGTCTTGCAACGGTGATCGGACAGTTGGGCAACTACGTCCTCGACCTGTCGCCAGAGAAGATTGGGCTGCTGTACCTTCCGGGCACACTCGTGGTGGCGTTCGCGAGTGTGGTGGCGGGACGCGAGGTGGCCACCCGCACGGCTCGGCCGGTGTTGACCCTCGGCCTCCTGATCGTGGGCGCCAGCGGGGCAGTGATGGTGGCAACTGCGTCTCCCTGGATGGGCATCGCAGTGCTCGTGCTGGCCACCTGGCTGAGCAACCTCGGCGGTTTCGTGACAGGTACCGCAGCGGCGGACACGATCCTGGGCCAGGCGCCGACCGGTCGGCACGGCTCGGTGGCCGCGGTCCAACCCGCCTTCGCCATGGCGGGCTATGCCCTCGGTCCGACGATCGTGATTCTGCTGCTCAATTTCTTCTTCAAGCACATGTGGCTCATGGATGCAGCCTCCAAGGGCGTAACCGAGCAGGCCGCGCAGAAGGCCGTGGCATCGGTGACGGGTGCCGTCGTGAGCAGCCCCGGTACCTACGGGTACACGAGCCTGGTGTCGTTGGCCGACGGGCTCTCGATCGGCATCGACTACACCGACGGCGTGCGACTGGTGATGCTGCTGATCACGCTTCCGCCGCTGGTCCTCTCGGTTGTCACGTACTTCTATCTGCCGCACTCACGATCCAGACGCCATCGCCGGGTGCGGAGCGGGTAGCGCGGCGCAGCAGGTCAAGTTGTCCGCACGCGAGTGACCTTCACGGGGGTTCCGGTGTCATCGAAAGTGGTCCACTCCCCCGTCTTGACCCCATCGCGGAACGACCCCGAACGCAGCCTGCTGCCGTCTCGACGGAACCACACCCATGACCCGTGGGCTTTACCGTTGCGCGTCCTGCCCTTGGCCTTGAGGAAGCCATTCGGGTAGAAGGACTTCGATTCACCGTTCTTCCTCGGATAGCTGTCGTTGATCTCAGCCATGCGCGCCCGGAGGACGCGCTTGAGCAGGGGTGCCGGGAAGGCCGACTCAGCGGGGAAATGCACCGTGCCTTTGGATGCCACCCACCCCGGCATCGTGTCCCCGATCATCGCCAACACGGATCCGCTGTAGGGGAAGAGGCTGTTGTGTTGGCGAAAACCCGCCACGCCGACGACCGCGACGCCGTCCACTTTGAAGGTCGGCATGCCGTAGGAGATCGAATCCGCGGCGCCCGGCAACGCCCCTCGGATGGTGGCGCAGGTCGTCTCGAGCGCTGCCCGCTGCTGCCCGTCATAGTTCGCCAGGTACTGCTCCACCGCGGAATCTGCCATTTGACGACTGTAACGCCGGCCGCGACCTCAACCCGATCGCGCACAGATAGCCCCGCGATCACCCTGCAGTTGGGCTGGTTGTGCGCTACAACTAGGGACGTGGCGGCGCGGTTGAAGAGCAAGTCGGAGCTGACGGGCGCCACGCCCAGGCTGCCCGTTGCACGCCAGCTCAGGCGCAGCCTGCTCGCGCTGGTCGGAGTTCTGGCAATCGGCGTCGCGGGCTACATGATGCTCGGGTTCTCGCTACTGGACGCCGCCTACCAGGCGGCCACCACCATGACCACGGTCGGCTTCAAAGAGGTAGTTGAACCCTTCGGGACCAGCGAGAAGCTCTTCACGATCTTCTTCGTGCTGATCGGGGTCGGTGTGGTTCTCTACACCTTGACCCTGCTGCTGGGGCTCGTCATCGAGGGTTGGATCGGCCACGAATGGGAGAGACGCAGGATGCAGAAGAAGATCGAAGCGCTCGATCATCACGCCATCGTCTGTGGCTGGGGACGGGTCGGGAGGGCGGCAGCCCTGCAACTGAGCAAGTCCGGCCAACGAGTGCTGGTGGTGGAGAGCGATGAGGACAAACTGGAAGGCTGCCCCTTCCCCTTGGTGGTTGGCGATGCCAGTCGCGACGAAGTGCTGAGACGTGCCGGGATCGAGCGTGCCTCGACCCTGGTCGCGACCCTCAATACCGACGCACTATCGCTCTTCGTCACCCTGACCGCCCGAACGTTGAACCCCGAGCTCGTGATCATCGCCCGCAGCCGGGTCGACGACACCGAGCAGAAGTTGCTTCGGGCGGGGGCCAACCGAGTGGTCAACCCGCAGCGGATCGGAGGGAATCGGATCGCGGCGTTCGCGATGCAGCCCCACGTCACGGACTTCCTCGATGTTGCGATGCACGACGACGATGTGGAGTTCATGCTCGCGCAAGTCATGGTGCACGCGGGATCGGACATGGACGGCTCGTCGGTGCGGGCAGCGCGCCTGCACGAAGGCGACGGCGCCCTCCTGCTGGCCCTGCGCAAGCACGAGGGCGGCGCCTTTCGCAGCAATCCGTCACCGGACGAGGTGATGCATCCCCATGACGTCGTCATCGCCATCGGGACCGACGAACAGATCGAGGCACTGCGACGACAAGCTGGGAGTCCGCGAGCGCGTCCGGCGTGAGTCCGGGGCACCTGCTCGCCAAGGCGCAAGGACATCGATCCCCGCCGCGCGTCGAGAAGAACCGTAACGGCGGCGGGGATTCCGCTGCCCTCAGGCGCGCAGCGCCTTCGCCAGATCCTCGAAAGCGCCCACCAGCAGGCCCATGTCGGCAGGCGTGTGGGCCAGCGACACAAGCCACTGCTCATCGAGCCCCGGAGGGGTCAGGATGCCTCGATTGACCCCCCACAACCAACTCAGCTCGGCGGCTTCGAAGTCCGTGCGCTTGTAGTCGCGGTAGTTGCGCACCGGGGCGGTCGCCCAGGTGACAGCACCCTTCACCCCGAAGCCGACCGTGTGGGCAGGCAACTCGTAACGAACGATGACCTCGTCCGTCGCGTCCAACGCACCGTCGTTGATCGCTTCGGCGGCGTCCAGTGCCTCATGCGTACAGACTTCGTCAGTCGCCGCAGCAGCAGCCATCACCAGCGGGTTGCCGTTGTAGGTGCCGAAGTGCCACATCCGGCCGTCCGTGATCGGCGCCATCACGTCCTCGCGCCCGCCGAAGGCCGCCAGCGGCAGGCCGCCGCCGATGCTCTTGGCGAGTGTCACCAGGTCCGGGGTGATCCCGAGCCGTTGGGACGCCCCAGCGTAACCGGCGGTCAGACCCGTCTTGACTTCGTCGAAGACGAGCAGCACACCAGCCTCGTCGCAGGCAGCGCGCACGCCCGCCAGGTAGCCCTCGTCGGGCAGCACGATCGAGACATTCTCGAGCACCGGCTCCATCACGACTGCCGAGATCTCATCGCTGTGTTCTGCCAGGATCGCCCGCAGCCGGTCGAGGTCGTTGTAGGGGACGACGTGCACGATTCCCGCTTCGACCTCGAACGGCGTGACCGGAGTGGGGGCGTCCTCGGGGCCGGCCTCGTCGACGTCAGGCTTGACCGAGACCGACAAGGCGTCGTAGCCGCCGTGGTAGCCGCCCTCGATCTTGATGATCCCGTGCTTGTTGGTGAACGCGCGGGCCGCCTTCACCGCATACATGGTCGCTTCGGTGCCGGAGTTGGCGAACCGTAGTTGCTCCAACCCGAAACGTCGTTGGTAGCGCTCGGCAATATCGGTGGTACTGGGCGATGGCGTGACGAACAAGGTTCCGGTGTCCAACGCCTTCGTCACGGCCTCGACAACAGCGGGATTGAGGTGCCCGACGAGCATCGATCCGAAACCCATCGACATGTCGAGCAGGTCGCGCCCGTCAACATCCTTCAGCCAGGCGCCCTTGCCCGAAACGATGGCGATCGGGTGAGGATCCCAGTGCTGGAACGAGGACGCCACACCGAGGGGCAACGGAATGCTCGCCCGCTCATGATGGGAGGCCGAACCGCCCGTGCTGGACGAGAACCTGTCCCATTCCTCAGCGAGCAGCGCCTGCACCCGGGCAGGATCCAGCGGCGTCGACGACTCCGGCACCGTCCGCCGGGTTGCGGGGTCGTTGGGCGGCCAGGTGGCCGAGGCGCCGGCGGTGCTATCAGTGTCGAGTGTCATGTGCCACAACTCCATGCGTCGGATCGAACGGCTACGAGGACCCCAACGTACCAATTCCTCGGGTGTGAACACGTCCTTCGCTCGCACGAGGCCCCAAGGTCGGCCCCCGCCGTTCGGGTGATGTGCGCTTTGCAGGCTCATCGTTCGCGTCTGCCCTGCCGACATAGGTGTGGTTCACGTTGACGGGATGGAGTTGGGATTCCATGGCAACCACGGGGAAGCAACCCGCCCAAACGACCAGTTGGGTCGACGATGACCGTTCCGAGGAGGCAGCGGACGACAGTTCACCCTTCGTCGCGTCGTTCGCGGCCTTCGTGTTCGCCCTGGGATTCCTCGCTCTTGCGCTGCTGGGCCTCTTCGTGGACTCCGCAATGGTGTCGGACGACACAGCCAGAGGAACGGTCCACAACGCCATTCACTGGCTGTTGATCGGTGGCGCGATCGCCAGCCTGGCCTGCCTGATCTGGACAGTTGTGGGCTTGGCCGTGAGCATCCACCGGTCACGACGGTCACGGCCGACCTGAGTTCCGCAGTGACATCGTTCGACGGCCATGTTCCGTTGCTCGGGAAGACTCGGGACTAGTCGCCGAAGAATAGACTGCCGATATGGGCTCCACACCGTGCGTGAAGCTGGTGCGGTTCGACAGTGCCCGGCCAGAGACCCGGGACGCCGCGATAGCTGAGGCGCAGTGATGACTGAGAACCCGATGTCGAGCGTGCGCGGACGGCTGCGAGTCGGATGGCGGATAGCCCGCGACCGAACTGTCCTGCACGTGCCCCCGGGCCATCCCTACTCCCCCATCCCCTCCGCGACGGACATCACCCGGGCAGCGCCGACGACGGGTCCGGGGAGGCGCGAAGTCCCTGGGATCGACTTGCGCGAGGTCGAGCAGTGGGCCCTGCTCACGCATCTACTGTCCGACTATGAGGAGACAGCTGTCTGGCTAGCCGACGATGAGAACCATCGTTTCAGCCTCGACAACACGTGGTTCGCCGGTGCGGACGCGGTGCTGTACGCCTTGATGTTGCGCGACCTGGCGCCCCGGCGGGTGGTCGAAGTCGGCTCCGGGTTCTCCTCCGCGCTGGGCCTCGATGTGGCCGAGGCCTACCTGGAGGAACACCCGGAATTCACCTTCATCGATCCGGACGCCCAACGCCTGCGATCCCTGGTGGCTTCCGCAGACCTCCGTGGCCGCCTCCATGAGCGCCCTGTGCAAGACGTGCCGCTGGCGGCGTTCACCGCCTTGTCGGCCGGGGACATACTGGCGATCGACAGCAGCCACGTGATTCGGGCGGGCTCAGACGTCCAGTACCTGCTGAACGAGGTGCTACCTGAACTGGCGGCGGGCGTCCTCATCCATGTACACGACATCTTCCATCCTTTCGAATACCCGCGCGATTGGCTCAAGAGCGGCACCGCCCTGAATGAGGCTTACGCCTGGCGAACCCTGCTGCAAAACAACATCGCCCTCGAAGTGGTGCTGTGGAACCACTTCTTGATGCGCTTCGAGCGGGACTGGTTCGCAAATAACATGCCGCTCTGCCTTTCAGCGCCTTTCACCACGGGCGGGCTCTGGGTCAGAGTCGTCAGCCCGACCGCGCAGACATGACTGGGGAACCGCCCGATGCCACGCTCGGAGGCGAGGGCTCCACCATCGCCGACGCGCTCCATGCCTGGCACGACTCCCGTGAGGTTCGCCGTGCGCTCGGATCCGCGGTCTCGTTTCAGGTCCTCGATGCTGCCACCGGCGACGTGCTGGCCCGCCACCGCGAATCCACACCTCTCAGAGGGGCATCCTGCACGAAACTCGTGACCGCGACGAACACCCTCATGACCTTCGGTTCCGACCACAGATTCGTCACCGACGTCCTGCGCGATCGGCAGGGGACCCTGTTCCTTCGCGGTGGTGGCGACCCGGCGATGGAACCGAGCTCGATGGCCGATCTGGCCACACGGGTGGCCGTCGCTCACCAGACGCTGCCGCGCCGCGCGGGCGGCGAACCCCTCGACGTCTTCGTCGACGAAAGCTATTTTCCGCCGTTCGACATGCCGCATGGCTGGTCGCCGTCTTACCTCCCCGTGGAAGTGCAGCCGGTGGTGCCACTGACCTTGCGGGAATACTTCGGCCACGAGCCGGGTCGGGCCGCCGGTGAGGCCTTCGCCGGCGCATTGACGTCCCTGGGAGTGGCCGCGATCTTCCGAGGATTCGAGGGTGCCCATCGCGATGCCGTGACGATCGCCTCGGTCGGGTCCAGAGCGGTTGCGGACCTCGTTGTGCACATGCTGCAGGCAAGCCACAATCTCACCGCGGAGGTGCTCCACCGTCACGTGGCGCTGTCCAAGGGGCATCCCGCGACCTGGCTAGGAGCAGCCGCCGCCGCCCGCGAGGTGCTGGCGGGACTGGATCGAGACCTGGCTGGTGTCACGTTCGCCGACGGCAGCGGACTCTCCCGCGACGGGCGCCTCCGAGCCGACCTGCTCACGGATCTGCTGCTCGAGGCATGGCGTGGCGATCGACATCCTGAGTTGCGCGAAATGTACCCGGGGGGCGGCCTGCCCTGGGCGGGCATCACGGGCACCATGTCCGCGATCAACGAGTGGTTCGGTCAGCCACCAGCGGACCGTGTCCGCGGCTACGTCAGGGCCAAGCCCGGCACCCTGGCCGGGACTGTCGCGCTCGCCGGCGTCACGTCACTGCCAGGACAGCGGGATCGGGTCTTCGCTGTGCTCGCCAACGACGTCCCCGGCGAAGCCCCGCATCTGCCCGCCCGACGTCACCTCGAACTGTTCGCGGGCATCACCGCGGCAGGGCATCCGACGCCAGCCGGGAACGCATTGGACTAGCGCCGCTGCAGCGCTGTTGTGCGATACCTCCCGGCGTGCGCGCAGCTCTACCTAGACTGGGCCCTATGCAGGGCACGGATTTGGATCCGGTGGCAGAGATCGCCACTCGGAGCCGCATCATCACCAGGGGCAAGGTCATCGCCCTCGTCGGTCTCGCCCTCCTCATCGCCGCGGCCGTACTCTGGTCGGTGTTCGCCCAGGCGCCGGAGACCATCGTCGGTGACGGCGTGATCGTGCCCAGCACCGGATACACCGAGGCGGGCACCCGAACGGTCGGGGTCGTTAACTCGGTCCTCGTATCCCCGGGCGATGAGGTCGAGGCTGGTCAGACCCTCGTCACCGTCGACCCGCAGAACCCTGCCGCTCAGCGCGAGACCGTCACCGCCACGTCCGCGGGTGTGGTGGTGGAGGTGTTCGCCCGACCCGGTCGGCCGACGGCACTCGGACAGCCGCTAGTGATCCTGCTGCCGGACTCGGTCGAGAGTGTCACGAAGGCCTTCATGCCGGCAGGTCAGGCGGAGACCATCACACCCGGCATGCAGGCACTCATCTCACCCGCTGACGCCCCACGGGCTCAATACGGCTTCATCGTCGGCGAAGTACGGTCCGTCGCCCCAGCCCCCGTGAGCAGGGACCGCCTGCTCGCGCTGCTCGGCGACAACGACGACCTCGTCGACTACCTGCTCTCCAAAGGACCCGTGCAGGAGGTCACCGTCACGATGAACCGGGCGGAAACCCCGAGCGGCTATGAGTGGACCATCGCACAGGGACCCAACTTCGCGATCTCCTCGAGCACGCTGGCCTCCGTCGCGGTCGTCACCTCAAATCGTTCGGTAGCCAGCTGGGTCCTGCGATGAGCCTCAGCGAACCGGAGGCCCCCGGCGATGCCAGCTGCGCCACGGCCGCCAACGAGGTGCTCGCCACCTTGGCCTCCTATGGCAGACACATCGAGCCTGAAAGGGTCCACCGAGAGTTGTCCGGACTGGATGGTCTCGACGGCGGGGCCGCAGGGACGACGTTGCTGAACACCTACGGAATCGACGCACACGGACAGCCGACCCCTGCATTCGTCGCCGACCATCAGCCTCGACGTGCGGTCTCCAGGGTTCTCAGAATCGGACGCCCAGCCGTGAGCTACACGCTGGTGGCCGCGGTCTTCGGAATCGTCCCGGCCCTGATGGTGCCCCTGCTCATGCGGCTGTTCGTCGATCGATACCTGGTGGCAGGAGACGCCACCTGGATTGTTCCCGTGGTGGTGGGGTTGGTGGGGGCCGCCATCGCTGCAACCAGCCTGGTGTGGCTGCAGTACTCCATCCTTCGACGGTCCTTCTTGCGACTGAGCAGCATGGACCAGGTCGGATTCGCCTGGCACCTGTTGCGCATGCGGGTGAGCGACCTCACTTCTTTCTCCCCCGGCGACATCATCTCCAGGATGGCAGCGCGTCAACGGGTCGCCTTCCAGGGCGGGATGCTGCTGCCGCTGGCGGCCGTCAACATCGTCAATGCCCTCACTTTCGCCGCAGCCCTGCTCATCCTCGACGGTTGGATGTTCGCCATGACCATGGCGATCGGACTATTGACCTTCGGGGCGTCGCTGCTGGTCCTGCTGGTGCGTGATCGCAAGCAGGTCCGCGCCGACGAGAGCCTCGCCGCCTTGTCCGGAACCACCTCGGACACCATCGGCGCCATCGAGTCGGTGAAGGCCGCGGCCTGGGAGCAGTTCGCGTTCGCCCGGTGGAGTCGCGTCCGACAACGTATGGCGTGGTCCCTCACCAATCTCGGGATCGCGAATCAATGGCTGGTGCTGATCCCCGCTGTGGCACTCGCCGCCGGCCTCGGATGCGTACTCGCCGTCGGTGCCCTACAGGTGATCGCAGGATCCCTGTCACTCGGCACCCTTGTGGCAGGTCAGGCTTTCGTAGCGATGTTCCTCGAATCGCTCGGCATGCTGGTGTACCTCGGCGTCCTCTATCAGGGGGTGACCAGCGCATCGGCCCAGGCGGATGCCGTGCTGCGCGCCCCGCTGGACCCCGAAGTTGTCCCCCAGCCTGATTCGGCAAGCATGGAGCGACTTCGAGGCGAGGTCGCCCTGTGCGACATGACCTTCGGCTACGACCCGGGCCGTGCCCCTTTGATCGACCGACTCGACATCACGGTCGCCGCTGGCAGCCGTGTGGCACTGGTCGGGAGCAGCGGCAGCGGCAAGACCACGATCGCGAAACTGGTGATGGGCGAATTGCGACCCTGGTCGGGTCGGGTGGAGCTCGACGGAGTCCCACGCCTCCGGGTACCGCGAGAGGTTCGAACAAGTGGAATGGCCTACGTGCCGCAGCACCCCCTGCTCTTCGCCGGAACCATCAGAGACAACCTGACACTGTGGGACGAGTCCATCTCCGATGGGCAGTTGCGACGCGCTGCTGCTGCCGCATGCATCGATGACGCGATCCTGCTGCGGCCGGGCGGGTACTACGCGTCGGTATCCAGCGCAGATGGCGGCTTCAGCGGCGGCGAGATCCAGCGCCTCGCCATCGCACGTGCGCTGGTGGGAGAGCCGGCCGTGCTCATCTTGGATGAGGCCACGAGCGCGCTCGACCCGGTTGTGGAGGTCGAGGTCGAGCGGAACCTGCGACAGCTGGGCTGCACCTGCCTGGTCGTCGCCCACCGACTCAGCACGATCAGGGACGCCGACGAGATCCTGGTCATCGACAATGGCTCAGTGGCCCAGCGCGGCACCTTCGACGAGCTCAAAGACGAGGGACTGTTCGCGGAGCTGATCAATGGCTGATCAGCCCGACCCACTGGAAGAACCTGTGGCCCGACTCCTGGCGGCGAGCAACGCTGCCACAGCTGCCGACGCAGCGCGCACCTTCAACAATCCGATGGTGGACGCCTTCTCGGTGGCTGCCGCCGCAGCCGGGCGACAGGTAAGAGCACCTGATCCCCAGGTGGAACGGTCGCTGCCGCCGGGGGAGGCGGTGGCCGCTGCGTCAGGGCTCATGGTCTCCGAGAGCAATCTGGCTGGACGATGGTGGACCCCGCTCGTGGGTCCCATGGTGGCGGGTCCGTCGGAGTCGCCCGTGGCGGTCGTACCCGAGCGAGGCGGTGCGGTAGCCATCCCGGCCGGCACCCGCGCCGGCGTTCGGGTGAGTGCCCGCTCAGGGGTGCAACCACCCGCCTTGACGATCACCGAGGACTTACCGCAATCCACCTCCTGGCTGAGACTTCTGCGTTGGTCGGTGCGCGGTCAGCGGAACTCCCTGCTCGGCCTCTGCCTGCTGGCAGTCGTCGGCGGATTGACTGCTCTGCTGCTCCCGATCGCCACAGCGGCGTTGTTCTCGTACGCGATCCCATGGGGCGATGCCGGCAAGGCGCTGGTAGTACTGGCGGTCTTCGCGATCGCGAGCATCGGCGGGGCGGTGCTGTTGTTGGCTCGAAACCTGGCGGTGATCCGGGTGCGCGACATCTCGGACGCCCGACTGTCTCCCGGGCTGATGTCGCGTGTTCTTCGGCTTCCCTCGCGGTTCTTCCGGACGATGCCCAGAGGCGAGATCCTGAACCGAACATTGTCCGTGGAGCAGGCCCGCGCACTCGTCGACGACTCCGTGCCGATGCTCATCCTCGCTTCCGCCTTCGGCATCGCCAACCTCGCCTTCCTGGTCGCGCTCAACCCCGCCGTCGGTGTGACGATCAGCCTCGTCGTGGCTGTCCTGATGGCCCTCACCGTGATTGTCCAAATGCGAGCCCGGTCATCGCTGAAGAAGGTGCTCGAAACCCGCAGTGTCTCGGACGCCGCCGTGATGGAGTTCGTGGCCGCGATCGTCCCGATCCGGGTCGCGGGCGCCGAGAACCGCGCGTTCGCGCGTTGGGCGACGCTGCAAGCCGAATGGCTCAGTGCGCTCGCCGAGCGCATGAGCCGGTTGAACTGGACCCAGCCCCTTGCCGTGCTGGGACCGCTGGCGGTCAATGTGGTGCTGGTGGCAGTCGAACTCGCCCTCGCGACGCCGACGGCTCCGCGAGAATTCCTGCCCGCGTACGCGGCGATCGTGCAGCTGACTGTGGCCATGACCCTGGTCAGCGCCAACATCATCCGGCTGTGGGAGTTGGGTCCGAGCCTGAGCCGGATAACACCGCTCACAGAGGTTCCACTCGAACGGACGCGCCTCGGTCGAGCCCCCGGGGAGCTGGCCGGAGGATTGACCCTGACCGATGTGGTCTTCGGCTACGACGAGGAGCAGCCGCCGCTGCTCGACGGCGTGACCCTGTCGATCCAACCCGGCGAGTTCGTCGCCATCGTGGGACCATCCGGGAGCGGCAAAACCACCCTGCTGCGGCTCATCCTCGGTTTCGAAGAGCCGTGGTCGGGGGTTGTCGCCTACGACGGTAACGACCTCGCGGATCTGGACGTGGCGGCAGTGCGCCGCCAGTTGGGGACCGTGACCCAGTCCTCGACCCCTTTCGGACTCACCTTCCGCGAGTGCATCTGTGGGCCACTGGACATTACGGACGAGGTCCTGTGGCGGGCACTCGAGAACGCCGGTCTGGACGAGACCGTCAGGCAACTCGACGGCGGGCTCGACGCCGAAGTGGGCGAACGCGGAGCATCGCTCTCCGGCGGGCAGCAACAGCGTCTGATGATCGCCCGGGCCCTGGTCGGCGAACCAAGGATGGTGCTGCTCGACGAGGCAACCAGCGCGTTGGACAACGTGACCCAGGAGATCGTCATGTCTGCGGTGATGGCCATGCCCGTGACCAGGATCGCCATCGCGCATCGACTCAGCACAATCCGTCGCGCCGACCGGGTGCTCGTCGTCGACGGCGGTCGGATCGTCGAAGAGGGATCGCCGAGCCAACTGCAGGCCAGCGGTGGCCACTTCGCCAAACTGGCCGCGCGCCAGGAGTTCTAGAGGTCTTTCGGGTCGACTGCGCACGATACATTCGGTCGCGTGCGCATCAAACTCGGCCGGCCGAACCTGGAACGGTACGCCGACGCCTTCGACGTGCCCCCGGCAACGGGCGCGTTCGGAGCCACCTTCCTGGGAGTCGCCACGCTGCTGTTCGATGACGGCCGGTCAGCCCTCATGACCGACGGCTTCTTCTCCCGGCCGTCCTTGGCGCAGGTCGTCCTGGGGCGCCTCGTCCCGGACCAGCCGCGGATCGCCCAGGCCCTCGACCGTGCCGGGGTCGACCGTCTCGATGCGGTTCTGCCGGTGCACACGCACTACGACCACGCGTTGGACTCCGCCGTCGTTGCCGATCGAACCGGCGCCACCCTGGTGGGTGGGATGTCGACGGCTTTCGTCGGGAGCGGGCACGGCTTGGCCGCGGAACGCATCCACCGCGTGACACCCGGACGACCGCTGAGGTTCGGCACCTTCGAAGTAACCCACGTCCCGTCGGCCCACTGTCCGCCCGACCGATATCCGGGCAGTATCACCGAACCAGTCGTCCCGCCGACGCGCACGTCGAGCTACCGCTGCGGTGAGGCCTGGTCCATCCTGGTGACACACGACAGCGGACGCACGGCCCTGGTGCAGGGCAGCGCCGGCTTCAAGGAAGGCTCTCTGAAGGGTCGACGTGCAGACGTCGCCTACCTCGGAGTGGGCCAGCTCGGGGTGCAGGGCCGTGACTACATCCGGAACTACTGGCAGGAGACTGTGCGGGCGGTCGGGGCGCGCCGGGTCGTTCTCACCCACTGGGACGACTTCTTCCGCCCACTGGCGAAGCCGCTGCGCGCCTTGCCCTACCTCGGAGACGACCTCGACGTGACCATGAGGGTTCTCACCGAACTGGCCGACGGCGACGATGTGACACTTCACCTGCCGACACTGTGGCAGCGGGAAGACCCCTGGGTCGACCTCCCCGCACCTCTCGAGCCCACCCGAGATGGCTAGCGTTCGACCATGGATGTTGTGGACGCGGTATACGCCCGCAAGTCGATTCGGCGGTTCCGAGCGGATCCGGTAGCCGATGAACTGCTGAGCTCGCTGCTCCTGGATGCCTCCCGGGCACCGAGCGGCGGCAACGTGCAGCCGTGGCGTATCTACGTCGTGAACGGGGCGTCGATGACGCGCATGCGCAGACACCTCGCCGAGCAGCCGCCCTTCGACGAGCCCGAGTACGAGATCTACCCACCCTCCCTCTTCGAGCCATACCGCACGAACCGGTTCCGAGTGGGCGAGGCGATGTACGCCACGGTGGGCATCGCGCGGGAGGACAAGGAGCGACGACTTCAGCAGTTCGCGCATAACAATGACTTCTTCGACGCACCGTCCGCGCTGTTCTGCTACATCGACCGTCGGATGGGTCCGCCGCAATGGTCGGACTGCGGGATGTTCCTTCAGACCTTCATGTTGCTCGCCGTCGAGCGAGGACTCGGGACCTGCGCCCAGGAATACTGGTCGATCCGGCATCGCGCGATCTCTGAATTCGTCGGGGCGCCACCTGAAGAGATGCTGTTCTGCGGCATGGCGATCGGCTACGCCGACGACTCAGCACCGATCAACACCCTCGTTTCCGAACGGATGCCGCTGGATCAGTGGGCGAACTTCGTCTGATCCGCCTCAATCGCGGCGTTCCGGGCTCATGTCCGGTCGCTGCGCGGCCGATGATCACCAGGAGGCGTGTCGACAGAGGGGTGTGAATGCGGTGAGTTACCCCTCGATACCAACAATCGCCGGCCTGATCGCGATCGCCGCAGCGATACCCCTGTCCTCTCGGACCCCACCCGGAGTGGTCCCCGGGACCCCTGAGGTGGCCGCCTCGCAGGTGAGCACAGTCGCAGGTGCGGATGGAACCGCCGGCAGCGCGTCGGCGACACCAACGCGTCGTGAAGTCCCTCGGCTGCCGTCCAAGAGCGCAGATCCGGTCGCCGTCGTTGCGGAGGTACCTCTGCCCACACCGGCGCCCCGCAGGGTCGTCGCCATTCGCAACACCGAATCAGGCCCCCGCATCGAGGTGGTCAAGGCACCCGACGCACCCGCCGCCGAGGCTACGGTTGCCGCCTTGCAGCGGGATCCGACCGTGGCAGGGGTCAACATCGATACGCCGGTCCGGGCCACCGTCGACTTCTCCTCTCAACAGTGGGCCTTGCCTGCGCTGAACGCGACAACCACCTGGGCCAAATCGACCGGCGCGGGCGTTCGCGTTGCGGTGGTGGACACCGGGGTGCAGGGTAGCCATCCGGATCTGCAGGGTCGGGTCCTCTCAGGGGCTGAGTTCCTCGGCGGCACCGGCCAGGCGACCGGCGGCAACGGACAGAACGACCAGAACGGTCATGGCACGCACGTCGCTGGCATAGTGGGCGCCAATCGCGACGGCAACCTCGTGACGGGGATCGCCCCAGGCGCATCGATCATGCCGGTGCGAGTCCTCGACGGGAACGGCGCCGGCTGGAACTCCGATGTGGACGCGGGCATCATCTGGGCTGCGGATAACGGCGCCGACGTGATCAACCTCTCGCTCGGCGGCAACTCGAGCTCCAGCACTGACGCGGCGGCCATCGCCTACGCCGCGAATACCAGGCACGTCGCGATATTCGCCGCCGCTGGCAACGGCGGGCCGACGGCCGGGCCGAGCTACCCAGGCGCGTACCCCGGTGCGATCGGGGTGTCGGCGACCGACAGTTCGAACACGATCGCGTCCTTCTCCAATCGCGGCAGCTATGTGTCGCTGGCAGCACCCGGGGTCTCGATTCTTTCCGACTTCCCAACATCAACCGTGGCAACGATGTCGGGTACGTCCATGGCCACCCCATACGCCAGTGGCAGCGCAGCAGACGCGCTGTCGGCTCTCCGCACGACCAGTCCCGGGGCGACCGGACGCGACATCGTCGATGTCCTGCAGAAGTCGGCGACCGACCTGGGCGTTGCCGGTCGCGACACGAGCTACGGATTTGGCCTGGTCAATCCGGCGGCAGCCGTCAACCGAGTGACAGCCCCCTCGCCCACACCCACACCCACGACCCCCACCCCCACTCCCACGACTCCCGCACCCAAACCGGCGCCGGCGCCCACAGCCCCGAGCGCCCCGCGAGCTGTCTTCGTCACCGCGGCGACCCGTTCACTGAATGTCAGGTTCTCAGCGCCGGTGAATGCGGGTAGTAGGCCGATTACGAAGTATCAGGTCCTCTGCACATCGGCATCCCGATCCGTCTCGGCCACGGGCAACGCCAACCTCCGCTCGGCGACCTTCACTGGTCTGTCACAGCCGGGCTCCTTCCGCTGCAGTGTGCGCGCGGGCAACGGTCTGTGGGGTCCCTGGACGTCACCCGTGGCACCTGCCGCGGCCCGGCCCTAGCCCGCCCGCCCCCGGCGGAGACTCTCCACGGGCGTCGACATCACCCGACGGTCTTCCAGACGTAGGTCATCTCCGCTGGTTCGCTGGCAGCGCAGATGGCGGTCAGCAGCCGGTCGTAGTCGGACTTCGTCAAGGCATCGGCCCCGGCGCCCTCTTTGTACTGGTCATACGTCTGGGCGCCGGCCCGGATGGCGGGGCACATGGCGGACAGTTGCTCCATGGTCAACGCCGTGAAACTGTCGTTCATCACCGAGTAGTCGGAGGTGAACCCCTGCATATTGGCGGGCAGAGCCTTCGCGTCAGCGACCGCGGTCCGCCAGTTCCGGCCGAGGGCAACGGCCGCGGCGGCGGTGTCGGCGGGGTTCGAAGTGGCCGAGGAACTGCCGCTCGCCGAGGAGCTACCCGAGGAACCGGCCGAGCCCGCGGCACAGCCCGCGCAGGCCAGCGAGCAGCTCAACACGACCGCGGCGAGCCACGCCTTCGGCGCCGTCACCCCTCCCACCGCCATGCGGTCATGGGCAGAACGAGAAGCAGCATGCGCCGAGCATAAGGGCTCAGCTCCGGTCAGGCGATCAGTCTCGACTCGAGCGCCGCCAGATCGACATGCGACAGCCCAACACCCTCGACCAGATAGCCTTCGAGGTCACCGTAGGTGCTCGCCATCAGATCGATCGCGGTCTCCAGATACTCCGGGTAGACATCGACGAGGTGCCTGAGGGCATCGGCATCCCCACCGGCGCGCTCGAATCCTTCCAGGGCGGGCTGGTACTGCGCCAGTGTGCGTTCGGAACTGGCCAAGTAGTCGGTCATGACCGTGTTGGGGTCAACACCGGCGAAGAGTTGCATGATCGCGGCACCCCAACCGGTCCTATCCTTACCCGCCGTGCAGTGAAAGGCCACAGCCCCTTCGCCGCCCGCGACACCGCGAAGAACCGACCGATAGGCGGCATGCGCGGAGGGCAACCTGACAAAGTCACGGTAGGTGTCTCGCATCAGGGCGATCGCCTTCCCACCCCCGATCATCTCGTTCACCTGTGAAATCGAGACGTTGCCGGCCTTCCCCCCGAGCGTCGCGACCGCAGTCGCGCCACTCTCGGGCGCATCGGCCAGCACATCCGCACAGACCAGGGCGATCTCGGCAGGCAGGTTGTCCGGCTTCGGTTCGCGTTCGCCCTCGGTGCGCAGGTCATAGACCGCGGAGATACCCAGCGACGTCAGCGCCGTCTCGGCCTCCGGCGAGAGGTCGACCAGCTGTCCGGTCCGGTAGAGCACCCCTGGCCTCATCCGCCTCCCGGCAGGTGTCATGAATCCGCCGGCATCGCGGAAGTTCGGTGCCGCGGCGAGCAGCGCCCCCAGCTGCGATCTGGGGAGGTCATCCAACGGGCGGGGACTACGGGAGTCGTCCTCGGTCATCGTGGCACTCCAAACGGTCGTTGAACCGAGCCTATCCGCGCGGTCGGGCGGGTCAGCGTTGGATGCGGCGCGCGGTACTCCCTGGCGGATCCTCACGCTCGGCACACCAGGACTTGGGCACACAAGAACACGAGGACGCCCGATCGTGATGCGGTCACAATGACGACATGAAGATCTATGCCGACACCCCGGCTCGCCGTACCCGTCAGGTCATCTCCGATATCTGGTTCGTCGTCTGGGTCGTCTTATGGATCTGGCTCGCGGTGCGACTGCACGATCTGATCGTGCCGCTGGGTACCCCCGGGGAGAAGCTGCAGGCAGCAGGTGACTCCCTGGCCGGAAACATGACTTCAGCCGGTGACTTCGTCGACGGGATACCGCTGATCGGAGATGGCGTCCGAACGCCGTTCGAGAAGATGAGCGAGGCCGGCCAGTCGATAGCCGACGCGGGCGCGACCCAGCAAGAGGTCGTCGACAAGCTGGCGTTGTTCCTCCCCTTGACGGTGGCCTTCCTGGCCATCAGCCTCTTGGCCCTGATGTGGTTGCCATCGAGAGTCCGTTTCACCATGCGGGCGACGGCCGCCCGACAATTCCTGAACGCCACAGACGACGTCGACCTGTTCGCACTGCGCGCCCTGGCCCGGCAGCCCTTGAACCAGCTGGTGGCGATCGACCCGGATCCGGCCGGTGGCTGGCGCCGACGGGATGAGTCGATCATCCGCGCCTTGGCGGCCCTCGAACTTCGCAGTGAAGGCCTGCGGATTCCGGAACTGACCGACCGAACGGGGACGGCCGATCAGCGCTAGCGGCAACGCCCGGGTATCTGTCCCTGGGCGAACGCTGGGGCTACTATCCAGACATGGGGAATCAGCACTCAGCAAGAATCGCCCTCGGCGCAGTCGCCAGTCTCGCCATGGTCACGACGGCCGCCACACCCGCGTTAGCGGCCGCACCGGCGCCTGCACCCGCCGCCGCGGTGACCCCGGCCGCGGTTCCGGCGGGATTCGTTCGTCACGAAATGCGCCATTGGACCTGGTACGGCCCCGGCAATTGGATCGCGGCCGAGGGCGCCAACGATCTGTACGTCGTCTCACCGACCGGCACGTCGTTCCTCCACTACGGCGCCAGCGCCGCCCCATGTGCGAGTCCCGCGGCCTTCTTCGCCTATGTGCGGCGCGGGCACATGAACGCGGCCACCGCGAACCTGGACCTGTACAGCTTCGGACTGACGAAGGCCAGGTACGTCTCGGTCGGTGCCATCACGACTCTGCGCCCCTACTACTACCGCCAAACGTCCACCTTCGACGGTCAGCGACCGGGCGGAAAAGTCATTCGCGGGGAGCTGGTCATCGACTACTTCTACGCCGGCGCTGGCGCCTGTGGCGAGCGGATGCAGGTCCGATCGGCTCCGGCGCAGGGAATCGTCGCTTCGCTGGCCACTCTGCGCAAGGTGCAGACCTACATCTTCGGACCGCGCTGAACCAGCTGCCGCGGACACTACTCCTGCGGTTCCGCCGAGAATCCGGACCCGAACCGATCGGCGGCCCGGATGCCATCGTAGATGGCTTCTGCGGTGACCTCGAACGGCTCGTTGTGGGCGGTCTCTCCCGGGGCGACCGTCCGCTCGGCCACTGTCCGGAGCGTCTCCGCGTCGTCCGCCGCGACTCCCAACTCGGCCAGCGTCGTCGGTAACCCGACCGACCGACAGAACTGGGCGACCTCGCGGAGCTCCGCGGCCGGACGACCTTCTACGACGAGCTGCACCAGCAGCCCGAAGGCCACCTTCTCGCCGTGCATGTAGTCATGCGTGGCGGGAGCGGTGGTCAGTCCGTTGTGAACAGAATGGGCGATCGCAAGTCCCCCCGACTCGAATCCGAGCCCGGAGAGCAGGGTGTTCGCCTCCACCACCCGCTCGAGTGCGGGCGTCACGGCGGATACCTCCACGTCGGCGGCGGCGCTCGGACCATCGTCGAGCAGGGTCTGGCAGCACAGCCTGGCGAGCGCGGCCGCCGTGATGGTGGTGCCGCCGTGCACCTGATTCGCCTTGTGGGCCTCGATAACCGATCTCGCCTCGAACCACGTGGCCAGGGCGTCGCCCATGCCCGACACCAGGTATCGGCGCGGCGCCTGCGCAATCACCTCGGTATCGACCAGCACGAGTTCAGGGTTTCGCGGATAGAAGATGAGCCGACTGAAGACACCGTCTTCGGTGTACACCACGGACAGGGCGCTGCAGGGCGCGTCCGACGAGGCCAACGTCGGGCAGTTCACCACGGGTATGCCCAGGTTTGCCGCGACCGCCCGCGCGGTGTCCAGCGCTTTGCCTCCGCCGGCGCCGAGAATGGTCTTGGCCCCGAACGCGGCGGCCTCGCGCGTACCGCTCTCGATCGCAGCCTCGGTGCACTCCCCGCCGAAGCGTCCCACCGTGTATTCGAGTCCCGCTGCTCGCAGGCTCGTCGACCAGGACTCGTCGAGCATTGTCCGCACCCGATCGCTGCACAGTACGAACACCGGGCCCGCGAGACCCGTCGCGCTCATCTGTTGGCCGAGTTCTGCGGTCGCCCCGCGTCCCTGGACGTAGCGAGAGGGTGAGCAGAAGACAGACAGCATGGCGGTGGTCTCCCTTGACGGAATCCGCATTCCAGCATTTCGATGCTAGCCCGGCCCGCCGCTGCGAGTCCGCGCACATTTCGGTGCGGCCACCCGGGCTTCCCGGCTTGGCGCGGGTTTGCCGGAATCCTCACGCGGGGCCCTTGCTTTGCGGCACGATCAGGGACAGCCTTAGCTGCTGTGCGCGCAATCCGGCGTTCAGCAGGCCGCAGCGAGATCGTCCGCAAGAACGGAGTTGGTAGCCATGGCCCATACCGAGGAACAGGCGCCCATCGGCTTTCCCGAGGTCGCCGACAGCAAAGGTCTCAAGACCGGCGCTCTCGGCCTCGTGTCGAGTGTGGTGGTCGGCATGGCGTCGACTGCCCCAGCCTATAGCCTCGCGGCGAGCCTGGGTTTCGTCGTCGCCACCGCCAATGGGGACGGCATCGTGGGCGTCAAGGCGCCGTCGATCATGTTGCTGGCGTTCGTCCCGATGTTCCTGATCGCGATCGCCTATCAACAGCTGAACCGCGCAGAGCCGGACTGTGGCACCACCTTCACCTGGGGCGCCCGAGCCTTCGGGCCGCGAGCGGGCTGGCTGGGCGGCTGGGGCATCATCGCCGCTGACGTGATCGTGATGGCGAACCTCGCCCAGATCGCGGGCTCCTATACCTTCCAGCTATTCGGGCTGCAGAGTCTGAGCGAGTCGACCCTCTGGAGCACCGTCGCCGGCGTCATCTGGATCATCATCATGACGTACATCTGCTATCGAGGTATCGAGGTATCGGCGCGCCTGCAGTATGGCCTGCTCGGCATCGAGGTGCTCGTGCTGATCGTCTTCTCGATCATCGCCCTGGTGAAGGTCTACAGCGGCAACGCTCCGGAGGGGTACCAGACCCCCAGCCTGGACTGGCTGTGGCCCTCCGGGCTCTCCCTGAGCGCGATCGTCACCGCCACCCTGATCGCAGTGTTCATCTACTGGGGTTGGGACACCGCGGTCAGCATCAACGAGGAGACCTCCGACCCGGAGAAGACACCCGGGCGCGCCGCGATCATCTCCACCCTGCTGCTGCTCGTCACCTACGCAATCGTCAGCGTCGCCACGGTCGCCTTCGCCGGCACCGGGGACGCCGGTTTGGGTCTGGCCAATCCGGAGAACTCCGACGACGTGTTCTCGGCGATCGGCCCCACGGTATTCGGTCCCTCGTTCCTCGGCAAAGTGATGGAGATCCTGCTGATCCTGTCGGTGCTGTCATCGGCCGCAGCATCAACGCAGACCACCATCCTGCCGACCGCGCGCACCACCCTGGCGATGGGCGCCTTCAAGGCGCTGCCCAAGTCCTTCGCCAATATCCATGCCCGCTACCTCACGCCGACGGTCGCGACCGTCTGGATGGGCATCGTTTCGATCGCCTTTTACGTGGCACTGACCCTCACCAGTCAAAACGTCCTAGGCGACTCCATCTCAGCGGTCGGGTTGATGATCGCCTTCTACTACGGTCTCACCGGCTTCGCGGCCGTGTGGTTCTACCGGCATGACATCTTCACCACGGCCAGAAACTTCTTCATGAAGGGGCTCCTGCCCTTCCTCGGCGGGGTCATGCTCCTCGGTGCCTTCATCATCGCGTCCTATCAATACGCCGACCCGGCCTACGGCAGCACCACGCTCAACGGCATCGGCGGCGTCTTCATCATCGGCATCGGTGCCCTGCTGCTGGGTGTCGTCCTGATGTTCGTGTGGAACATCATCGCGCCGGCGTACTTCCGCGGCGAGACGCTGGCGAAGCGGAACTCCAAGGATCTGATCCTAGAGATCCCGGGCGAGGAGGAGACGGTGCGACTTCCCGACTCGGGACTGCCAGACATCGTGATCGCACCCGACCTGTCCAACCTGCCCCCCGGCGCTCGCGCAGTCGAACTGGAGACCGGTATCGAGGTGGAGCGGCAGGAGGACCTCGACGACCTGAAGAAGCTCCACGACAAGGAAGAGGGTCCAGAAACGCCGGCGTCGTAGCCCTGCGACCGCGGACAATCCTCTGGGCCTTCGCAGCCGCAGCCGCTACCGTTGTGGAGGGGACGCGGGAGGAGTAGTCATGTCGACACCGCGGGACAGGTCCGCATTGGGCGGTCGTGCCTCGCTGCTCGGGGCCCTGGCGGCTGGTGTGCTGACACTCG
>CAZKVQ010000027.1:0-42012 GCA_964556255.1 uncultured Actinomycetes bacterium
ACCCCAAACCCGCTTAGCAGGCGGGCGCCATAGACCGGACTAGGCGACGCCTCCTCAACCCCGATACCGTACCCGACGCCCACGTACGAGCCGTGTCGGTGGTGTGCCAATGAGCGCCCTCATGCGTGTGCGGTGGGCGTCAGACGAGGTTTTCGGCGACCCACAAGCCCAGGGCCTCGGAACATTCCACGATCGTCGACTGCCAGGACGTGAATGCCGAGCGGTTGGCCCGATCTGAGACGGTCTTGATGATCCGGGCCGGGACACCGAACCTGTGGGCCGCGCGGGCCACCCCGTAGCCCTCCATGTCCACCAGGCTCGCCGTGAGACCCAGGGCCGCGGCACGCACCGGATCGGTGACGAAGGTGTCTCCGGTCACGAGCACGACGTCGCCCCCCGCGGACGGAGGTCGTAGTCGGACGTCCGGACCCGGCCAGACACCCGTCAGATCCAGGATTCCCTCGTTGTTGAGGTCGTGCTGGGTCACCAGGGTCACCTCGCGGGTACCCTCAAGATCCTCGCGGAGTGAACCCGCCGTCCCGAGGTTGACCACCACGCTGGGTCGGACACGCGAGACCACTTCAGCAACCCCGAGGGTCGCGTTCACCTTGCCCAGTCCGGTCACCAGGATCGGCAGATCATGCACATGCAGGTGCTCGGCCTCGATCTCCAGAGCCACTACCAGCAGCGGAAGGTCCGGCGTTGGAGTGCCATGGAGTAGCGCATCCACCATGGGTCAGAGGATAAGCCCTCACGGTGCCGACAGCGTGGTCCGAAGTCGCTGCTAGCCTGCGAATATGCCTGCCCCATCGGTGCTGTTCATTGATTTCGGCACGTGGGAGGCGTTCAACGCATTGGCCGGGGCCCTGCGCAAGCAACGGATCGGTGTTCGCCGGATCAGCGTGCCAGGACACGACGCTTCCCACCGGGCCTACCGGATCCTCGAGCGCCTGCTCTATGGACCCACCCAGATCCTGCCTGCTGAGCTGGATGAGGCACGCACGATGCACCTGCTCACGTCGTCCGGAATCGCAGCTGTGTCTGATTCGTCGCCTCCTATCGATGTGCAGGCGCCAGACGGAGTCGCCCACGCCATGCTGCTGGCCGACCCGGAGGCGAAGCGGGCCATGCGTCGCTCGCGGGCGGACTTCGACCAGCGCCATCTCTACGAGAAGGCGTACATGACCGACCTTGCCGCCTCCCTCGGGGTGGTGGTCGCGCAACCGCTGTCAGCGCCCGTGAATACCTTCCCGGTGGTCGTCAAGGCCAGCGTCGGATCCGGCGGCCAGCAGGTACGGGTCGTTCACACCCAATGCGAGTTCGACAAGGCTGTGGCGGAACTAACCACAGGGGCGGGCGATCCCCCGATGATCCAGGAGTACCACGGGGGTGGCCTACTCCAGGTTGGGGCCATCGCGGTCGACGGCGAACTCCTGGTAGCGGTCGCCTACACCTCCCGGACCCCACCAGACGATCCGCAGGGGCCTGCGGTGGCCGTCACAGCGGTGGACCGGCCGGACGTGCTTGAGGCCACCAAGACGCTGGCCAAAGCCGTGGGCTCGTGGGGGTTCCTCTGCCTCGACTTCGTCCTCGACAGTTCGGGGAACGCCTACTTCATCGACTTCAACCCGCGGGCCTTCGGGTCCTGGCCGGCCCTGCAGGCCCTCGGTGCCGACTTTGTCGGCTGCTACCTCTACCTACTGGGGCGGGGACCGCGGCCAGAACGTCAGTCGCCCCGCTACGGCAGGACTCAGCGTTTGCTCAAGTTCCCGGCGGATGACCGGTCCTGGGCCACACTGCGAACGTGGTCCAAGGAGTCGGCGCTCGTGGTGGCCAGAAGTGGCCGGACCCTCGGCTGGCGGTGGTCGGCGATCTCAGCGGCCCGTATCATCGTGGGGACAGGTACCGCAAGTGTTTCCGTGGTCAAGCGCCGGTTATCCGCTGGACGTGTAGCTTCCGTTGGGCCAGTTTCGAGGTGATGCGGTTGGCGACCAGGGTGGTCGCCATCCAGGCCCGTTTGACGAAGCGGGTGACCCCTTCGGAGCGGTCGTTCCACTGAACGGTCCGCCGCACGTAGTCGACAGCGGCGTCCATCTGCTCGTCAGTGCGGGTGATCAGACGGACCATGTAGGCGGCGGATTCAAGATCGACGGTGCGTCGCACCCGCTGACCCAGTTTGAGTTTGACCACCCAGCCCCGAAACTCCGGCAGCTGCTCGACCTGCTCCTCACCAGCCGCTTCGTAGATCCGCTCAGTCGTCGCGGCCGGGCCCATCACGGTGTTCACGACGTGGGAGTGGTAGTAGTCCCAGTCCACCGGGATCGGGCCGTAGGACTCCGCGGTCAGGTAGTAGTGCGCCGACAGATCGAACGTGTCGACCTTGCCGCCATGACTCCAATCAACATCGCCCGTGCCACCTGCGCCGGCGAGGCGGGCGGCGATCTCCACCAGGCACGGACCCCGATCATCGAACTTGACCTCGGCGTGGAACGGGCTACGGCGCAACCCCGACAACGACACCAGACCCTCGACATAGTCCACCAACGGCTGAAACGCCGGATCATCACGATGCAGCGTTCGTGACTGGGTTTCGATGTTGGGGCGGCCATTGACTGGACCGCGCACTTGCCGGTAGACGCCGAGGACGGTGGCGCGGCCCTCACCATCCACCTGACCATTCACCGCATACTCCGGACCCGCCAGGAACTCCTCCATCAGAATCGGCCCACCGATCAACCGAACATGCGCCGCCACCTCATCCACCGGCGACGAACTATCGAAGAACCCAATATTCGAATTACCGAACCCATCATTGGGCTTCAACACAAACCGGTCGAAACCACCCGACGCCAACGCCACCTCAACATCGTCAAAACCATTCACCAACGCCACCGAATTAACCCGCGGCCCGCCAGCAACCGACGCCACATGACGCTTCAACGCATGCTTGTCACGAAACAACTCCAACGCCGGATTCTCCGCCCAACTCACCCCCAACCGCCGACCCAACTGCACACTCGGCGTCAACGCCGTCTCGATATACGGCACCACCGCCCGAATATCGTGACGCTCCCCCAACACCTCAGCGATACCGTCAACATCCTCCGGCGACGCCACATACACCCGACTCAACACATCCGAACCAAGCCCCGCCAGCCTGCGCGCCTCACCCCGCAACGCCCCAGCATCAAAATAGACACACACCGCAGGCATCCCAAAACGGCGCCGGAAAACCTCCATATACCTCAACGCATACGGATGCCCCGGATGATCAACAAACAACACCTCACCGTCGGACACAACACGCCCCACTAACCCACAACACCACGACGCGACGCCCGCGCCCCTTCCAGGCTATCCGAGCCGGATCCGTGACGCCGCGGGGCCGAGAAGTGCCCGCTTTGCGCTCTGCATAAGTCCCCTCTCCAAGCCCGGATGAACTCAATTCGGCGTCCGAGACTGCCCGATCGTGTCCAGTTGTGTCGACAGCGGCTGCAACCATTGCGCAACCCGCGTCCGCGGCAATCCACGGGTCCGGCGAGTTGCCCGCAACCGTCACCCGGCCGGGCATGATGCAGTCAGTGGGCCGCACTGGGATGGGTTGGAGTGATGCGCTCGCCGAGGCATTCCGGCCCAGCCGCAACGAACTCAATGCCCATACACTCATCACCGCATCGACAGCGACCGGCATGCCGCATGATGATGGGCGGCCACATTGAACGCTCCGGCTTCCAGTAGCAATGGAAAGGTGCGGACATGCCCGAGACACCGTCGTCGACGACGAGCGGTCACACACGCGGCAATTCAAGCCCGAGTGGTACGTATGCCTACGGCGTCGCCGGAAAGGCCGCCGAATGGGACTCCCACGCGTGGACCGGGGTTGTACACGACGAGACTGGTGGTCAACCTGCCATTGGAACGTGGCATCGACACCCGCTGGGGGTGGTGAAGCGGCTGTGGTTCTGGCTGTTCGTCGTTGGCCTTCCGCTGACGATCATCCCCGCCTACATCTCATCCACCCAGAACAACATTGCCTTGGCCGCGCGGTTCGGGTTCGTCGGATATTCGCTCGAGCTGGCCGCCGGTGTGCTTCTGATCAGCGGCCAGGAGCGGACACGCCAGGTTGCCCATCTGTGGCAACTTGTCGCGGTCGGCCTCGGCTCCGGCGTCGTGTCCTCCGTGGCGGCAACTGCAATTGAAATGCACGAGCCGGCGTCGATCGGCCTGTGGCTGTCAGGACCCATCGAGGAAACCCTCAAACTGCTGGTGCCGTTCGCCTTGTTGGTATTCGGCGGTGTGCGCTTTCGAGATCCGCGGGCGGGTCTACTCATGGTGATGCTCAGTGGCGCGGTGTTCGGCTTCACGGAAGTCTATGGCGCTTTAGGGGAAGCCCGGGGCTACGAAATCTTCGTGATCGCAGTGGCGCGCTCCTTTGGGGAGTGGTTCCACATCCTGCTCACAGGGTTCGCAGCGGCCGTAATCTGGTTGGCTGCGTGGCGAGCCGGGCGGGCATGGACGTACGCGGGGGGCGTTGCGTGGGTGATCATCATGGCGGTGCACTCGCTCAATGACGGGATCAATGGGTTGATCGGCGGCACGTCCAAGGCCGACCTGAACCCCGACCTCACTACGTGGGCCCAAGCGTGGCCCCGCGTGTGGCAGGAGTTCCTCACCGCGGTGATCACAGTCGTCGTGCTGTATTTCCTGTGCCGTTACTCTGCGCGGGAACTGGTGCCGCCGAACGCAATCGAGGGTAACGCTCCAGGGTGGCGGCCGCGGTTGAAGCGATGGGGCGTGAGGTAGCCGTCCTCGGTTGCCGGCCATGAGTCGCCGTCGGGGTCAACCGTGGCTGCACCAGGGGTCGCCGGCCAGCTCAAGATGCCTGCAGAAGCCGCCAAGGCCTGTCTCCTCGAACCGTGGTGCCTGCGGCAGAAACCGTGCGAAAGGCTTTGAAACGCAGCGGAGTACCCACGGCCCTGGTCATGGCGAGCAGAGGGACCTTGAGCGGAGGGAGTGGGATTCGAACCCACGGTGACGGGTTACGCCACGACGGTTTTCAAGACCGTATCCTTCGGCCGCTCGGACATCCCTCCCGTGCGCGGCACCAGACTAGCCGCACCATGCACGACGCGGCACAACCGTCATTCGCTGTGGCATACCGACGATCGGTTGCCCCGCCCACCGGCAGAGACCAGAATGGCCCGATGACCGAGAAACAGTACGTCGGCGACGGCATCACCGTGCTCTGGCACAGCGACCGCTGCATCCATTCCGCTCACTGCGCTACGACGCTGCCGCGGGTATTCCGACCGCAGGAGCGACCGTGGATCGACGTCACAGGCGCCGATGCGAGCGACATCCGCGCGACTATCGATGGTTGTCCCAGTGGAGCCCTCGGCTACATCATCGACGACGGACCCGACGACCAGCAGGCAGAACCGTTGACCGAGTCTGAGCCCGAGATTGAGGCTGTCACCGTGTCGGTCACGGCCAACGGGCCGCTGGAGGTCAGCGGCACTGTCAAGGTGCTGGCGGCCAACGGCGACGTCATCGAGGAATCCGAACGGGTTTTCCTGTGCCGATGTGGACACAGCGCCAAGAAGCCCTTCTGCGACGGCAGTCACAAACGAATGGGGTTTCAGGACCCGGGTGTGCCATCGCCGGCGGGGGAGTAACTCAACGGATGGGGTGGGTGCTGCTCGGACTCGCCATCGCGAGCGAGGTGAGTGGGACACTCCTGCTCAAAGCCACCGACGGTTTCACCAGGTTGTGGCCGAGTATCGGCGTCGCGCTGGCCTATGTCATCTCCTTCGCGTTGCTGGGCCAGGCCCTGAAGTCGATTGGGGTCGCCGTCGCCTACGCCATCTGGTCTGGAGTGGGAACCGTGGGGGTCGCGGTGGCCGCGACCGTTCTGTTCGGCGAGCGACTGACCGTGCCGATCCTGCTCGGCATGGCGATGGTGATAGCCGGTGTCGTGGTGATGAACTTGGGAGGCGCACAGGGCTGAGCGGCCGGGCTCACCTGCCCGGGTGGAGCGCGGCGCTCGGCCCGGCGGGGTCAGGTGTTGAAGGTCCCCGAACTTGCGGCGTTGAACACTGAGTAGATCCAGTAGACGATGCCGGCCACGATTCCGACGATGCCGAGGATCATCCCCGCGGTTGCCATCCCACCGTTGGTCGCGAGGCCCTGGGCGGCCTTCTTACGGCCGATGACCCCGAACACCAGGGCCAGGATCGAGGGGACCAGGGTGCAGCAGCCGAGCAGTCCGACGATCCCCAGGACCAGCGAGGCGATTCCCATTCCGTTCTGCGCCCCTGAGACGGGGTAGCCCCCCGCAACCCCCGGCGGTGGGGGAGGCAGAGGTGGCGGACCCGACCCCGGCGGGGGTGGCGGAGGAGGTGGCGGTGGCGGACCCGACCCCGGCGGAGGCGGTGGTGGAGGTGGCGGCGGTGCACCTGCAGACATCTTGCTTCCTCTCCGACACGTGCTTCGCTGATGAACCTCAGCCTAGCCAGGAAGTACACCTGCAACTGCGTAATCCATCGGTCCACCTCGCCCGCGGAGGGGCTGACTGCGCTTAGCCTGAGACCATGGGAAGGGCCGTGGCCGCACTGCTGTGCCTCGCCGCCGCGGTGACGGGTTGCTCGACCAGCGCCACATCCGTCCCGGTCGACGGCACCGGAGAGGTTGAGTCCGGCTCTCAGCCCTCGCCCGGGGCAGTGCCCCCCACCGGTGAGATCACGGAGTCGCGCAATGGGGACAATGGGAATCGCGGTCAGACACTCCAGCGAGTCGTCTCGGCCGACGGGGTCTCGCAGTACCTGGACTGCGCGGGCAGCGGGTCCCCGACCTTGGTCGTTATCCCCGGATTGGACTCCGGCGTCTCCGATTGGCTCGGCGAACTACCAGCCCTGCGCCGTCTGACGCGCACCTGCGTCTACGACCGTCCCGGCATCGGCGACAGTCCACCCCGCGAAGGATCCGCCGACGTCGATGCCGGCCTTCACGCCAGCGAACTGTCGGCGGCTCTGGCAGAGGCGCGTGAATCCGGCCCCTTCGCTCTGCTGGGACACTCCTACGGCGGACTCGTAGCGCGCGCATTCACGAACAAGGATCGCGCGCAGGTCGCCGGCCTGCTGCTCGCCGAGGGTGTCTCGCCCAACGAACCCACCAACGGGGTGGCCTGGCCGGAAGCCGGAACGCAGGTGAACCTCTCGCGCAGTTACGCAGCAACCGGGGACGGGCCCGGACTCGGCGACCTGCCGCTGGTGGTCCTCAGCGCCTCCGATCCGGGTGGCGACCACCTCAATGGGCCGAGGTACAGCCAGCCGACGGCCGTGACTGAGGAGTGGGTGCGCGACCAGCGAGACGCTGCGGCATTGTCCGTCAACTCCATCCTGGTGACCGCGAAGTCGGGGCATGTCCTTCAGCAGGACAATCCCCCGGCGACGACGGCCGCTGTTGAAGCGCTGCTCACCGCCATCAGGTCGAAGACGCCGCTGACCTGCAATGCCGACTGGGCTGCGGTGAACGCAACCTGCAGCGAGGGGTAGTACCCCGAGTTAAGGTCTGCTCAGTCGGCCTGATTGCCCAGACCCAACTCCCACACCCGAACCCCACCGACGATTCCCATGATGTTGGGGACGAGTTCCACATCCGGTGGCAGGTCTCCTCGAAGGTTTTTCGCCTCGCCGCCGCCGAGGTAGAGCCGGTCCCACCAGAACACCGGCCGCAGTTCACCGATCATCCGAATCACCCGCCTACTCCATTTAGCCTTGCCGACGTCGCGACGGGCCTCGGCACCGATCCATTGGTCGTAGATGACTCCCTTACGCACCGTCGCCCGGGACAGCTCAAGTTTCGGAGCCGGACGTCCCTCATCGAAGATGGCGCAGCCGAGCCCCGTCCCCAGCGTGAGGACGAGCTCCAATCCGCGACCGGCGATCACTGCCGCGCCGTGGACTTCGGCGTCGTTGAGGACACGCACCGGTCTGCGCCACAGATCCACCAGTTCGTGGGCGACATCCAACCCGTTCCACTGCGCGAGTAACTCGGGATCGAGCGCCGAATGCGGCCCCGCGACGGTCGGGTAATGCGGCGTATGAACCACCCGACCGTGCCTGATGATGCCGGGCATTCCCACGGTGGCCCTATCAAAGGGACCGCTAGCACTCGCTATCCGGTCCAGGACACCGAGGAAGTCCTCAGGTGTCATCGGATAGGGAACCCGGAACCGGACTCGTTCAGATGTCAGCGCGCCGCTCTCGTCCAATACGGATCCCTTGATGGCAGAGCCACCGCAATCGATCGCAAGCGTCCTCATGACGTCACAGTCCGTCCTGCCCGCCGGTTCTGGATCCGGCCGCCCGGGAGGACGTGCGGGCCCGACTACCCAGCGGGGCTTCACCCGGGCCCACCACGTCTGCGAGCCATTTCAGCCAGGGGGACATCGCACGCCAGGCCTTCGCCACCCTCGAGGCCGCGGCCCGCGTGCCCATCCACGCGGCGGGCTGCCAGTCACGCCTCGCATAGATCGACCGATAGCGCAACAGTTCCAACTGCGGGTGGTCCGCCGGAACCCCCCGCGGGCGCGACTTGAGTTGCTCACCGCCGATGGTGAAGCCAGCCTTACGGAGATCCTTCAGATACCCCTCGAGCAGATCACCAGCCCCCTCGTCGATCGCCGCGCGGTAGCGCGCCACCTGCTCCGTCGTCGAGGTGTACCAGCCACCCGCGACCATTAGGCCGTGGGCCGACAGTTGCAGGTACCAGCCGAGGCCGTTGCGATACTGGGTGAAGAGACCCTGATGATCCTTGTAGGGCGATTTGTCCTTCGCGAACCTGACATCGCGGTAGGGCCGGTACAGGTGGGGTTCGCCGAACTCCGGGGCGAGATCGGCACCGAGCGCGACCAACGGCGCGCGCACCTCGCGCAGATAGTCCTGCTTGTGGGCTTGCCACCAGGACTTCGTCGGGTCCGCTGCGAGGGCATCGTAGAAATCAAAGGCCTCCGCAGGGATCCCGGTGAAGGGCTCGGGCACGTCTGGGGTCGAACCGTTCGTCGCCATCACCGCTCGCCTGCCAACCCCGCGATGAAGAGGGTCTCGGCAAGCACCGCCGACTGCAACTCCGCCAGGTCCACGCTTTCGTTGGGCGCGTGAATGCGGGCCAATGGATCCTGCGCCCCGACCAGCAGGAGCTCCGCGCGTGGCACGACCTCGGACAGCACATCCACCAGCGGGATACTGCCACCCGCGCCTGCCATCACCGCCGCCTTGCCGTAGGACTCGGCCATCGCCTCCCGCATGGCCCGATAGGCGGGTCCGTCGGTGGCTGCCTCGAACCCGGCGGACGCCTGGGTGGAATCCACCGTCACGTCGATGCCCCAGGGGGCGTGCGACTCGAGATGGTCCACTAGGGCGGCTTCCGCAGCGACGGGGTCGACGCCCGGTGGGATCCGCAGGGAGACCCGGGCGCTTGCCGCCGGCACTACCGCGTTGATGGCGCCCGCTATCGGCGGCGCGTCGATTCCCACCACGCTCACGGCAGGCATACCGAAGAGCCGCGCGGCCACCGACCCCGATCCCACCAACGGCTGGTGCGGAAGAACGCCGGCAACCTCGCGGAACGTGCCCTCGTCGTACTCGGGTCCACTCCAGCCGGAACCGTCGACGCCCGCGACCGCGGCGTCGCCGGCGTCGTCGCGCAAGGTCGCCAACAGGGTGATCAGCGCCATCAAGGCGTCGGGGGCCGGACCTCCGAACATCCCCGAATGGACCGGACCTGCGAGGGTCCGAACATGGACCGTGGCCATCACCATGCCCCGCAGCGCCGTGGTCAGCGTCGGCTCACCCAGAGCGAGGTTCCCCACATCGGCCACCACGATGGCGTCGGCGTCGAACAGCGCCGGGTTGGCGCGGGGGTACGCCTCGAAGGCACCCCCGCATTCCTCCTCGCCTTCGACGATCACCCGCACCGTGCACGGCGGACGGCCCGCGAACGCCCTCATCACGGCCGCGTGGATGGCCACCCCGCTCTTGTCATCGGCCGCTCCACGACCGTAGAGCCGGCCGTCACGCACCTCAGGTTCGAAGGGCGGCGAGTCCCAGGCGTCGAGGTCGCCAGGTGGCTGTATGTCGTAGTGGGCGTAGAGCAACACGGTCGGCGAGTCCGCCGGTCCGGCCGTTTCGGCATAGACCGCCGGCGGACCTTCCGGCAGCGGCAGCAGCTCAACCGTGCCGTATCCGGCATCGCGGAAGATCTCGGCTGTCCGCTCGGCCCCCCGCAGGACCTCGGCGAGCGGAAAGCCTGGAAATGCGCATGAAGGGATTCGCACGAGGGACTCCAGGTCGGCCACCGTGGTGGGCATTCCCTCGGCAACCCTGGCCCGCAGTTCCGCCACGCTGATGGCAGTCGTGTGCTCATCCATGGCGTTGAGACTAGGCCGGTGGCGCCCAGGATGGTGCCCGGCGGGACAGGAAGGCCGTCATTCCCTCGCGCGCCTCATCTGAGGAGAACAGCTGCGCGGAGATATCCGCGGTCCAGGCGAAGGCATCTGCCCGGGACATGGTTGGAACCTGTCGCAGCAGTCTCTTGGTCGCAGTAAGCGCCTCGGGACCTCCCAGCAGCAGCTTGCCCACCAACTCCACAACGCTTGCGTCGAGTTCCTCAGGGGGCACGGCCTTGGTCACCAGCCCAGCCGCGACGACGCGTTCCGCAGTTACCCGATCTCCGGTGAGCAGCAACTCATAGCCGGATGCGCGGTTCATGCGGTCCAGGCACACCACCGAGATGACGGCGGGCGCAACACCCACCCGGACCTCGGAGAAGGCGAACTTGGCAGCTGCGGAAGCAACGGCAAGGTCACACGCAGCGACCAGGCCGTTGCCACCGCCTGCCACGTGACCCTGCACCTTGGCGATCGTGGGTTTCGGGTGGTCCAGCAGGTCCTCGAGCAGCGAGACCAGCGCCCTCGGCCCGGACCCGGCGAAGGAGTCCGCGTCTCCGCCAGTCGCCCCGGACAGGTCCGCCCCGGCGCAGAAGGTGTTGCCCGCGCCGGTAAGCACCACGACCCGAACGCCATCGTCTTCGGCCGCGGTAGCCAGGGCTTGGCGCAATCCGATGATCGATGCGGCGTCCAGGACGTTTCGGCGGTCCGGGTTGTTGATGGTGATGGTGGCACAGCCATCGACCACCTCGTAGTGGATCGGTTGTTCGGCCTGTTCGTTCACTTCCGCCCCATTCCTTCCATCATCGAGACAACGCGCAGCATGACCTCGTCGGCGCCGCCGCCGATCGACGTCAGTCGGGCGTCGCGGTAGTACCGTGCGGGCCACATCTCCTCGGCGTAACCCATGCCGCCATGGAACTGCACACAGGCGTCGGCCACTTCCCGCTGCAGGCGACCGCACTTCAACTTCGCGTAGGTCGCCTCGCGGCTGACGTTCTCCCCCTGGGCAGCCCGCTCCGCGGCGACCCGACAGTAGGTCGTGAGGAGTTCCACCTCGACGTACAACTCCGCGAGGCGGTACTGCAGGTACTGATTGGCTAGCAACGGCTTGCCGAAGGCCTCGCGGGTCTGCAGATACTCCTTCGTGCGGTCCAGCGCACGGTGGGCAGAGGCCACCGACATGTAGGCACCGATGAGCCGTTCGTCCTGGAACTGGGCCATCTGCTGCTGGAAGCCCTTGCCGATCTCGCCGATGGTGTTGGCCACCGGAACCCGCACGTTGTCGAAGACCAGTTCGGCAGTGTCGGAGGAGCGGTTTCCCATCTTGTCGATGGTGCGGCCCACCGAGAATCCAGGGGTGTCCGTGGGGACGACGATCATCGACATGCCTGCGTAGCCCCCCTCGTCAGAGGTCCGGGCCAGAAGGCAGAGCCAGTCTGCCTGGGTGCCGTTGGTGATCCACATCTTTCGGCCGTTGATGATCCAGTCGTCTCCGTCGCGGGTGGCCTTGGTCCGGATCCCGGCGACGTCGGAGCCCGCGTCCGGCTCGGAGACCGCAATCGCAGCGACCATTTCCCCTGCCATTGCGGGGGCCAGGTACTTGGCCTTCAACTCGTCGGTTCCGAAGCGGGCCAGCGCGGGGGTGGCCATGCCGACCTGCACCGCGATGGACAACGGGACCCCGGCGCAGTCCGCACGCCCGAGTTCCTCCCCGAGCACGAGAGTGAAGGTCGCGTCGGCTCCCTGCCCGCCGTATTCGGTGTCGAACTCCAGACCGAAGGCGCCCAGGGCCGCCAGCTTGGGGAACAACTCGTGCGCCGGAAAGATCCCGGCGGCCTCCCACTCGTCGCAGTAGGGATTGATCTCGCGTTCGACGAAATCCCGAATCGTCTTTCGGAAGGCTTCGTGCTCGGCGGTGAACTGCATGGTGTTGCTCCTGTTCTCAGGCGGAAATGGGGGTGAGCCGACTCAACGACCGGGGCTTGACGATGGGGAACGGCGATCGATCTCGACCGGCAACCCGAGAGCGCCGAGCCAGAGCAGAGTGAGGGTGTCGTGGGCGGACTCCAGCTCGAAACCTCTGGAGTGTCGGGCGAATCCCTCGACCATGGCCGAGAGTGCCCCCGCTGCAACCTGCGGATCCAACGCTTGTGACACCAGCCCCTGGGCTTGCAGGCGGCGGATGCCTTCAGCGATCCGGGATACGTGCTGGGCACGGAAATCGCCGATCACCCGCGCGAAGGCCGCATCGCTCGTGCCCACCTGCTCCACCACCTGCAGCAGCCGGGCGTGCTCGGCGTACACCCGCAGGTACCGAAGGTTCGCCTCCGAGATCCTGCCCACGGCGTTGTCGGCCTCCACCCCGCGGAGGTAGCTGTCGACCTCGTTCAGCAGATCGTCGACGACGCTTCGTAGGACTGTGGTCTTGCTGTCGAAGTAGACGTAAACGGTGCCGTGGGACACCCCTGCACGCTCGGCGATGTCCGACATCGTCGTGTCGCTGAATCCGCGCTCCTCGAACACTTCACGGGCAGCAGCAACCAGCCGAGCGCGGGTGCGTCGACCCTTCGAGGTGGCGGGTTCGGACACCTCCGCCTCAGCGCTCACCCGATGCTCCCGTCGGAAACCGGGGGATCGGCGACGTGAGCCGATGGCAGGAGCGCCAGCGGGACGTCGACCAGCCGGGCCCGGAGGTACTCGCCGAGCCCCTTGGCCTGCGGGTCGGGGAGTGTGGAGTCAGCCACTCCTCGACCGAGCAGGCCCGGAATCAGGATATTGACCGCTCTCAGGTTGGGCAGCAGATGGACGGAGATGGTCATCCCTCTGGCCTCCGGCAACAGCTGCTCGATGCGATCCGGTGTGAGAAGGGACACCAACCACGAGTAGGCGGCATCTGCGCGTCGAACTGCCTCCGGGTCGGGGGACAGCGGAGCATCCGTGGCCCAGACGGCGGCTGTGTCATGGAATTCGTCCGGGGTCGGCGACCAGGCCGAGCCCTCGCCGAATGCCAGGGCAACCGATTCGGGTTCGGCCGGGTCCGGAATCCAACACCCGATGTTTGCGGCTCCACCCTTGTCGCCGGAACGTGCCCCGATCAGGGTGCCCAGCGGGACTCGAACGACCTCGCCCGCCGACGGCGGCGCTGCCTGCGGCGACTCTGGGCGACCCGACACCGACCCACCAAGGATCGGCAACGCTGTGGCGGACGACATCGCTGCGGGCACCTCGACGTTCTCGCCGTCGATGGTGACGTGCTCGGTGATCAGGCCGGGGTCGATCGTGGTCGGCCACAGCACGGCGAACGGCGAGCCCGGGCCCGGTGGGGCGCTGGCGAAGAATCCCGGGTAACTCGACAGTCCGACCTCGATGAGGGCACTGGTGATGGGCTTCCCGACCTTGGCGGGGTCGGCGTCCTTCACGGTCACCCGAAGGACCGCCTGGGCATCGGACAGGTCACTCGGGTCGGTGACACCTTGGGCCCCCAGCAGCGCCACCTCGAGCCGCTCCACGTCCCAGTCAGACAGGGCGGCCAGGGCCTCAGGGGTGATTCCCGGAGCGGTGGCTTGGGCAAGGGAAACCCCAGCGGCCGATCGGAGCGCGAGATCGGCCTTGGCCTGTGGATCCAGGCCGGTGAGGATCAGGTCCATCGTGTTGCGGAAACCACCCAGTCTCGTCATCGCCACCTTGTAACGCTCGGGCGGCGGCAACCCACGGGTTCCGCGCAGCAAAACCCGGTTGCAGCCCACCTGCGTGGCTGTCGTGGTGTCGAACAGTGCGATCGCATCAGGAGTGGGGTATTCCGGTGCCCCTATCTCGTAGACCAGCTGCGAGGTGACCGTTCCGACACTGACGAGGCCGCCGGTATCCCAGTGCTTGGTGATCACCGCCGAGCCGTCGTGGGCGACCTCGGCGATCGGAAATCCGGGGTGGGTGAGTCCAGGCACGTCGGTGAAGAAGGCGTAGTTGCCGCCGGTGGCCTGCGTCCCGCACTCGATCACGTGCCCGGCAACGACGGCACCGGCGATCGCGTCGAGGTACGACTCGTCGGCCAGATCCCAGGAGTGCCACCAGGCAGCCGGACCCACGACAAGCGCTGCGTCCGTGACGCGTCCCGTGATGACGACATCCGCTCCGGCAGCCAGCGCCGCTGCGATCCCGCGGCTCCCCAGGTAGGCGTTGGCCGTAAGCGCCGGCCACGGGGTGGCGTCGAAGGCCTCTCCCGTGTCCAGGTTCGTGAACGTTTCCGACCCGTCGGCGAGCCACCCGGCCACCTGCGCCGTGACGTCGTCACCCGTCACGACGGCGATCCGAACCTCCGGCCCGGCAAAGGCGCGAACCGCCTCTGCGCACCCCACGGGATCGAGGCCACCGGCGTTGCTGACGATCCGGATGCCGCGGTCCTTGCTGTCGGCCAGAACGTCCTTGAGCTGTTTGACGAAGGTCCCGGCGAATCCGGGGCCGCCCTTCATCTTGGTCCGAGCGAGGATCGTCATCGTCAATTCGGCCAGCCAATCGCCGGTCAAGACGTCGATGGGTCCACCGTCGACCATCTCTCGGGCAGCCGCCAGCCGGTCCCCATAGAAACCCGAACAGTTGGCGATCCGAACCGGCCGTCGATTCTCGCTCATCCGGCATCACCCTCCTCGACGTCGATGGCGTCATTGGGATGAGCCGCCAATACGACAACCACCTGATGGGCCTCGACACTGTCGCCAACGCCCACCAGCACCTCGGCGACCTCCGCGTCAGTGTCGGCGGTGATTCGGTGCTCCATCTTCATGGCTTCCAGCACCACCAGCACGTCCCCCGCCGCCACAACGTCCCCGGCAGTCACGGCCACGTGCGTGATGGTTCCCGGGACCGGAGTCGCGGGACCGGCGCCGGCAGCGGCGTCGTCGGCGGCGGGGAACCGAGGCGGCAGGGTCCATGCGCTGTGGTCGCGCGGATCGTCGACGAACACGGTCGCGGACTCGGCGTCGGGGTCGGGTTCCACCACGACGATGCTGCGGACGCTGATCCGGTCCGGGTGGAGGACCGTCACCTGAACAGCACCTCGGCTGGCCTCGTCGGAGTTCTCAACGTGGCTTATGGCGGCGGACAGCCCGTCCAGCCAGGTCACCTCCACTGATGGCTCCGTCTGCGAGTCATCCGCCTGCGGGGTGGAGAGCCCCCAGCGCACCACACCCGAGAAGTCCGTTCGTCTATGCACCGTCACGGCGTCAGCCCCGAGGAGTACCTGAGCCCAGGCTCCAGCCAGCAACCAGGTCTCCCCACCCGTTGACGCCACGTTCCGCCAGCCCGGGGAGGCGACCCGATCCGCGACAACGGGAACTCGGTCGCCCTCCGCCTGCCTGAGGGCTGCCACTGCTGCCACCGCATGACCTGCAGCGGTCCAGTAGGCAGGGGTTGGGGTACGTACCTGCGGGTGCTGCTCGAGGAAGGCGGTCGTACTGGCTCGGTTGAGGAAGTCGGCGGACTCAAGCACTTCAACGAGCATGTCGCGGTTGGTACTGACCCCGTGGATACGGCCCGCCCGCAGCCCGGATGCCAGGATGGCCGCCGCGGCGTCCCGATCGCGCCCGTGGGCGATCACCTTGGCGAGCATCGGGTCGTAGTGCGGCGACACAACTGAGCCGGCGGTCACACCTGACTCGACCCGCAGCCGTGGATCAGTGAATTCGAACTCGGTGACGGTGCCGGTGCTGGGCAGGTCGCCGTTGGCGGGGTCCTCTGCGTACAGGCGAACCTCGATAGCGTGCCCCCTGGCCACCACGTCGGCAGTCGGCAGCGGAGCCCCTTCGGCGACCTCAAGCTGCCAATCCACGAGGTCGAGTCCGAGTACCTCTTCGGTGACCGGGTGCTCGACCTGCAGCCGGGTGTTCATCTCGAGGAAGAAGTAGTCGTCGCCGTCCACTAGGAACTCCACCGTGCCGGCGCCGACGTAGTTGATGGCCTGGGCCGCCGCGACCGCGGCGGCGTGCAGTCCCGTGCGGGTGGTTTCTGACAGGAAGGCGGCCGGGGCCTCCTCGACGACCTTCTGGTGCCGTCGCTGGATGGAGCACTCCCGTTCAAGGAGGTGCACGACCGTGCCGTGGGTGTCGCCGAACACCTGCACCTCGATGTGGCGCCCCTCGGTGACGTACCTCTCGAGGAAGACGGTGGCGTCCCCGAAGGAAGCGGCGGCCTCCCGCCTGGCCCCCGCAACCGCGTCGATCAGGTCCTCGGCTCGTTCGACCACCCGCATACCCTTACCGCCGCCACCGGCGGAAGCCTTGACCAGCAGCGGATATCCCACTGACTCGCCGATCCCGAGCAGTGCGTGACCTTCGACCTCCCCGTCCCCGAGTTCCGCACCCGGCAACAACGGCACCCCGGCCGCGGCGACCAATCGCTTGGCGGCGACTTTGCCCGACATGGCCACGATCGACTCCGGGCTGGGACCCACCCAGATCAGGCCGGCTTCCGTCACGTCCCTGGCGAACTGCGCGTTCTCGCTGAGGAACCCGTAGCCCGGATGCACAGCGTCGGCCCCGCTGGCCACAGCGGCCGCGATGATCTGCTCACTGTCCAGATAGCTCTCGGCGCTCGTGGTGCCCCGCAACGCGACCGCGATGTCCGCCTCCCTGACGAACGGGGCTTCGGCGTCGGGCTCGGAGAAAACGGCAACGCTGGTGATGCCCCGGGCGCGCGCTGTGCGCATGATCCGACGGGCGATCTCACCCCGGTTGGCCACGAGCAGACGCGAGATCCGGCGCCGCACCGGAGCCGAGGTCGCTGCGCTCGATGTTGGACTGGTTGTTGTGGTCATTTCCCTCACATCCGGAAGACGCCGAAGGCGTCGGTTCCGCGCACTTCGGCTGAATAGCAGGCGGATAGGGCCAACGAGAGCACGGTGCGGGTGTCCGCCGGGTCGATGATGCCGTCGTCCCACAACCGTCCGGTGGCGAACAGGGCCGTGGACTGTCCCTCGACCATGGATTCGAAAGCATCCCGCATCGGTGCGAACGCGGCCTCATCGAACGGCTGTCCGGCCGCCTCGGACTTCTGCCGGGCCACGATCGTGAGTACACCCGCGAGCTGCTTGGGCCCCATCACCGCAATGCGGTGGTTGGGCCAGGTGAAGACGAAGCGCGGGTCGTACGCGCGGCCGCTCATCCCGTAGTTGCCGGCGCCGTAGGACGCACCCATCATCAGGGTCAGGTGCGGCACGGTGCTGTTCGAAACAGCGTTGATGAGTTTGGCACCATCCTTGATGATGCCGCCCTGCTCGTACTTGGTTCCGACCATGAATCCGGTGATGTTCTGGGCGAACAAGATCGGGGTATCGGAGCGGTTGCAGAGCTGGATGAATTGGGCGCCCTTGTTGGCCTCCTCGCTGAACAGGATGCCGTTGTTCGCAAGGATCCCGATCGGGCGGCCACCCAAGGTGGCCCAGCCGGTCACCAGGGTGGTGCCGTACAGCGGCTTGAACTCTTCGAATTCACTGCCGTCGACGATCCGGGCGATCACCTCTCGCGCCTCGAACGGCACCCGAACGTCGGCCGAGGCGATGCCCCGAAGTTCCCGAGGGTCGTAGATCGGGGGCCGGGCTGGCGACGACGCCGGGTCACCGCCTTTGCGCCAACCCAGATGGGCCACGATCTCGCGGCCTATCCGCAGGGCATCCGGCTCATCTGCGGCGAGGTAGTCGGCCAATCCGGATGTGCGAGCGTGCATCTCCGCGCCGCCGAGGGTTTCCTCATCGGCATCCTCGTCGATGGCCATCTTCACCAGGGGTGGTCCACCGAGGAAGACCTTGGCGGCCTCCCGTTGCATCACCACGTAATCGCTCATCCCGGGGACGTACGCGCCGCCGGCGGTGCTGCTTCCGAAGACCAGGGTGATGGTGGGAATCCCGGCGGCGGACAGGCGGGTCAGATTCCGGAAACTTGCCCCGCCCGGGACGAAGATGTCTGCCTGCTTGGGCAGGTCGGCACCGCCCGACTCGGTCAGGTTGACCAGGGGGAGGCGGTTCTCCCGCGCGATGTCCATGGCCCTGAGCCCCTTGGTGACTGACGTCGGACCTTGGCTTCCGCCCTTCACCGTGGGGTCGTTGGCCACGATCATGCATTCGACACCGCTCACCGTGCCGATGCCGGTGACGAGGCCACCGCCCAGCGGGTCATCGGTACCCCAGCCCGCCAACGTGCTCAATTCGAGGAAAGGACTCGCCCGATCGAGCAGCAGGTCGACGCGTTCCCGGGGGAGCAACTTCCCACGCGCCCGATGCCGTGCCAACGTGCGGGCATTCTTGGCGGCGTCATCGGACCCGCCACCACCCACCACCTTGGCCTCGAGGGCTGCGATCTCCGCCAGCGCCTCGGCCATCGCGGAATCATTGGCCACGAACGTCGGATCGGAGGTGTCGATGGAACTTCGGAGCGTTCTCCCCATGGAACTGACGTTAGCGTCAATATGACGACGGCGTCAAGAATCCCCACGACGGAGTGTCCCCCCGGGCGGCGCAAACCGTCTACCCTCAGCATGTGCTCAGCGATGACGACATCGGCGGCAAGCTCGTCCTGCCGGAACGCAATGTCACCCCCGGCAAACAGTTCGCACTGCGCGCCGCGATCGCGCTGGCGTGCATCATCATCACGACGGCAGTGGTCTACTTCGGTCGCAATGGCTACCGGGACATCACCGAAACGCCGCTCACCCTGCTCGACGCCTTGTACTACGCCACCGTCTCGCTCTCGACAACCGGCTACGGCGACATCACCCCGGTGACCGCAGACGCGCGGGTGGCCAACATCCTCATCGTGACGCCCCTGCGACTGCTGTTCCTGATCGTCCTGGTCGGCACAACCATTGAGGTACTCACCCAACGAACAAGGGCCGAGAGCCGTGAAAAGTCCTGGAGGAAGAGAGTGCAACACCATTCCGTCGTCATCGGCTACGGCGTCAAAGGGCGCGCCGCGGTGTCCACTCTGCTGCAGGCAGGCGAGCGCGCGGACCGGATCGTGGTCATCAGTCAGGACCGGCACGCAGTCGAGGAGGCCTCCCGGCAAGGAGTGTTCTCCGTCTTCGGTGACGCCCGCCGCGAGGACGTGTTGAAGCAGGCGATGGTGGAGAGGGCTTCGAAGGTCATCGTCGCTACCGACGCCGATGACACGACCGTGCTGATAACGCTGTCGGTCCACCGGTTGAACTCGGGGGCCACCATCGTCGCTGCGGCCCGCGAGTCGAGCAACGCAGACCTCATCAGGGCTAGCGGCGCGACTTCGGTGGTACCGACCGCCGAGTCGGCAGGCCAACTGATGGGGCTCGCGAGCGTCGCGCCCGAGGCAGGCACGCTCATGGAGGACCTGCTCGATCCGGGCAAGGGCCTCGAGGTGACCCAACGCCCGGTCACCAGGGACGAGATCGGGATGGACATCGGAGCCCTGCGCTCGCAGGGCCAGATCGTGCTCGCCGTGGTGCGAGATGGTCAGACGATCCGATTCGACGAGGGTGGGGTCAAGGTCTTCCAGCGCGGTGACCAGTTGGTCGTCATCCGCAAGTGTCCGCCCGGAAGGATGCCCGCCGATTCGTGACGTCAGGTTGCTGCTGACAAGATATGACCCATGACCGGGTTTCCCCCTCCAGCCGAATTCCCCACTGGGTCGCGTCCAGCCGAGGCGGAGGCCGGCGACATCGTCGTGGTGTCCGAGAGCGGGGACGACTCGGGTGATGGCAACGGGGGCGGTGCCGCCGAGGTTGCAGCGCTGGTCGAGCAGCCGGCCAAGGTCATGCGGATCGGCTCGATGATCAAGCAGTTGCTGGAGGAGGTCCGATCCGCCCCGCTGGACGAGGCCTCTCGTCGCCGGCTCGCCGAGATCCATTCGCGCTCCATCGCCGAACTGGAGGATGGGCTCGCCCCCGAACTCGTGGCCGAATTGGAGCGGTTGTCACTGCCCTTCATCGATGAAGAGGTGCCGACCGACAGCGAGTTGCGGATCGCCCAGGCTCAACTCGTGGGTTGGCTCGAGGGCCTGTTCCACGGCATCCAGACGGCCCTGTTCGCCCAGCAGATGGCCGCCCGGGCACAGTTCGAACAGATGCGCCGCCAGGCCATTGAGTCGCCGGCGGAGGGTGGAGGTCCGGTCGGCGGAGCGGGCCACGGACAGTACCTCTGAACGGACTCGGCATCGGCGGACCGGGCGGGTCCCAGAGGACCGACTAGCCTTGGCCTCGTGATCGATCTCAAGGCCCTGCGCGGCGACCCAGAAGTGTTCCGGGCAAGTCAAGTAGCGCGCGGCGAGGATCCGGGAGTGGTTGACCTGGTGCTTGCGTCCGACCTCCGCCGGCGGGAGGCCCTCACCGAGTACGAAGCCCTGCGCGCCGAGCAGAAAGCGCTCGGGAAGCGGATCGGGCCGCTGCAGGGGGCAGTCAAGCGACCGGGTGCAACGGCCGAGGACCGCGCAGCGCTCGCGGAACTGCTCGAGGCCACGTCGACCCTGTCCGACCGGGTCAAAGCTGCCGAGGCGGCCAGTCGTGACGCCGAAGCCACCCTGACCGACGCGGCATCGGCGCTGTCCAACCTGGTGTCGAACGAGTCCCCGCGCGGCGGCGAGGAGGACTTCGAGGTGCTGGAACTCGTGGGCAGCCCGCGAGACTTCGGCGCCGAAGGATTCCTGCCGCGCGATCATGTGGAACTGGGCGCGCTGTTGGGCGCCTTGGACGTCGAGCGTGCCGCCAAGGTCAGCGGCAGCCGGTTCTTCTACCTGACGGGTCCCGGGGCCCTGCTCGAGCTCGCACTGCTCAACCTGGCGATGAGACAGGCGGTGGGTGAGGGATTCGTGCCGGTCATCCCGCCGGCCTTGGTCAAACCTGCTGCCATGGCCGGTACCGGCTTCCTTGGTCAAGCCGCCGAGAACGTCTACCGGTTGGAAGCCGACGACATGTATCTGGTGGGCACAGCGGAGGTGCCACTCGCAGCTCTGCACTCTGAGGAGATCATCGATGCGGACCAGCTGCCCTTGCGTTATGTGGGCTTCTCGCCCTGCTTCCGACGGGAAGCCGGCACCTACGGCAAGGACACCCGAGGGATCATCCGGGTGCACCAGTTCGACAAGGTTGAGATGTTCTCGTTCTGCCAGCCCGATGAGTCCCAGGCGGAGCACGAGAGGTTGCTGGCCTGGGAGCGGAAGTTCATGGATTCACTGGAGATCCCGTACCGGGTGATCGATGTGGCAACCGGGGACCTCGGCGCATCAGCGGCCCGCAAGTACGACATCGAGGCGTGGATCCCCACCCAGGGTACGTACCGGGAGGTCACTTCGACGTCCAACTGCACCGACTTCCAGGCCCGTCGGCTGAACATCCGCGTCCGGGATTCGGATGGTCGTCCCGGCCCGCTCGCCACCCTCAACGGCACCCTCTGCGCCATGCCGCGGATCATCGTCGCCATCCTGGAAAACCACCAGCAGGCGGACGGCTCGGTTGTGTTACCCGAAGCACTTCGACCACTGATGGGCGTCGACATCATCCCACCGGCATGACCGTCGACACGCTCCTCGCCACCGACCTGGATGGCACCCTCCTCCGGTCGGACGGCACGGTCTCGGAGCGCACCCGGCGGGCTATCTCCGACCTCACTGCCAACCCTGCTACGGAGATCGTCTTCGTTACCGGGCGCCCGCCCATGTTCCTGTCCGGATTCGCCGAGATGACGGGACACCGAGGCACTGTCATCGCCGCGAATGGCGCCCTCGTGCTTGGGCTGGAGGACCTCGAGCCGGACATCATCCATGCCATCTCGCCGGCCACCGTCACCGAGGTGATCTCCCGGGTCGCACGGGCCACCGAGGGCGCCGAGTTCCGCACCATGCTCGCGCATCCGTCACGTGGTTTCGACCGGCTCATCTCCACACCTGAGGACGTCAGCGGGGAGCAGCACGCCGAGGAAGTCGCCACTCGGCAGGCCGCCGGCTGGTCGGTCGCGAAGATGGTTGCCCTGGCAGACCACACCGAGCACGGCTCGGATAGCTACCTGGACCTGCTCGCTCGGCAGTTGTCCTCACTGGTCGAGATCACCCACTCCAGCCGGAACTCACCCTTGGTTGAAATAGGCCCGCTGGGAGTCGATAAGGGAACCACCCTGGCCGACTTCGCCCGCGGCCTCGGCCTCGGCCCGGAGCAGGTGTTCGCCGTGGGAGACATGCCCAACGACCTACCGATGCTGCAATGGGCCGGCCATCCCTTCGCGGTCGAGAACGCCCATGAACGTGTCCGATCCGCGGAGTGGGGACGGCTGCCGGGGAACGATGATGACGGTGTGGCGGTGCTCATCGAGCAGGTGCTACGAGATCACCATGGGTAGCCCCATGGGGACTTTCTGCAATCTTGACCAAATGCTGAACCTTTTCCTGTGGCGGGTCGCTACCGGCGTGTAATTCAGGTTCCGGGGGCCGTTACGGCGCAGAAAGTGATCCGCACCTCTCCCTTTACGGAAACCTAAGAGTCAGGGTGACCTTCCTCACGCTAGCGGCACTTTTTGACCTCCATTCGCTAGGTACGTTCGATGAGTCGTTGAACAGGCAGCCACTTAGCACCTGCTGCTGGCGACCTGCCGAGTCACTGGACGACGCACCCCCGATGGGTGCGAACCGAAGGTGTACCGCGGGCCCGAGGAAGTGAACGCGGGCCGCCGGACGGACCACGAGTCCCAGTCCGGTCTCAGGACCCGAACCCGGGTCGTGCGGGAGGCAGTCCTGAGGAGGAATCGTTTAATGCGTGCTCTCACGCGTCTGACCATCCCCGTCGCAGCAGCTGCTGCCGGCGCATCCCTACTCATGGCCACTCCAGCGAGTGCCGCCCCAGCCGTGGCCCCCGCCGTCAATGCGGCAGCCACGGCTCCCACCCTCGCCCAGCAGGCTGCCGCAGCTCGCGCCAAGGCCAACAAGGCCAAGAAAGTGCGCGATGACCGTGCCCGCCTCGCGGCCAAGGTGAAGAAGCAGTACCTGTCGCTCGTTGCCGCACGCACCGCTGCGGTGAACAAGTTCAAGCGGGCGTCGATCGCCGACAAGACCTCGCGCGACAAGCTGATCCAAGAGGTCCGCTACATCACGGGCCTGTCCGACAAGGCCCGCGACACCTACGTGCACGTCGCCGCGTCGTACCAGCGTTCGGCGACCGCGTACTCCAACTTCGAGAATGCTGCACGCAAGCTCGAAGCTCAGGTTCGCGCCGCGAACGAGAAGGCGAACTACGTCAAGAACACCCGCGCCCGCGTCGTTCAGGCGGCCCTCAGCCGCGTTGGAATGGCCTACGTTCCCGGTGGTGAAGGCCCCAACGCCTTCGACTGCTCCGGTCTGACCATGTGGTCCTATGCGCAGGTCGGCATCGAGATCCCGCATTACTCGGGTGCCCAGATGGTGACCCCGCGGGCCATCCCGGTCGCTCTCGACCAGATGATCCCCGGCGACCTCATGTACTTCGGGGCCGGGGGCTCCCGCCACGCCGCCATGTACATCGGCAACGGTCAGATCGTCGAGGCCAACAACCCGAGTACCGGTGTCCGCATCGATCCGGCCTTTGCCAGCTGGAACATGTACGACTACGCCGGTTCGACCCGCTTGATCTACTAAGCCGGGCGGCCAAGCAGCCCAGCTCTACCGAACGTGCCCGTGGCGCGGCGACTGTGACCAGGTCGTCGCGCCACGGGTTTCGTCATTCCTGATTCCCTTGCGCGTACGAGACAGCGCGCTGCTCCTCTGGGGAGAAGGCATCGGGTCCGTCGCCGGTGGGCGACCCGTCGACGACACCCTTGAGATAGGTCCGAGACTCGCTGCGCGCGTGGAGACTGGTGATCACTAGTCCGTCGCCGCGATCATCGAGGAGCGCCGCAGTGAAGGACAGCCGACCTGTCACGTCGTCGAAGGCGTCATAGCGCACGACCGAGACGTGACGGAGGGCCGTTGCCAGCACCGAGTTGGGGTCCGACGGTCCAGCAGTCTGGTATCGGCCCTGGGAACGCGGACCCGGGGCGGGTGGCGGGGAAACACTGCCCTTCGACCCGGGCCGGGTACGGCGGAGTGCAACGAAGGAGAGCGCCAGCGCGACTGCCGAGACGACCAGGGCGGCGCCAGCAAGATACTCGGGGAGCATGGCCCAAGGCTAGCCACGTTCGAGAGGCGTACGACGGGACCGGGGTTGTGCAGATCACACGGTCTCGGGGTTTGCTGGAACCCCGGAGCGGGCATCCTGAACCTACCGACGGGAGGTTGCGGGGGAACCACCCGTCGGGTTGCGAACGTCGTCCACACCCATGGCCAATTGAATTCTCAATTATTTTCTCTCCGCGTCTTGCAACCGGGGGAGTCAACGCATATCGTTGAAACTGCCTGAGCGCCACTGCATCCCCCGTCGGCGGCTCTCAGGCTTTCAATTGCCCCGATACACGCTGCGGCATCGCTTCTCGCCCCACATCTGCGGTCTGCTCCGGCTCGCCAAGCCATTTGGCCTGCTGTCATGCTTACGGCCGTGGCGCACCGGAAGAAGCCCCTGGTTATCGCACACCGCGGATCCAGCGATGAGCGGGCCGAACACACCCTCGTGGCCTACACGGAAGCAATCGAAGCCGGCGCCGACGCCCTTGAGTGCGATGTCCGGTTGACGGCCGACACCGTGCTCGTCTGCGTCCACGATCGGCGTATCGACCGGGTCTCGGACGGTCGAGGCGTGGTGGCCAACCAGACCCTGGCGCAGTTGGAGCAACGCGACTTCGCACAGTGGAAGCACCAGACGCCGGTTCCCCTCGAGGACGACCTGGGGCCGTATGACGACGTGGCTCGCCGGGTGCTGACGCTCGACGCCCTGCTCGACCTCGCCACCTCGGCTGACAGGCCCGTCGGGCTGTCGATCGAGACCAAGCACCCCACGCGATTCGGTGGTCTGGTGGAGAACCTGCTGGTCGCGTCGCTGGAACGCTACGGGCTGCTGACAGCGCGTCATCGCCTGGAAGGTCAGGTCCGTCTGATGTCGTTCTCCGAGGCTGCTCTTCGTCGCATGCGCGGCCTCGCCCCGGATCTTCGTCGCGTCTATCTGATGGATCGGGTACCGGTGCGCTGCCGAACCGGGTGGCTGCCCTACGGGGCGCGGATCGCCGGACCTGGAATCCACGTGCTGCGCAAGCATCCGGGCTATGTCGCCAAAGTCCGCGCGGCGGGCGGCAAAGTTCATGTTTGGACCGTCGACGAACCTGAGGATGTCGACCTCTGTCTCGAATTGGGAGTTGACGGCATCATCACCAATCGCCCTGACGCGGTGCGCCGACAGGTCGACGCTGAGTTCGCGTGATGGACACCGTCGCTATCTCAGACCAGCAATGCCCCCGGGTTGAGGATCCCGACGGGGTCGAGGGAAGACTTGATCGACCGCATCGTTGCGATCTCAGCCTCCGACCGAGACATGTGAAGCCAGGCCGCCTTCGCCCGACCCACGCCATGCTCAGCGGATAGCACCCCACCGAGACCCGCGGCCAACTCGAAGATCGCATGATCGAGTTCTCGGTCGTCCGCCGGTACCCCGGCGATCTCGACGTGCAGATTCCCGTCCCGCAGGTGGCCGAACACGATGATGACCGCGTCCGGCGGAACCAGTTCCCGAGCACCCTGGGTAAGCGCATCGAGATGTGCCAGCGGCACCGAGATGTCCAACTTGTGTGCGATGCCCAAAGTCGAGATGGCCTCTGGCTGCTTCTCCCGGTAGGCCCACAGCTTCGCCCTGGCGGCATGATCCATGCCCACTACGGCGTCAGACTCATCCGGAAGATCCAACCAGTCGCCGGTTGCTTCGACGAGTAGCACGTACGGCCACGGGGAGGCCAGCGGATTCGGCAGGTCCGCAACCTCGGCGATCAATGCCATTCCGGCGGCATCGATGATCTCAGCACCCAACAGGTGTTCACCCGCAGGCACCGAGCTGGCCACCAGGTCGAGGGCGGCAGCCATTGACTCGACGCCGACGAGGGCCAACGTCGACGGCCCCGGAGGCGAATGCAGCTGCAATCGAACGGCCGTGATCACCCCGAGGGTGCCCTCGGATCCGACCATGAGTCCGTTGAGGTCGTAGCCGGTGTTGTCCTTCGGCAGTCCGCCCAGCCGACTGATCACAGATCCGTCGGCCAACACGACCTCGAGGCCGATCACTTGTCGTCTGGTCATGCCATAGGCGCAGACCCTGATGCCGCCGGCATTCGTGGCGCAGGTACCCCCGATGGTTGCGGTGTCGCGGGCGCCGAGATCGACGCCGTACAGCCAACCGGCGGTGGCGGCCTGGTGCTGGACCTCAGCCAGGGTGACTCCCGCGCCAACCGTGAGGGTGCCGGTCAGGGTGTCGACCGGATCGAGACGCCGCAGGCCGAGAGTGGACAGGATGATCGGGAGCGGTCTGTCCTGCCAGTCCTCGGCCCCGGTAGGGACGGATCCGGCGACCATCGAGGTGTTCCCGCCCTGGGGGATGACCGGAATCCCGAGGCGGTTGCAGGCGGCCATCACCTGCACGACCTCCTCGGTGGTGCTCGGGCGTACGAGTCCAGCCGCGGGACCCGAGAAACGCCTGGTCCAATCGGTCGTATGGCCGGCGAGAACGTCGGGATCGGTCGTCAGCGTGGTCTCACCGAGTTCAGCGCGCAACGCCGCGACCAACTTGGCGGTCTCCGACTCGCGAGCCTCGGTCATGACCATGGGATCCTCCTACTTCAGCAGCCGGCTCATGCGCCGGTCGGCCAGTTTCCTGCCGCCCGTCTGACAGGTCGGACAGTACTGGAAGGACGAGTCGGCCAACACGACCTCGGCCACGGTCGTCCCGCACACCGGGCACGCATGCCCGGCGCGACCGTGGACCGCCAAGCCTGACCGTTTACCATCCTTGAGTCCGGACGGCTCACGTCCGTGGTTGTTGCTGAGCGCTTCCCCCAGCACCTGCCGGACGGCAGTGACCAACCTTCGGCGTTCCTCGGCCGAGAGTCCGGCAGCAGTGGCGTAGGGGGACAACCGGGCCGCATGCAGGATCTCGTCGCTGTAGGCGTTGCCGATCCCGGCGACGACGTGCTGTTCGCGCAGCAGTCCCTTCAACCTCGTGGAGCCACCGGTGGCAAGGAGTTCGGCCCACCCTTCATCGGAGAGCGCCAGCGCGTCCGGCCCGAGTGCCGCGATGCCAGGGACGTCCTGCAGATCCGCCACCACGTAAAGCGCCAGTGACTTGCGGGTGCCTGCCTCGGTCAACTCAACCGACCACCCGAACTCGCCGTCATCGGTAACTGTGACGAGCCGCAGCACTCCCGGCCCCCGGCCAGGCCTCGCTGGCGTCGACGGCACCTTGTCGGTCATCTTCAGCCAGCCGGCGCGCGCCAGGTGCACGACAAGGTGCAGCTCGCCGGCATCACCTTCGGACAGTTCGGCGCCGGTCTCGAAATCGAGGATGAGGAACTTGCCCCGCCGGGTGCAGCCCACCACGCGCGACCCCACGACGGCCTCCAACGGTGGATCATGGGTCTTCAGCGCCGGAAACGCGGTCAGTGAGCAGCTCGCGACACGTTGCCCGGTGAGCCGGGCGTCGAGGATCTCGGCCAGCGCCTGGACTTCGGGGAGTTCGGGCATTCCCCCAGCCTGCTACAGATCCGTGCCCGACTGCTAGCCTTCTTGAGCGCGCGCGAGTGGCGGAATAGGCAGACGCGCACGGTTCAGGTCCGTGTGCCCGAAAGGGCGTGGGGGTTCAACTCCCCCCTCGCGCACAAGTGTCTGGGAAATCCCCCAGATAGTCCAAGGCGGCGGCCAGAAGACGGTACGGCACGTCGACCCGGAAGCGCCCGGGCACATCAGTGCACACCGCCGCCGGGGGTCGACGTGTTCGAGTCGGTCTGGATCGATAGATTCGCAGGGTGAGGCGGGCGTCGGCAACGGGAGTGATCTTCGCCAGCGGCGCTTGGGCCGTGGCGTGGTTGCCGTCGTTGCTCCCCAACGGGACCCTGCTGCAGGGCGTCGTTGCCGGTTTGCTCGCGGCTATCGGGTATGGGACCGGCGCGACGCTGGGTGCCATCATCCGACTGCTGCGCGGGGAGAAGGCACGCGAGCGGCCAGCTCCAAGGGGGTACGTGTGGCTGGCCTGGATCTGCGCAGGCGCTGGACTCGTCGTCGGGGCTCTGCTGGCACCGGGCCTGGCCGAGCAGGCTCGGGCGATGAACTCGCCTGCTTTGGTGGCGCAATGGCTGATGGCGGCGGCAATCGGACTAGTCACCGCGGTGGTGCTGGTGTTCGTGGCGCGGGGATTCCGGCTGTTGGCGCGCAGGCTGGGTGGCGGACCGGAGGCCCGCACATCCTTGCGGGTCCTCGGAGTGATCGGCACTGTCGTGATCGTCGTGGTGGTGGCCGGCCTCGGCTACCTGGCCATGAAGTTCGCGTTCAACCGCATCGATGCATCCACCTCCGGCCAGACGGCGCCGACGTCGTCGAGCCGCTCAGGCGGCCCCGGCTCGCTGATCGCCTTCGATTCCCTCGGCCGCGAGGGCCGCAAGTTCGTCTCACAGGGCCAGCCCGAGTCGGCCATCCGGGCATTCGCCGGCCTCGGGTCCGCGGACAGCCCGCAGCAGCGGGCGCAACTGGCCGTCGCCGACATGGTGCGAGCCGGCGGAGCCGATGCCACCGTCTGGATCGGCATCACCACCACCGGCAATGGCCAGATCGATCCGGTTGCCGCACAGGTGGCCGAGACGACCACAGGCGGACGCGCGGCCGAGGTCGCCATTCAGTATTCGACGCTGCCGAGTTGGCTGTCCTTCTTGGTCAACCAGAGCCAAGCGCAGGAGGCGGGGGTCGCCCTGTACGACGCATTGGTCGCAGCCCGCGATGCCCTTCCGGCCGGCAAGCGACCAAAGTTGATCCTCTACGGCGAGAGCCTCGGCGCGTTCGGTTCTCCCGCGCCGTTCGCCGGGATGACTCCGGCAGAAGTGGCGCAGCGGATCGACGGGGCACTCTGGGTGGGCCCGCCGGCGGCCACGGACCCAGTGACCGGATGGACCTACTCGGGCGCGCCGCCGGTATGGCAGCCGACGGTCGACGGCGGACGCACCCTGCGGTACGCCGCGACGGCAGAGGCGGCGGGAGCGCCACCGGGTGACGGTCCCTGGCCGACACCGCGCATCCTCGTCCTGCAGAACCCGACCGACCCAGTTGTCTGGTTCGCGCCGAAACTGGCGATCGCACGACCGGACTGGCTCGACGACCCGCGCGGCCCGGGGATGCAGCCGCGCACGACCTGGACGCCTGTGCTGTTCTTCTTGCAGGTGGCCATGGACTTGCCGCAAGCGGTCAACATGCCCTCGGGCTACGGCCACAACTACGCCGACGCCCTTCCCGCGGCCTGGGCCCAGGTGCTCGGCGACTGACAAGGCGGCACGCGCGAGGTCTAACAGGCGAGTACTCCGCACGGCGTCGAAGAGCTGGCCCATGCGTGCCCTCCGTGCTCCGCGGGGTAATGACCGTTGCCATGACCCGACCGAGCACGGCACAATCACTTTGCGCGGGGAAGCACATGGCCCCTGGGGAAATCCGCCCAGCCACGGGGCCTCTACTCCCCCTCGCACACAAGACGCGTCCGGGCTCCAGGTTGCTGGTGACCCATCATGCTGGTGAGGCGAACCATGAACCAGGAACAGTTCGAGAAGGTCCAGAACTCCCGCGGGTTCATCGCGGCTCTCGATCAGAGCGGCGGCAGCACCCCCAAGGCACTGAGCCTCTACGGCATCAAGAAGCGCGACTACGCCGACGATGACGAGATGTTCGACCTCATACACGAGATGCGCACCAGGATCATGACGAGTCCGAGTTTCACCGGTGACCGCATCCTGGGCGCCATCATCTTCGAGGACACGATGGATCGCGACGTCGAGGGTCGCGGCACTGCCGACTACCTGTGGACCGTGAAGAATGTGGTCCCGTTTCTGAAGGTCGACAAAGGTCTCGAGGCTGAAGTCGACGGCGCCCAACTCATGCGGCCCATTCCCAATCTCGACGCCCTACTCGATCGCGCGCTGACGAAGGGAGTGTTCGGCACGAAGATGAGGTCGGTGATCAAGGTCGGTGAGGGTCCCGGGGTGCGGGCTGTCGTCGGCCAGCAATTCGCCCTCGGTCGTCAGATCCTCGCCGCCGGGCTGGTACCCATTCTCGAGCCCGAGATCGACATCCACTCGGAGAACAAGGCCGAAGCGGAGGAACTCCTCAAGGCCGAGATCCTGGAGCATCTCGGCGACCTCGAACCCGAGCAACGGATCATGCTCAAGGTGACGTTGCCCGAGGTGGACGATTTCTACGCCGATCTACTGGCCCACCCGAATGTGCTGAGGATCGTGGCGCTCTCCGGCGGTTACAGCAGGGCCGAGGCGGATGCTCGCCTCGCCCGGCAACACGGGGTGATCGCGAGTTTCTCCAGAGCTCTGACGGAGGGCCTGGAGGTTCAGCAGAGCGATGCCGAGTTCGACGCCGCCCTCAGAGCTGCCATCGACAGCATCTTCGCAGCCTCCGCGACGTAGTCGTCATCAGCGGACGTCAGCCCTGGACGTACACGACCTCAACGTCGCCGTTGTCGGCGTCCGGCAGGCCTGTGACGTCGCGCTCCCGGTGGCGCGTCTCCAGGTACAGCACAGCGGCGCTGACCATGCCTGCCAGCACATTAACGGCGATGATCGCCAGCTCACCGGTGATCAGCCCATAGATGAGCCAGAGCACCTGACCGGCGAGGATGAGCACCCAGGAGCCGAGCGCGACGCTCGACGGGAGTCGGGCAGCCAGCGTTCGATATGACAGCAGCAACTGCGGGAGCGCCAGGGAGACACCGAGGATGACGCCCAGGACGCCCACAACCGCTGTCGGCAGACTGGAGGCCAGCCCGAACACCAGTGCCGACGCGGGAAGGACCAGCGCCGGAACCCACCAGCCCGAGGTCCGCTTGTACAGCAGGCTGACAACAACGGTGAAGAAGGCGACGGCACCGCCGACGTTCCCCACAACAGTCGACAATGATCCGATGCTCAGGCCGTATGAGGTCCACACCAAACTGTTCACCAGCAGTAGGGACCACGACAGCACGCTGACGCCTTCACCGCTGTGGTGCAGCAGACTGCGCAACTGGGGTAGCGCCGAGCAGAGGATGAGGGCAGCACCGGTCAGGCCGAGGATCTCAGGTGTCACCTGACCTATTCTCCCACCAGTGCGGCCGGGCGACTAGGCCCAGAGACCGGACGTGGCCTGACTCACGTGCGCCTGGCCGGCAATTCCTCGGTATGATCATCGCCCCATCCCCCGCCCGGCGTGCCGTGAGCGATCGAATGCGGGGCTAGCATCTATCGCAGGTATCTCTACGTGCGGAACGAGCCAGGAGGAGGTGGGTGCATTGGGGATTCTGGACGCGTTCGAGAAGCGAGTCGACAAGGTCGTCAACGGCGCCTTCGCCAAAGCCTTCAAATCCGAGGTGCAGCCGGTGGAAATCGCCGCGGCGATGCAGAAGGAGATGGACGAGCGGGCGGCGGTGGTGTCCCGGTCCCGCACCGTCGTTCCCAACGACTTCGATGTGCATCTTGCCCCGGAGGACTATGAACGGCTGTCCGCCTACTCCGACACCCTGACGACGGAACTCGCAGGCATGGCCCGCGAGCACGCCACCGAGCAGAGGTACTCCTTCCTCGGACCGGTCACCGTGACCCTGCATGAAGACGAGGAGGCCTCAACCGGGATGTTGCGCGTCAGCAGCCAGGTGCAGGCGACTGCCTCGGCTTCGGCCCACCAACGTCCCCGGCTGGTGGCTGCAGGCTCGCAGGAGATCCCCCTCTCCGGCTCAGTTACCAAGCTCGGACGCGGCAACGACGTCGACATCCGCCTGGAGGACCCGGGTGTCTCGCGTCATCACGCCGAGGTGATCGTGGGCGAGCCGTCGCTGCTGCAGGACCTGAACAGCACGAACGGCACCTTCTTGGATGGGAACCGGGTGACCCGCGCCGAATTGCACGACGGTTCGGTGATCAGGCTGGGCTCCACCGAACTCGTGTATCGGAGTACCGGATGAGTCAACTCGCCCTCACCCTGCTCAGATTTGGGTTTCTGCTGCTCCTGTGGGCCTTCGTCCTCTTCGCCATCAGCGCCCTCCGACGGGACCTCGCTGCTCCGGCCGATGCCGAGCTGCGCGGGACCCAGACCATCACCGGTACCCCGGACCAGCGCAAGCCGCGGCAACAGGCCAAGAGCACCCCTCGCCGCCTCGTCGTCACGGAAGGCAGCCTGGCGGGCACCGTTGTCCCATTGGGCTCCTCACCGGTCACCGTCGGTCGCGCGGCGGACTCGACCATCGTGCTCGACGACGACTACGCGAGCAGCCATCACGCGCGGCTGTACCCACACGAGACGTCCTGGGTGGTCGAGGACCTCGGCAGCACCAACGGCACCTGGATCGACCGCACCAGGGTGACAGGACCGACGGTCCTACTCATCGGACAGCCACTGCGCATCGGACGCACAGTCCTCGAATTGCGGAAGTAAGCGGTATCCCCGGTGGCTCTGATCCTGCGCTATGCCGCGAAGTCCGACGTCGGCATGGTTCGCGCCGACAACGAGGACTCCGGCTACGCGGGTTCCAGGATGCTCGTGGTTGCGGACGGTATGGGGGGCCACGCCGCCGGCGAACTCGCCTCCGCAACCGCCGTGGCCAGTTTCGCCGCTCTGGACAGCGACGAGGGCCTGCAGCCCGGCGACCAGGAGATCCTCGGCGTCTTGCAGGCCACCGTCGACACCGCGTACGAACAACTCGGCCAAGTGGCGGGGGTGGTACCCGAATCCCGAGGGATGGGCACGACGCTGACGGCGCTCGCCTGGCTCAACGACCGGGTGGCTGTCGCTCATATCGGGGATTCCCGGGCCTATCTGATGCGGGACGGCGTGCTCAGCCAACTCACCAAAGACCACACCTTCGTGCAGACGCTGGTCGACTCGGGTCGAATCTCACCGGAGGAGGCCCTCACCCACGAACGCCGCAACCTGCTCATGAAGGCGCTGGACGGCGTCAACGACGTTGAGCCCGACCTATCGATCCGAGAAGTCCGTGCCGGCGACCGATTCCTGCTCTGCACGGATGGCCTATGCGGGGTGGTGCCCGAGGCCACGATCTCGGCCCTGATGGCAAGCACTGCCGACCCGACGGGAGTCGTGGACGCCCTCGTGGAACAGGCACTGGCCGCTGGCGCCCCAGACAACGTCACCGCGCTGGTCGCGGACGTGGTGTCCGCACCGGACTCCGCCGGCGTGCACCAGAGCCCGATCGTGGTCGGCGCCGCCTCCGAGCGGCGCAACCGCGACCGACTGCCAGGTCTGGCATTCCCGGAGGACTCCGAACCTGATCCATCGCCGCGAAACCTGACGCCGCCGAAACCGGCAGAGGCCGGCCGCACGCCACGACAGGAAGCCCCCGACGGCAACGCCGGGGCCGCACGCGCAGCGCCGAAACGCCGAAGGGTCCACGGGTATACCGTCCTCGCGCTCGTGGCCGTCGTTCTCATCATCGCCGGGGTGCTGGGCGCGTGGGCGTGGACGCGCAGCCAGTACTTCGTGGGCGCCAACCAGGGTTCGGTCGCCATCTTCCAGGGCGTGCCTTGGGGTGTCGGCGATCACGGTTGGTCGACCGTGGAAGAGGTCACGGCGACCAAGGTCGCGGATCTGCCCGAGTTCCAGCAGGAGAAGGTGAAAGCCAATATCGGGGCCGCCAGCCAGGCGGATGCCCTCCGGATCACTAGTGCCTTGGCCGACGCGGCCGAAGAGTGCGCCACCAAGGTCCCCGCCCCTGCCGGTTGTCCGCCACGCCCCGCGCCGCCCAAGCCAAAGCCGACACCTTCACCGAGCGTGACAACCTCAGCCACTCCCAACCCACTCCTGTCGGCGGCCCGCACATGAGCGCCGCAACCCCCACCACGACGATCAAGATCCCGAGTCGCCGCAATGTGGAGTTGCTGCTGCTGCTGTTGGCGATCGGGGTCGGCGCGTACGCGTACGCCAGCGTCGACTTGGCGGTGCTGCAGAAGCTGCCGCTGGATTTCTGGGCACAGGTAGGCGTCTTCGCAGCCATGCTGCTGGCTGCCCATGTGATCGTCCGGGTGTTCGCGACCTACGCGGACCCCTATCTGCTGCCCGCCGTCGCGCTGCTGAACATGATCGGGCTGGCGATGATCCACCGGCTGGATCTTGCCGCCCGGATCAAGGCGGAAGGCAACGGGAGCAAGATCCCTACGGCATTGGCTGAGACGCAGTTCACGTGGCTCGTGCTAGCGCTGGTGATGTTCGCACTCACGTTGATCGTCGTCCGCGACCACCGTCGGTTGCAGCGGTTCACCTACACCGCGATGCTCGCCGGGGTGATCCTGCTGCTGTTGCCACTGGTCCCCGGCATCGGTGCGAACATCAACGGGGCGACCTTGTGGATCCGCCTCGGCCCGTTGTCGTTCCAGCCCTCAGAGTTCGCAAAGATTCTCCTCACGATCTTCTTCGCGGGTTACCTCGTGCTCAAGCGCGACTCGTTGGCGATCGTCCGCAAGAAGGTATTCGGCTTGGGGATCCCCCGGGGTCGCGACCTCGGACCCATCATGGTCGCCTGGTTCGTCGCACTGGGCGTCCTCGCATTCGAGAAGGACCTGGGAACCGCGCTGATGTTCTTCGGGCTGTTCGTGGTGATGCTCTACGTCGCCACGGGACGGCGAAGTTGGCTCGCGATCGGTGCGCTGCTGCTCGCCGTGGGTGGCGTTCTCGGCTACTTCCTGTTCGGACACGTGCAGATCCGAGTGGAGACCTGGCTCGACACCTGGGCCTACTCCCAGGACCAGTCGTACCAGTTGTCGCAGGGCCTGTTCGGTCTTGCCAGCGGCGGCCTGCTCGGGTCCGGGTGGGGCCAGGGCTTCCCCCAGTTCATCCCGTTCGCACAGTCCGACTTCATTGCCGATTCGTTGGGAGAGGAGATCGGACTCACCGGCCTGATGGCCGTTCTGCTGCTCTATGCGATCGTCGTGGAGCGCTCCCTGCGCACGGCCATCGCCGTGCGCGACCCATTCGGCAAGTTGTTGTCGGTGGGACTCGCCACTGTCCTCGCCTTGCAGGTCTTCGTGGTCGTCGGTGGTGTCACGCGGCTGATTCCCCTGACCGGTCTGACGACGCCCTTCCTCGCCTACGGTGGGTCCGCGCTGCTCGCGAACTGGATCATGGTGGCGCTGGTATTGCGGATCTCTGACCGCGCCCGCAGGCCCCAACCCTCGGCAGTGCCGGCCGAGGGTCAAGAAGCATCGGCGATGACTCAATGAACAACCAAATCCGCCGACTGGGCTTGGTGCTGGGAGTTCTGCTCGCGGCGCTGTTGATCAACCTGTCGTTCCAGCAGGTGTTCCTGGCCGACAGCATCAAGGCTCGAGCGGGTAACTCCCGAACCCTGCTCCAGGAGTACGACCGCGAGCGTGGCCCCATCCTCGTGCAGGCGTCGCAGGTGGCCAAATCGGAACCGACGAACGACAATCTGAAGTACCTGCGCACCTACTCCAATGGTCCTCTCTACGCCCCCGCCACCGGCTTCTACTCCATGGTCTACGGCGCCTCCGGAATCGAGAAGGCCGAGAACCCCGTGCTCTCCGGCACCGGCGCCGAGTTCTTCGTCGACCGGGTCAGCCAACTGTTCGGTGGCGCCGCGGTCAAAGGCGGTGCCGTTACCCTCACGTTGAATCCGCAAGCGCAGCAGGCGGCCTTCGACGGCCTCGATGGCAAAGTCGGATCGGTGACCGCGATAGACCCGAAGACGGGGGCCATCCTCGCGCTCGCACAATCGCCGTCCTTCGATCCCAACCAGCTGTCCAGCCACGACCCGACCGCGATCACGGCCTACTACAACCAACTGCTGCAGGACCCGGACCAGCCGTTGCTCAACCGGCCACTGGTTTCGACACCTCCCCCTGGCAGCACCTTCAAGCTGGTGGTCTCCTCTGCCGCGCTGGAGAGCGGACGCTATACCCCCGACTCGGAACTGCCCGGACCTGCGCAATACCCGCTGCCGAACTCCAACGAATCCATCCCCAACACGTTCGGGACCGCCTGCGGCCCCAACGACAAGGTGACGCTGCAGCAGGCGTTGGTGATCTCCTGCAACACCGCATTCGCCTACCTCGGCGACGAACTGGGTAATGCCGCGCTGGCCGACCAGGCCGACAAGTTCGGTTTCAACACCTCGTTCAAGGTGCCGCTGATCGCGGCCACGTCGCGCTATCCACGCGGACTCGACGCCGCGCAGACCGCCCAGAGCGCTGTTGGTCAGTTCAACGTGACGGCCTCGAGCATGCAGATGGCGCTGGTGGGTGCTTCACTGGGCAACGGCGGTGTCACCATGGAGCCCTACCTGGTGCAGGACACCCGGGGCGCCGACCTGCAACTACTCTCGCAGACCGAACCCAAGGAGCATGCTCGCGCTGTGTCCTCGGCGAACGCCGCGTCGATGCTCACGATGATGGAAGCGGTCGTCAACCAGGGAACCGGTAGCAACGCCGCCATCCCGGGGGTGCGCGTCGGGGGAAAGACCGGGACCGCTGAAACCGGCGGTAATCGCCCGAACGTCGCCTGGTTCGTCGCGGTGGCACCCATCGACAATCCCCAGATCGCAGTCGCGGTTACCGTGGAGAACGCGGGAACCACGGAAGTGAGCGGGAACCAGTTGGCGGCACCGATCGCCAGACAGGTCATGGAAGCGGTGCTGCAGTGACGCCGGCAGACGTGCCCGACGAGGTAGCCCGACGGCGCCCCAAAGAGCCTTTCCACCCCTTCGCGAAGGAGCAATGACGTGACTGAGACAGGTCGATTGGGTGACCGCTACGAACTCGGTGAGGAGCTCGGCCGGGGTGGCATGGCCGAGGTGTTCGCCGGATTTCTGTCCTACACCGACGCGCAGATCGGCCGGGGTGGCATGGCCGCGGTCGTCGAAGCTCAGGACTGGCGGTTGGGTCGTCGAGTCGCGATCAAACTGTTGCGTCCGGACCTGGCCCGCGACCCCTCCTTCCAGGCCCGATTCCGACGCGAGGCACAGTCCGCCGCGGCGTTGAACCATCCCAACATCGTCGCCGTCTATGACACCGGCGAAGACCGTCTGACCATGAACGGCGAGACGGTGATCGTGCCGTTCATCGTGATGGAGTATGTGGACGGCGTCACCCTGCGGCAACTGCTGGCCAGCGGACGTCGGCTGCTCCCCGAGCGCGCGCTGGAGATTACTGCTGGCATCCTCGCAGCGTTGGACTACTCCCATCGGCATGGCATCGTTCACCGGGACATCAAGCCCGCCAACGTCATGCTCACCCGCGGTGGCGAAGTCAAGGTGATGGACTTCGGCATCGCCCGCGCACTGGCCGACTCGACATCGACGATGACCGCTGCCAGCACGGTGATGGGCACCGCGCAGTACCTGTCCCCGGAACAGGCTCGCGGCGAGGTGGTCGATGCCCGATCCGACCTGTACAGCACCGGATGTGTGCTCTACGAATTGCTCACCGAGCGCCCCCCTTTCACCGGCGAATCGCCAGTCTCGGTCGCCTATCAGCACGTCGGTGAGGAGGCGCCACCGCCCTCCTCGATCGATCCCAGCATTCCCCCGGCGTTGGACGCCATCGTGGCCAAGGCGCTCGCGAAGGACCGGGAACAGCGCTACCAGACCGCCTCGGACTTCCGCAGCGACGTCGAACGAGCCATCGCCGGCATGCCGGTGACGGCGGCCCAGGGCCTAGCGCCAGCTGTTGCACCGGCGCCTGCTGCGACGGCCGCGATTCCGGTTGCCGCCGGGGTAGCGGCAACATCGGTGATGGGTGGCGCAACCCCGCCTCCCGGCACGGATCTGGAGCCCGAGGATGAGGAGAAGAAGCGCAGCCCCTGGATGTGGGTCGCCATCGCTGCGGTCATCCTCCTGCTCGGCGTTGCAGCCATCTTCGTGGGCCGGTCGCTGTCCTCCAATTCCAGCGGCACCAAGGTGAGCGTCCCCAGCATCGTCGGCCTGACCACCGATGAGGCCAGCATCTCGCTGTCCCGTTCCGGACTGAAACTCGGGAACGAGCGCACCCAGATCTCCGACAAGCCGGCCAACACGATCATCTCCCAAGATCCGGTGGCCAATTCCCAGCTCGAAACCGGCCAGGGAGTCGACGTCGTGATCTCAGCCGGCAAGGAGAAGGTCAGCGTGCCGAACCTCGTTGGTCTGGCCAGCGTGGAGGATGCGCGACAGTCACTGGCGAACTCGAATCTGAACCTCGGATCCGTCACTGAGACCGACAGTGATCAGCCTCAGGGCTCCGTTCTCAAGCAGAGCCCATCGGCCGGCAGCAATGTCGACGCCGGTAGCCGAGTCGGGATCACCGTGTCTAACGGCAAGGTGAAGGTCCCCTCGGTGGTTGGCAAGAGCGAGGCGCAGGCCAAGAGTGACCTGGCCAACGCCGGTTTCCAGGTGAATGTCACGACCCAGGAGTCCTCCGAGACGCCCGGGACCGTACTTGCTCAGTCACCGGAAGGTGGTCAGACCGCCGTGAAGGGGACCCTGGTCACCATTACTGTCGCGGTGTCCCAGCCGACGCCAACGCCGACACCGACGCCCACCACCCCGACGCCGACCCAGTCGACGCCGAGCCCGGAGCCGACGCTATCTGCACCGGCCACCCAGAACGGCGGCGGACAAGCTGCATCGGATGTGCAGACCCCAGCAGCTCAAACCGGTCAGCCGAACCTGGTGGCACCTACGGGCTAGCGGCTGACGACCGGCGACAGCCCTACCGACCTGGCGACAGCGTCGGTGTCGCCGCATCTCGTGAGCCAATTGGCCAGCAGGAGATGCCCACCCTCCGTGAGCACCGACTCGGGATGGAACTGCACCCCTTCGATGTCCAGTTCTCGGTGGCGCAAGGCCATGATCACGCCACTCTCGGTGGTGGTCGCGGTGACCTCGAGGCAATCAGGAAATCCGACGTCGGCAACCGCGAGGGAGTGATACCGGGTTGCGGTGAAGGGGTCGGGTAGGCCGGCGAGCACTCCCTGGCCCCGATGGGTCACCAGTGACGTCTTGCCGTGGAGAAGCTCCGGGGCCCGAACGACCGAACCGCCGAAGACCTCTGCGATTGCCTGGTGACCGAGGCACACGCCGAAGATCGGAACCTGACCGCCGCAGCGCTCGATGATGTCCGGACAGACACCCGAGTCCGCCGGAGTGCCCGGGCCCGGCGAGAGAAGTACCCCGTCGAAGTCGAGGGCCGCGTCGGCGTCGATTTCATCGTTGCGCACTACAGTGCACTGCGCACCCAGCTGGGCCAGGTACTGCACAATGTTGAACACGAAGCTGTCGTAGTTGTCGACAACCAGGATGCGAGCCGGCACGGCGTCCATCATGGCCGAGCGACCGTCCGCGTCACCACAGCGGGTGGTCATAGCAGTAGAAGGGATCGAACGTGGCGAAGTCCGACGACGGCCATGAAGTGAGTTCGTCGAAGAAGCCTGCCACCCCCAAGGCGGTGCCCAAGAAGCAGACGTCTTCGGCATCCACAGCCGCGGGCAAGGACAAGGCCAAGAAGAAGCCGAAGCCAGTGCGGCTGGACTCCCCGCGATGGCTCGTCCCACTGATGCTCGCGCTGTTCGGCATCGGGCTGATCTGGATCGTCGTGTACTACGTGGCTCCGGACGCGCCCTTCGTCAAGACGCTGGGCTGGTGGAACGTCGTCATCGGTTTCGCTTTCCTCGCAGGGGGTTTCATCGCTTCCACAAAGTGGAAGTAGGGTCCAGGACAGCCTCCGGCCATGCCTGGTCCACGCCCCTCCGGAGCACGATCGCTGTGCGTAGTCGTGGCTGCCCTCACGCCTATGACCTGGATCACAAAGAGGCGGCTTACACTGGTGTAGTTCATCCCCAGGCTGTGGATAACTTGGGGACACACGCACGTAGAAGATGCCGGCCAACGCCGGGACACACGATTACAGGAGCAAGGACGACTACCCTGCGCGACATCGGCCCTGCAGTTCCGGGCGCGTTCGGCTAGGCGCTCAGCCGACCAATGCCAGTTGGCCGGCCCTGAGTACCGCCCCGGCGACCAGCAGGGCCAGCACCACCACGACCCCGCCAACCTCGACGTACCTACGGCGGGTGTCATGGGCCGGCAGCACCATCAGCGCTGCCACGGCCGCTCCGGTCACCAGGCCACCCAGGTGCGCCCGCCAATCGATCCCGGACCCGAAGACGAATCCGATCACGATGTTGATGGCGATCAGGACCACGACTTGGGTGATGTCCCACCGCAAGCGCCGACCCGCCACTACCAGGGCGCCCATGATGCCGAAGATGGCGCCGCTGGCTCCGACCGAGATGGTCGTTGGAGCGGAGAACGCGAACGAGGCGACCGCCCCGCCCAGTCCGGCAAGCAAGAAGAGCACCAGGAACCGCAGATGGCCGAGAGCCCGCTCCAACGGCGGGCCCAGCACCAGCAGCACATACATGTTGAAAGCGATGTGAAGGATCCCGGCGTGCAGGAAAACCGAGGTGACCAGCCGATACCACTCGCCGTCCGAGGCGATGGCCACCGGCCACATCCCGAAGTAGGTGATGACCTGATCACTGCCCAGGGCGAACTGGAGCACGAACACCACCGCGCAGACCGCGATGATCCCCCAGGACACCAGCGGGCGATCCTGGGATATTGCGCGTTGGGCCTGCTGGGTGACCTGAGCGCCCGCTGCCACACAGTCGGGGCACTGGAAGCCGACCGGGGCTGCCGTCATGCAATCCGGGCAGATGGGCCGATCGCAGCGCGAGCAGGCGATGTAGGTCTCCCGCTCCGGATGCCAGGCGCAGTGCGGCGGTGCCGCCGTCGACCCGCCGGCCGCCTGATCGGAGCTCAGCTGGCGACCTCTTCCACGTCGATGCCCTCGATGATCACGTCCTGCACGGGGCGGTCGCCTCGGGCGGTCGGGACCCCGGCGATCGCATCGACCACATCCCGGCTGGGTTGGTCGGCGACCTCGCCGAAGATGGTGTGCTTGGTGTTGAGCCATGCGGTGGGCGCCACAGTGATGAAGAACTGGGAGCCGTTGGTGTTCGGACCTGCGTTCGCCATCGCCAAAAGGTAAGGGCGGTCGAACTGCAGTTCAGGATGGATCTCGTCGGCGAAGCGGTAGCCGGGGCCGCCGGTGCCGGTACCCAGCGGGTCTCCCCCCTGGATCATGAATCCGGGGATGATGCGGTGGAACACCACACCGGAGTACAACGGACCTTCCCCGGGCTTACCGGTCTTCGGATCCGTCCATTCCAGTGTGCCGTCGGACAGCCCGACGAAGTTACGGACTGTCTTCGGCGCATGGTTGGCAAAGAGTTCCACCCGAATATCGCCGTGGTTGGTTCGGAGCGTCGCGATCTGCTGATTGGCCACGGGGTCATCTTTCCATGCGGGCAGGCAGCAGCGACGTGGGGGTGGAGGCGAAGGGACTCGAACCCTCAACCCCCGCCTTGCAAAGGCGGTGC
>CAZKVQ010000028.1:0-21339 GCA_964556255.1 uncultured Actinomycetes bacterium
GGATCCATGGCGGCTATGGCTACTCCAAGGAGTACGAGATCGAGCGGCTCTACCGCGAAGCGCCGATGCTGATGATCGGGGAGGGCACGGCCGACATCCAGCGGATGATCATCGCGCGTCGTCTGCTGGAGGACTACAAGCTGAAGGGCTGACCTCGGTAGACAACCTGCCGGTTGGAGGGAATCGACCGGTGGGAACTAGGCACCATCCGAAGCACGTCCCGAGATCCGGAGGATCGTCATGGCCAGGCCCATCGCAACCCCGCAGCAAGTGGCCTCGCGGCCGATCCTGGTGAGCTTCAAGACCTACGAAGAGGCGCAGGCCGCGGTCGACAATCTCAGCGACAACAAGTTCCCCGTTGAGCACGTCACCATCATCGGGAACGACCTGCGCAGCGTCGAGGTCGTGTTGGGGCGCATGTCTTGGGGACGCGCCGCCCTGGGGGGACTCGCAATGGGTGCCTGGTTCGGGTTGCTGCTGGGCTTGTTCGTCTCGATCTTCGCGCGGTCGGAAATCTCGCTGCTGACGGCGATGGCGATGGGGGTCCTGTATGGCGCAGCCTTCGGCATCATCTTCGGTCTGATCTCATACGCCTTCACCGGCGGCAAGCGCGACTTCGTCTCCCGCAGCACGCTTGTGGCGACCACCTACGACGTGACGGTCGATCCTGAGCAGCTCGCCGAGGCCCGTCGGGTGCTCGGGGGAGCCGGACCGGCGGCGACGCCACCGCCGACTACCCCTGCGATCTGATCCGAACTCCGGGGGATTCCCGCATGTCTGCGGAACGCCACACCCGGCCCCCTTGCTGGGCGTCACCATGGTCCTGGCGCCCGATACCCGCAACCGCGGGCCGTCACCGTGATCCGGTGGCGCGGAGATGATCCTCGCGGTCCTGGTCATGCTCTTGTCGTCCGCGTTGTATGCCCCGGCGCTCGTGCTCCAGCACAAGGGGACCCAACAGTCGATCGGTCAGTTCAGCTCGGGGCAGCCCAAGTTTCTCGACCTGTTGAAGAACCGGGTGTGGCTGTCCGGGCTCATCCTGTTCTACGTCGCCGCCGTCGTGCACATCGTGGCCATCAGCCTCGGGTCGTTGGCCGTCGTGCAGCCGCTGATCGTCACCGAACTCATCTTCGTGCCGATCGCCGCCATGATCATCTCCAAGACGGCGGTTCCCGGGCGGGAATGGCTGGCCATCGTCGCCGTGGCGGCTGCGCTGGCCGTGTTCCTGGTGGTGGCGCAACCGACCGGCGGCTCGGTCAAGCCCACCGTCAGCCAATGGGTCGTCTTCCTGGTGGCCACCGTCCTGCTCGTACTCGTGCTGATGGCCCTGGGGAAAAGGCTACCTACGACTGCTCGGGCGGCTGTGATTGCGCTGGCGGCCGGCATTCTGGCGGCCACCTACGCGGTCGTGATCAAGGGCGTATTCGATTCCACCGGGGCGGCTCGACTCGTGTTCGTTCTGCTCACGCTCATCAGCGCAGTGACCTACCCGTTGGTGTCCGCCGAGGCATTCAAGACTGGCGCCGTGACCGTGTCATCCTCGGTGATGATCCTGGTGAATCCAGTGTTCGCCACGATCGTGTCCATCTGGCTCCTCCAGGTGTCGGTGAATCATTCGGTTGCCGCGTTGGCCGTGCTCGCAGCCTCTGTCGTGGTGATGGTCCTCGGGGTGGTGAGTTTGTCGCGCAACTCCCCGATCGGCCCGTGAACGCACTCGCCGGGAGCGGTGGCTGTCAGTCGGTGGCTTCGCTCAGCGGTACCTCGGCCCACACGGTCTTTCCGGTTTCGGTGGCGATGGTGCCCCAGGCACGGCTCAGCATCTCCACAATCGCCATCCCGCGGCCGTGATCGTCGTCGTCGGAGGGTGACCGGACGGTCGGGGTGGCGCTCCCGGCGTCGGCGACTTCGATTCTGACGTGGTCGGGGGCGGCGATCAGGGAGATGGTCACGGGGCCATCGGTGTGGGTCAGCGCATTCGTGACAAGTTCGGAGGCGATCAGCTGCAGGTCGTCTCGGACGAACTCCACTCCCCAGGCCGACAACTGCGACTCGACGAGTTTGCGGGCCTCTCGAGCCGCCCCGGAATCCTGCGGCAGCGCACTGGTTACCGACATACCGCCGTCATACCCAGCCCGGCTGGTCCCTAAACGTTCCGGGGTCCACGAATGTGCGGTGGCTGTCCCGGCGCCGTGTTCGGGGGTCCCACCGGTAAGGATCCTCAGCAGCCCGACAAGTGCGGCTCCCGTGGCGGATGGCTGGTCGGCGGCTGGGGAATGACCGGCGTCGGCGATGCCTACATCGAGGGCTCCGATCCGGCGAGCCATGTCCGCCTGGGTCGATGGCAGCCAGACGTCGTCGGCGCTGCCCGTGACGACCGCCAACGGAAGTCCGGCCGCGGCCAACTCGTCGCTGCGGTCGGGTTCGGTCAGCAGGATCTCCGCTTTCGCGCGCAGGGCGTGTGGGTTGTTGCGCAGCCATCGGTGGTGTAGGAAGCCTTGCACCACCGGTGGCGGCGCGGGTACCCCGGCCGCCCTGTCCGCCTCTTGCCGCACCCGCCAGATGGTCTCCAGGTCGACAATGTCCAGGGCGTTGGTCAGCGCCTTCAACTCCTGCTGCTTGCCCTCGGGCACCGCGGCCGGGCCCGAGCACATCATGATCAGGGAGGCGAAGGCGGTCGGGTCGCGCAAGACGGCGGCTCGGGCGACCAGGCCGCCGAGGGAATGACCCAACAGGTGTGGGCGTGGGCCATCGGGCCACAGCGCCCACGACAGCGCAACCACATCGGAAGCAAGGAGACGTTGCGAGTAGGCCCCGGCGTCATCTGGTCCGAGGGTCTCGAACTGGCCCAGTTGGTCGTAGGTGGCAGCTGCTATCCCGGCGTCCTGGAGCAGCGGCAGCACCGCGATGAAATCCTCTTTGCTCCCCGTGAATCCGGGGACGAGCAGCAGCCGGGCCCACTCGGCGCTGGGCGCCTCCCGGTGCGACCGGATGGGATCGGCACGCAGGACGGCGAAGTCGCCGCGTCCGGCGGCGACCGTGGTGTGCGTCACGCTATGGGGGAGGGTGACGAACGGCGGAATACTCACGATGGGCACAATACTTCCATCCCTGCAATTTCCTCGTGATCCGAAAAGAAGGTGCTTGTGAGCCGGATCATCGCTGTGGCGAATCAAAAAGGCGGCGTGGCCAAGACCACGACCGTCGCCTCGATCGGCGGTGCCCTGACCGAGATGGGGCGCAAGGTGCTGCTGGTCGACCTGGATCCGCAAGCTTGCCTGTCGTACTCGCTCGGGCTGGATCCCGAGGACCTCGAGTTCTCCATGCACGACGTCCTGCTGGGTCGGGTGGATGTTCGCCTGGCTATCACCCCCACCGATGAGGGCCCGGACCTGCTGCCCGCGACCATCGACCTCGCGGGTACCGAGGCCCACCTGCTCACCCGCACCGGTCGTGAGTACGCCCTGCGTTCCGCGCTGGAGGAGGTCGAGAACGACTACGACTTCATCCTGCTCGACTGCTCCCCCTCGCTGGGGGTGTTGACCGTCAACGCTCTGACCGCGGCCAACGAGGTGCTGATCCCGATGCAGTGCGAGACTCTTTCGCACCGTGGTGTTCGGCAACTGCTGGACACAGTTGCCGATGTCAGGCGCCTGTGCAACCGCAACCTGACTGTGCTGGGTGTCCTCCCCACGATGTACGACTCGAGGACGAAACTCGCCCAGGCAACTTTGGCAGACGTCGAGGACCGCTACGGGGTGCCGGTGTTGCGGCCGCCGATCGCGAAGTCGGTGCGGTTCGCCGAGGCACCTTCGGCAGGTCGAAGTGTGCTGTCGACCGCCAGCAGTTCCCGCGGTGCCGAGGCCTACCGGAAGGTGGCCGCCAAATTGGTTGAGGCCTCGTGACGCCCTCTGACGGTCGCCCGCCAACGGGGGGTGAGATTCACTCGCACGCCTCCGAGCACCACAGTGCCGCTGGAAGTCGCCCCACCACGACTGACAAGCCACGACTGAAGACCAAGCCGGGGAGTTTCGACCGGATTCGGCGGGATGGCCAGCCCGACGCCAGCGCTGCCACCCGCGACCCGCAGGGCAAGCAGGTGCTCTTCAGTAGCGCGGAGCAGCCGCCGCCGTTGGGCAGTGTGGCACTGGAGTGCCCCAACTGCCACCGGCGCACGATCGTGTCGGTCGTGAGATTGGCCCAGTTGTCCCTTCCGGGGGTGCACGCCCCGGTGCCCGGACGCGGCTACCGCTGCTACGCCAAGTGTCCGGCGTGCAGCAAGCGCACCTGGCTGCAGGTACAACTCGGTCGTTGAAGGCAGTCTGGTCGGGCGATCCCGAGAGGGTCGCCAGCTCGGCTATTCGCCGCCGGAACCGCCCGTTGATTTGCCGCCCCTCGTGCGACGCCGTGAGCGATTGCGGCGAGGCGCCCCGCTGGCAGACTTGGGGTCCTTGTTGGATTCCCGTGGGTGGGATCCCTCCGATCGGCCGCGGCCGCCGCCACGCCCGCGTGAACCAGAGTTGCGACCCTTGCCGTCGCCCTTGTGGGAGGAGCCGCTGCGGCCGCCGCCGGCCTTCCGGTGACGCCCGGTTTCGCCGAGGTCCTCGACTTCCTCCGCCTCAAGGCCGGCGCGGGTCCTGAGCGACTTCGGCAGCCGACCGGTGGCACCTTCGGGGATACCCAGACCTGTATAGACGTGCTCAGAGGTCGAGTACGTCTCCGGCGGCTCGGCGAAGGCCAGGCCAAGAGCCTTGTTGATCAGGGCCCAGCGGGGGACATCGTCCCAATCCACCAGGGTCACCGCGACGCCGCTGTTGCCGGCGCGCCCGGTGCGGCCGATGCGGTGCAGGTAGGTCTTCTCGTCTTCCGGGCAGGAGTAGTTGATGACGTGGGTCACGCCGTCGACGTCGATGCCGCGCGCGGCCACATCTGTCGCCACCAGCACATCGATGTTGCCGTTGCGGAAGGCCCGCAGCGCTTGTTCCCGGGCCCCCTGGCCCAGGTCACCGTGCACGGCGCCGACGGCGAATCCGCGGTCGGCGAGGTCGTCGGCGACCTTCTGGCAGGTGCGCTTGGTGCGGATGAAGATGATCACCAGTCCCCGGCCCTCGGCTTGCAGGACCCGGGCGACCAGTTCGACCTTGTCCATCGCGTGGGCCCGCCAGATGTGTTGCTCGATGGCGGCCAGGGTCACACCTTCGTCGTCGGGGTCGACCGCGCGGATGTGGGTGGGGTGGGTCATGTACCGGCGGGCGAGGTTGAGGATCTGCCCCGGCATGGTGGCCGAGAACAGCATCGTCTGCCGATTGGCGGGAACCAGCGAGACGATCGTCTCGACGTCGGGCAGGAAGCCCATGTCCAGCATCTCGTCTGCCTCGTCCAGTACCAGGGTGCGGACCTGGGACAGGTCCAAGTGGCCCTGCCTTGACAGGTCCAGCAGGCGCCCCGGCGTGCCGACGACGACGTCGACGCCGGCCTTCAGGGTGTTGATCTGCGGCTCGATGGCCCGTCCGCCGTAGACGGACAGCACGCGCACATCGCTGTGCTTGCCGGCGGTGGCGAGGTCGTTGCTCACCTGAACGCACAGTTCCCGCGTCGGTACCACGACGAGGGCTTGTGGTGCTGTGGTGCGCGGACCGTCGGGTGCGGCTACCGCGTCGAGCCGAGAGAGCAACGGGATGCCGAAGCCGAGGGTCTTGCCCGTTCCGGTCTTCGCCTGGCCGATGACGTCGTTTCCCTCGAGGGCCAGCGGCAGGGTCAACTCCTGGATGCGAAACGCGGAGGTGATGCCGATATCGGCAAGGGATTTCTGGATGGGTTCGGCGACACCGAGGTCGGCGAACGAGGTGGCTGTCAGAAGAATGCTCCGTAGATATCGAAGATTGTGACCCAAGTCTACTTGCTGCCCGGCGACGCGGAAGCCGCCGGTAGGCGGGGGCATCCCCTAGGCTTGCCGATGTGATGACGCGATCAATGGACGATCCGCGCTATCGGGCCGGCCTGGTGGATCTGCTCGGTCTGCTCGCCTATGGCGAACTCCAGGGATTCGCGCGGATGGCCGCGGATGCGGCAATGGCCGACAACCTCACCGATCAGGCTGAGATGTCGTCGTTCGCGGCGGCCGAATTGCGGCAGTTCCAGCGTCTGCGGGATCGGCTCGTCGAGCTGGACGTCGACCCCGAGGCGGCGATGGCGCCGTTCGTCGACACCATCAACGGCTTCCATGCCTCCACGGCGCCCAGCGACTGGCTGGAGAGCCTCGTCAAGCTCTACGTCGGTGACGGCATCGCGGACGACTTCTACGTGGAGATGGCCGAATTCGTCGATCCCGACACCGCCGAACTCATCAGGTCGGTCTTCGCCGATCGTGGCCAGGCGGACTTCGTGGTGACCACCGTCCGGGAGGCGATCGCGGCAGATCCGCGCAATGCCGGCCGGCTCGCACTCTGGGGTCGCCGTCTTGTGGGCGAGGCGCTAAGCCAGGCGCAACGCGCCGCCGCCGAACGCGAGACCCTGACGGAGTTGCTCGTCGCCGGCGACGACGGGCTGGACTTGGAGGGCGTCGGGGAACTCTTCAGCCGCCTGACCGCCGCCCACACCGCCCGGATGGAAGCCCTCGGCCTGGCGCCGTAGTCAGTGGCGGATGTCGGCCTCAGGCCGCGCCGAAACCGACCCTGCGCGAACTCGGTTCGCCGATCTCGACATAGGCGATCTTGTCGCTGGGTACTAGGAAATGGCGACCCTTGTCATCGGTCAGGCTCAGCAGGCTGGACTTCTCCAGCGCGGCCGCCACCGAGTCCGCCACCGACTTCGGCGTTTCCTTGCTCTCGAACGCGATCTCGCGTGACGCGTCCTGGATCCCGATCTTGACCTCCACAGCGTGCCTCCTGGAATGTCGTCGACGTGGTCACTGCCCCACCGCCGGTGGGGCGTTCTCCACAGACTAAGCCGGATCGCCGCCGGCGGCACGCCTGGGGGTGCCGACGTCGGGGTGGGTGCGTGGGAAGGCCGAGATACCGCGCCAGACCAGGTCCATCACGAGCCGCGCGGCCTTCTCCTTCGGCAGTGCGCGACGGTTGCGAAGCCACCGCCGGGCGCTGGTCTGCGCCATGCCGGTCATGCCGGTGGCCAGCAGCATGGCCTCGTCCTCACTGAGGCCGGTATCGGTGGCGATCACCACTGCCACCTGCGCGGCGCACAGTTCGTCGGCCAGATCCACTCGCCTCCTGACTTCGTCCACGTTCGTCAGGTCGCTCTCGAACACCAGTCGGTAGGTGCCGTCGGCGTCGTCGACGAAGTCGAAATATGCGTGGATGGCGGCCTCCACCCGCTCCCGGTTGTCGTCGGTGCTGGCCAAGGCCTCCTGCACCGACGAGACCAGTGCGTCGACGCCCTCGTCGAGCAGCGCGAGGTAGAGCTCCTGCTTGCCGGGGAAGTGCTGGTAGAGCACGGGCTTGGAGACCCCGGCCTGCTCGGCGATGTCGTCCATCGCGGCGGCGTGATAGCCCTGCGTTACGAAGACCTGTCGGGCGGCATCCAGCAACTGCGCGCGGCGCTCGCGACGGGGGAGACGGACCCCGCGCTGCTGGGAAGGAGTGACCGACATGGGAGCTATACTACCCGCCAGTAACATGTGGTGCGGCAGCGGCGCTGAATCGCGCCTCAGGCGGCCCCGATGCATTCATGACCGGGTTGGTGGGAATGAACTCGGACCCGTAGTGCTTGGATATGTCATCCGCACTATGGAGGAGAAGATCGTGTCCTTGCCACCACTGGTCGAGCCCGCCGACGGCCTGACTGTCGACGAAGTACGTCGTTACAGCCGGCACCTGATCATTCCGGACGTCGGAATGGCTGGTCAGAAGCGGTTGAAGAACGCCAAGGTGCTGGCGGTGGGAGCCGGCGGGCTCGGCTCGCCCACCCTGATGTATCTGGCGGCCGCGGGTGTCGGCACTCTCGGCATCGTCGAGTTCGACACCGTCGACGAGTCCAACCTGCAGCGGCAGATCATTCATGGCCAGTCCGACATCGGGCGCTCGAAAGCGGTCAGTGCGGCCGAGAGCGTGGCCGAGATCAACCCCTACACCAAGGTGATCCTGCACGAGGGCCGGCTGGACTCCAGCAACGTGATGGAGATCTTCGCCGACTACGACCTGATCGTCGACGGCACCGACAACTTCGCCACCCGCTACCTGGTCAACGATGCCTGTGTGCTGTTGGGCAAGCCCTACGTCTGGGGCTCGATCTACCGATTCGACGGCCAGGCTTCGGTGTTCTGGGCCGAGTACGGCCCCTGCTACCGCTGCCTGTACCCGGAGCCGCCACCGCCCGGCATGGTGCCCTCCTGCGCCGAGGGTGGGGTGCTGGGCGTGCTGTGCGCTTCCATCGGATCGGTGCAGGTGACCGAGGCCATCAAGGTCCTCACCGGGATGGGGGAACCTCTGGTCGGTCGCCTGTTGGTCTATGACGGGCTGGAGATGGCCTACCGCACGGTGAACGTGCGCAAGGACCCCAACTGCGCGATCTGCGGCGAGAACGCCACCGTCACCGAACTCATCGACTACGACGCCTTCTGCGGGGTGATCTCCGATGAAGCTGCAGAGGCGGCGAAGGACTCGACGATCTCGGTGACGGAACTGGCGACGATGTTGGAACAGCGCGAGCGTGGTGAGCGGGACTTCGCCCTGATCGACGTTCGCGAGCCGGGTGAGTACGAGATCGTCGCGATCGAAGGCTCGCAGTTGATCCCGAAGGGTCAGTTCCTCAACGGCTCCGCCCTGGAGACCCTTCCGCACGACAAGCAGATAGTGCTCTACTGCAAGGTCGGGGGACGCTCTGCCGAGGTGTTGGCGGCCGTCAAGTCGGCCGGCTTCGCCGACGCAATCCACGTCGGTGGTGGCGTGGTGGCGTGGGTCAACCAGATCGAGCCTGAGAAGCCCGTCTACTGACGCGGCGCTGGTCCGGACGTGGCGGGCCGGATGGCAGCGGGCCCTTGGGGGTTCGTGCTTGGGCTGTCGCGGCCGGCCCTAGAGGAGTTCGTGCTTGGTCATCCAGTTGAACGAGAACCACCCCGGGATGGTCGGGAACCACAGGGTCAGCAGCCGGAACAGCAGCACGGAGGAGACCGCCACGGCGGCGTCCACCCCGGCGATCGCCGTGAGGAAGGCGATCAAGGACGCCTCCACCGCGCCGATGCCACCTGGGGTGGGCGCGGCCTGTCCCAGTGTCGCCCCGATCAGGTAGACCACGGCGATCGCCGCGAAGGAGCCGTTGCCGCCGAAGGCCCGGACGCAGGCGTAAAGGCAGGCGCAGTAGCCGATGTTGAGGATCAGGATCCCGCCGATGCCTTCGGCAAGCTTCAGCGGACGCTGGGTGAGGGTCAGCAGTCGCGGTCCGACCTGCTTCAGGATGGGCTGAACCCGCTTGCGCATCCACCCCCGCGTCCACGGCAGGACGAACGCCAGCAGCACTCCGCCGATGAGGGCCACGGCGATGACGATGGCCCACACCGGGGGCATCTGGATCGCGTGCGAGGTCTGGGTCCCCGCGAAGATGCCGAACATCAGGATCAACAGGATGTGGAAGATGAACGCCATCACCTGCGAGACGGCGATGCTGGCAGCGGCAAGCGCGGGATGGACACCGGATCGCTGCAGATAGCGGACGTTGACAGCAACCGCGCCCAGGGTGGGCGGCGACACCAGGGTGGCGAAGCTGGCCGCGAGTTGGGCCAGGATGGTCCGTTGCAGGTGCAGCTTCTCCGGTACGAAACCCGACAACGACATCGCGGCCCCGATGTACGTCGCAGCCGACAGCAGCGCCGCCGGGATGACCCAGCCCCAGTTGGCTTGGGAGGCCAACTCGGTCATGTTCACCTTCGCCAGCTGCGACAGCAGGATGTACGCAGCGAAAGTGCCCGCGATGATCGTGATGAGGGTGCGCGGCTTCAGCCGCTCGATGCGGATCTGCTCTGGGACCGCACCGGGGTTGGCCTCGATGAGCTTGTCCCGCAGGCTGACCATCAGGTCCTTGCGCTTGCGCATCGCCTTCTTGGTCGCCGGGGACAGGGCGACCGGCTGCAGGACGGCCTGGGCCTTCAATAGGCGTTCCAGGCCCAGCACCCTGATCCCTGAGGCGATGGCCCGGTCGGGGTCTGTGAGCAGGGCTTGGGTGCAGAGCATCTCGGCCAGGTCGATACGCAGGGCGACCTCACTGGCCGCGACTGAGCCCTCCTGGCCGTTCACCAGCCACACACCGCCGTTGGCGTCGCGCAGGATGTTGTTGGCGGACAGGGTTCGGTGGGAGATGTTGGCGTCCTGGAGTTTGCGCACAGCTATCCAGGCCCGGTCCAGGTCGCCGTCGTTGAGGTCGTCCGCGACGTTGGCGAAGGGTTCCGCGTCGATCGTCTCGAACGCCAGCAGCGAAGCGTCGTGGCCGACCTGGCTCACCGCGAGCAGTCGTGGTGATGGTGCCCCCGCGACCTGGGCGGCGTACGCCTCCAGTGACCCCCGTTCGAGGCGCCGACGCATGGTGACACCGCTACCGCCGTCGTCCTCGCGAACCCGGATGCTGCGCCAGGCGACGGGTAGCAGCCCGTCACCCTCCAGGTCGCGGTCCAACACCAGCACGTCAAGTCGCTGGCCGCCCCGCGTGGTAGCGCTGTAGCGGCGGCCGCCTCGGGTCAGTGCGCTGGCCCTTAGCACCGTCAACGGGAATCCGGAACCCTCCAGTGCCTGTGCGACGTCCAGCCCTGAAGGTCGAGTGGTCGGCGTGCCTCGGACATACCGCACGATCAGACCGACGGCCCAGCCGAGCAGCATGCTCTCGATGAGACCGATCGCGGACACCTGGTTGCCGACGATGTTGCCCAGGATCATGGCGCCGGTCACGACCACCGAGGCCACCGCCCAGCGTGCCCGTTCCATCAGTCGGGCCACGGTGATGAAGGCGACGAGGGCTGAGATGAGCGGGTTGAGTGGATTGACCGCGCTGGCCGACGTGCGCCCGGTCATCGCGGAGAGGAGTTGCGCTGACCCGTGGTTCCGGATGAGCGACACCAACACGACGCCGACGATGAGGGCTGCGAAGAAGGCTATGGCGGCATCGCCGAGCTGACGCCCCCGCTTGCGGAAGATCAGGAAGATGCCGGCGCCGATGGGCAGGCCCAACACCCCCAGCAGCACGATGGTGTTGCTGATCACCAGCACGAAGTCGGGGACCCTGGTGGAGGCCTGGCTGAGATCCTGGTCGAGCCCTGAGGTGGTGCCGGTGGCCAGATACGCCAGCCCGAAGATGACCGTTGCGGTCAGCAGCACGATGACCAACCGCAGCAGATCCCCGGGTCGTCGCAGCCGGCGTGGGGCGATGTCCCCCTCGATCACGACGGTGGCGTCCGAGGCGACCCGTGGCGCTGCCTGCGCCGCCCCCTCCCCGACGTCCTCAGGCGCCGGCACAGGCGGGTGGGCGGGTGCTGAGGCCAGCACCTCGTCCTCCAAGGTCGCCTCGTCGGTGTCCACCACCACCTCGTCGTCGATTTCGTCGAGGGTGTCGTCGGTGACCCGGGAGGTGGGGATCAGGTCGGGCATTGGGATCGCCAGGGCCTGTTGGTGTGGCCGGGCATCGCTTGGGGAGTCGGGCAGCGGGGGCAACGGGATCGCCGCCGTGCTGGTGGCCTCGTTGTCGACTCGGGTAGGGCTATCGCCGTGATTCCCGCTGCCCGGAACGTGCCCAGCGCCCTGACCGGCGGTTGCGGGGTCGACCTGCTGGGCCGTGGGGACATCATCGAACAGCGGCGTCTGCTGTTCGTCGCGCTGCTCGGGTGCACCATCGGACGGGCCATCCTTGCCGGTGGCGCGCTGAGGCGCTCCCGGGTCGGCTGGCTGCGATGGCGTCTGGGTCACGATTGAATGGTGACAGATGTCGCGGCGGGAATTGTCGCACCCGGCTGGTTCCATGGACCCATGGACGGATCGCGGCCCGCACGAGATGCCGACCAGACACCGCAGTCGTCGCGTCCGGGCGGCCGATCCGGCGACGCCGCGCGCGCCGTGAAGATCGGTGGGGACGGACGACCGGGGCCCCCGGCAGTTCGGATCAGTCGGGCGCCCACGCCGATGCCCCCGCGCTTGGACGTCGATCAGAGTGCCGTCCGCGATCACGATTCAGGCCCTCTGCTCGTCCTTGCAGGGCCCGGCACCGGCAAGACCACGACGATCGTCGAGGCCGTTGCGGCACGGCTCGGCGGACCCAGGCCGCTGGCTCCCGACGACGTTCTCGTGCTCACCTTCGGGCGCGCTGCAGCACGGGAACTGCGCGGCCGGATAGCCGCGCGACTCACGTCTATCTCCTTGCCGACGGTCGCGACTTTCCATGCCTTCGCCTGGCAGTTCCTGCGTCGCCACGCGGACCCCGACACGTCCGCGTCGAGGCTGCTCTCCGGCCCCGAGCAGGACCTCGCGGTGCGCGAGATGCTCGCGGGCCACGTCGAGGCGGGGGCTGCCTCGTGGCCGGAGACGTTGCGCCCGGCACTCGCCACCGGCGGCATGGCCAGGGAATTACGGTCGCTCATGGGTGCCGCTCGCGGGCGGGGGCTGGAACCGGACGATTTCGCTGCCCTGGCGCAGCGCAACGACCAGCAGGATTGGACCGCCGCGGCAGACTTCTTCGAGGAGTACCTCCAGGTTCTCGACATGCGTGGCGCCCTGGACTACTCCGAGCTCATCCATCGGGCCCGCGCTCTGGCCCAGGCCGACCCTTCGCTTCGTGGTCGCTACCGGGCCATCTACGTGGATGAGTTCCAGGACACTGATCCCGGTCAGGTCGCCCTGCTGGCTTCGCTCGTCACGCCGACCACGGCGCTGGTCGCCGTCGGTGACCCCGATCAGTCGATCTACCGTTTCCGCGGCGCAGACGTCCGAGGCATCCTCGGCTTCCCCGATGCTTTCCGGGATGTCGATGGAGAACCCGCACCCACCCGTGTGCTGACCCTTTCGCGCAGGTTCGGCCCCGAGATCAGGGCCGTGGCCGATGCCTGGATCTCGCGGGTGAGCCTGAGCCCGCTGCCGGTGTCGGTGGCCCGGGCCCATCGCAGTCCCGCGTGTGAGGGGGCGCCTGGCACGGTCGAGCTGGCACTGTTCGGTTCGGTCGCGGAACAGTCGACCGGGCTGGCGGACCTGCTGCGACGCGCACACCTGGACCAGGACTCCCCGATGGCATGGTCGGACATGGCGGTGTTGGTGCGTGCCGGAACAGAGGACATTCCGCGTCTACAGCGGGCGTTCGTAGCCGCCGGGATCCCGGTCGAAGTGCCGGCGAGCGACCTGCCGTTGGGCCAGGACCCCGCCCTGGCGCCGTTGCTCATCGGGCTGCGGCTCGCTGATCGCCCCGAGGAGGTCTCCGTTGAGGAGGTGACGGAGTTCCTCTGTTCACCGCTGGTGGGTCTGACCCCGGTCGACGTTCGCCAGATCGGGCGCGCACTTCGGATTGCCGATCGAGTGGAGGCCGAGGAGCAGCACCGACCCATTCGGGCCTCAGCGAACCTGTTGGCAGCGCTGGTTGCCGGGGAGCCTGACCAGCTGCTCAGCCTCACCGGTGAGCTGGAACAGGTGCTGAGGCCGGTCCTGCAGGTGCTCGCGGACATGCGGGCCGCCCGAACTGACCGGGTGTACGAGCAGCTGTGGCGGCTGTGGGCCCTCGGTGGTGACGGCAGGCGCGACGGCCCGATCCAGGGCGGCCGATGGGCGCATCAACTCTGGCGCAGCGCCCTCGCGGGTGGCACGTCCGGACGCCAGGCGGACCGGGTACTCGACGCCGTCGTCGCCCTGTTCGCACTTGCGGACCGGCTGCCCGAAGGTGCGGGGGTCACCGAATTCGTCTCCTCGCTGCGCCACCAACAGATTCCGGCGGCTCGGCCCGACGACGGCTTCTGGCATCGGGACGCCGTACGGCTCATGACCGTTCACCGGGCCAAAGGCGGCGAATGGCAGATGGTGATCGTCGTCGGAATGCAGCAGGATCGATGGCCCGACCTGCGCCCGTCGTCGTCGCTGCTGCGAGCGGAACGGCTCGGCGTTGACGACATCGAGGACCCCCTCACCCGCCGCCAACTGCTCGACGATGAGCGACGACTTGCCTTCGTGGCCGCAACCCGCGCCCGGCGGCGCCTGGTGGTCTCCGCCGTCGATTCGGCTGATCCCGATCTCGACCAAGTCTCCGTCTTCGTTGATGAGCTCAGAGATGAGGAGGACGGAGAATCGGCAGGGCTCGCCGTGCCGCTGGACGTGGTACCGACAACCGAGCACCTCAGCGAGCCGGCGCTGCTGGCTTCGCTGCGCACCGCTGTGACGGACGAGACCGCCTCACCCGCGCTGCGCCGCGCGGCCGCCGCCCGACTGGCACTGCTGGGCGACGACGGCTACGTCGGCTACATGTCCAAGGCCCGACCGGACATGTGGTGGGGGCTGTGGAACACCAGCATCTCCGAGGTCGCGCTGCTCGAAGCCGGGGTACCTGCGCACCTGTCGGCTACAGCGGTCAAAGGTTTGGCCGACTGCCCGTTGCGGTGGTTCCTCGACCGTAAGGTGCGGGCCGCTGAGGGTAGGAACGAGAACCTCGGGTACGGGTCGCTGGTGCACGCGCTGATTGCCGGAACGGTCGGGGGGGAGTTGCCGGCGGAGTTGTCGGCCATGATCGAGGGTCTTGATCGGGTGTGGGGAGAGATCCCCTACGAGGCCGGCTGGCGTTCACGGCAGAAACACACGCAGGCCGAAGCTGCGCTGGCTCGATATTTGCAGTGGCAGCAGTCCCAACCGTCACCGCCGCTGGCATCTGAGCGGCAGTTCGCCTTCCCGGTAGCCAGCGACACCGGTGGCTCGGTGATGCACGGGGCGATCGATCTGATCGACGGCGGCGATGACGGTGCTGCCCGCGTCGTTGATTTCAAGACCGGGAGCTCCATTGCCAGCAAGGACGCGGCTGAGCAGTCGGTGCAGCTGGGGGTGTATCAGCTGTCTTTGCAGTTCGAGGACTCAGACGATTCCCATCCGGTGCAGCCCGGCGGCGGCGTCTTCGTGTACCTCGACAAGGACGCCTCGGGTCGTCCCGGCCATCCGGACACCCGCCGGCAATCTCCGCTGACCGATCCGGAGCCGTTGCTCGCGGCGATCCGGGTGGCCGAGGAGACCCTGCGCGAGGAGGCGATCGTCGCGACGCCGGGCGACGTCTGCCGAACCTGCGCCTTCCGGAGGGTGTGTCCGGCGCAGGACGAGGGCATCCCCGGCGGGAGTTGGTCGGGATGAGGCCATTCGGCACGGCCGAGTTGACGGCCATCCTCGGCTATCCGCCGTCGCAGGAGCAGGCTGCCGTGATCTTCGCGCCGCTGGGCGATCCGGCGGTGGTCATCGCTGGCGCCGGTTCGGGCAAGACGTCGCTCATGGTCGCCCGGATGCTCACCCTGATCGGCCGCGGGGATTGTCAACCCGACCAGATCCTTGGGCTCACGTTCACCAGGAAGGCTGCAGGAGAGCTGGCGGGCCGACTCGATCAGGCCCTGCGCGGGGCCTCCCGGGCGGGTCTGATTCCCGCCGACCTGGCCCAGCCCGAGGTGTCCACCTACCACTCGTTCGCCCAGCGGGTGGTCCGTGAGCACGGACTGCGAGTCGGCATCGATCCCGACGGCCGGGTGGAGACGGAGTTCACGTTGCGCCCGTTGGCGTTTCGCTCCGCGGCCGACCTCGACGGGCTCGCAGATGTTGATCACAACCTGTCCCTCGGTGCCGCCGCCAAGGCGCTGATATCCCTGGACGGCGAGCTCGCCGAGCACATGGTGACCACCGATGCCCTGCGAGCCAGGGAGGAGCGACGGCTCGCGGCCCTCAGCGAAATAGCGAAACCCGTGAAGGCGGTGCAGGAAGTGCTGCGCGCCACCCGCCTCCGGATCGTCCTCAGTTACGGAGTCGATGACTACCGGCGACGCAAACTCGATGAGGGAGTGTTCGACTACGCGGACCTCACGCGGTTCGCTGCCCAGATCGCCGAGGGGAGTCCGGCAGCTGTCGAGGCTCTGCGCGAGCAGCACGTGGCGGTGCTCCTCGACGAGTATCAGGACACCTCTGTCGTGCAACGAAGGATGTTGCAGTCGATGTTCGGCGGCGGTCACCCCGTTGTTGCCGTCGGCGATCCGAAGCAGTCGATCTACGGTTTTCGCGGCGCTGCGAGCGCCAACATCACCGAATTCCCGGAGCACTTCCGGCGATCCGACGGGCTGCCCGCCGAGGTCTTCACCTTGAGCACCAACTTCCGTTCAGGACCGGGAATCCTCACCGTGGCGAACGAGCTGGCGACGGTCGACGGGATGGCGCACGGCGAGCCGCTGGTGCCAAGCGGCACCGTCGAGACCGCGCGGGTGGAGGTCGACCTCTTCCAGACCCGCGACGAGGAGGAGGCGACGCTGGTCGCGCGCGTCGCCGCCGAGTTGGAGTCCGGTCGAAAGCCTGAGCAGGTGTTGCTGTTGGCGGCCACGAACAAGGATGTCGCCAGGCTGGCGGATCGTCTCACGGCAGCCGGCATCGAGGTGTCGTCCTCCGACCTTTCGGGCCTGCTGTCCGAGTCGGTGGTGCAGGACGTTCTCTCCTATGCCGCCGTGCTGTCGAATCCCGCTGCGAACACCGACCTGCTGCGCTTGTTGATAGGACCGCGCTGGAGTATTGGCCTGCGCGATCTGGCCCTGCTGGGGTCCCGGGCAGCTGAGCTCGCGGATGTTGAGAAGGGTGTCGCCGAGGGCGACCTTGAGGTGCAGTTGCGCAGGGCCGTGATGGGCAGCGATCCGATCGACATTCCCGCGCTGCTCGACGCGGTCATGGATCCCGGAACGATCGGGTTGTCCCCGGATGCGCTCAGCCGGCTGGCGGAGTTCGGCCATGAGTTCACCCGGCTTGGACGGCACGTGAGTGAACCGGTGCCCGAACTGCTGTTGCGCATCATCCGCGAGAGCGGAATGGACGTGGAGGTGCTGCTCGACGAGCATGCCCCGGCCCGTGAGGCCGCGTTGGACGCGCTGGTCTCGCTGGCCGCTCAGTGGAGTGCTGCGAATCCGCTGGGGGGTCTGCGGGGCTTCCTCCGGGCTGTGGCCATCGCGCGCAGCACCGAGTTGAAGGTCGATTTCGAGCCGCCTGAGGGGCACGGCCGGGTAAGGGTCATGACGGTCCACAAGGCGAAGGGGTTGGAGGCCGAGGTCGTGCTGATCCCCGGCATGACGGCACGCGCTTTCGACGAGGCCTCTGTGCGCGGTTCCTGGCTGACCGACCCCTCGAGCCTGCCGGACGACCTGCGTGGCGACCTACCCGGTTCCCATTTGATCGTGCCCGAGGATAAGGCGTCCTTCGAACGTCACAAGGACGAGATCCGCAGCCGCAGCCTCGCTGAGCGATCGCGGTTGACCTATGTGGCGCTCACCCGGGCCGCCAAACGCCTCATCGTCTCCGGTCATCATTGGGCCCCTGGGCTCAAGCGTGTCAAGGATCCTTCCCGGCACCTGGTACGCATCGCGGACCACCCGGACAGCGTTGTCGGCAGCTGGCCGGAGGAGCCGGGGGATACCAATCCGGACGGCGAAGGCGGAAGGTCGGTGCCGTTCCCGTTCCACGACGAGCGCACCAGGCAGCGGCTGACGGCTGCGGCGGAATTGGTGTGGGCGGCCGAGCCGGCCGATGTCGAGGCCGATACCGCACACGCCGACCCGGAGGGAGCCGGTGCGCCCGTGATGGCGGCCGTGCCCGGCGACGACGCTCTGTCAGCGTCGGAGGCGGCATTGATCGCCCGCTGGGATGCGGATATGGCGGCCCTCGCGCGGGAGCGGGAACAGGTGCAGGTGGCAGACGTAGAGGTCGTCATTCCGGGCGCGCTGTCGGTGACAGGGGCACAGGCACTCATCGCCGATCCGCAAGGTTTTGCGCTGCAACTGCGCCGGCCCATGCCCAGGCCGCCGGCGGCTCAGGCCAGGCTCGGCTCCCGATTCCACGAGTGGGTGGCCCAACGATGGTCCCAGCACCCCCTCATCGACGCCCTCGAGTGGGCCGCCGACGCCGAACTGGCCGAACCGCCACCGGCTGAGTTGGCTGCCCTGCAGCGGGCATTCGAGGAATCCGAGTTCGCCGACCGGGTGCCCGCGGCCATCGAGTTCCCGTTCACCGTCACGCTGGCTGGCACCCCGATCTCGGGACAGATCGACGCGGTCTACACAGACGACGACGGTTGGGAAGTCGTGGACTGGAAGACCGGGGCGCACCAACACGCGGACCCCTTGCAGTTGGCGATCTATCGGGTCGCCTGGGCGAGGATCAAGGGCGTCCCTCTGTCGGACGTACAGGCCTCCTTCTTCTACGTGGCTCGCTCCGAGCGGGTTCCGCAGAACGATCTGCCGGACGAAGCGGGAATCGAGGAAATGCTGCGGTCCCGGCTGCTGGCGGACGAGGCCCCGTCGGCCGAGACGTCAGCGGGACCACTGCCCGGGTAGCTCCGCTCCGAACCAGTCTTCGATGAGGTGCCGGGCAATGGACACGCTCGGCGGGATCTTGACCTCACCGGCGCCAGCCAACTCCGACATCTCTGCGCGGCTGAACCACCTGACCTCGGCGATCTCCTCCCCGTCGGCCTCGGCCGCCGGAGAGTCCGGCGCTGTCCAGGCGTGGTAGCCCAACATGAGGGAGGCCGGGAAGGGCCAGGGCTGGCTGCCGCGGTAGTTCAACCCGTAGCCGTCGACGACGACTCCCGCCTCTTCAGCGACCTCCCGGACCACGGCGTGTTCAGCGGACTCGCCGGCCTCCACGAATCCGGCCAAGGTGGAGAACCACCCTTCCGGCCAGATCGATCTGCGACCTAGTAGCGCCCGATCCTGCTCGTCGCGCACCAGCACGATCACCGCCGGGTCAGTCCGGGGGAAGTGGCTGCTGCCGTCGTTCGGACAGCGCCGCACCCACCCTGCCTCGGTGATCTCGGTCAGCGCGCCGCACCGCGGGCAATGTTCGTGACGGTGGTGCCACTGGGCCAGGGCCACGGCCGCGGTGGCGGCGGCGGCGTCCTCATCGTCCAACGTCGAGCCGACCTCCCGCAGGCTCGGCCAGTCAGGTGCCTCGTCCGTCAACACCGCAACCCTGATGCGGTCGCCGTGTTCGGCCAGTAGTACGCATCGGCCGGCGTCCTCGACGGAGAGCGGACGCCAGCGCAGCCGATCATCGGCAACGTCGAGGTGCTCCCCACGCACCCCGACCCCGACTGCGCCCGAGTCCAGGGCACGGTTCCACCACTCGGGATCGCCGCGCAACGTCAGCGGTGCCCAACTGCTCGGGCGGGCCAGCGCGAGCCCGGCCAACAGCGACGGACTCATCTGCCCGCCGCCGTCAGTTGCTCCACCACGCGTTCCACCGATCCGGTCAGACCCCACCGCTCGGCCAGCGCGGTCAGGGCGACCGAATCGGCCGGTTCGGTCGGCACTCGCGTGTCCACTTCGGCAACGGGTACGTCACGAACGACGTGCACGACCCGGTCGGCAACGTCCAAGTAGTCCGAACCGGCCTGGAGTTTGGAGCGCACTGAAGCGCTGAGTCCGGACGCCGGATCGGCGGCGGCGGCGCGGATCGCCTCGAGGTCGCCGAATTGACGTAGCAAGGATGCCGCGGTCTTCTCGCCGATTCCCTTCACCCCGGGCAGCCCGTCGGAGGGATCCCCGCGCAAGGTGGCGAAATCGGCGTAGCCGCGTCCGGGAATGTCGTACTTGTCGCTGATCCAGGCCTCGCGGACGATGTCGGCCCTGCCGACACCGCGGGCAGCCGTGTAGACGACGGCGATGCCTCGCCGGTCGTCGACCAGTTGAAACAGATCCCGATCGCCGGTGACCACCAGCACCGGACAACCAGCCTGTTCGGCCAGCGTGGCGATCACATCGTCGGCTTCGAAGCCGGGGGCTCCCAGCCGGGCGATCCCAAGGGCCGCCAGGACGTCGGCGATGATCGGAACCTGTGGCGCCAGCAGATCCGGCACCTCCTCCTCGCCCGGGTCGGCCTCATCGGCGACCCGGTGAGCCTTGTAACTGGGAACGACGTCGACGCGGAACTGCGGGCGCCAGTCGTCGTCCCAACATGCGACCAGGTCGGTCGGCCGGTAGTCGTTCAAGAGTCGAGAGATGAAGTCGAGCAAACCGCGCACGGCGTTCACCGGGGTGCCGTCTGGTGCTCTGAGGGAGTCGGGAACCCCGTAGAAGGCGCGAAAATACAGCGAGGCGCTGTCGAGCAGCATCAGTCTGCGGCCCTGATCAGCCATCATTCCCTCCGCTGTGCATCGTCATCATGCGGTCGACCCGGTCCGACGCGCATAGGTGCACGTTCAGTGGGCTCGATCCTAGGGCTACACCGGGAGGCGACGGCGAACAGCAGCCCCCGCGCGGGTAGGTCCGGGTCGGCACCTCGGGCAGGGTAGCGTCGTTCCTTGTGCGGGTCGCTTCCTTCAATCTCCTCCACGGGCAGCCCGTGGTCGGGGCACGTCCGGACCAGCAACTCGCCCCGTCGGTGGAGGCCCTGACTGCGGCTGTTGCCGAATTGGACGTGGACGTTCTCGGCATGCAGGAGGTAGACGTCCACCAGCCGCGGTCGGAACATATGGATCAGCCTCGGCTCGCGGCCGAGTCGATGGGTGCCGACCATTGGCGTTTCGTACCGACAGTTCGGGGCACCCCCGGCAACCGGGGCGATTTCCACCCTGCCGACACACCGACTCGGGTGGCGGCAGGTCTGGGCGAACCGGTCGGGCCGCTGTACGGGGTTGCGCTGGTGAGCCGGCTCGAGGTCACAAGCTGGCATTCGGCGATCTACGACGCAGCTCCGATCGGCTTGCCGCTGCTCGTGCCGGGGTCGAACGGCAAGCCTCGATTCTTGAAGGTCCCCGACGAGCCGCGCGCCGTCGTGGCCGCGGTGGTGGCGACGGTCGACGGACCGGTCACCGTCGCCACGGCGCACCTGTCGTTCGTGCCGGGCTACAACATCGCCCAGTTGCGGCGGATCCGGCACTGGCTGAGGCAGTTCCCGCGGCCGCTGGTGCTACTCGGGGACTTCAACCTCCCGGGGCGGCTTCCCGAACGGATCACCGGATTCACCGGGATCGTCTCGCAGGCCTCCTACCCCTCCTATGGCCCCAGGGTGCAGTTCGACCACATCCTGGTCGACGGGCTACCCGAGGCGGCAGTGGCCGAAGCACGGGCGAGTGCGCGGGCGCTGAGCCTGCACGTCAGCGACCACTGCGCGATCCTGGCCGACATCCCTCTCGGGTGAGTTCACGTCCAGCTGAGGCGAGAGG
>CAZKVQ010000028.1:21439-26711 GCA_964556255.1 uncultured Actinomycetes bacterium
ACACTGCCGTCGGGGAACAGCAGCGTCGGCACCGTCTGGTTGCCGCCGTTGGCGTTCTCCACGAAGGCCGCTGCTTTCGGGTCATCCTCGATATCGACCTCGACGAAGGAGATCCCCTCCCGGCCCATCTGCGACTTCAACCGTCGGCAGTAGCCGCACCAGGTAGTCGTGTACATCGTCAACGTGTTCTCGCTCATGGCTCGTAGTATCCCACCTTCGTTCCCGCCCAGCCTCCCGGCGCAGCGTCGGTGGCGGGTGGCACACTCGCACCCATGACGTCCGCAGAGCAGGTCCTTCAGGGCCTCGACCCCGAGCAGCGGCGGGCTGCGGAGTCGCTGGTGGGTCCGGTGGTGATCCTTGCCGGTGCGGGCTCGGGGAAGACGCGGGCCATCACGCACCGGATCGCCTACGGGGTGCTCTCGGGCGCGCACGACCCTGCCCGTTCCGTCGCCGTTACCTTCACCACCAAGGCGGCCGGCGAGATGTCGCGGCGACTTCGTCGGCTGGGGGTTGCGGATGTACGGGTGCGGACGTTCCACGCGGCTGCGCTTCGGCAATTGCGCTACTACTGGCCCACCTACGTCGGGGGGCAGTTGCCGGAACTCACCGCGTCCAAGTCGTCGCTGGTCGCGGGGGCGGCTTCCCGCCGCGGCCTACCCGCCGATCCGACCTCGGTGCGCGACCTCGCCGCCGAGATCGAGTGGGCCAAGGTGTCGCAGTTGCATCCCAGCGACTACCCGGCCGCCGCGGTTGCCGCGGGCCGGGCGCTGCCGACCGGGGTGGACGCGGCGGCGATGGCTGCGGTGTACGCCGGATACGAGACCGCCAAGGATGCCGCGGGACGACTCGACTTCGAGGATGTGCTGCTGTTCATGGTGGCCCTGTTGGAGCGTGAGCCGGGTGTGGGCGCGCACCTCCGCCCGGGCCTGCGGCACATCACGGTGGACGAGTACCAGGACGTCTCACCGCTGCAGCAGCGGTTGCTCGAGCTCTGGCTCGGCGACAACCGCAACCTGTGCGTCGTCGGCGATCCGTCACAGACGATCTACACGTTCGCCGGCGCTGACCCGAAACACCTCACCGGATTCGCCTCGCGGTACCCGGATGCCTCGGTGGTCAGACTCGAGCGCACCTACCGCTGCAGTCCGCAGATCGCTGATACCGCCAACCTCATCCTGGCCGGAACCGGTGGCAGCGGGGTGCGTCTCGCCTCCCAGCAGCCCGACGGCGCGCCGGTGAAGGTGGTTCCGTACCGCCACGAGCTCGCCGAGGCCGCAGGCGTCGCTCAGCGAATCTCGAAGCTGCTCGCCGACGGCGTGCTCTCCTCCGAGATCGCGGTGCTCGTCCGGATGAATTCGATGACCGAACCGGTCGAGGCGGCGCTTGCGGAAGCGGGGATCGGCTACCAGGTCACCGGCGGCACCAGGTTCTTCTCCCGGCGCGAAGTCCGCGATGCCATGACCCTGCTGCGTGGGGCGGCGAAGGCGCAGGGGACCGACTTCGACCTGGTATCGGCGGTCGGCGGGATCCTCGGCGGCATGGGCTGGACTGAGAGCCCCCCGGCCGGCACCGGCGCCCAGCGTGAGAAGTGGGAGACCCTGTCGGCGATCCACCAGGCGGCCGCCGAGTACTCCCTCGCCCACCCTGGCGGGGGACTGGCCGACTTCGTGTCAGACCTCGCAGATCGGGCTGCCCAGCAGGATGCGCCCTCGGCGGCCGGCGTCACGATCGCCTCCCTGCACGCGGCCAAGGGCATGGAGTGGCAGGCGGTGTTCCTCATCGGTCTGAACGAGGGCGTGCTGCCGCATGCCGCCGCTCAGACCGACGCGGAAGTGACCGAGGAGCGGCGCCTGTTCTACGTCGGCATCACCAGGGCGTCGAGGGTGCTGGAGATCTCCTACCCGGAGGCCCGATCCGGGGGTAACCGCAAGCGACGGCCCTCGCGGTTCCTCGACGAACTCACACCCGGTTCGCCGCGACGCCCGGCCCAGAACCGGCCGAAGCCCAAAGCGAAGAATGCCCGCTGCCGGGTGTGCGGGTCGGGCCTGGCGACGGCGGCCGAGCGGACGTTGAGCCGGTGCCGTAACTGTCCGGGGGATGTCGACGTGGCGGTGTTGGCGGCGTTGCAGGAGTGGCGCACCAGCACCGCGGAGAGCCTGACCGCGGAGCGGGGTTCTCGAATGCCCGCCTACATCGTCGCGACCGACGCAACCCTGCTGGCCATCGCCGAACAGCGACCGGGGACCTTGCAGGCCTTGGCGGAGATACCGGGGATCGGTCCCCGGAAGATCGACGACTACGGCACCCAGATCTTGGCCGTGATCGAGGGCGCCGCGAGTTGATGCCTCGCCGGCGTCAGTCGAGCGCGCTGCAAACTGATGCCGCGCCGCCTTCAGTCGAGGGCGCTGCAAACTGACGCCGCGCGGGCCTCAGTCGAGGTCGCCGGGACGGGCGAACCCGGGCACCCAGGCGATGATCTCGTCGCGGGTGCGCACATTGGCGTCGAGTTGGCACAGGACGCCGGTGCAGCCCAGCCACACCCGATGGATGAGCAGGTAGTCCGGCGGCAGGTTGAACTTCATTCCGATGGCGAAGTCCTTGTTGCGCGGGTTGTTCAGTCGCTGATACTGGCCTCGCAGCCAGACCCGGGTGTATTGGAACACCTCGTGGCGCGCAGGCTCGACCAGCGGTTCCAGGTAGTCGAGCATGTCGCCGGGCTCCAACTCGATGCCCTCCTTGACGAAACCTTCCTCTCGCAACCCGTCGAGGACCCCTTGGGCATCGTCCTCCTCCGCGAGCCGGAGCAGATGACCCATCGCGATCGGTAACCCGTCGGGCAATCGGGCAGCGGCACCGAAGTCGAGCACTCCCAACTTGCCGTCGGGTAATGCGCGGAAGTTTCCCGGGTGCGGGTCGGCGTGCAGCAATCCGGCGCGTGCTGGGCCGCTGAGCAGGAATCGAAGGTAGAGCGTGCCGAAGTGGTCCCGCTCCTGCTGGGTGCCCGAGCGGATGATCTCCGCCAAAGACACCCCCTCCAGCCATTCCGACACCAAGACCTGTGGGGACGCGGACAGGACGTGCGGAACGCGGAAGTCCCGGTCTCCCTCGTAGGCGATGGCGAAAGCCCGCTGGGCCTCGGACTCGGCCAGGTAGTCCAGTTCCTCGGCGACCCGGGCCTTGAGTTCGGCCAGCAGCGGCTTGACGTCGAGGCCGGGTACCATCGCGCCGAACATCCGCGCCAACCGCGCGAGCTGGTTCAGATCCGACATCAGCGCTTTGCCCGCCCCGGGGTACTGGATCTTGACCGCGACTATCCGGCCGTCGCGGTACACCGCGCGGTGCACCTGTCCGATCGAGGCCGCGGCCGCGGGATGGTCGTCGAATTCCGCGAACCGATCGCGCCAGTCCTCGCCGAGGTTCTCCGCTAGGACGGCATGCACGGTCGCCGCCGGCAGCGCCGGGGCCGCGTCCTGCAGCTTGGTCAGCGTGGCCCGGTAGGGTCCGGCGACTTCTTCGGGCAGCGCCGCTTCGAAGATGCTCATCGCCTGGCCGAACTTCATCGCCCCGCCCTTGAGGTCACCCAAGACCCGGAAAACCTGTTCCGCGGTGCGGGCCTGCATCTCCTGGGCGACGATCTCGGCGGGTTTGCCGCCGACCCGCTTACCCAGGCCGAGGGCTGTACGCCCGGCGTAACTCATGGGCAGGGTGGCCATCCGAGCGCCTCGGCGCAGGGCGGTCGTAGGAACGACCCCGCTGGCCGGGCGGGATTCAGGCTGCTCCTCGTCCACGTCACCCATCATCCATGGGGAACGCGGCTTGCGCACTACCTGCGGCGCACCGGTTTCGGTAGCGCCACTCGCTCAAGGCCAAACGGGGTCGTTCAACTACACGTCGTGCTTATGCTTCTGGTGCAACTTCTTGCGAGATCGCTCTGCTGCGATCCGGCCGGTTGGGTCAGTCCTTCTTCTTGCCGAGGATGCGGGTGACGGTGGTTCCGCACACGGGGCACTTGCCCTTGGCGATGCGGCGACCGTTGTCCTTCTCCTCGATGACAGCGTCAGTGACCTCACGCTTCTCCCGGCATTTGACGCAGTAGACCTCGCCGCTGTAGGTGTCAGCCATAGTTCCTCCTGAAAGCTCCCGTGTTGTTTCGTAGCGGGTTCAGCCTACGTGCCTAGGATTTCGGCCATGACCGACACCCCAGTGCACTTGAGATACGCCACATCTGCCTCCGGTGTGGCGACCTTGACGCTTGACTACCCGGAACGTCGCAACGCCATGTCAGCGGCGATGACGGAGCAGTGGGTGTCGGCCATCGCCCAGATCGAGGCGGATCCGAGCGTGCGCGCGGTCCTGGTCACCGGCGCAGGTGATGCATTCTGCTCCGGTGGCGACACCGGCTGGATCGGCGGTGACCCGGATGCCAGCGTCACGGAACTTCGAGATCGGATGATGCCGTTCTACCGGGCGTGGCTGTCGATCCGCGATCTAGAGATCCCCACGATTGCTGCGATCAACGGGCCCGCTGTCGGCGCGGGCGCAGCGGTCGCGCTCGCCTGTGACATCAGAGTGGCCAGTAGTCGGGCGTCGTTCTCGGTGCCGTTCGTCAAGCTCGGCATCCACCCGGGCATGGCGACCACCTTCCTGCTCGCGGATGTGGCTGGCGCGGCGGTCGCGCGTGATCTGCTGCTCACGGGGCGGCGCATCGGTGCCGGCGAGATGGCGGATCTGGGAATCGTGACGTCCGTGTTCGACGAGTCGGAGTTCGCTGAGGAGGCCGCAGCCAGGGCCGAAGCCCTGGCCGCGGGCGCTCCTATCGCCGCGCGGCTGACCAAGGTTGCCCTCCGCCATGGCGGAGCGCCAACGCTGGATGAAGCCATCCAGTGGGAAGCCCTGGCTCAACCGATCACGCTCGCAACATCGGATCTGCAGGAGGGTTTGGCCGCCCAGAGGGAGCGCCGCCCCGCCATCTTCCGTGGTCGCTAGTTGCGACGCGAGACCCAAGGTGCGCGTAGTCGAAACGCCTTCCCCTTGCGTTTCGACCCGTAATACCTTGGGCCCCGCGCCACCTCGAAAACTAGACCCCTGAAGGACCGCGCGACAACCCCTGGACGTGGACATTCTCACGTGCCCTGTGGACAGGCCTGGGGACAGATTGGGGACACAATCGCGGGTGGCTGGGGAGAACTCTGGGGACGACCTGTGGACAGTCATGCGGCGGCTCGCCGTGTGTGCCGCCTGACCTGCGCAGATGAGTTCCACAGCCTGTTGA
>CAZKVQ010000028.1:26811-29670 GCA_964556255.1 uncultured Actinomycetes bacterium
GGCTCAGGCCGCGGTGTGGGCTACAGATTGCTGGGCGTGTTCGTAGCCGCGAAGGAACTCGGCGGCGAGTTCAGTTTGCGGATATCCAGCGATCAGAGCTGCGAACTCAGGCCCGTGGTCGGCCTGAGATAAGTGCGCCAGTTCGTGCACCACGATGCTGTCCAGCACGTAGTCGGGCATGCCCTGCAGCATCGTGGACAGTCTGATGATGCCGGTGGCGGCGTTGCAGGATCCGTAACGGCGGCGCTGACGGGTGCTCCACCGAACTGCGTACGGTCGGGGGACCGCGGGCAGGTAGCGCTGGCGAAGTGCTTCCGCCCGTTCTGCCAGTGCCGTATCGGAGTTTGGCGTTCGTCGTCGGCTGCGTTCGATCTGGGCGACGACACCGTCGACGTGCGCCAGGATGCGCGCCCGGGTCATCCGTTCGGGCACGACAACGATGGTTCGCCCCTGCTCGCGGTAGTACGAGACGGACGCGCGGCGGCGGGTTGAGCGCCGCACCTCGACGCCTTCAGGAAGTCCGGCGATTGTGACCGCTCGTATCGACATGCCAACAACGCTAGGTCGCGCTGCGGTGCGGCGTAAGGCGACAGCGCAACATGTGGACGAGCCGGTTCAGCTGCGGGACGGTCCGGGCTTGCCTTCGGGGTCATCGCCGTCGCGTTTCGTCTCCCCGGCGATGTCCTCAGCTTCGGCGTCGACGATCTCCTCGGCTTCCTCCAGCACCTCGGCGTCATCCTCGGCCTGCTCCTCGGCGGCCTCCTCCTCGATCTGCTCGGCTTCGCGCACGACGTCCAACTCGTCCGCCTCCTCGGCCCGCTGGGCGGCGTCGCCTTCGGCCTCAGCGTCGTCCGCAGCGGCCTCGGCGAGCGGGCCGGCACCGGACGCCATCGCCGCCAGTTCGACCTCGAAGGAGCTGGCCTGATCTGGGTTGCTGCTCATCACGAACGCTTCCGGCATCTCCAGGTCGTCGCTGGTGGGCAGCAGATCCGGGTGCGCCCAGACGGCATCGCGGCCGTCCTGACCTCGAGCCTCGGTGAGCGCCGCCCACAGCGCGGCCGACTCCCGCAGTCGCCGCGGCCGCAGTTCCAGTCCGACCAGGGTGGCGAAAGTCTTCTCGGCCGGTCCGCCCGCTGCCCGACGTCGGCGCAGGGCCTCCTGCAGCCGCGACAGGGTCGGCAACCGATCCCCGGCGGCCTGCACGACGACGGCGTCGACCCAGCCTTCGACCAGCGCCAGCAGCGTCTCGAGGCGTTCCAGTGCCGCGCGCTGCTCGGCAGTGTCCTCGGGCACCAGGATCCCCGATGACAGCACCTCCTGGAGTTTGTCCGGGTTGCTGATGTCCAGATCCTGGGTGGCCGACGTGATGCGGTCCATATCCACGTTGATTCCGCGGGCATACTCCTCCACGGCCGACTCCAGTCGTGCGCGCAGCCACGGCACGTGCGCGAACAGCCGTTGGTGGGCGGCCTCCCGCAGGGCCAGGTAGAGCATGGTGTCGCGGGTGGGAACGTCCAGACCGTCACCGAACGTGCGCGCGTTCGCGGGGAGCAGGGCGGGTCGGCCGTCGCTGGTCAGTGGGACGCCGACGTCGCCGGCGGAGACCACTTCGGCGGACAGCGCCGCCAGCGCCTGGGCGACCTGGGCGCTGAACATCCCGGCGCTCATCTGCTTAGCCATGCCCATCAGCGGCCCGAGCATTGAGGCGAGTTCAGGTGGCAGTCCCGCCGGTAGCGACTCCGGGCCGGCGCCCTCGGCGGGGATGATCGAGACCATGGTGTCCTGCACCTTGGCGGCGACCGGGTCGATGATCCGCTGCCAGGCCGGCTTGGTGGCCTCCAGCCATTCGCTGCGGCTCCAGGCGGCGGGCCGTCCGCCGGCCGCGGGGAACTGGGTGGACGCGTCCAGCCACACCTCGGCGAGGTCGACGGCGGTCTCGGTTGCCGAGCGTTCGCCGTCGGTGACGCTCGGGTCGCCGTCGGAGACCATCTGGGTGCGCGCGGTGTTCATCACCATGTCCCAGTTGACCGGGCCGTCGCTCTCGCCGCCGCTGCTCTGCATCATGGCGCCGAGCTGCTGAAGCATGGCGCCGAGTTGGTTGACGTCGAAGCCGCCAGCCTTCTCCGGATCGTTGTCGCCCGGTGTGAATCCGAACGGCATGTTGCTGCTCATTGGCGCTGCTCTCCTTTGTGGGTGCTGGCACGGTGCTGTGCCGTAGAACACCGCTGATCCGGTGAGGATTCCGTCATCACAACGGTAGTCGCCGATTCCGGCCTCGCCCAATCCCACGAGTACGCCCACCGCGAACCGAGACCCGCGGTCCCTGACTACGGAACGCCTCGCCTGTCCGACGTAGGCTGAGCGGCGATGAGCGCGCTGGTGTGGTGGTTGATCCCCTTGCTGAGCACCGTGGTGGCGGTGTTCTGGACTGCCATGCTCGCCCGTCGAGAGCGCGTCCGCAGCAGTGAGGAGTGGCGGGCTGCCCGGCTGGTGGAGATCGGCGGCGTCCGCAAGGACCGCGACGAGGGGTCCTCTTGACCGACGATCCGCCGGCGCCGTCCCCGCGGCAGGTCGCGGCGCGACGGCGCTACCGGCGCAGCCTGATTGTCTGCGGCGCGTTGGCGCTGGTGTTGCTCATCGCCGCCGCCGTTTTGCCGGTGCCGTACGTGATCGTGTCGCCGGGACCGGTGTTCAACACGATCGGCGAGTACGACGGCAAGCCCGTGATCAAGATCACCGGCACCACGACGTATCCGACCACCGGCGAGTTGAACATGACCACCGTGCGTGAGCGTGGTGGGCCGTAAGGAGCTGATGGCGGTGGTCAGGGCAATGCGCAGCGCGGGTTGCCTGACCGAG
>CAZKVQ010000028.1:29680-38541 GCA_964556255.1 uncultured Actinomycetes bacterium
GCCGTTGACGGCGATCGAGGCGGTCGTGGCGTACTTCAACTCCGACGTGGTGGTGCTGCCGAAAGATCTGCTGTTCCCACCCGGACAGTCCGACGCCGATACGAAGAAGGCGAGCACTGCGGACTTCTCGTTCTCGCAGTCCAAGGCGGTCGCCGCGGCCATGAAGCACCTGAACATCCCGGTCGTGACCTCGCCGGCGGTGTCGTCGGTGAATACCGGCGGCCCATCGGACGGCAAACTTCAGCCGGGTGACGTCATCAAGACCGTCAACGGCACCCCCGTCACCACCCGCGAGCAGTTGGTCACCACGGTGCGCGCCACCAAGCCCGGTACCACCCTCAAGTTGGGGGTCAAGCGGAAGGACGGGGACGCGACGACCGACGTCGTGGTCGGCGCCAATCCGAAGGATCCGAACCAGGGCTACCTGGGGGTCAGCCTGGAGAACTACTACCAGGCCCCTTTCCCAATTGAGTTCTCCCTCGACGGGGTCGGCGGTCCCAGCGCCGGGCTGATGTTCACCCTCGGCACGATCGACGAGTTGACCCCCGGTGACATCGCCGGTGGGAAGGACATCGCCGGTACCGGCACTATCGACCCGGAGGGCAAGGTCGGCCCCATCGGAGGTATCCGGCAGAAGATGATCGCGGCGCGCGGGGAGGGCGCGACGCTGTTCCTCGCCCCGAAGGACAACTGCCGTGAGGTGGTCGGGCAGGTGCCCGAGGGGCTAACGGTCGCGTCGGTCGGGAACGTCGACGAGGCCCTGAAGGCCATCGACGACTATCGCGCCGGGCGTGCCCCGGCGGCCTGCCAAGCGGGTTGAGCCGGGCTTCGGCCGTTCCGGGCGCCAGCCGAGCCGCCGTGTCGATCCGCAGGCGCGGCGTCGCGCCCCGGCCGCGCTACTCGAAGGTGGCGTGCAGGGCCCGCGCCAGTTGCGGAACGAGGTCGGGGCCGGTGAGCAGGTCCTGCTCGTGCCCCCGGAGCCGCAAACCGCAGGCTGTGTCGCCGTCCCGGTTGACCGCCACCACGATCCGGACGTCCTCGCTGCGCGGATCGGCGGCGACGGCGTCGGCGAGCCGGTCGGCGTCCTCACCCTCGGGCAGGTCGGATTCGGCGTCCGGCGGCAGCAGCACCCGCTCCACGCTCAGGGCGGCCCCCAGCACCTTGTCGGGCCACGCGAGTTGGGCCAGGGCGTCATCCAGCGGGGAGTCGACGTCGAACTCGTCCTGCTCCACCGGCGTCACGCCTCCCGCGACGAGACCGAGGGAATCCGCCAGATCCGGTTCGGCGCTGATGATCTCATCCGTGGCGACCAGCGCGAAGAGCCTCGGGGCCTGGTCCCAGCCCGCCTGGGAGACGTGTCGCTCGAGCTCGAATACGACGTCTGGCAGCAGACTTCCGGATCCCTGTGGGTGCATATGGCAATCCTCTCGTAGGGTGGGGCAGTGACGTTCGAGACCCCGTCCTCCGCCGCACCCCGGGAGCCAGACGCGCAGGAGTCGCGCAGCCGCGGCCGTGTGCTCATCCCGACGCTGCTCGTGCTCGGGGTGTTCGCGGTGCTGTTCATGGTCTTCGACAGCTTCTACACGGACCTGCTGTGGTTCCGCTCGGTGGAGAAGTCAGAGGTCTTCACCACCCAGCTGGCCACGAAGGCCCTGATGTTCGTGATGTTCGGGTTGGCGATGGCGATCCCGGTGGCCCTGTCGATGTGGTTCGCCTATCGCCAGCGGCCGTTCTTCCCCTCGGACACGCTCGAGCAGGCCAGTCTGGACCGCTACCGGTCCGGGTTGGAGCCGCTGCGCCGTCCGATCTTGATCGTCACGACGGTGGTTCTCGGGCTGCTGGCGGGTATCTCGGCCTCGGGGCAGTGGAAGCTCTGGCTGATGTGGCGCAACGCCACCCCGTTCGGTGTGGTCGACAAGCACTTCGGGATGGACGTCGGCTTCTGGGTGTTCACCTACCCGTTCATCCGTTTCGTGTCCGGTTTCATGTTCGCGGTGCTGTTCATCGCGCTGGTCGTCAATCTGGTCGTCAACTATCTCTACGGCGGGCTTCGACTGCAGTCCAGCGAGGACCGGATGACCCGCGCGGCGCGGGTGCAGGTGTCGCTGATCCTCGGGTTGATGCTGCTGCTGAAGGCGTTCGACTACGCGCTGGATCGATACGGGTTGGCGGTGAAGGACGACGACGTGGTGCTCGGCTTCACCGGTCTGAAGTTCCGCGACGTCAATGCGCTGCTTCCTGCGAAGACGATCCTGCTGTTCGTGGCGCTGATCGTCGCGGTGCTGTTCTTCATCAACATGTTCCGCAAGATCTGGATGGTGGCCCTGGCCGGGCTCGGCCTGATGGTGGTCTCCGCGCTGGTGATCGGCGGCATCTACCCGGCGGTGGTGCAGCAGTTCCAGGTGAAGCCCAGCGAACTGGTCAAGGAGCAGCCGTACATCTCCCGCAACATCGAGGCCACCAGGGCGGCTTACGGGCTGGAGAAGGTGCAGACCCAGGACTACCCGGCGACCGCAGATCCGAACGCGGCCGCGCTGGCCAAGGACAAGGGCACGCTGGCCAACGTCCGGCTGTTGGACCCCTCGATCGTGTCGCCGACGTACCGCGCGCTGCAGCAGATCCGCGGCTTCTACTCCTTCCCCGACACCCTCGACATCGACCGCTACGACCTGCCGGCGGGGCAGCGCGGCGCGGTGGTGTCGGTCCGGGAACTGGACCTCGGCGGTATCCCGGACTCGCAGCGCAACTGGGCCAACGACCACGTCGTCTACACCCACGGCTACGGCTTCGTGGCGGCGTACGACAACACCGCTACCGCCGGTGGCACACCGGAGTTCTTCGAGGAGGACATCCCACCGAAGGGCAAACTCGACGTGGCGCAGCCGCGGGTGTACTTCGGGGAGAAGTCGCCGGAGTACTCGATCGTGGGTGCCCCCGAAGGGGCCACCCCGCGTGAGCTGGACTACCCGGATGACACCAGCCCCACCGGTCAGCGCAACAACACCTACACCGGCAAGGGCGGGGTGCCGGTGGGTTCGCCGCTGAACAAGTTGCTGTTCGCGGCCAAATTCAGCGAACCCAACATCCTGCTGTCGGATCTGGTGAATTCGGACTCGCGCATCATGTGGGATCTCTCACCGCGCGAGCGGTTGGCGAAGGTGGCGCCGTGGCTGATCCCCGACGGTGACCCGTACTCGGCGGTGGTCAACGGTCGCATCGTGTGGATCCTGGACGCCTACACCGACACCGACCAGTACCCGTACTCCACCCGGGTCAACCTCAACGACGCGACCTCGGACTCGATCAACGCGACCGCCACGAACGTCTTCGCGCAGCCGCCGAACTACGTCAACTACATGCGCAACTCGGTCAAGGCGGTGGTCGACGCCTACGACGGCACGGTGGACCTGTACGCGTGGGATGAGCAGGATCCGATCCTGAAGACCTGGCAAAAGGCCTTCCCCGGGATTGTGAAGCCAAAGGCGGAGATGAACGCCGACCTGGTCGCGCACGTGCGCTACCCGGAGGACCTGTTCAAGGTGCAGCGGCTGGTGTACAGCCGCTACCACGTCACCGACCCGGGTGCGTTCTACAACGGCCAGGACTTCTGGATCATCCCGAACGATCCGACGGATCGGCAGTCCAACCAGTACCAGCCGCCGTACTACCTGACCTTGCAGATGCCGACGCAGACCGCGCCCGCGTTCTCGTTGACCACCGCATTCGCGCCGGCGAAACGCCAGACACTGGCGGCGTTCATGGCCGTCGACTCGGCTCCGGGGGACGGGTATGGCCAATTCCGGGTGCTGCAGCTACCCCGCAACACCACGATCCCGGGTCCGGTGCAGGTGCAGAACACGTTCGAGTCCGATCCGGAAGTGGCGTCGCAGTTGTCGCTGCTGCGCCGCGGTGGGTCGGACGTGGAGTTGGGCAACTTGCTCTCGCTGCCGGTCGGCGGCGGCATGCTGTACGTGGAACCTGTGTATGTGCGGGCGTCCACAGGTGGGTATCCGTTGCTGCGCAAGGTGTTGGTGTCCTTCGGCAACAAGGTGGCCTTCGAGGACACGTTGGCGAAGGGTTTGACGAAGGTGTTCGGCGCCACGGCGACCACGCCGACGGCTCCGACCACTCCCGGCACGCCGACGACGCCGGCGGCTCCGAGCACGGAGCTCGAGCAGGCCCTCGCCGAGGTGGAGAAGGCCTTCGCCGACGGCGAGGCCGCGCTGCGCAACGGCGACTTCGCTGCGTATGGCGAGGCGCAGAAGCGGCTCGCCGAGGCGATCAAGAAGGCGCAGGCACTGGCCGCACCGGCGCCTGCGGCAACCGCCCCCGCGACTCCGGCCCCGAGTGAGACGGCCGCCCCAGCTCCTGCGCCGACGGCGGCAGCTGCCGCGGCCGCGTTGGTGCCGCACTTCTTCGGTCCGGGGGCCCGGGGCTGATGGCCGGCCGCCGGGTTGCTGACTGGGAGTCGTGAGCATGGCCGAGCGGCACGAAGGCGGCCGACCTGGGCCACGGGTCTCAGGTGGTGACGCGGAAGCGTGGTTGCGGGCGATCCTGGAGTCGCTGCATGACGGGATCGTTGTGCAGGATGCCCGTGGGGTCATTTTGGATTCGAATGCGGCTGCCCAGCGGATTCTTGGACTGACCCCCGACGAGATGGCAGGGCGAACCTCGACGCATCCCATGTGGCGGACGGTCCACGAGGACGGCTCACCGTTTCCCGGTGAGACGCATCCGGCGATGATGACGCTGGCTACCGGTGAGCCTCAGCGCGATGTCTTGATGGGTGTTCACAAGCCGGATGGCTCCCTGACGTGGATCGTGATCAACAGTTCCCTGATCGAGACCGCCGAGGGTGAGCAGGTTGTGACGTCCTTCAGTGACGTCACCGAGGCCCGCGAGGTCGCGATGCGTTATCGCCTGCTCGCCGAGAACTCGACTGATGTCGTCTACCAGTTGGACGCCGACAGCACGCTGGTGTGGATCTCGCCGTCGGTGGAGACCGTGCTGGGCTGGACTCCCGACGAGCTGATGGGCACCCGGACCGCGGATCTGACGCATCCGGATGACCTGGCCCGATTGGAGCAGTGGCGAGCCGAGGTGATGGAGAACATCGGCACCAGCACTCCGGTCAACGCGGTGGAGCTGCGCGGTCGAACCGTCACGGGTGCCTACCGCTGGATGTCCATCCAGTCCCGGCCCATCCTCAGCAGCGACGGGACGGCCACCGGGACGGTGGTCGGCGTCCGTGATGTCCACGAGGAAGTTCTGGCACGCCACGAGGCGGAGGCCTCGCGTCGGCGGTTCGCTTCGATGTTCGCTTCCCATGACGCGATGATGCTGCTGATCGACCCGTCCGACGGAGCCATTGTCGACGCCAATCGATCGGCCGTCCGTTTCTACGGCTACACGCACGAGGAACTCACCAGCATGGTGATCTCGGACATCAACGTTCTGCCGACGTCGGAGGTGGCTCAGCGCTGGCAAGAAGCCTTTGCAGGGGAACGCAATGCGTTCGTGTTCCCACACCGGCTGGCCGACGGTTCGATCCGACAGGTCGAGGTGCATTCATCGCCGACCGACGAGCCGGGGCGCATGCTGCTGTTCTCCATTGTGCGGGATGTCACCGAGGACGTCGCTGCGCGCACGGCCCTGGTGGCTGCCGAGGACCGCTACCGAATGCTTGCCGAGAATGCCACTGACGCTGTCTATCTGGCATCGCCGAGCGGCACCATCGAATGGGTCTCGCCGGCGGTGAAGCGGTTGCTGGGCTGGAATCCCGATGCCCTGCTCGGGAAGAAGTCAGCGGAGTTGGTTCACTTCGAGGATCTGCCGACCTACCGGTCCATGGTGGCCGACGTCGAGCAGGGCAGGGAGCCGGTCACATGGGAGTTCCGGGCCAAACATGTTGATCGCACCTACCGCTGGATGTCCGCGGTCAGCAGCCCGATCATCGACGAGGGGGGAGTGCTGACGGGCCGGATCACGACCCTTCGGGACATCGATCAGCAGGTGCGGGACCGGCAGGCGCTGGCCCGCAGTGAGCAGACGTTCCGATTGGCGATGGCTGGTGCCCCGCACGAGATGGCGGTCGTCGGGTTGCATGGCCCGATCCTGCAGGCCAACCAAGTGCTGCGGGACCTGGTCGGCCGCGAGGAGTCCTGGCTGACCCAGCACAACGAGGCGGAGTTGCTTCACCCGGAGGATGCCGAGGCCGATCGAGAGGCGCGTGACCAACTCCTGGCAGGCGACTGGGAATTCAACTCCCACGAGGCCCGATTGGTTGCCTCGGATGGCCGCGAGATCTGGGTACAGCACTCGCTTGCCCTGGTGCGCGACGAGCATGGGATGCCGGTGTTCTATGTCTCCCAGTTCCAGGACATCACGGAGGCGCGTGAGACACGGTCAGCCCTGGAGCACCGAGCCAGTCACGACGCTCTGACGGGTCTGATCAACCGGGAGGAACTCGACCGGAGGGTGGCCGAACACCTCGACCGCGCACATGGCAGCAACGCTGAGATCGCCCTGCTCTACTGCGACCTGGACAATTTCAAGAAGATCAACGATGGCCGTGGCCATGCCGCGGGCGATGCCGTTTTGAAGAGCGCCGCGCAGCGAATCAGGTCCGTGGTGGGCGCCGGCAGCGTGGTTGCGCGTCTCGGCGGGGACGAGTTCGTGGTGTTGCTCGCTGATGCCCCAGACCTGGTGTCGGCGCTCGCCGTAGCTGAGGCGATCCGGGAAGCTGTCGCCCAGCCGATCACCTTCGACGACCGCACGCTTGCGGTCACGGTGAGTGTCGGGCTGGTCGTTTCCGATGGTGAGGCGGAGTCACATCGCCTGATCCGCGACGCCGACCAGGCCCTCTACCGGGCCAAGCGACAGGGGAGGAATCAGGTCGTCGTCTTCGACGCGAACTACGGGTGAGGTCCGATTCGCCCCTCACACGGCGCTGAACACGCGACGCCCGTCGATCCAGGTGCTCAGCACCGTGATGCCGGGCAGGTCCGCGACGGCGGTCGTATGCGGGTCGGCATCGCACCAGATGAGGTCGGCGCGGTTGCCGGGTTCCAGCGTCCCGGCGTCCGCCAGCCGCAACGTGTCCGCCGCGGTCGCTGTGTATGCGGTCAGCGCTTCCGCGACCGTCAGCGCCTGCTCGGGATCGATCGCGGAGCCGTGGGAATCCAGCCGCGCAGCGGCCGCGGCCACCCCAGTCCACGGGTTGAGCTCGGCAGCGGGGAAGTCGGAACTGAACGTGAGCGGGATGCCTGCGTCGAGCATGGTCCGGAACGGCATGAGCTGCAAGGGTTTCGGGACCGGTGTGAGGTTCAGTTCGTGGCCGAATGCTGTGAGGAATCCAGGTTGTGCCACGACGGGCAGGCGGTTGGCGGCCAGCGATCCGATCAGGGCGATGTCGATCGCCATAGCGTGTTCGACCCGCACCGATACGTCCTCAGCCAAACCGGAGTCGGCGGCCAGGGCTCGCAGCACCGAGGCCACTGCGCCGTTGCCGATGGCATGTACCGCGAGGGCGGAATCGCTTTCCGCGGCGATGCGCAGGATCTGGGGGAGGGCGTTCTCCTCCGGGAAGCGAATCCCGGTGTGCCACATGCCGTCGGGTTCGCGGCGCGGGAAGCCGGCACGGCGCCCCATCGCCCGCGCCAACCCTCGCTCGGGACCGAAACCGGCGCGGGTGGAGGTCTTCATCACAGTGCGCACCTGCTTGGACGTCATGCACAGGTGGCAGTATTCGCCACCGTCGGCCAACACCTTCGCGGTGCCGCCTGGGACGATTCCGGGCTCGTCGATTCGGGCACCGGTCAGCAGCGGGGTGACCCCGACGCCGGCCTGCCCGAGGACGGCGACCACGTCGGCGGCCAGATCCGCCGGTACGGCCGCGTCCCCGATCCGGGAGATGCCCAGCGCGGTCAGGCGTCGGCCGTAGGCGGCCAGCCGCGCCCGCCAGCGCCCGGTCGGATCCGGCGCTCGGGACGCGGTCTGGGCCTCGAAACTCGCCGCCCCCAACAGCACGCCGGTGGGGCGACCGCGTCGATCCTTCACGATTCGACCGCCAGGGGGATCGGGGGTGGCGGCGGTGATCCCCAGTGCCGCCAGACCAGCGGAGTTCACCGCCGACTCGTGGTAGGTGCGGCTGATGACGTGCAGCGGACGGTCGGGGCAGACACTGTCGAGTTCAGCGGCGGTCGGGCTGCGGTGCTCGGCCAGCGTCAGCGGCTGGTAGCCGTGGAAGCGCAGCCAGGGTGTGTCAGGGTCTGCCGGGGCGGTGGCGATGAGGGTCGTGAGTTCGGCGAGCAGCCCGGCGATGTCATTCCCGCGTCGGTAGAGCACGTCGGTGTAGGGATCCACCGCCACCAGGAAGGCGTGCTGGTGGGCATCGATGAAGGCGGGCATCACCGCACCCCGGTCCAGCGAAACCTCTTCGGTGCCAGCGGGAACTTCAGCCCGGACGGCGGCGAGGGGGCCGGTGGCGGCGACCACGCCGTCGTGGACCGCGACCGCCGCTACGGGCGGTGAATCGTGGCGGATCCGGATCGGGACTCCGTGCAGGATGAACGAGTCACTCATGATGTCCTCCTCGCTCCCGATACTTCCCTACCGCGGGTTGGCAAAGAAAATCGAGCCCGATGTTTAAGTCGGACAGTGTCCGGGCATAACAGTGCCAGGCCGGGACGGTCCCAGCCGAACAGACTTCGAACGGAGCACTTCACATGTCCAGCACCCCCACTTCCGGTTCACCCCGCACCTCTGCTCGCCTCTCGCGCATCGGCCTGGCCGCCGCTGCCGGTATCGCCGCGGTCGGCCTGTGCGCCGGCCCGGCGGCCGCCGCGGTAACGGCACCAGCG
>CAZKVQ010000029.1:0-6618 GCA_964556255.1 uncultured Actinomycetes bacterium
GGTGCGGTAGCCGCGCATCTGCGACAGGTTGAGGGTCCCGGCTACGATGCCCTGACCTGCGAATGCGGCATCTCCGTGCATCAGCAGGGGCAGGATCGGGTATTCCTGCCCACGGTTGAGCACATCCTGCTTGGCACGCACGATGCCCTCGAGTACCGGGTTCACGGCCTCCAGGTGCGAGGGGTTCGCCGCCAAGTAGACCTCGGTCGTGTCGCCCGCCTCAGAGGTGTACTGGCCGTCCGTGCCGAGGTGGTACTTGACGTCACCCGACCCCTGCACGCTGTCCTCGTGTTCGGCGCCCTCGAACTCCATGAAGATGTGGCCGTAACTCTTGCCGGCGATGTTGGCCAGCACATTGAGTCGGCCACGGTGGGGCATGCCGATGCAGACTTCGTTCATCTTCTCGCGGGCCGCGGCATCGAGGATCGTGTCGAGCACCGCGATGGTCGACTCCCCGCCCTCGAGGCTGAACCGCTTCTGGCCCACGTACTTGGTCTGCAGGAAGGTCTCGAACGCCTCGGCGGAGTTCAGGCGTCGCAGGATGTCCAGCTGCTCGGCGCGACTCGGCCGGCTGTGCGGGACCTCCATCCGGCTCTGGATCCACTTGCGCTGGGCCGGATCCTGGATGTGCATGTACTCCACGCCGATAGTGCGACAGTACGAGTCCCGAAGGATCTTGAGGATGTCGCGCAGCCTCATGAACGGCTTGCCGCCGAAACCGCCGGTGGCGAACTCGCGATCGAGATCCCACAGAGTCAGACCGTGACTGGTGACGTCAAGGTCGGGGTGGCCACGCTGCTTGTACTCGAGCGGGTCGATGTCGGCCATGAGGTGCCCGCGAACCCGGTAGGCGTGGATCAGTTCCTGAACTCGCGCCGTCTTGGAGATCTCGCTGTCGTGGCTCAGCGAAATGTCCTGGGCCCAGCGGATCGGTTCGTACGGGATCCGCAGCGAGGAGAAGATCTCTCGGTAGAAGTCCTCTTCGCCGAGGAGCAACTGATGGATCCGGCGCAGGAACTCGCCGCTCTGGGCCCCCTGGATGATGCGGTGGTCGTACGTCGAGGTCAGCGTCAGGATCTTCGAGATTCCGGACCGGGCGATGGTGTCCGGCGCGGCCCCCTGCCACTCCGCTGGATACTCCATCGCTCCCACGCCGACGATGGCGCCCTGACCCGCCATCAGGCGGGGAACCGAATGCTGGGTGCCGAGGGTTCCCGGGTTGGTGAGGCTGATGGTGGTTCCGGCGAAGTCGGCGACGTCCAAATCGCCGGCGCGCGCCCGGCGCACGAGGTCCTCGTAGGTGGCCCAGAACTGCGCGAAATCCATTGTGTCGGCGTTCTTGATGCTGGGCACGAGTAGTTGGCGGCTGCCGTCGGGCTTGGGCAGGTCGATGGCGAGGCCGAGGTTGACGGTGTCGTAGACGACCTGTGCGGGTTTGCCGTCCTCCTCGACGAACGCCGAGTTCATGACGGGCATGTAGCCCAGCGCCTTGACGACCGCGAAGCCGATCAGGTGGGTGAAGCTGACCTTGCCGCCCCGGCCGCGGGCGAGTGCGTTGTTGATGACGATGCGGTTGTCCACGAGCAGTTTGGCCGGCACCGATCGAACGGAGGTCGCCGTCGGCACCGTGAGGCTCGACTCCATGTTGGCCACGACTCGGGCCGCCGCCCCGCGCAGTTTGCGCTCAACACCCTGGGTCGGGTTACGGGGGCTAACCGACTGCGGGGTGGCCGCGGGGGCGGGCACCAAGGCGGCGCCGCTGGCGGCCGCTGCCGCGGCCTGCGCCGCGGAACTGTGGTGGTTGGGTCGATAGTCGGCGAAGAAGTCCCACCAGGCGGGGTCGACAGAGTCGCGATCGCGGAGGTACTGCTCGTAGATCTCGTCGACGAGCCATTCATTGGGCCCGAGGGAGGCTTCCTGCTTATGCTCGGTCGTCACTGAAACAACCCCTGGAGTCTCTGGGAGGGTGCTGACCCACTAACCCTAGCCCCGGAGCGGGCGAATCGCCCTACGTCACATGCCCATTGTGCGTGTGATCACGAGTTGCTGGATGCCGGAGGCTCCCTCGACGACCCGCAGCATCCTCAGATGCCTCAGCACCCGCTCGATCGGGCCCTCCTTGAGTAGCCCCATACCGCCGAACGCCTGCAGCGCTCGATCTGCCACCTCGTACGCCTTCTCCGTGGCGTAGTACTTGACGATGGAGGCGTCCAGCATCGGGCTGTTGCCCTCGTCGACGCTCCACGCGAGGTGGTAGACGAGCCAACGCATGGCCTCGATCTCAGCCTTGCTCTGGGCCAGCGGAAAAGACACCGCCTGGAACTTCGACAGCGGTCGACCGAAGGCGGTGCGTGAGTTCACATGCTCGACGGTGGCGTCCACGGCGAACTCCGCTAGGCCGAGGGCCTGCGCCCCGATGAAGGCGCGGCCGGCGTTCAAGAAGGCCATCGCCTGCAGGAAGCCCATGCCGACCTCGCCGATGACGTGGTCGTCGGGGACCCACGAGTCCTCGAAGAACAGCTCGCTCGGGTGACTGTCGGAGATGTTCCACTGGACGGGTCCACGTCGGAACTGGTCGCTGGGCACCAGGAAAGCAGTGATACCGCCCGCCGCCCGCTTCTCGGCGTCCGTCACGGCGAACACGATGGCGATGTCGGCCTTGTCGCCGTTGGTGATGTAGTGCTTGTGTCCGTTGATCCGCCAGCCGTCGCCGTCCTTGACCGCCGTGGTCCGGATCGCCTGAGCGTCGGAGCCGGCCTCGGGTTCGGTGAGGGCGAAGCACATGGAGCTCTCGGCGGCGACGAGAGGGGGAACGTAGCGGTCACGGATCTCCTGCGGCAGCGCCAACAGCAGGCTGGAGGGGCCGCTCGGGTTAGGCGGAGCGACCGCGAGCATGCCCAGGCGGAGTCCGCTGCGCGCGGCGTCCTCGACGAGCAGGGTCATCCCCAGGGTGCTCAGCCCCTGGCCGCCGACCTCCTCGGGCATGTGAGCGGCATAGAAGCCCTGCTCGGCTGAGCGACGTTGCACGGTGCTGGCCGCTTCGGTGATGACGGCCAAGTCCGGGGAGTAGGACCAGAACTCCTGGTTCAGTTCCTCCTCCAGCGGGCGCACCTCGCGGTCGAGGAAGTCGCCGAAGGCGGCTCGAAGGGCCTGCAGTTCTTCGGGAATCGTGAAGTCCATGGGGGCATCCTGCCCCATCGCCCCGCGCGGATGGTGACGCCTCCCGGTGAGGGCAGTGGAAACACCGCCTTAACGCATTGTTCATTTCCCGCGACTCGGGACCTCCCGCTGCGATACTGTCCGGCTGTTGCAGCGCCGCAGGCGCACCCACGGTCGGTACGCGATGGGCGCGCCGCAGTCAAAGGAGGCAGTCCCATGCAGGGTCCAGTAGCGGCCGGTGACGCCGGTCCGGTTGAGAAGGAGCCGGTTCACACCGGAAAGATCATCGGCATTGCCGTGATCGCCGCGCTCGGCGGCTTCCTGTTCGGGTACGACAGTTCGGTCATCAACGGCGCCAATAAGGCGGTGTTCTACGAGTTCCAGATCTCCAACGCCGGCATGCAGGGCTTCGTGGTTGCCATCGCGCTGCTCGGGTCCGCGATCGGCGCCTTCTTCGGTGGTCGCTTCTGTGACAGGTTCGGCCGCAAGAAGGTGATGGTCGTCGCCGCCATCCTGTTCCTCATCGCCGGCGTCGGACAGGCCTTCCCATTCGCCACCTGGGACTTCATGTTCTGGCGGATCGTCGGTGGCTTCGCGATCGGCCTCGCTGCGGTGGTGTCGCCGATGTACATCTCCGAGGTCGCCCCCGCCCACCTCCGCGGTCGGCTGTCTTCGCTGTTCCAGCTCGCCATCGTGGTGGGCATCTTCGCCACCCAGTTGGTGAACCAGGTCATCATCAACCTCACACCCAACGAGGTTGAGAAGCCTCTGCTCAACCCCACAGTTCCCCCGGTGGAGGCCAACAACGAACTCGCCCTAGGACTCGCCGCCTGGCAGTGGATGTTCCTCTGCATGGTGGTGCCCGCAGTCATCTATTGGGTGTTGTCGCTGACGCTTCCCGAGTCGCCGCGGTACCTGGTGGCCGAGGGACGCTCGGAGGATGCCAAGAAGGTGTTGGCGAGCATCTACGTCGAGAACGTCGACGACAAGGTGGTCGCGATCGAGGAGTCGCTCAAGGGCGACCACAAGCCGAGCATGGCCGACATCAAGGGCCCAAGACTGGGTCTGCTGCCGATCGTCTGGGTTGGCATCATCCTGGCCGTACTGCAGCAGTTCGTGGGTATCAACGCGGTGTTCTACTACTCCAACTTGATCTGGGGTGCCGTCGGATTCGACGAGAGCAAGGCGTTCCTGACCTCGACGATCATCTCGGCGGTGAACGTGATCTTCACCTTCGTGGCGATCGCGCTGATCGACCGGGTCGGCCGGAAGTTGCTTCTGCTGGTCGGTTCTGCGGGCATGTTCGTGACGTTGGGTGTCCTCACCTATGTCTTCGTGTCCGCCCCCCAGTGCACGCAAGCCATCATCGACGCGGGCAACGAGGCAGGATGCAATGCGGTCTCGGAACTGAACACGCCGATCCTTTCCAGCTCTGGTGGCTGGATCGCGGTCATCATGCTCAACACCTACGTGGCATTCTTCGCCGCCACCTGGGGACCGATCGTCTGGGTGCTGTTGGGCGAGATGTTCCCCAACAAGATCCGCGCCGCCGCGATGTCCATCGGCGTCATGGCCAACTGGATCGCCAACTTCATCGTCTCGGAGAGCTTCCCCGGGCTGGTCAAGGTCTCCCTGGGCCTCGCCTACGGCCTGTTCACGGTGGGTGCCTTGGTGTCCTTCTTCTACGTCCTGAAGTTCGTGAAGGAGACCAAGGGCGTCGAACTGGAGAACATGGAGGAACTGGAAGGCGTTCAGGTGGGCGGGAATCCCGCCTGAGTCGCAGCGCCTGCATAGGAGTACGTCGAACCGCCGAGCGGAGCCCTGCTGGGGCGATGATCGGCGGTTCGACTTTGTGCTCGTCGTGGGATGATGATCGCGCGCCGCGCCCACGCGTGCGGCCCCGGTTGGATAGCCTGATGGGCAATGATGCGGTGATAGGGCACTATCGCCGGAAGTCCTGACACCGTCGCTGGGCATCGCGGTTTCGAGCGCGACAGAAGGGGAGGATCCCTCCATGGATGAGGAGCCGACGCCGGTCGCGGGTTGGTACGCGGACCCGCACGACGGTTCCTACCTTCGCTGGTGGGACGGTGAAGCCTGGACGGGCCACACCCAGGCGTATCCGCTGGAGGCAGCTAGCGCAGCCGGCGCGGCTAGTGCGACTGAGGGCAGCGACCTTTCGGATGCTGGCGCATCCGCCGCCTTCGGTGCTGAGGTCGGCGCGGGCAGCGTCCCCGAGACGGACGCGCGCCAGGACGATGGCACGCCCCTATCAGGCGAACTTCTGGGCGACGCTGCGGCGACGTCGGCGGCAGGGGCGGCTATGGGGGCAGCGGCCGGTCGACAGGACTTCCCAGGCTTCGGTCCGACGCCGACCCCGATGTCGGAGGACACCTCCAGCGAGGAGGTAGCGCCCGATGCGGCGTGGGAGGTCGCAGAGCCCGGATCGACCACCGCCGGAGTGCCCGGACCCGAGCCGACCCCGGGTGCGGCGGAGCAGTTCGGCTATCCCTCCGCCGAAGGTGTGCCCGGCTCGTATGCCCAGGCCAACGAAAGCATGGAGACCCCGGCGGCACCTGCCAGCGGGGCGTTTGCTCCGGAAGAGTCAGAGGTCCCCGGCTTCGCCGAGCCCGTCGGACCCGATGCTCCAACCGCAGCGGGGCAGACCCCGCCCACCGGTGTCGGCGAGGGTGCCGTGCCTGAGTTTGGGGGTGGCTCGCCTGAGTTCGGGCAGCCGCAACCGGCGCAGGAGCAGCCGCAGTTCGCGGTCCCTCCGCAGCCCGAGCAACCGCAGTTCGGGCAGCCGCAACCTGCGCAGGATCAGTCGCAGTTCGGACAGCCGTCCGCGCCACCACCTGCTCCCGGATTCCCAGCCACTCCGCAGGGGGCATTCGGGGCCAGCCCCCAAGGTCAGGGTGGCTACCTCGGAACGCCTGCGAGTCAGGGTTACGGGGATCCCAGTGCGGGCGCCCCGCAGGCCCCTATCGGGCCCGCCGGAGAGCAGCAGCCCCAGCCCGGCGGTTACCCCGGTGCCCCGGCCGGCTACGGACAGCCGGCCGCGTATGCGGTTCCGGGTCAGGCGCCGGCCGGCTCGACGGGCTATTCGCCGGTCGGGCCGGGTGCGGCCGCGTTTGGACTCGGCGCCGCCGCCGGGGCTGCAACTGGCTTCGGCGATCAGGGGCAACCGCCCGTCGGGCAGGCGGATCAGCCGGGATTCGGTCAACCGCCGGGTTCGTACGGGGAGCAGGCCGCGGGTTTCGGCGATCAGTCCGGGTTCGGCCAGCCGCCGGGAGCCTACGGTTACCAGGACCCCTACGGTCAGGACCAGTACGGGCAGGACCCCTACGCGCAAGATCCCTACGGGCAGTACCCCCAGACCGAGGACATCGACGTCGACGGTGAGGATGCCCTGCTCCGGGTCCAGGTTGCTGATCCAGCCGATGTCGCCGTTGAAGACCT
>CAZKVQ010000029.1:6628-13393 GCA_964556255.1 uncultured Actinomycetes bacterium
CGGTGAGGAACACAAGCGCAGCAGACTCCCACTGATCATTCTGCTCGCAGTGCTGGGAGTCGTCGTTCTCGCCGGGCTGATCTGGTACTTCTTCCTCCGCGATTCCGGAGGCACGGAGGTCAACCCAACGCAGAGTCCCAACCCAACCGCGACCGGCAGCGCTGGCGGCACGTCGGCCGCCTGCGAGAGCCTGGCCGCCACCTTGACCGACCAGGATCAGACGACCGAGATCTCGGTGAAACTCCAGGAACTGGCGAAGAACGTCAACGCCAGCCAGAACGCTCAGTACTTCAGCGACCTGCAGAAGACCGTCGAACCTACGAAGAAGGAGTTCTCCCAGCAGTGCCTCGCGGATGTCAACGCAGGTAAGGCCCCCAAGACGTACCAGACGTACCTGCAGTCCTTCGACCGGGCGGTGTCGAGCGGTGCCACCATCGGTAAGCAGATCGTGGCCGCGAAGAAGGTCACCCCCGATCAGAATTCGACGCTGCTCGATGACGCTGCGAGGTTGGAACAGGCTACGGACGCCTTGCCTGCGGCGGTCAAGGGAGACACAGGAACCTCGCTGCCTAGCGACATCCCGTCGGACATCCCTACGGATCTGCCCAGCGGGATACCCACCGGCCTCAACACCGGCGCGGTGCTGCCCAGCAGGGGCGCAGCGTAGCCTTTCCGGGGATGACTCCAATAGTGCCGTCGGATCCGCTGTGGCGTCCCAGTGCGCTGCGCGTGCAGAACAGCGCCATGGATCAGTTCCGAGCCGACCTCGCAGCGGTGCATGCCGGCCTTGACGATTCGGTGGGACTGCACGCCTGGTCCGTAGCCCACCCGGAAGAGTTCTGGAGCGAAGTCTTCGACCGCGCCGTACTTGAGGGGGTTCGTGGCGACGGACCGACGATCCAGCACGACGACGGGCGAGATGCGCGTGACGCGGCCTTCTTTCCGACGGCGCGCGTCAACTACGCGGAGAACGTGCTGGCGGGGGGAACCAGGCCCGGTGCCTCCCAGATCGCCCTTGTGTACCGCAACGAGGCCGGGGTCCGGCGAGAGTTGACCTGGCGGCAATTGTCCGATCAGGTCGCCCAGGTGGCGGCGCGACTCTCCGCTGCCGGTGTGGGACCAGGGAGTCGGGTTGCGGCCTGGCTGCCCAACTGCCCGGAAACCGTCATCACGATGTTGGCGACCAATGCCCTCGGGGCGGTCTTCTCCTCCACCAGTCCGGATTTCGGGGTGGCGGGCGTGACCGATCGCTTCGCCCAGATCGATCCGACCGTGCTGGTGGTCGCCGACGGCTATCGCTACGGCGGCAAGACCCATGAACGCCTCGGACTGCTGACGCAGGTACTCGAGCACCTGCCCACTGTCAAACTCGCCTTGGTTGTGGGAGAACTGACGGAGTCGCCGGAGCTGCCCCACGTGGCTGGCGTCCGGGTGGAGTCATGGCCCGGAGGATCTCGGGGAGGTTCGGTTCCCGCGCTCGCGTTCCAGGCAGGGAAGATGACCGACCCGGGGTTCATCCTGTTCTCGTCAGGCACCACCGGGCTTCCCAAGTGCATCGTCCACAGCGCTCTCGGCTTGTTGCTCAAGCACTGGACCGAGCACGTATTGCACAGCGATATCCGCCCTGGCGACCGGGTGTTCTACTTCACGACCTGCGGCTGGATGATGTGGAACTGGCTCGTGGGTGCGCTCGCGGTCGGAGCGACCGTGGTGCTGTTCGACGGCTCGCCGTTCTCCCCGGGACCGGCGGCCCTATGGGATCTGGCTGTCGAGGAGGACGTGTCTTTCTTCGGCGTGGGAGCCAAGTACATCGACTCCTGCCGTAACGCGGAACTGCGACCGATAGTCAGCCATGATCTCGGCTCGCTGCGCACAATCGCCTCCACCGGCTCGCCGCTGTCCACGGACTGCTTCGAATACGTCTATCGGGACGTCAAGCGTGACGTGCATCTGGCGAGTATCAGTGGAGGCACCGACATCTGCGGCTGTTTTGTGCTCGGCGACCCGACGCGCCCGGTGTATTCGGGGGAGATCCAAGGCGCCGCGCTGGGGCTGGCCGTCGATGTCTTCGACGAAACCGGGAAATCGCTCGCGGCGCAGCCGGGTGTACAGGGGGATCTCGTCTGCCGGAACGCCTTTCCCTCGGTCCCGTTGGGATTCCTCGGAGATCCGGATGGCGAGAGGTTTGAGGCGGCCTACTTCACTGCGCACCCCGGCGTGTGGACCCACGGCGATTTCGCCAATTGGACGTCACACGGTGGCCTGGTCATCTCAGGCCGCTCCGACGCGACCCTCAACTCCGGGGGTGTCCGGATTGGCACCGCCGAGATCTATCGGGTAGTCGAGGCGATGCCCGAGGTGTTGGAGTCCTTGGCGATCGGCCAGCAGCAGGGTGACGACACCCGGATCGTGCTGTTCGTTCGGCTGGCCCCGGGCCGAGTCCTCGATGACGAACTGCTCAGGGCGATGAAGGTCAAGGTGCGCACCGAGGCAAGTCCCAGACATGTGCCGGCCGTCATCGTCGCGGTCTCGGATCTGCCGCGGACACGCTCCGGGAAGCTGGCGGAGTTGGCGGTGGCTGACGTGGTCCACGGCCGAGAGGTCCGTAACGTCGCGGCCCTCGCGAATCCAGAGGTACTGGCGGCTTTCCGTGGGATCCCGGAGATTTCAGAATAGGATTCGAAGCAGGTTCACGGCGTGTAGTCCGCGTCTTGACGTCAGTGGTCGTTCGAGGGAGGCATCGTGTCAGAGATTGTCGAGGCCGACCGCGAGGTGGCTGACGAGATCGAACTGGCCGACGAGGAACGTAGAGCGGCTGAGGCTGACGCCAGGCGGGCGCAACAGGAGCGCCGCTACGTCCCTGGTACCGACTGGCGGGCCAAGGTGCCCCGGGTTGCCTCCTGGATCCTCTACTTTGTCTCGGCCTACAGCCTGGTCAGTGCGTTGCTGCCATGGATTCGCAACCGCGATGACACGGTTCGCACCATCATCGAAGTCATCGCGGTGCCGGCGATCCCGAGTATTGCCTGGGCGGCGTTGCTGGCCATCGTGGCGAGCGGCCTCGGGCGCCGAAAGCGGGTCGCCTTCCGCACCCTCTTGATCGTCGAGTCAATCCAAACTCTGTTGCTTGCCGGCGTGGTGCTGCTGTTCCGGCCGATCCTCGTTGCGGGCGTCGCCGGTCTGATCTTCTCCATCATCACGCTGAGCGTGCTGATCTACTCCCGACGCGAGTTCTACGCCATCGTTCAGAAGGGGAACGGATGGCGGGCGCTGTTCACGTTCGTGGTCGGTGCCGGCGTCACCCTGGGCGTGGGCTTTCTACTCACGACGGTGGTGCCGGGCACGTTGCCCCGGGAGTCCCGGCTGACCTTCGGATTGGCGGAATTCTTCTCGGCGATGGGATTCGGCGGCCCGACTTTCGCTGGCGCCCCACCACGGTTCATCAACTTCATCGTCGGTGTGCTGGGAGCCATCACGTTCCTGGCCACGGCCTACGTGCTGTTCCGGCCACAGCGCAAAGAGGTGATGCTCACGGGCGAGGAGGAAGTCGAGGTCCGGGCACTGCTGCGCGACCATGGGGATCGCGACTCGCTGGGGTACTTCGCAACTCGGCGGGACAAGTCGGTCATCTTCTCGCCATCGCACAAGGCAGCCATCACCTACCGGGTCCTGAACGGAGTGAGCCTCGCCAGTGGCGATCCGCTGGGGGACCCGGAAGCCTGGCCGGCAGTCATCGAGACCTGGCTGGAGGAGGCACGACGATTCGCCTGGGCACCCGGTGTCGCCGGAGCGAGCAAAGAGGGCGCGGAAGCCTTCGCACGGGCCGGGTTGTCAGCCCTGCAGCTCGGGGACGAGGCGATCCTGAACTTCCACGAGTTCAACCTGGACGGGCGTGCCGGCAAGGTCGTTCGGCAGGCGGTGAGCCGAGTAGAGCGCTCAGGTTACACCTCGACGGTCCGCCGTCATGCCGACATCTCGGATGAGGAGATGCGGGAGGTTGTGGAGTTCGCCGACACCACGAGGGACACGGCCGGTGAGCGCGGATTCTCCATGGCTCTGGGTCGGTTGGCCGACCCTGCCGATGGGCGCTGCGTCCTGGTCGAGGCGCGTGATGCGCAGGGCACCTTGCAAGGGGTGCTGTCCTTCTCACCCTGGGGAGCGCGGGGCATCTCGCTGGACCTCATGCGTCGTGCTCGTGGCTCCGAGAACGGCGTCATCGAGTTCATGGTCTCGAGCCTGGTCGCCGCGGGTCCAAAGATCGGTGTCGACCGCGCTTCACTGAACTTCGCGGTCATGCGAACGGTGTTCGAGGAAGGGGCCGAGATCGGCGCCGGACCCATCCTGCGCGCAACACGGGCAGGGCTCGTCTTCGCCTCCCGTTGGTGGCAGTTGGAATCCCTCTACCGGTCGAACGCCAAGTACGACCCGGAGTGGGTGCCCCGCTACCTGCTGTTCGACAACCCTGGGGACCTTCCGCGCGTCGGTATCGCCTACGCGACCGCGGAGGGATTCATGCCCGAGATGAATCCCAGGAACATGATGCGAACGCGCGGCGTGGAGGGTTCTCCGCTGTTGGCGGGGGCCAAGAACTCGCCGGTGGCGTTGATCGCGGCCGAGCAGGCCCGCTACGACGAAGCCCAAGCTGCAGCGGCTCTCGAGTCACCATTGAACCGGCTGCCCGAGCAGGAACGCGTCCGCCGCGAGAAGCTCGAGCAGATGGTGGCGGCGGGGATGGATCCCTACATCGCCGAGTTCCACCCGGACACGGACATCGCCGACATCAGGGCGCGCTATCCGGATCTCGCGCCGGACACCAGGACCGGCGAGCGGGTGAAGATCGCCGGTCGGGTGATGCGGAACCGGGTTTCGGGCAAGATCGCCTTCGGCGAGGTGCGCGACTTCACCGGCGACATCCAGGTGATGCTCTCCCTGGCTGAGGTGGGCGAGCAAGGGCTGAACAACTGGAAGCATTTCGTCGACCTGGGCGACCAGGTCGGGGTCGTCGGTGAGGTGGTCACCTCCAAGCGCGGGGAACTGTCCGTGCTCGCTAGTGAATTCGTCATGACCTCCAAGTGCCTGGTGCCGCTCCCCGACAAACACAAGGGTCTCTCCGATCCGGAGGCGCGGGTGCGGCAGAGGTACGTGGACCTCATCGTGAACGACGAATCACGCGAGATGCTCAGGCTCCGGTCCATCGTCGTGCAGACAGTGCGCGAGTCGCTCTGGCGCCGTGGCTTCCTCGAAGTTGAAACCCCGATGCTGCAGCCGATCCATGGCGGTGCCAATGCCCGGCCCTTCGTTACGCACATCAACGCCTACGACATGCGGTTGTACATGCGTATTGCTCCGGAGCTGTATCTGAAGCGACTCCTGGTCGGCGGCGCGCCCAAGGTGTTCGAGATGAACCGGAACTTCCGCAACGAGGGAGCCGACGCGACGCACAATCCGGAGTTCACCTCGCTGGAGATGTACGACGCCTACGGCGATTACGACACCATGCGGGTTCTTACCCGGGAGATCATCATCGAGGCGGCTCAGGCGGCCTTCGGACGTCCGGTGATCCGCCGCCCTGTCGAGGGTGGCGGCTACGAGGAGGTCGACATCTCTGGGGACTGGCCGGTGGTGACCCTGCACGGTGGCATTTCGGCGGCCCTGGGCACCGAGGTGACACCGGATACCGACAGATCCCGGCTGTTGGAGTTGTGCCGGCAGGCGGACATCCCGTTCGACCCCTCCTGGAGCGACGGCCAGATCACATTGGAGATGTACGAGCACCTGTGTGAGGCAAAGACTCAGATGCCCACCTTCTACGCCGACTTCCCGACGGATGTGTCACCGCTGACACGCCAGAAGCCGTCGGAGCCGCGGGTGGCCGAGCGCTGGGATCTGGTTGCCTTCGGCGCGGAGTTGGGGACTGCCTACACGGAACTCACAGATCCGATCGACCAGCGCAATCGCCTGACGCAGCAGAGCCTGCTCGCTGCCGCCGGTGACACCGAGGCCATGGAATTGGACGAGGACTTCCTCCGGTCCCTCGAGTACGGCATGCCGCCGACCGGTGGGCAGGGCATGGGCATCGATCGACTGGTGATGTTCCTCATGGGCAAGAGCATCCGAGAGACGTTGCTGTTCCCGATCGTCCGACCAGACGTCGGCTGAGTCGGACCCCCCCGGACGTCCGTCGAGGTCGCCGTCAGCCCTGCAGCACGCTGAGGGTCTGGCGCGCGATCTCGGACTCCTCGTCCGTGGGCACCACCAGCACCGTGATGGGGGAATCCGGTGCTGAGATGACGGCGATGTCCCCGCCTCGTGCGGCGATGTTCGCGGCCGGATCCAGCACGAGACCGAGCCATCCCATGTCGGCGCAGGTACGGGCGCGGGTGATGGCGTCGTGCTGGCCGACACCCGCGGTGAAGACGATCGCGTCGGCCCCGCCGAGCGCGACGAGGTAGGCGCCAATGTAGTTCCGCAGCCTGTGGACGTAGACCGCGAGCGCGTCGGCGGCGGCGCTGTCACCGGACTCCACGCGCTTGTGGATCTCCCGCATGTCGTTGTCGCCGCACAGGCCCTTCAACCCACTGTCCTTGTTGAGCAGGACGTCGACCTCGTCGATCGACATCCCCGCCTCGCGAACCAGGTGGACGAGGATTGCCGGGTCGAGGTCACCGCTGCGCGTGCCCATCACCAGCCCTTCCAGCGGGGTCATTCCCATGGACGTATCGATGCTCTTGCCGCCTCGGATGGCGCACGCACTAGCGCCGTTAC
>CAZKVQ010000029.1:13403-37450 GCA_964556255.1 uncultured Actinomycetes bacterium
GGGTGATCAACTTGGCCGTCGCAGGATCCAGTCCCAGGTAGGCCGTCGCGGTCCGGGCCACGAACGCGTGGGAGGTGCCGTGGAAGCCGTATCGCCGTATCCGGTTCGCGCGGGCGACCTCGGCGTCGATGGCGTAGTTGTAGGCGAGCGGTGCCATCGTCTGATGGAAGGCGGTGTCGAACACTGCCACGTTCGGCACGTCGGGGTGTTGTGCGATCGCCCCCCTGATGCCCGCGAGATTGGCAGGGTTGTGAAGCGGAGCCAGCGGGATGCACTCCTCGATGGCGGCGAGCACCTCGTCGTCGACAAGCGCGGGGGCCGAGAAGGCGTCGCCGCCATGCACGACGCGGTGCCCGAACGCCGCGAGTTCGCCGACCTGCGAGACCGGTCCGGTCCGTTCGAACATCGCCGTGATCGCGGCGAAGCCGGCGGCATGGTCCGGCAAGGGGGTCGTGAGAATCGTGGTCTTGGGATCTGCGTCCTGACCCAACCCGATGCGGGACTCATGCGTGAGCGTCGACTCCTCCTCGCCGATGCGTTCGACCAGGCCGCTGGCCCAGACGATCGGGTGCTCGGGATCGGCGAGGTCCATGAGTTGGTACTTGATACTGGAGGAGCCTGAGTTGATGACCTGCACGAGTGTCGCCAAAGCCTGTCCTCCTAGTCCGAGTCCTGCATGTATTGCGCCTGCACGGCGGTGATGGCGACGGTGTTGACGATATCGGTGACGGTGCACCCCCGTGACAGGTCGTTCACCGGCTTGCGCAGCCCCTGCAGCACCGGGCCGATAGCCACCGCCCCGGCAGACCTCTGAACGGCTTTGTAGGTGTTGTTCCCGGTGTTGAGGTCGGGGAACACGAATACGGTGGCACGTCCTGCCACCTCCGAGTCAGGCAGTTTGGATGCCGCGACCGAGGCGTCTACGGCGGCGTCGTATTGGATCGGACCCTCGACCCGGAGATTGGGTGCGCGCTCGCGCACCAGCTGCGTGGCCTCTCGCACCTTCTCGACATCACCACCACTTCCGGAGGAACCGGTCGAGTAGGACAGCATCGCCACGAACGGGTCCACATCGAAGGCAGCGGCCGTTCCGGCTGAGGAGATCGCGATGTCGGCCAATTGCGAGGCATCGGGGGTTGGGTTGACTGCACAATCCCCATAGACCAACACCCGATCGTGCAGGCACATGAGGAACACCGAGGACACCACCGACACACCGGGCAGTGTCTTCACGATCTGCAGGGCCGGGCGGATCGTCTCCGCCGTTGTGTGGGCGGCTCCGGAGACCATGCCGTCGACGGCGCCGAGATGGACCATCATGGTGCCGAACAGGGATACCGAATTCAGGGCATCCTGGGCCAACGCCGGTGACATCCCCTTGTGTGCCCGGAGCCGTACGAGTTCCTCGGCGTAGAGGGCGCGCAGCGGGCTGCTATGCGGATCGATGATCTCGGCGCCTTCCAAGTTCACCCCGAGGCGTCCGGCCCGCTCGGAAAGCGTGCCGTCGGGATCGAGGATGGTGAGGTGGCACACGTCTCGCTGCAGGATGCGCTCGGCGGCGCGCAGGATCCTGTCGTCGTTGCCCTCCGGCAGCACGATTCGGCGCTTATCAGCGCGTGCCCGAGCCAGCAGTCGGTGCTCGAACATCAGCGGCGTGATGGCCGGTGAGGATGCCACGTTCATGGCCTGAGACAGAGCTTCGGTGTCGACGTTGCTCTCGAACAGGCCCAACGACAGGGCGATCCGCCGGCTGTCCGAAGCGGACGTCGCTGGCTTGAGCAGATCCACACTCGACACGGCGTGATAGGTGTCCCGTTCGGTGAGCAGCAGTGGCAGTTGTGGGCCGGCCGCGTTGCGCACGACGTCCAGGACGGCCTCGCTGGGACGCAGACCGCCGGTCAGCAGCAGGCCAGCGACCCCGGGGTTGGAGGTGTCGGCCCGGGAGGCCAGCGCGGCCATGATGACGTCGGCGCGGTCCCCACTGGTGATGAGCAGCATGTCCGGTGCCAGATGCTCCATCAGGTTGGGAATGGTCATCGCGGCGACCTTCACCTTGACGACGTCCCGCCCCAGAGCGTCGCTGTCGCCGGTGAGAATCTCGGCGTCGAGCAATCCGGCGGTCTGCCGGACCGTCGGATGATCCAGACGCTCCTCCTCCGGCAGTAGCCAGACCGGGATCCCCAGGTGCCCCAGTCTCGACTCGATCCTGGAGCGAGTCCCCGGATCGACCCGGTTGATGATCGCGGCGACCACAGAGGTGTCGTGATCGGCAAGGGTCGTCAGGGCGGCCGTTAGGGCGCCTCCCACCTGGTCGGGACGGTGGCCGTGACCTCGGAGGACGAGCACCGCGGGAGCGCCCAGATTCGTGGCGATCCGGGCATTGATGTCGAATTCGAATGCCGCGCTAGCGCCGCCGTAGTCAGTGCCTTCGATGATCACGGCATCGCATTTGTCGGCGAGTGCATGGAACTTGGCCAGGATCTTCGCCAGCACGTCATCGATGTCAGCGCTGGAGCCGATGCTCCTGGTTTCATCCGTAGTGACGCCGAATGACTCCTGGTACGTCTGGCTCAGTTTGTAGCGCTCCAGCATGAGTTCGATCGTCGGGTCGGGTCCAGGGGAGGCGCGGACAACCGGCCTGAAGTACCCCAAGCGCTCGACCTGGGTGGAGACGATCTCCGCAATCCCGAGCGACACCAGGGTCTTGCCGCTCTCCGGCTCCAGGGACATGACATAGACGGTGGCCACCACATCCGTCAGCCTAGGCTCAGCGCGTCGCTATGTCCTGGCGCTAGCGTGGGAGTCGTGGGTTCATTCGAGGTCGTTGCCGCACCCGGTCCGAGACTGTCGCCTGAGGTGATTAGGGAGGTGGGCTCCGCCTTCGGTTCCTACATCGACAGCGCCAGCACCGCGCCGTTCCACGAGGCGCTGTCCGACCTCCTCGCAGAGCCGATGGACCCTTCTCAACTGCTCAACGCGGTGACTGGTCTTGCCAACGTGGTGGGGTTGCTCATCTTGACCCTGGGCCAGGATGAGGAGAGCGCGGACGAATTGACCCGCACGGTGATCGCGAATGCCGCCACCGCCTCGGTCCGTGGTGTGTTCGACGGGCCGGAGGATCCCACCCACGAACCGACCCAAGCGTGGATTCGGCGCGTGTACGGCACGGTCGACTCCTCGGACTTCCCCGACGAGGTCCCGGGGGATCAGTTGGTGGCCCTCGCGGCGTACGGGGATGCGGCGGTCGTCCTCGCCGACCGAGTCGGTCTACCCCGCAACGTGCTCGGGCCCGCGGTCTCTAGCGCAGCAGCCAAGATGTAGTCCTGCGGCCGGGACGCGCCGGGGTCCACCGCTGCGCCGTTGGTCATATGCCGCAAGGGATAATGGCGCTCATGTCCTCCCGCACGGCTACCCGCCCCCGCTGGCCGTGGGTCGTGCTGGCCTTGGTGGGGGCGGGTGTGGTGGCTGTGCTGCTGCTCGGTACCGGTTTCGTGTCGGCTCTGCCGTCGCTCATCGGTGGTGGCGCCCGACTGCGCAATCTGGATGTTCCCCAACCCGAGGTGGTGACCTACAAGGGGCCACGCACGAATATCGGGTTCGATGTTTCCTTCCCCCAATGTGACACCGCCCTGCCGGACACACCGGGCGGGTTCGCCATCGTCGGTGTCCACGGTGGCCGACCGGGCAAGGAACAGCCGTGCTTGGAGCAACAGGCCTGGTGGGCGCGACAGCAGAGTGGATACGCGGTCTACATCAACATGGAAGATGACGGCACCGGCGACCCAGTGCTTGCCGGGCAGGCGATCGCCGAGGACGCGATGGAGCGCATCCAGTCCGTGTGGCTACCCAAACAGACACCGGTATGGCTGGACATCGAGACGGACAACAGCTGGCGCGGGTCGACCGAGCGCCATCGCCAGTTGATTCAGGCCACCGCGGTGGCACTCACCGAGGCAGGGCATCCAGTCGGCGTGTACTCGGCCCCGAAGTTGTGGCTGGAGATCACCGATGGAGTCGACCCGGGGATGCCGATCTGGTACGCCGTCGGACTTGGCGACCGTGACATGGCCGCACAGGCCTGCCAGGGGAAGGGGTTCGGCGGCCGAGAGCCGTCGATCGTGCAGTGGATCGAACAGCGCCCGGACGGCACGCTGATGGACCACGACCTGCTGTGCGATGGGGTCGATCCGAGTGGGCTGTTGATTCCGGCGGGCTTCAAGGGCTGACCGGTTCCAGCGTCGCGTGGCGCACCCGGACGGTCCTGCCTCAGGCCATCGTGCCGCTCGGCACCGAAGCCGGGACCCGCCCGGCCGTACCTGTTCTGGCCTTCCCGTCGCGGATGCGGTAGACAGGTCGGTATGAAGAAGACAATCCTCGCTCTCACCGCAGTCGCCGCCTCCGCCATAGGTTTTGCCGCCTATCGACGCCATCAGATGGCCGAGGAACTCTCTGCCAGCGCGAATCAGTTCGCGACCGGCGTGGGGACCGCTGCCAATACGGCGGCGGCCACTGTCAGCACTGTCGCGGACAAGACCGCGGACTCGGTCAGCCGGGTCGCCGACAAGACCGCCGATGCGGCGGCGAGCGCGGGGAGCCACGCACAGGCCGCGGCGAACAAGGCCGCCTCCGTGGTGGATAAGTCGGCCCAGGGAGCGGCCGACGTGACTTCGACGGTCGCCGAGGCGACGGAGAAGGCCGCCACGAAGGTGTCCACCGCTTCCGACAAGGCAGCGGAGGCCACCTCGACCACGGCCTCCGAGGCCGCCAGCAGGTTCTCCGAGTCGGTTACCGAACTGACCGAGGAGGTCAACCAGGCCGAGGCAGAGGCGAAGGCGGATGACGCCAAGGCAACCTCGGAGGCAAAGCCCAAGCCGAAGCCGAAGCCAAAGCCGGCAGCCCCAAAGGATGCGGCCTCCGGCGCTGCCTGAGAGGCGCCCGTTGCCCGGCAACGAGCCGGTTCAGCATCAACTGCGTCAGCTGCCCAACCGCCAGCCGCGGGTGGGCGGCTGTTGCAGTTGCGCCGCCCCCAGGTAGCCTCGTCGGAACCAAGAAAGGTAGGCGTCGCCATGGCCAATCTGCTGTTCAACCCCCGCCAATACGACCCCAGTCACCTCGATGAGGCGACCAGGGCCGACCTCCTCGGACTGATTGAATTCTTCGAGGCCAAGGGCAACGCGGCCATGAAGGCGGAGTTCCACTCCTACGCCTGGTACGCAGACTTCCTCGAGCGAAACGCGAAGTTGGGTACCTTCGCCCGGTTCGCGACCCCGGCGGAGGTTGGCGAGCTTCTAGGTGACGACGACGCCCGTTGGGACACCCATCGGATCAATGAGCTCAACGAGATCCTGGGCTTCTACTCATTGGCCCACTGGTATGCGTGGCAGGTCAGCGTGCTCGGTCTGGGCCCGGTTTGGACCTCGGACAACGCCGAGGCGAAGAAGCTGGTGGGCGAGTTGCTCGCTGCCGGGGACGTATTCGCGTTCGGCCTGTCGGAGAAGACCCACGGCGCCGACATCTACTCCACCGACATGATCCTCAGCCGTTCCGGTGACGGTTGGGTGGCCAACGGCCCGAAGTACTACATCGGCAACGGCAATGTCGCCGGCCGAGTGGCTGTGTTCGGCAAGTTCGCCGAGGACGACCCGGAATTGCCGGGCGAGTACGTGTTCTTCTTGGCCGACACCCAACACGAGGGATACCAGCTGGAGAAGAACGTCGTCGCTTCCCAGATGTACGTCTCCGCCTTCTCTCTGGCCGACTACCCGGTCAGCCGAGCGGACATCCTGCACACCGGCAAGCCCGCGTGGGACGCTGCGCTCGCCACGGTCAACGTAGGAAAGGTCAACCTGGGTTGGGCGAGCATCGGCATCTGCGAGCACTCGTTCTACGAGGCCATCACGCACGCGAACAACCGAATTCTGTACGGCACGAAGGTGACCGAATTCCCCCACGTCCGACGGATGCTGGCAGATGCCTACGCCAGGCTCATCGCGATGAAGTTGTTCGCCGCCCGGTCGGCTGACTACCTGCGCAGCGCCGATTCGGACGATCGTCGCTTCCTGTTGTTTAACCCGCTGACCAAGATGAAGGTGACCGGCGAAGGCGAGCGGGTCATCGATCTGCTGTGGGATGTGATCGCCGCCCGTGGGTTCGAGGCCGACACCTACTTCGAGCAGGCCGTCCAACACATCCGGGCGCTGCCCAAGTTGGAGGGCACGGTGCATGTCAACATCGCGCTGGTGCTGAAGTTCCTGCCCCAGTATCTGTTGGCGGCCTCGGGGGCCGGTCCTGAGCTGCCGGTGATCGGGGTGCGCGACGAGGCCGAGGACGATGCCTACCTCTTCCGTCAGGGCTCCGCTTCAGGGCTGTCGAAGATCGGCTTCCACAATCCGCGCCCCGCGTTCGAACGTTTCGCTGGGCTGCCCAATGTCGGCATCTTCGTCGGCCAGATGATGAACTTCGCCGAACTGGTGACCACAGCGGGGCCCATTGCGGATCAGACGCGCGACTTGGACTACCTGCAGACGTTGGGACAACTGTTCACCCAAGTCGTCTATGCCCAACTTGTGTGTGAGGCCGCGGCTCTGGCCATCGACAGCGGTGAGACCCGCGCCGGTGGGGTCAGCGACATGTCCGGGATCTCCGAGGACCACCTCGACCGTATCTTCGCCGTCTTCGTGCAGGACTTCTCCGACTACGCCTTGCAGCTCTACGGCCAGGCTTCCGCTTCAGACGAGCAGCGGGCGGGGGCGATGAAGCTGATCGCGGCCCCGCAGGTGGATGCGGTCAAGGAGAAGGATTTCGTTGCGGAGGTGCTGTCCTACGACGGCGCCTACGCCATGAACCCGTAGTCGCGGACGGACGCGGTCGCGGTGGGCGTCATCCTGGAGGTGCTCGCCGGCTTCGCCGCGGGCGTGCTCGCAGGTCTCACCGGCGTCGGCGGGGGAGTGTTGCTGGTACCCGTGCTGGTGGCTATGGGGTTCTCTGCCCTGCCGGCGATCGGAACGAGCAACTTCGCGATCCTCATCAGTTCCACCTCGGGTACCGTCACGAACACCCTGCGGTTCGGTCTGCCGTGGCGTCGGGTGTTACAGATCGCCCTTCCGGCGGTGATCCTGGCACCACTGGGGGTATGGCTCGCGCAACAACTGCCCCAGCAGGCGCTGTTCATCGCGTTCGCGGTCTTCAACCTGGCCAACATCCCGTTGGTCGGGTTGCGTTCCGGTGCAGCTGCCAAGGCGGCGGCAGATAGCTCTGCGACGGAGGCGATCCCCGAGAAGGCGGCTCCCGCGGCAGGATCCGGCACCGACTCCGGTGCCCCGCCCGATGTCCCAAACGCCTTCCCGAAGGTCGTGGGAACCGGAGCGGGGGCCGGCGTTTTGGCCGGCCTATTCGGGGTCGGAGGGGGTCTGGTCATGGTGCCGATGCAGGTCCTGCTGCTCTCAACACCGGTTCGTCTCGCATCCCGCATCTCCCTGGCGGTCGTGATCTTCGCGAGCATCTCGGCGGTGGTCACCCACGGTCTGTCCAGCGACGATGTGAATTGGCGGGTGGGTGTCCTGCTCGCGGTCGGGGGATTGCTGGGAGCGCCTCTCGGGGCGTCCCTGCTGCACCGCATCAGCGACTCCGCAGCTACCCGGCTGTTCCAGGTGACGATGTTTGCGGTTGCGATCTACTTCATCTACAAGGCGTTTGCCTGACGGGAGCACGATTCGGCTCTCTGGTGTTTGCGGGCGTGAGGTCGCTGTGTCGGGCAGGGCCAACACAGGCATTTGACACTTCCCTGGAACCGATGAGACAGTTACTTAGGCACACTAAAGATATCGGTGTCGTCACGGACTCCTCGGCAAGGACATTTCATGGTCATCAGCACCCCGGAAGATCAACGCACCGTCGGCGATGAGTTGGCTTCCGAGCTCGCGGTCGCAGTGATGCGGCTTGCCCGCCGGCTTCGCGCGGAGAGCCCCAACGACGAACTGACCCCGACCCAGTTGGCGACGATGGCGACGCTTGACCGGCTCGGGGCCCAGCGAGTGGGGGATCTCGCGCAGCGGGAAAGGGTCAAGGCGCCCTCCATGACACGCACCGTGGCACGGCTGCACGAAGCCGGCTACGTCGAGCGCGCAACAGACCCCGCCGACGCCCGGTTGGTTATCGTCGGCCTGACGGATCGCGGGCGGAAGGTTCTCGCCGTCCACCGCAGTGCTCGCCGGGCGTGGCTCAACTCGCGTGTGCAGGAGCTCGATGAGCACGATCGTCGAGTGCTCTCCGAGGCCTGCCAGGTGATGTCCCGGATGGTGATCGGATGAGTCGCACTTTCGCCGCGCTCGCGGAACGTAACTACCGCTGGTTCCTGACCGGCCAGATAGTCACCAACGTCGGTACCTGGATGCAGCGGGTCGCGCAGGACTGGCTCGTGCTGGACCTGTCCGGGGGCAATGCAGTGACCCTCGGCATCGTGACCGCGCTGCAGTTCCTGCCATTCCTCGTGGTCGCCCCGTTCGCCGGCGTGCTCGCAGACAGAGTTCCGCGTCGGGTGGTGATGCTGATTGCTGGCATCATGGCGACCCTTGCGGCTGGGAGCCTCGGACTCGCCGTAATGACCGGATCGGCAAGCGTCGGCTTGGTGTACGTTCTGGCCTTCGTCCTGGGGGTATCCGCGGCGCTGGACAACCCCGCCCGGCAAGCGCTGCTGGGCCAACTGGTCGGGCGCGAATTGCTCTCCAACGCGGTCGGCCTGAACAGCGCCACCTTCAACCTGTCGCGCATCATCGGTCCCGCCCTCGCAGGACTCACCATCGCTGCGGTGGGCGTCGGACCGGTCTTCCTCATCAATGCCCTGTCCTACGTGTTCGCCTTGGGAACGTTGGTGATGCTCAGGCCACGGAGCGCGGAGGGTCGATCCGGCCCCCTTGCCGGCCGCGCCACGATGCGTCAAGGCCTCGGCTATCTCCGAACCCGGCGCGACTTGGTGATCGTGCTCGTCCTCGTATTCTTCGCGGGAACCTTCGTCTTCAACTACCAGATCACCACAGTCATGATGGCCCGACTCGAATTCGGGGTCGGTGCCGCTGCTTACGGTGTACTGGGCTCGGTGCTCTCCATCGGATCGATCCTGGGATCACTGCTGGCCGCCCGACGGACGACACCTCGGCTGAGGTTCGTGCTCGGGGCCGGGCTTGCGGCAGCCCTTGTCACGGCTACGGCCGGCCTCATGCCGACCTACCTGAGCTTCCTGTTCTTCCTCCCGCTGTGCGGGCTGACTCTGCTCACCTTTTCGGTGTCGGCACAGAGCTACCTACAGATGGGTTCCGACGGCCGATTCCGGGGTCGGGTGATGGGTTTCTACACGCTGGCCTTTTTCGGTGGCACTCCCGTCGGGGCACCGATCTTGGGTTGGGTCGCATCCACGTTCGGTCCCCGATGGGGCCTCATAGGTGGGGGTCTGCTCGCAGGCGTGTTCCTGCTCGGGGTGGCGGTCATCGCGCAGCGGCGCATCCGGGCACACGCGGGGCGCGATCAATTGACTGACACAACCCTTGAGATCGGTTCCTCGACAGTCGTGGATGAAGGTTTCGAGACTGCTAGGGTGCGCTAGCAGCAAGCATCGGAACGGTTCAAGGGAGTGATCTGTCGTGGCCACGAAGAAGAAGTCCGACTCTGACACCAAGCAGGGCACCACGCCGCAAACCCTCGCCAAGCAGATCGACGACCAACGCAAGGCCACTGCCCAATTGGTGGGCGCCCAACTGTGGTTGCCCGATGTGGTGCAGCATGACTACCCCGCCGCGGCCAACTACCTCAGCTTGATAGCCGACCCCAAGACCGTGTCCGACATGGTGGCCGACCTGAAGAAGGCCCCGATCGAGATGCACCGAGCCAACGACATTCTTCGCGCCGCCGGTCTGGACCTGCTGCCGCTGGGCGACCCGAGCGTGAAGAGAGACCTCGCCAAGGTCATGACAGGCCGCAGATGGTCGCCGGTGCTGGTGGTCCGCGGTGATGTGCTCCGCGGCTATCCGTTGACCGTCGCGGACGGCTATCACCGCATCTGCGCGAGTTTCCACCTGTCGGAGGACACATACATCCCGTGCAAGATCGCCGACCTGCCGGTCCGCGAGAAGGTCACCAAATAGCCGACCGCGTCGGTCCGTGAGTACCTCGCCGGACCCACATCAACGCTGCTGTAGACATGTGCGATCAGTGGAGGATTGATGGCCCAGTACTTGCTGGCAGTTCATGCCGTGGACGGTGAGCCGGTTCCCGACGACGCGACCGTAGGGCTGATGTATGCCCAGGTCGGACAGTTCAATCAGGGGTTGCAGGCGGCCGGGCAATGGGTGTTCGCCGGCGGCTTGGTGCCCTCCGATGCCGCAAGGGTGGTGTCCACAGCGGGGGGCATCCCGGAGGTGACCGACGGGCCGCGAACGCCCGGGGGCACCCAGTTGGGTGGATTCTGGGTTGTCGAGGCGGCCGATGATGACGAAGCCCTGGCCCTGGCCACCAAGGCCAGCGCGGCGTGCATGGGACCCGTGGAGGTTCGGCCCTTCCAGGTCATACCGGAGGACTGACTCAGCCGCTGGAGCGACGTGTGGAGTTGCCGTGTCCGGATGGGGTCACGCAGGCGTGGCGGTACCGCCGAGTTGATCGGCGAACCAGTAGCCGGAGTCTTTGATTGTGCGTTGCTGGGTCGCGTAGTCGACGTAGGTCAAACCGAACCGGGGGACCAGCCCCTCGGCCCACTCGAAGTTGTCGAGCAGTGACCACGCGAAATAGCCGTCGACGGGAATCCCGCGCAGTTGCGCGGCTCTCACCTCCGCCAGGTGTGCCTCGTAGTAGGCAATGCGGCGCGGGTCGTGGACGCGCCCGTCCCTGACGCGGTCGTTGAATGAGGCCCCACCCTCGGTCACCACGATGCGATCAAAGATCCCATAGTCGTGCACCTTGTCCAGGACCATCGCCAGCCCCTCGGGATCGATCTCCCAGCCCAGCGAAGTCGTGGTCGGTGTTTCCCCGCCGCCGGGGAACTTGGGCACGGTCCACAGTCCCGGTATCGGGACGAAGGGGGCGCGCAGACGGGTGTAGTACTGCACCCCGAGGAAGTCCAGGTCCGCCACCATGTCGCGGTCGTCCCCAGGTTTGATGTAGCCGCGCACGCCCTTGAGGATCCCCGCCTCCTGCCATGGGTAGCCCAACCCGATGATCGGCTCCAGGAACGCCCGATTGATGATTGCGTCGGCGCTTCGCGCAGCCAGGTCGGCCAGCGGTCCGGGACCCTGTCCAATTGGTGGCGTGAGGTACTGGGTGGTGCCGATGACGGCGTCGGGCGCCGCGGCTCGGAGAGCCCGCGAGCCTAGGCCAGTTGCGAGGTTGATGTGGTGAAGCGAGGCGAAGTAGTCGTGGAGCGACTTTCGGCCAGGGGCGAAGACGCCGATCAGGTGGCCGGTGATCACCACATTGAGGGGTTCGTTGAAGAGCATCCAATTGGTGACGAGGTCGCCGAGCGCCTCGCCCATCGTCGCCGCATAGTCGCAGTACCGCTGCACGATGTCCCGGTGGGCCCAGCCTCCGTTGTCCTGCAGGGCTTGCGGAAGATCCCAGTGGTAGAGAGTGATCCACGGGTCCACGCCATTGTCCAGGCAGCATTCGACCACCCGCCGGTAGTGGTCCAGACCGGCCTGGTTCACCCGTCCGCTGGCGTCCGGGAAGATCCGCGGCCACGAGATCGAAAACCTGTACGCGTCGAAGCCCAGTGCCGCGATGAGCTCGATGTCCTCTGGATACCGTCGGTAGGAGTCGGTGGCGACGTCGCCGGTCGATCCGTCCTTGATCGGGCCGCGACCGAAGCGATTGCGCTTGTGCGTGAAGGTGTCCCAGATGGAGGGGCCCTTGCCGTCAGCGTCGGGGGAGCCCTCGATCTGGTAGGCCGCTGTCGCGACGCCCCAGGTGAAGTCCTCACCCAAGTCGGACAGATTCACGGAACGCTCCTGACCTTGGTGACGAGCACGGCGCCTACCAGGGTGATAGCCCCGGCCGTCAAGTACAGGGCTGCGTAGGCGAAGGAGTAGCCGTTGACTTTGAGCAGGCTGATGATCCAGCCCGCCACGAAGGGGGCGATCACCTGGGGTCCGGCGTTGGCGATGTTCATGACGCCCAGGTCGCGGGCGCGATCCTCGGCGTTGGGCAGCACCCTCGAAATCAGCGCCAGATCGACAGCGGTGTACGCCCCGAAGCCGAGACCCATGATGACGGCGGCAATGATCGCCATCAACTCGTTGTGGGCGAACGCCAGGATGACCATGGCGAGCGCGGCCACGGCGGAGGCTCCGATGACGAATGGTTTGACCTTGCCGGTCCTATCCGAGAGCGGGCCGACGGCAAGCACCGACACCAGCAGGGCCAGCACGTAAAGGACGAGGATGCTGGTGACCGTCTTCGGCGCCTCCTCGGCACTCTTCCCCAACACGTCCCGCGAGAAGTAGAGCAGGTACGAGGTGACGAACGCTGTTCCGAGGATGACCAGGAACCGGGTGAACCAGACCCAGGCGAAGTCCGGGTGTTCCTTGGGGCTGATCCAGAAGCCCTTGAAGAAGGCGCCCCACTGCATCTTCGGAATGCGGTCCTTGGCCAGTTGCGGGTCTTTCATTCCGAACACGAAGAGTGCGGCCGTGAGCAGGACGATGACGCCGACGACGATGTAGCGAACGTTCTGGCCGTTTCCCGCGTTGTTGTCGCCGGCAACCACGATCGAGATGACACCACCGAGGATGATGCCCACTGGCTGACCTGCGCCGACCAGGGCCGAGACGGTACCCCGCTGCTCCACCGGCACCTGATCCGGCAGCATCGCCGTGACAGCGGCGTACGAGGCGTTCAACGTCAACTGCGCAAGCGCCCAGCCGATGACCAGTCCGCCGATTGTGGTGAGGTTTCCGAGTACCAGCAGCACCCCGAAGGCGGCGATGCTGGGCCACAGCACCCACGACCGACGGCGACCGAGCCGTGACGACGTGCGGTCGCTGAGTGCGCCGGATATTGGGCTGGAGACCAGCGACACCAGGGCGCCGATCGCCAACACGAGGCCTAGGTTGGTCTCCTTGGTGCCCGAGCCCACAATCGCCTCGACCTGCAACGGCAGCAGGAAGTTGATCGGGGCGAAGAAGGCCGTCCAGATTCCTAGGTTGGCCAGCGCCAGGATGGTGATGAACTTCTTGCTGACCCGGGCCGTCGGCTCCGCGAGCGGATCGACCTCCGTTGTGGACACTGCGTCGCTCATGTCGCCTGCTCCTGCCGGGACGGATTCGGCGGCCCCCATGGACTGCTCCTCTAGTTCGTCAATAGCGTGCCAAACTTCTGGTGGTCGCGCAGCGGGAACGACGAGCCCGCCACCCCGCCATGAGGTGGCTGAGCAGAGCTCGGACGGCGAGGGTGTCAGCGATGCTGCGGACAGGAGGGAGTGAGCGTGTCCGAGAACAATGCTTCGCCGATTGCGGCGGGAGTCGATCGGGTCGACAGGGATGCGGTACGAAGGCTCTTCGATGACGTGTATGGCGCCGACTCCGGAGGGGAGGCGCGTGCCTTCCAGTCTCCAGGCAGGGTCAACCTGATCGGTGACCACATTGACTACAGCGGCGGTTCCGTGTTGCCCATGGCACTGGACCGTGGAACCTACTTCGTTGTGCGTCCCAATCACGACGGGGTCGTACGTGGGATCTCTGCCAACTACACCCAGGATGGGGTTATCGAGGTGTCGCTGGCCGACACCTCCCGACGCGACGACATGGGGTGGTTCGCGTATGTGGCCGGGGTGATCCACGAACTCGAGGCGGGCGGGACGCCACTGTCGACCGGTCTGGACATCGCGCTGGCCGGAGACATCCCCGATGGCAGTGGACTCTCCTCGTCTTCCTCGCTGGAACTGGGCGTGGCGGTTGCCGCCGACACCATCGGGGATCTCGGCTTGGGCGCGACCGAACTCGCGCTGGTGGGGCAGCGTGCTGAGAACAACTACATCGGCGTGGCGACCGGGATCATGGACCAGTTGACGATCGCCAAGGGTCGAGCCGGTCATGCGCTGCTGATGGATTGCGCCCAGTTGTCGGTGGAATACGTACCCTTCCCGCATGACCGGGCCAGCGTGATCATCGCGGACACCAAGCAACGACGCAGTCTCGACGGATCCGCCTACAACGAGCGGCGCAGCAGCGTCGAGACCGCCGCCTTCCTGCTGGAGATGGCCTCGGTCATCGACCTCCCCGAGGCTGAGCTCGACGTGGCGGCTGCCCGGCTGGACGATCCGGACATGCTGGCGCGGGTGCGGCACACTGTCACCGAACAGGCACGGGTTCTGCAAGCGGCGGAGGCGTTGAAGTCCGGTGACCTGGTCAGGTTCGGCGCGTTGATGAAGCAGTCCCATGAGTCGCTTCGGGACGACTTCGAGGTCACCGGACCAGCCTTGGATGCGCTGGCGGAGGCCGCCTGGGCGCAGCCCGGTTGCATCGGTGCCCGGATGACCGGAGCCGGCTTCGGTGGCTGCGTTGTGATCCTGGCTGAGCCCGGTCGGGAGGACGAAGTCGTCAGCGGAACCCGAGCGGGTTACCGATCCGTCACCGGGGTGGTCGCGGACTTCCTGCTGGTCACCAGCGATGACGGCGCGCGTGAGGTCGACTTGTGACCAGATCCGCGGCCAGTCTGGAACCATTGCTCGACTACGCAGAGGCTACGGGGCTCATCACTGTCGAGGACCGGATCTGGGCGCGGAACGTCCTGCTGGACCTGCTGGGCCTGTCCGCACCGCCGGGGGCGAATGTCACGCCGAGCACCATCACACGTCCCGGAGCATCTCGCAGTCCGTCGAGTGCCGATGAGGTGCTTGCCCCGATCTTGGATGACGCCGTGCAGCGCGGACTCATCGAGGACACACCGGACCAGCGGGATGCGCTGGACGCGAGCATCATGGGCGCGTTGACCCCGCGTCCCAGCGTCGTCATCGACACATTCTGGGATGACTACGACATCTTGCCGGCCGCGGCCACTGACGGATTCTTCGACATGTGTGTGGCCAACAACTACGTCCACGCAGAGCGAACGGCACGTAATCCGCAGTGGCGCCATGCCACCGACTACGGCGAGTTGATTCTCACCGTGAATCTGGCCAAACCGGAGAAGGACCCAAGGGACATCGCGGCCGCACGGAACGCATCGGAATCCGGGTACCCTGAGTGCTTGCTGTGCGCCCAGAACGAGGGCTACGCAGGCAGGCCCGATCACCCGGCTCGGCAGAATCTGAGGTTGATCCCGTTGGCCTTGGCTGACGAATCGTGGTTCCTGCAGTATTCGCCGTATCAGTACTACTTCCAGCATTGCATCGTCCTGCGGGCCCAGCACGTGCCGATGCAACTCACCCGGTTGACCTTCACCAGACTGCTGGAGTTCGTCACAGAGTTCCCGAACTACTTCCTCGGATCCAACGCAGACCTGCCCATCGTCGGAGGGTCGATCTTGAACCATGACCACTTCCAGGGCGGTCGGTTCCGGTTCCCCATGCAGGACGCCCGACCGTTGGCATCCTGGCGCCGCGGGGAATTACGGGCCCAGGTGCTGGACTGGCCACTTTCGGCTGTGCGGCTGTCGGGTTCCGACCCGCAGGTTGTCGGCGATGCGGGGTTCGAGCTGCTGCAGGTCTGGCGCCATCACGACGAACCCGAGTCGGACGTCCGCGCCTTCACCGGGGACACGCCCCACAACACCGCCACCCCAGTTGCACACCGCATCGGAGATGGCTACCAACTCGATGTAGTGCTGCGCAACAATCGCACCAGCGCAGAGCACCCCGACGGCATCTTCCATCCGCACGCCGAGATCCATCCGGTCAAACGGGAGAACATCGGATCCATCGAAGTGATGGGCCTCGCGGTGCGACCCGGTCGCCTGGCGGCGGAGACCGCGCAACTCGCCGCGGCGCTGGATCGCGGCGGCGAGCTCCCACCGGAGCTCGCCAAACACGCTCCGATGGTCGCCCAGCTGCCCATATCGGGGGAGTCGGCGGAGAAGGCGATCCAGTGTGCTGTGGGCGACTACTTCACGCGAGGGCTGGAACACTGCGGCGTATTCGGTCACGGACCTGCCGCGCTGCGGCGCTGGGAACGCCTGCTCGGCCCGTTGGGCTGGCGGCCGGAGGCTGCGACCGCGTGAGGCAGTTTTCGTGGTCGGGCAGTTCACGACCCCACCAGTGCGCGGCGACGTCAGGAGGCCGGGTTGCGCTCCAGATGCGCCAGCAGCGCCTCAGACACCTGGTTCGGGACCGATTCGGGAATCCAATGTCCGACGCCGGGTAGGACGACGAAGGTGTAATCGCCGGTGACGAAGTCCGCGGTCGCGTCGGCGGCCGCTCGTCCCAACGCCGGATCGCGATCCCCCCACAGGTACAGGGTCGGCACCGTGATGCGGTGCCAATCCACAGACGGACGGGCGAGGTCAAGGGGCAACGCCCGGTACCAGCGCAGCATCGCCGTCATGGCCCCCGGCTGGCGTGCCCGCTGGGTGTAGTGCTCCTTGGCCTTCGGCGGTAACCCCTTCATGACCGCCTTCCAGAATGGGCCCGATGTCGTGAGTACGGCTTCGGAGAACACCGGAATCTGGAACATCCCCATGTACCAGGAGTTCAGCAGTTGGGTGCTCTTCAGCGCGACCGCCTTCATCGCGCCCGGGTACGGAGTGGACAACACGGTCAGGCTGAGTACCCGATCCGGTGCGCTCGAACCGAGCCCCCAGGCGACGGCACCGCCCCAGTCATGCCCCACGATGTGCGCGCGTTCGACGTCGAGCTCGTCGAGTAGGGCGAGGGCATCGGCAACGATCTCGCCCTGCTTGTAGTCGGAGACCGCCGACGGCCTCGCTCCGGCAGAGTATCCGCGTTGATCGAAAGCGATGGTCCGATAGCCGGCGTCCCGCAGGCTGGCAGCGATCTCGTCCCAGCTGGTGCGATCCTGCGGAAACCCGTGCAGCAGCAAGACCGCCTCCCGGTCCTGCTCTCCGGAGTCGTCGACGTCGAAGGTCAGCCCGTTGGCTGTAATGCGCTGCATCGCACCACCCTAAGGGGTGCCTTCCACCGACCGCACCATGAGTTCGGCGAGCAGGTCAGCGGTCCTCGCTGGCTCGTCCACGTGCGGTTCATGACCGGCATGCTCGAAGATCACCAGCCGGCTGCGGGGCAACAACTCGTGCGCCGTGCGACCGTGCGCCACCGGCAGGATGTGGTCGTGCTCCCCCCAGACGATGAGGGTGTCGGTCTGTTCGAGCACCGGCAGCCTCTCTACCGCTGAAACGCGCTGTCCGGAGGAGTCGACCACCGCCCGCAGCGTCGCCAGGAACGCCGAGCGGTGCTCGGGATCGGCGATCTCGCGCAGCCGAACCAGCGTTGTCTCGCGCAGTGGGGCTGGCGGGGTGCGCCATCGAGCCCACCGTCGCGCGAGGCCTTCGGCTGCGCCCAGCGTGACGTTGTTGAAGGCGGTGGCCATGACCAGCCCGGACCCTGGCATCGCAGTCCATTTGAGGACCCTGGAGGTCTCGGTTCCCAGTCCGCCTGAGGAGATCAGTCCGAGGGCATCTAGTCGCTCGGGGAATTGGTAGGCGAACTGCAGTGCGATACCACCGCCTAGGGAATGCCCCACAAGCACGCACTTGTCGATGCCCAACTCGTCGAGCAGGTCGCGCAGCACGCTGGCGAGGGCCCCCAGGCTGTAGTCTCCGCGCTCCTTGGACGACAGGCCATGTCCTGGCAGGTCGACGGAGATCACCCTGTGGCCACGGTCTGCGAGGTCCTCGGCCACCGGGTCCCAGGCCTGGCCGCTGGAGCCGATGCCATGAACCAGGACGAATGGCGGTGAACCGATCCCGCGATCGCTGTACACGATCTCACGGCCATGCAGCACGGCTGTCGATGTCAGCGATTCCGCTGGGTTGGCCATCAGGTGGTCCCTTCGTCGGCGGCCTCCGACCGGTTACCCAGGGCCTGTCGGACGCCGATGGCGGCTTTCATCGATTCGAGGTGGCGCACTAGATTCCCAGTGTGAGGCAATCGGAACACCCGGCGCGCAGCCGGGGCGCCCTGGGATTCGCCAGGACGGCGGTCGCCACTCTGGTCGTGCTGGTCGCGACGTTGATTCCCGGCAGCGCCGTGCCGTCCGTGGGAATCTCCCACATTGACCTGTTGGCGCACATACTGCTGTTCGCCGCGTGGAGTGCTGCCGTGAGCCTCGACATCGTCTTCCTCGCAGCCCGACCCTGGCTCATGTTCGGGCTTGCATTGGTGTTTGCAGTCGTCACCGAGACCCTGCAGTTGGCGTCTCCAGGGCGCGCATTCGACCTGCTGGATGTCGCTGCCGATGCTGCGGGCGCGGGTCTGGGGATTCTGCTGGCGGCCGAATGGCGACGGCACCGATCCTCGGCCATGGCGTTGCCCGGTCATGGTGGCTGACGTGCCCGCGGGTCCACACTTCACCGTCACAGGTCGGCTCTCCCCGGGTCCCGGGGGTCGCGGTGGGTTGGCGCGGGCCGGGGTGATCCGCACCGACCGCGGCACGATCGCAACCCCCGCCTTCATCCCGGTCGGGACGAAGGCGACCGTCAAGGCGGTGCTGCCGGAGGCGATGACGGAACTGGGCGCGCAGGCGCTGCTGGCCAACGCCTACCACCTCTACCTGCAGCCGGGGGTGGACGTCGTCGAGTCCGCCGGTGGGTTGGGCGCCTTCATGAATTGGTCCGGTCCGACGTTCACCGACAGCGGTGGATTTCAGGTGATGTCCTTGGGCGTCGGTTTCAAGAAGGTGTTGGCGATGGCGGAGTCTGGGGTGCGCTCCGACGATGTGGTCGCTGCCGGGAAGGAGCGGCTTGCGCACGTCGACGACGACGGGGTCACCTTCAAGTCGCATCTGGACGGGAGTCGGCACCGGTTCACCCCGGAGGTCTCCATGCAGGTCCAGTTCGCCTTGGGGGCTGACATCATCTTCGCGTTTGACGAGTGCACGACGCTGTTCAACACCCGCGGCTACCAGGAGGACTCCGTGGAACGGACGGCCGTCTGGGCGCGGCGTTGCCTGTCCGAGCATGGCAAGTTGCGGTCCGCCACCCCGGGTGCCCCGCGACAGTTCCTCTACGGGGTTGTCCAGGGCGCACAGTACGAGGATCTGCGGCGCCGGGCCGCGGCCGACCTGGCCGGTTTGGATTTCGACGGGTTCGGCATCGGGGGCGCCCTCGCGAAGGCGGAACTGGGGCGGATAGTCGCCTGGGTCAACGAGGAACTGCCAGAGGACAAGCCGCGACACCTGCTGGGAATCGGCGAGCCGGACGACCTGTTCAACGCCGTCGAGAACGGCGCTGACACGTTCGACTGTGTGGCTCCCTCACGGGTCGCCCGGAATGCGGCGGTCTTCTCTGAGTCTGGCCGTTACAACGTGACTTCGTCGGTGCATCGGCGCGCCTTTGAGCCGCTGGACCCGCAGTGTGATTGCTACACCTGTGGCAACTACACCCGGGCCTACCTGCACCATCTGTTCCGATCCAAGGAGATGGCCGCGAGCACGCTCACCACCATCCACAACGAGCGGTTCATCGTCCGGCTGGTGGATCGGATGCGGACGAGCATCCTGGACGGGACCTTCTTCGACTTCCGTGACGACTTCCTCGGGCGCTACTACGGCTGACACTCGACCTGCGGCGCCGCACGTGGGTGCACAGCTACTCGATGCGCCCGGTTCAGTTCGCGCTCAGGCCCCGACGTTGACGGCCGTCGATTCGGGCAGGCCGTAACTCGGTTCTCTGGCTTTGACGAAAGCCACCACTCGATAGGTAATGGGCAGCAGCACGACCTCGAGCAGGGTCTTGTACACGTAGCCGGTGATGACGTAGTTGAGGAACTCCGCACCTGTGATGACGCCGTAGAACGCCACGGTGCAGAAGACGACGGTGTCGGCCAACTCACCGACAACGGTCGACCCGATGAGGCGCAGCCAGAGCTTCTTCTCCCTGGTCCGCTCCTTGATCCAAACCAGGACATAGGAGTTCAGCAGTTGGCCGACGAGGAATCCGAGCAGGCTGGCCAGCACGATCCGCGGCACGAAACCCAAGATCGCTTCGAAAGCGGCCTGGTTCTCCCAGCCCTTGGCAGGTGGGGCGACCTGCACCAGCCAGAACGTCAGCGCTGCCAATATCGCAAGCCCGAAACCCAGCAGGATCGCCTTGCGGGCGGCCCGGAAGCCGTACACCTCCGAGAGCACGTCGCCGACGATGTAGACCAGCGGGAAGAGGAAGGCGCCGCCGTCGGTGATGATCGGCCCGATCGCGATCAACTTGACCGCGCCGATGTTGGAGATGATGAGCAGACCGCAGAAAACGGCCACGACGACGTGGTAGTTCCCGCCTTGGGTGGCGGCGAACCGGGCAGCACCCTGGTGGCTTGACGCCTGCTGCGCCGCCGAACCTGCGCTGGCTGCCGCCGGGTGGTCAGACATCTGGATTCAACGACCGGTGAACCGGGCGTCGCGGCGCTCGATGAAGCTCAAGACCCCTTCGGCGGCGTCCTCGCTGGCAAGGATCGCCGGCAGGGTGTCGCGGATGTGTTGCACCGCGGCGGCCTCGCCGCCGTCGCGGGCGATCCGGGCGTTCGCCAGTGTCTGGGTGACGCCCAGCGGCGCCTGGGCTGCGATCAGGTGGGCGATCTCTGCTGCCCGATCGACCTGGGCGCCGGCGGGGACGACTTCTTGTACCAGGCCTATGTGGAGGGCGTAGTCGGCGCCGAACTCCTCCCCGGTCAACAGATAGCGCATGGCGTTGCCCCAGCCCAGTTGTGCCGGACCGCGGAACGTACCGCCCCCGAACGGCATGATCCCGCGGCCGATCTCCAACTGCCGGAACCGCACGTCGGCGGCGGCGACGACGATGTCGGAGGCCAGCGCGAGTTCGATGCTCAGGGTGAAGGAAATGCCGTTGACCGCCAGCACCACCGGCTTGGGTACCTGTGGTTTCCAGATGCCGAAGGGGTCGTAGTCATGGCCACCTGCGAGGGCCTCGGGTCCCTGGGCGGCCACAGCAGGGCCGACCTCAGCCAGGTCGAGACCGGCGGAGAAGTGGTCGCCGTGGGCGTATACGAGGCCGACGCGTGCCTCGTCGTCGTCTGCGAGTCGCTGGTAGGCGGCCCCGAACTCGTCGATGGTGGCGAGGTCGAAGGCGTTGCGCTTCTCGGGTCGGTTGATCCCGATGCGCAGAACATGCTCGTCGAGGTCCACCGTTACGCGTGCAGTCATGACCGACAGGCTAGTCGCGGGGCTGCAGGTATCCATCGACGGAGGGCCCGCGGCAGTCGATGACCGGCGGCCCTCGCGTTCGCCCTGGGCGGAGTCGCGGCGGAATGATTCCAGCGCTAGAACCCTTCCATTACATGTAATGATGTAATCAAGTAATTCAAAGGAGAGACATGATGGGTCCACATGGACATGGATGGGGTCCGCGACGAGGCCGAGGCCCGCGCGGACGAGGACGCCCCGCGGAACCGCCGGTGGCGACCAGTGCAGAAGTGGTCGGCTGGTTGGTGGGCAGATTGCCCGACGACTGGTTCACCGCAGAACCCAAGGTGATCATCGACCGGGATGAAATCACGGTCATCGGTGCGATCGAGGCCCCCACCGCAGGCGGGGACGTCGACGCGGCCGCGGCCGCCGAGGGACGCATCAAGCGATTCCGCGAGGAGACCCGCGGACAGCGGATGGAGATAGCGGACGAGGCCGAGCGCCGCTTCGAGCGCAAGGTCGCCTGGGGAGTCGAGGTGGACGGCAACGTCGAGCTCTTCACCACCCTCGCGGTACCCGCAATGACGCGACTGCGTCAGCCGGAGCGGCAGGTGCTGGACACCCTGGTGGATGCCGGAGTTGCCCGCTCGAGGGCCGAAGCCCTGGCCTGGTGCGTGCACCTCGTCGGTGAACACGAAGAGGACTGGATCGCATCCCTGCGCTCGGCCCTCGACGACGTTCAAAAGGCGCGCGAGGCCGGCCCCAGCTGAGGCGCACTTCGGGGTAACCAGTCCCTGGCGTCCACACGGAAACGGGTACAGGTGAACCCACCCCGGGCCATGTAAGAGGGTGGGTTCACCTGGGTCTTCGTTTGTTTGCTTAGGGGGCAGGCGTCCGGGTGTGGTCAGGCCCGGACGCCGACGTGTTGGGTGCCCGATGGCTGTGCGGCGGCGGCACGACTGATGCGCTTCGACGGCCGTTCGAGTGCGCACCAGCGTGGTGTGGGCGGCCGAAGGCGTGGCCCGGGTGTGAACCCTTCGCTGCATCGATACTCCCGCTGCCGGTATCACCCGGATGCACACCGTTCTCACCATCGGAAGCTTTGGGTCCCTTGTCGCGGGGCCACAACCCGACGGCCAGCACCCCGAACAGCAGCAGGCCGATCAGTACCGGATTGCGTAACGCCCGGGACGGCATGGATGCGACCACCACGCCTTTGACGTCGGACTGCTTCACCCGCCAGCCATCCGGCTCAGGATTGGCGTCGCCCTTGGTGGTCCAGGTCCCGTCGGAGTTCTGGGCGACGATGCGGTGGACGTGGGGTGGGATGTGCTGCCCGACGTAGTCGGTTTCGAACACGATCGCGTCGCCCACTCCGGGGGTTATCGCGCTAGGGCCGAGTGTGAGCAGCATGTCGGTCGGCTTGTAGGTGGGCACCATCGAACTGGTGGACACGGTGTTGAGGGACACGCCGGCCCACGAGACGAGGACGAAGGCGGCTACGGCGATGAGAGCTGTAATGACCCAACTGAGCAGTCCGCGGGCCCTCCCGTGCCCGGCGACCCGAGGGGCCTCAGCCAACGCTGGACCGCCCTTGGCCTTGCCCACCTCGTGACCGTGGACCACCAAGTCGTGGACCACTCCGGCATGGGCCCCGGTCATCGATGAGCCTCCGCCCAGATCTGCACATCGGCCGGGTCAAGCTGGGCGTCTCCACCGGCGGCGGTACCGTCGGCGGCCCTGGTCAGCGGCACACGGAAGCTGGTGCTGCCGATGGGGGGCGCGACGACCGCCCACTTGCGGATGCCGCTTGTCGACGATGACACCCAGATCGTCAGGTTCACGGGGTTGCCGACCGGTGAAGTGAGAGCTACCAGCAGGGTCGGGCCAACCGAGGTTGCGTTCGCGGAGTCCGGCGTCGGGCAGATCGAGGTCGCCGTGGCGACGCGCGTCCCGGTTGGGGACTCAGCGACCGTCGGAGTCGGTGGCGTTGGCGGTGTGGCCGTGTCCTGGGGATCGGCGGTGGGCTGGTCGGGCGTTTCGGCGACCGGCGGCGTGGTCGACTCGTTGGATGTCGCGTCGGCTGCCGGCGAGGTCTCAACTGGGCTCGCCTGGACATCGGGGCCCTCGGCGGCGGCAGTCGCGTCAGGGAGGGGGTCCGGATCGTTGAGTGGGTTGTCCGGGCTGGCCGGCGACGTCTGGGTCGGCTCGGTTGAGGGGGCCGTGTCCACGGTCGGGAGGGGCTGCAGGATCGGAGCGGTGCAGCCGAGGTCGACTGCTGGCGCCGGGGTCGACGGCGGCGCTGTGGGTTGTGGGGTTGTCGGGGTCGCTGTCGTCGACGTGGGATCGGTTACGGTGACGGTCGGTGAGGCTGCCGGGGCATCTGTCGCAGCTGTGGCAGTGGCGGTCGGCTCGGGCGAGGTGGCCCCGGTGGTTGTCGTGTCGGTGGCCGGCTGGGTGGGCGTTGTCGTGGCGGGCGCGTCGGGTACGGGTGCGCCGGGGGCAGCTGTGACGGCCGGCGCGGACACAGCGCCGTTCGCGGACAGGCTGATGCCGGAGGCCAGCAACTGGGTGGAGGAGATCCCCGCGATCGCGGCGATCACAACCGCGCCGAGTTTCCAGCCCTTGGTGCTCGACTTGCGCCCGTGGCGCGCTGGGGTTCGAGGCGACCGGTGCTGCTGGGTCCGAGGGTCATGCTGTTTCCGTGGCATGGGGTTCACCCCCTTCGAGATGGAGGAGATGGTGCAGAGTTCGGCCCCGCGG